>NZ_JBVIDX010000003.1:266394-534975 GCF_055572155.1 Streptomyces sp. NPDC030814
CAGTTTTTTTCCCATCGACGTTTCCCTTCTGTTGTTTCCCCCCCCCCCCCCCCCCCCCCCCCCCCCCCCCCCCCGACCCGGGCGGGCACAGTGAAAGGACCCCTAAAGCCTGGGGGTGACCGAGGAGGGGTGGGGAACTGCGCGAAGAGCCACAACGCGCGCGGACCCGCCAAATCATCCGAACTCCCGAGCTATGAGGCGCACCCGGCACCCCCGGATAGCCGCTCCAAGTGACCCCCGGCGAGTTGGGACCCCCTCCCCGCGCGACCCCAAATCGCGTCCAGTAGGGTTTGGTCCGCATAAACATCCAAACCCCTGCCCGTCGCAGGGCGGCGACCGACCAGCGAGAAGGCCGCAGCCTGACCTGCGCGGGCGAGACTCTCGGGAAGGCGCTACGTGAGTCCCAACGGCTCCGACCGCTCGCCGCGGCGCCCGATGCGGCGGAAGCTGCTGCAGGCACTGACTGCGGGCCTGGTCCTGGCGACCGCCACCGGTTGCACATACAAGGACTTCCCTCGCCTTGGTATGCCCACCCCGACCACGGAAGAGGCTCCGCGGATCCTCTCCCTGTGGCAGGGTTCCTGGGCGGCCGCGCTCGCCACGGGCGTACTGGTCTGGGGCCTGATCCTGTGGAGTGCTTTCTTCCACCGGCGCAGCCGCACCAAGGTCGAGGTTCCCCCACAGACCCGGTACAACATGCCCATCGAGGCGCTGTACACGGTCGTTCCGCTGATCATCGTCTCGGTGCTGTTCTACTTCACCGCCCGCGACGAGTCGAAGCTCCTCGACATGTCCAAGAAGCCCGACGTCACGGTCAACGTGGTCGGCTTCCAGTGGAGCTGGTGCTTCAACTACATCGAGAACGTCGACGGCTCCACCGGCGACGCGGCCAAGGACGAGAACCTCGCCGCGATCCCGGACCGGTACAAGAAGGACTTCCCGGCCAACGCCGGCGGCGTCTACACCTGCGGTATCCCCGGTGACAAGAACCCGCAGACCGGCAACCCCGGCCCGACCCTCTGGCTCCCCAAGGGCAAGACGGTCCGCTTCGTCCTCACCTCGCGTGACGTCATCCACTCCTTCTGGGTGGTGCCGTTCCTGATGAAGCAGGACGTCATCCCGGGCCACACCAACGCCTTCCAGGTGACCCCCAACCAGGAGGGCACCTTCCTGGGCAAGTGCGCCGAGCTGTGCGGTGTGGACCACTCCCGGATGCTCTTCAACGTCAAGGTCGTCTCTCCCGAGCGCTACGAGCAGCACCTCAAGGAGCTCGCGGAGCAGGGCCAGACCGGTTACGTCCCGGCCGGTATTGAGCAGTCGAAGCACGAGAAGAACCGGGAGACGAACGTACTGTGAGCATCCTCAACGAACCTCAGGGTGCCGGGGCGGCGGGGTCCCACTACGAGGACGAGCAGCCCGTCCGGCGCCAGCGCCGCGGCGAGGTCGCCGTCAAGTGGCTGACGACCACCGACCACAAGACGATCGGCACGCTCTACCTGGTCACGTCGTTCGCGTTCTTCTGTATCGGCGGCGTCATGGCGCTCCTCATGCGCGCCGAGCTGGCCCGCCCGGGCACGCAGATCATGACGAACGAGCAGTTCAACCAGGCGTTCACGATGCACGGCACGATCATGCTGCTGATGTTCGCGACGCCGCTGTTCGCCGGATTCGCCAACTGGATCATGCCGCTGCAGATCGGCGCGCCCGACGTGGCGTTCCCGCGGCTGAACATGTTCGCGTACTGGCTGTACCTCTTCGGCTCGCTGATCGCGGTGGCCGGCTTCCTCACCCCGCAGGGTGCGGCCGACTTCGGCTGGTTCGCCTACTCCCCGCTGTCGGACGCCGTCCGCAGCCCGGGCGTCGGCGCCGACATGTGGATCATGGGTCTGGCCTTCTCCGGCTTCGGCACGATCCTCGGCTCGGTCAACTTCATCACCACGATCATCTGCATGCGCGCCCCCGGCATGACCATGTTCCGCATGCCGATCTTCACCTGGAACGTGCTGCTGACCGGTGTCCTGGTCCTGCTCGCCTTCCCGGTCCTCGCGGCCGCGCTGTTCGCCCTGGAGGCGGACCGCAAGTTCGGCGCCCACGTCTTCGACCCGGCCAACGGCGGCGCACTGCTCTGGCAGCACCTCTTCTGGTTCTTCGGCCACCCAGAGGTGTACATCATCGCCCTGCCGTTCTTCGGCATCATCTCCGAGGTCATCCCGGTCTTCTCCCGCAAGCCGATGTTCGGCTACATGGGCCTGATCGGCGCGACCATCGCGATCGCCGGCCTCTCCGTCACGGTGTGGGCGCACCACATGTACGTGACCGGTGGCGTGCTCCTGCCGTTCTTCTCCTTCATGACGTTCCTCATCGCCGTACCGACCGGCGTGAAGTTCTTCAACTGGATCGGCACGATGTGGAAGGGCTCGCTGTCCTTCGAGACCCCGATGCTCTGGGCGACCGGCTTCCTGATCACCTTCACCTTCGGTGGTCTGACCGGTGTCATCCTGGCCTCGCCCCCGATGGACTTCCACGTCTCCGACTCCTACTTCGTGGTGGCGCACTTCCACTACGTGGTGTTCGGCACCGTCGTCTTCGCGATGTTCTCCGGCTTCCACTTCTGGTGGCCGAAGTGGACGGGCAAGATGCTCGACGAGCGCCTCGGCAAGATCACGTTCTGGACGCTGTTCATCGGCTTCCACGGCACCTTCCTCGTCCAGCACTGGCTGGGCGCCGAGGGCATGCCGCGTCGTTACGCCGACTACCTGGCGGCCGACGGCTTCACCGCTCTGAACACGATCTCGACCATCGCCTCGTTCGTGCTCGGTCTGTCGATCCTGCCGTTCCTCTACAACGTGTGGAAGACCGCCAAGTACGGCAAGAAGGTCGAGGTCGACGACCCGTGGGGCTACGGCCGTTCCCTGGAGTGGGCGACCTCCTGCCCGCCGCCGCGGCACAACTTCCTCACCCTGCCGCGGATCCGCAGTGAATCCCCGGCGTTCGACCTGCACCACCCGGAGATCGCCGCGCTCGAGCAGCTCGCGCACGGCGCTCCCCGCGCCAACGAGCTCGCGGGCAGCGGCAGCGGCAAGGAGGCCGGCAAGTGAAGATCCAGGGCAAGATGTTCATCTGGCTGAGCGTCTTCGTCCTCGCCATGGCGATCGTCTATGGCGTGTGGTCGAAGGAGCCGGCCGGTACCACGGCGCTCTTCCTGGCCTTCGGCCTGTGCATCATGGTCGGCTACTACCTGGCCTTCACGGCCCGGCGGGTCGACGTGGGCGCGCAGGACAACAAGGAGGCCGACGTCGCGGACGACGCGGGCGAGCTGGGCTTCTTCAGCCCGCACAGCTGGCAGCCGCTCTCCCTCGGCATCGGCGGCGCACTCGCCTTCATGGGCGTCGTCTTCGGCTGGTGGCTGCTGTACTTCTCCCTGCCGATCATCCTGATCGGTCTGTGGGGCTGGGTCTTCGAGTACTACCGCGGTGAGAACCAGAACCAGTAACACGCGCCGAGCGCACGGAAGCCCGGACACTCCGACAGGAGGTCCGGGCTTCCCCCGTTTGCCACGCCGGACGTCCCTCACTCGGCCCACCCGGCGCGCCGTGCCCGACGGCCGTTCCTACGTTGAAGCCATGAGCACTGCACCCCGAAACCGCACGGTCGTCAGCTGCATCCTGCTGGTGGTCTCCCTGGGAGCGGGCGTCACCGCCTGTGGTTCCGGCGGCCACCCGCTCTCGGGCACGCCGTACGACGCGGCCGACCAGGTCTCCTTCAACGCCCCCGCGGGCGACGGCGAGAAGGCCGACCCGGACAAGCCCCTGGAAGTCACCGCCGAGGACGACGCGCGCATCACCGACGTCACCGCCGTGGACGCCGCAGGACGCTACGTGGCGGGCGAACTCGCCGCCGACGGCAGCCGCTGGCACTCCACCTCACCACTCGCCGCCAACGCCCGCTACACGGTCCGGGTGAGCACGGAGGACGAGGACGGTGCCCCCGGCCGCGATGAGCGGACCTTCGACACCGGCCGGCCGCGCGCCAAGAAGCGCCTGACCGTCACCTTCGGACCCAAGGGCGGCAAGTACGGCGTCGGCCAGCCCGTCACCGCGGAACTGAGCAGGGCCGTCAAGGACAAGGCGGCCAGGGCCGTCGTCGAACGCGCCCTCAAGGTGGAGTCCACGCCCGCGGCGGAGGGCGCCTGGCACTGGGTGGACGACAAGAAGCTCCACTACCGGCCCAAGGAGTACTGGCCCGCGGGCGCCACGATCAAGGTCCGCAGCACCCTGGAGGGCATAAAGGTCGGGGACCGTCTCTGGGGCGGCAAGGCCAAGCCCCTGACGCTCACCACCGGCGACAAGATCGTCGCCGTCACGGACGCGGCGGCGCACCGGATGACCGTCTACAAGAACGACAAGGTCATCAAGGAGATCCCGGTCACCACCGGGATGCCCGGCTATGACACCCGCAACGGCGTCAAGGTCGTCCTGGCCAAGGAAGGCACCGTCCGTATGACCAGCGCCAGCATAGGCGCGTCGGACTTCTACGACCTGGTCGTCCACAACTCCGTCAGGGTCACCAACAGCGGCGAATACGTCCACGCCGCCCCCTGGTCCACCGGCTCCCAGGGCTACGCCAACGTCAGCCACGGCTGCACCGGCATGAGCAACGCCAACGCCGAGTGGTTCTACGAGACGATCAACGAGGGCGACATCGTCAAGGTCGTCAACTCCGCCGGCGACATGATGGCCCCCTTCGGCAACGGCTTCGGCGACTGGAACCTCGACTGGCAGAAGTGGCGCGAGGGCAGCGCCCTCACCGCCGGCACCAAGCAGGCCCCCCGCACGGAGATCCAGGCGCGCCTGCGCCCCGAATCGGCGTGACGCCGGGCCCGCGCCCCTTCAGGGGGCGCGGGGACACGGGACACGGCCTCAGGCGCTCAGGGCCCGCTTCCCGCGCAGCAGGGAAGCCAGCGCCGAGGCGAACTCCACCGGGTCCACCGGCAGCGTCACCGCCCCGTCCGCCCGGCTCCACGTGGCCAGCCACGCGTCCTGCGGCCGGCCGATCAGCAGCAGCACCGGCGGGCACTCGAAGATCTCGTCCTTGATCTGCCGGCACAGTCCCATGCCCCCCATGGGCACGGCCTCACCGTCGAGGACGCAGACATCGATACCGCCCCTGTCCAGCTCCTTGACGACGGCCGCGGGGGTCGCGCACTCGACGAACTCCACGACGGGGACGTCAGGAGCGGGGCGGCGGCCGGTCGCCAGCCGCACTTGTTCACGGGTGTTGGAGTCGTCGCTGTACACCAGCACCGTGGCGGTCGGGCGCATTGTTCCTCCGTTACGCAGAAGATTCAGACGTCGTACGGACAAGGACCGATGCGCGGATGCTACTCCCTTGAACACCACGTCAGCACCGGTCCCGAAGGGAGCAACACTCCGAACGGCACCCCCCGGAGTGAGGGCGGGATAAGCGACCGACATAATGTCGGTCGTGGCGACAGCAACGACAGTAGATACCGGGCACGCGCACCCGTCGGTCAACCGGCCGAACCTCACCAGCGTCGGAACCATCATCTGGCTGAGTTCCGAGCTGATGTTCTTCGCGGCCCTCTTCGCGATGTACTTCACCCTGCGATCGGTGACCGGTCCGGACTTCTGGCACGAGAAGGCCGACGCCCTGAACTTCCCGTTCTCGGCGACCAACACCACCATCCTGGTGCTCTCCTCCCTGACCTGCCAGCTCGGCGTGTTCGCCGCCGAGCGCGGGGACGTGAAGAAGCTCCGGATGTGGTTCGTCGTCACGTTCGTGATGGGTGCGATCTTCATCGGCGGTCAGGTCTTCGAGTACACCGAGCTGGTCAAGCACGAGGGCCTGTCGCTCTCGTCCGACCCGTACGGCTCGGTCTTCTACCTGACCACCGGCTTCCACGGCCTGCACGTGACGGGCGGCCTCATCGCCTTCCTGCTGGTCCTCGGGCGCACCTACGCGGCCAAGAGGTTCACCCACGAGCAGGCGACCGCGGCCATCGTCGTGTCCTACTACTGGCACTTCGTCGATGTCGTCTGGATCGGCCTCTTCGCCACGATCTACATGATCAAGTAATCGGGCGGACGAGCCGGGCGGACCGTACGCCCGCCTCGATCCCGAGAACGACCCTTCCAGAAGCACCGACGCAGAAGATCCTGACACCGGGGTAATCCGTGAAAAAGCTCTCCGCACGACGACGCCATCCGCTGGCGGCGGTCGTCGTCCTATTCATCGCGCTGGCGGCCTGCGCGGGGCTGTACACCGCTTTGGCGCCCGCGGACAAGGCGGTGGCCGAAGAAACCGCGCAGACCCTCACCATCGAGGAGGGCAAGAAGCTCTATTCCGTGGGCTGCGCGAGCTGCCACGGCACCGGCGGTCAGGGCACCTCCGACGGGCCGAGCCTGGTGGGCGTGGGCGCGGCGGCCGTCGACTTCCAGGTCGGCACCGGCCGTATGCCGGCGCAGCAGCCGGGCGCTCAGGTCCCGAAGAAGAAGAACATCTACTCGCAGGCCGAGATCGACCAGCTCGCGGCGTACATCGCCTCCCTGGGCGCCGGTCCCGAGATCCCGACCGAGAACGCGTACAACCCCGAGGGCGCGGACATCGCCGAGGGCGGCGAACTGTTCCGGACGAACTGCGCTCAGTGCCACAACTTCACCGGCAAGGGCGGTGCGCTGTCCGAGGGCAAGTACGCGCCGAGCCTTGAGGGTGTCGACCCGAAGCACATCTACGAGGCCATGCAGACCGGCCCGCAGAACATGCCGTCCTTCCCCGACACCACGCTGTCGGAGGAGAACAAGAAGGACATCATCGCGTACCTCGAAGCGGTCAACAGCGATGACACCGTGGAGCCCGGTGGCCTCAGCCTCGGCGGACTCGGTCCGGTCAGCGAGGGCCTGTTCGGCTGGGTCTTCGGTCTCGGCACACTGATCGCTGTCGCCGTGTGGGTCGCCGCTCGGACCGCAAAGGCCAAGAAGTCATGAGTAGCCAAGACATTCCAGAAGAGAACCTGCCCGCTGAGCAGGACGCCCCGCACGGTGCGGTGAAGGTCGCGGACGAGGAGAACCCCTTCGCGGACCCCGGCCTCCCGCCCCACGAGCACCGGATCCAGGACATCGACGAGCGGGCCGCCAAGCGGTCCGAGCGCACGGTCGCCCTGCTGTTCACGGTCTCGATGCTGTCCACCATCGCGTTCATCGCCTCGTATGTCGCGATCCCCGTCGACGAGGCGATCTACGTCTGGCCGATCGGGCACATCAGCGCGCTGAACTTCGCGCTGGGCGGCACCCTGGGCCTGGCCCTGTTCTGTATCGGCGCGGGCGCGGTCCACTGGGCCCGCACCCTGATGTCCGATGTGGAGGTCGCCGACGAGCGTCACCCGATCGAGGCCTCGCCCGAGGTCCGCGCGAAGGTCCACGCGGACTTCAAGCAGGGTGCCGCCGAGTCGGGCATCGGCCGTCGCAAGCTGGTGCGCAACACGATGCTCGGCGCGATGGCCATGGTCCCGCTCTCCGGTGTCGTCCTGCTGCGCGACCTCGGTCCGCTGCCCGGCACCAAGCTGCGGCACACCACGTGGGCCAAGGGCAAGAAGCTCGTCAACATGAACACGGGTGAGCCGCTGCGTCCCGCGGACGTCGCGGTCGGGTCGCTGACCTTCGCCATGCCGGACGGCCTGGACGAGCACGACCACGACTTCCAGAAGAACATCGCCAAGGACGCCCTGATGATCGTCCGGATCCAGCCGGACAACATCAAGGACAGGCGTTCACTGGAGTGGTCGCACGAGGGCATCCTGGCCTACTCGAAGATCTGCACCCACGTCGGTTGCCCGATCTCCCTGTACGAGCAGCAGACGCACCACGTGCTCTGCCCCTGCCACCAGTCCACCTTCGACCTCGCCGACGCCGGCCGGGTGATCTTCGGCCCCGCGGGTCACGCCCTGCCGCAGCTGCGGATCACCGTCGGCGATGACGGCTACCTCGAAGCCGTGAGCGACTTCGAAGAGCCCGTCGGTCCTGCCTTCTGGGAGCGCGGATGAGCACTGCAACCACCACAGACGCGCGCGGCAAGCGCGGGAAGGCACCGGCCGGCGAGCGCGTCGCCGACTGGGCCGACGGCCGGCTCGGGATCTACTCCCTGGCCAAGGCCAACATGCGCAAGATCTTCCCCGACCACTGGTCGTTCATGTTGGGTGAGGTCTGCCTCTACAGCTTCATCATCATCATCCTCACGGGTGTGTACCTGACGTTGTTCTTCCACCCGTCGATGAACGAGGTGGAGTACGCCGGCCCGTACGTCCCGCTGCAGGGCCAGCTGATGTCCGAGGCGTTCAACTCGACCATGCACATCTCGTTCGAGGTGCGCGGTGGTCTGCTGATCCGGCAGATCCACCACTGGGCCGCGTTGGTCTTCCTCGCCGGCATGTTCGTGCACATGATGCGCGTGTTCTTCACCGGCGCGTTCCGCAAGCCGCGTGAGATCAACTGGCTGTTCGGCTTCCTGCTGTTCGTCCTCGGCATGTTCACCGGCTTCACCGGTTACTCGCTCCCGGACGACCTGCTCTCCGGCACCGGTGTCCGCTTCATGGAGGGCGCGGTCCTGTCCGTGCCGATCGTCGGCACGTACCTGTCGTTCTTCCTCTTCGGCGGGGAGTTCCCCGGCGGCGACTTCGTGGCCCGGTTCTACTCGGTGCACGTGCTGCTGCTGCCCGGCATCATGCTCGGCCTGGTGGTCGCGCACCTGATCCTGGTCTTCTACCACAAGCACACGCAGTTCGCGGGCCCCGGAAAGACGAACAACAACGTCGTCGGCATGCCGCTGCTGCCCGTGTACATGGCCAAGGCCGGCGGCTTCTTCTTCCTGGTCTTCGGTGTCATCGCGATCATCTCGGCGATCGCCACGATCAACCCGATCTGGACGATGGGTCCCTACCGTCCGGACCAGGTGTCGACCGGCGCCCAGCCCGACTGGTACATGGGCTTCTCCGAGGGCCTGATCCGTGTCATGCCGGGCTGGGAGATCAACTTCTGGGGTCACACGCTCGTCCTGGGTGTGTTCATCCCGCTGGTGATCTTCCCGCTGGTCCTGGTCGCGATCGCGGTCTACCCGTTCATCGAGTCCTGGGTCACCGGCGACAAGCGCGAGCACCACATCCTGGACCGCCCGCGCAACGCCCCGACCCGTACGGCCTTCGGTGTCGCGTGGATCACCTGGTACATGGTGCTGCTGATCGGTGGTGGAAACGACCTCTGGGCGACCCACTTCCACCTGTCGATCAACGCCATCACCTGGTTCGTCCGGATCGCGTTCTTCGTGGCCCCGGTCATCGCGTTCATCGTCACCAAGCGCGTCTGCCTCGGCCTCCAGCGCCGCGACAGGGACAAGATCCTGCACGGTCGGGAGACCGGCATCATCAAGCGCCTGCCGCACGGTGAGTTCATCGAGGTCCACGAGCCGCTCAGCCAGGAGCAGCTGCACACGCTCACGGCGCACGAGCAGTACAAGCCGGCCGAGATCGGTCCCGCGGTCGACGAGAACGGTGTCGCCCGCAAGATCACGCGTGGCCAGAAGCTGCGGGCCAAGCTGAGCAAGGGCTACTACGGCGAGGACAACCAGATCCTCAAGCCCACCGTCGAGGAGTACAAGGAGATCACGAGCGGCCACGGCCACCACTGATCACCCGCTTCGCCACACACGGTCGAAGGGCCCCCGTCCGATCTTCGGACGGGGGCCCTTCGCCGTGCTCGGAGCTGGATAGGGTGAGAGCACTCGATTGCCTTGCGTCCGCGGGCGGTGACTCCCCCGCGGCTACGACCACCAGGAGCGGCTGATGAGCGCTGTGACCCCCGCTGGAGGCGACACCGCGGCGGGCCGTTCCTGGCCCGAGGTGCTGAACGCGCTGCTGTCCGGGCGGGACCAGGACGCCGGCGCCACGTTCTGGGCGATGGACCAGATCATGCGCGGCGAGGCGACGGACGCCCAGATCGCCGGGTTCGTGGTGGCACTGCGGGCCAAGGGCGAGACCGTCGAGGAGATCACCGGGCTGGTGCGGGCGCTGTACGAGCACGCCAACGTCATCGAGGTGTCGGGGCGGACCGTCGACATCGTCGGTACGGGCGGCGACGGCGCCAAGACGGTCAACATCTCCACGATGTCGTCGATCGTGGTCGCCGGTACGGGCGCCAAGGTCGTCAAGCACGGCAACCGGGCCGCGTCCTCGGCCTCGGGCGCGTCCGATGTGCTGGAGAAGCTCGGCGTCAATCTGGAGCTGACGCCGCGGCGGGTGGCGGAGGTCGCCGAGGAGGCGGGCATCACCTTCTGCTTCGCGGTGAAGTTCCACCCGGCGCTACGTCATGTGGCCGCAGCGCGCGGGCAGTTGGGCATCCGCACGGTCTTCAACGCGCTCGGGCCGCTGGCGAACCCGGCGAAGGTGCGGGCACAGGCGGTCGGTGTGGCCGATCCCCGGATGGCGCCCATCATGGCGGGCGTCTTCGCGGAGCGCGGCAACTCGTCCCTGGTGTTCCGCGGCGACGACGGGCTGGACGAGCTGACGACCACGGCGACGTCGCGGGTGTGGGTCGTGCGCGACGGGAAGGTGACGGAGGAGGCGTTCGACCCGCGGGACGTGGGGCTTGAGCTGGTGCCGGTCTCCGCGCTGCGGGGGGCCGACGCGTCCTACAACGCGGATGTCGCACGGCGGCTGCTGGCGGGGGAGACCGGGCCGGTGCGGGACGCGGTGCTGCTGAACTCGGCGGCGGCGCTGGTGGCGCTGGATCCGGGGAGCGGGTCACTGGCGGAGCAACTGCGGGGCGGCATGGAACGGGCCGCGGAGTCGATCGACTCGGGGGCGGCGCGGAGGGTTCTCGAACGGTGGGTCGCGGCGACGAATCGGTAGGGCCGACGCGATCCGTGAGGGCGGCGTGGGGTGCGTTCGCGAGCACGGGCGAGTGGGGGGCTTGTCGCGCGGTTCCCCGCGCCCCCGAAGGCATGGGCCCAGCGGCCCGGCCTTCACCCTGAAAAGCACGGGGCGCAGCCCCGGTCGCTTTTCAGGGGCGCGGGGAACCGCGCGAGAAACGACGATCCACCCGCGCCCGCCAACGAACCGCGCACCCCCGAGCCATTCGGCGCCCGATCCCGCTATCCGGACAGGAGTTGCGCCTCGGCGATCACTTCGCGTACGTTCCTGATCAGGTCATGAGTGACAGCCACAAGGCCCCGGCCGGCTGTCCGGCAACCCTCCGTCCGTGGCGGGGTGCCCCGGGTGAAGACCGGGTCGTAGGCAGCAAGGTCTACGGCAAGCGCGGACCCCTCGCACGCTTGTGAAAAGCGTGGGGCCAGGGGTCCTGGTCGCTCGAGGGAGCCTTCCGTGAGCAAGCGAATGCGATAGGGCCGCCGAGCCCCGCCTCCGCGCACCCTTTTTCCTTCTTCAGCGTGCCTTCCTTCGGCACGCCCTCTCACGGGAGTTCCCATGTCTGTCTCCACCCTTGCCTCCGGCCAGTCCGTTTGTGCCCCGCTGTCCGTTCTCGGCCGAGATGTCACCGTCCCGCTCGTCACCGGCGGCGAGGTCACCTACGCCGCGCTCGACTACGCCGCCAGTGCCCCCGCGCTCCAGCGGGTCTGGGACGACGTGGCGGCGTACGCGCCGTACTACGGCAGCGTGCACCGCGGAGCCGGGTACCTCTCGCAGTTGTCGACGGACCTCTTCGAGAACGCCCGCCGTACCGTCGCCGAGTTCCTCGACTGCCGGGCGGACGACCAGTTGGTCTTCACCCGGTCCACCACGGACTCGCTGAACCTGCTCGCCGCCGCGCTTCCCGAAGACGGCCAGGTGTACGTCTTCGAGACCGAGCACCACGCCTCGCTGCTGCCGTGGCGGAACGCCCGCGTGTCGTACCTGGACGCGCCCCGGACGCCCGCCGAGGCCGTCATCACGCTGGAACACGCCCTCGCCGGCCGGGACCCCCACAGCCCGGCGCTGGTCTGCGTCACCGGCGCCTCCAACGTCACCGGGGAGATCTGGCCGGTGCGGGAACTTGCCGCCGCCGCGCACGCGCACGGCGCGCGGATCGTGCTCGACGCCGCGCAGCTCGCGCCCCACCATCCCGTCTCCGTGCAGGACCTGGACGTCGACTGGGTCGCCTTCTCCGGGCACAAGCTGTACGCGCCGTTCGGTTCCGGCGTCCTCGCCGGGCGCGCCGACTGGCTGCGGGAGGCGGACCCGTACCTCGCGGGCGGCGGTGCCTCCCGCAAGGTGGCCCGGCGTACGGACGGGGGAGTGGACGTCGAGTGGCACGAGACCGCCGCGCGCCATGAGGCCGGCTCGCCCAACGTCATCGGCGCGTACGCCATCGCCTCCGCCTGCAAGGCCCTCACCGAGGCCGGGTTCGACACGCTCGTCGCCCGTGAGCAGCATCTGA
Organism: Streptomyces sp. NPDC030814; assembly: GCF_055572155.1. Classification (NCBI taxonomy): domain Bacteria; kingdom Bacillati; phylum Actinomycetota; class Actinomycetes; order Kitasatosporales; family Streptomycetaceae; genus Streptomyces; species Streptomyces sp. NPDC030814. Next base: position 278,832 of record NZ_JBVIDX010000003.1, read on the forward strand.
TCGACACCGTCCGCGCCGGGCTCGCCGAGGTGCCCGAGGTCCGGGTGCTCTCGCTGTTCGGGGACGACGCCCCGCGGGTCGGCGTCATCTCCTTCGTCGTCGAGGGCTGGAACAGTTCCCACTTCGCAGCGGCCCTCTCCGCCGAGTACGGAATCGGCGTACGCGACGGCCTGTTCTGCGCCCACCCGCTTCTCCGCACCCTGCTCGGCAGCGCCCCGCAGACCCAGGGCGAGTGCGGCGCCCCCGAGGCCGCGCCGGGCGAGAAGTCCCTCAACGCGATCCGGGTGAGCTTCGGGGCCGGCACGCCCGACGAGCACGTCGAGCGGTTCGTGGGCGCGGTCAGGGAACTCGTCCGGGACGGCGCCCGGTGGAACTACCGCACCCAGGACGGGCGTTGCGTCCCCGCCACCTGATGCCGCATTGCCCCAAGGGACAACTGTTCGAGGAGGAACGGCCTGCATAGGGTGAGTGGGCGGTCGGTTTTCTGCGGCCGCTCATCACGGGGAGTGCAGATGAAACAGGGGACGAAGGGGCTCGCGGTCGCCGCTGCCCTGACGGTGGGCATGGTGCTGGCGGGCGGGGTGCAGGCGGAGACGGCCGAGGCCGCCATGGGCGACTGCAAGCCCAAGGGTTCCCTCTGCCTGTGGGACGCCAAGAACTACAAACAGAACATCTCGCTGTACAAGGTGCGGGCGTCCCCGTCCTTCAAGTGCGGCAAGGGCGCCTGGAAGCCTCCGCACGCCCACGTCGAGCACAAGCGGCTGCCACGCTCGACGTGGAACCGGACCACCAAGACGTGGTACGGGAAGAACAGCGAGGGTGACATCGAGCAGATCATCCGCAAGACCGGGTTGCGGGGGTCGACCGACCCGGACATCAGCGAGTACAAGTCCATCAGGTCGTACTGCTGGAAGTGACCTCCGACTGAGCCCGTCGGGGCGGTCGCCGGACGGGCGAAGGGCCGCCGCTCGCGCGGCCCCCGGGTCCCGCATGCTCCCCCCGGCGCAATGATCCGCAGCGCCCGCTCGGTGGCCTGCGTGAGAGGCCGCTCGGGCGGAACACGGTCTCGGCGAGGGCCTTGCCGGGCGGTGTCCGGTGGCCGAGGGCGCCCTTCGCGGTGATGACCAGGTCGGCGCAAGCGACGCCCGTTCACCCGTCGGCGTCCGGCAGGCGTGTGCGCCGGGCGTCTGCAGGGCGCCCGCGCCGCGTCCGAGGGGCCCCCGTCGCCGCAGCCGGCCAGGGCCGGCCGTACGCCGGTGTCGAGCGCGGCGCGGACCCGCTCGATCTCTCTCCTCAGCCGTCCAGTCCGATGGCGAACGCGGCCTCCAGGTCGTGCTGCGAGTACGTCCGGAACGCCACATGCGTGTCCGTCCCCAGCACCCCCGGGATCTTGCTGATGCGCCCGGGGATCACCTCGGCGAGGTCCTCATGGGCCTTGACCCGGACCATGGCCACCAGATCGTACGTACCGGTCACCGAGAACACCTCGGTCACCGAGTCGATCGCGGCGATCGACTCGGCGATCTCCGGGATCCGGTCCACGCTGGTCTTGATGAGCACGATCGCGGTGATCACGGCTGGTGTTCTCCCTCGGGGGCCGGAGCTGGGGCATTCGGTTTCACTCTAGTCCTCCGTCCATAACGCCCCCAGGCGTAGACGAACCCCACACCGAACCCGACGAGGTGCGCCAGATAGGCGACCCCCGGTCCGGACGTCTCCCGGCGTGCGGCCAGCCACTGCAGGGTCACCCAGAACGGCAGGGTCACCCACGCCGGGAAACGCAGCGGGAGGAAGAAGAGGAACGGGAACAGGCTCGTCACGCCCGCCCTGGGGAACAGGAACAGGAACGCTCCGAGGACGGCGGAGATCGCCCCGGACGCGCCCACCAGCGACTGCTGCGACCCCGCGTGCGCGACCGCGTACGCCACCAGGGCGAGGTATCCGCAGCCCACGTAGAAGAGGGCGAACTCCACATGGCCCATGCGTTCCTCGACCATCGCCCCGAAGACGAAGAGGAACAGCATGTTGCCGAGGAGATGCAGCCAGGTGCCGTGCACGAAGAGAGCCGTGAGGGGCGTGAGGACCGCGCGCGGCGCGCCGGTGACGAGTTCGACGGGTACGACGCCCCAGCGGCGGAAGTAGGCCCGCTGCGCGGCGAGCAGTTCGTCCCCGGTGCCGTACACGGGGTTCAGGCCCGCCGCCGGACCGATCAGGAAGACCAGACAGCAGGCGGCGATCAGCGCGTACGTCACCGGCGCCGACTCGTTCCGTACGGTCCGGTCGAGCGCCTGCCGTGCGCCGGGGACGGCCCGCGGGCCGAAGACGTGTGCGCTCCACTTGCCGATCATGAACAGAGCATGACGTAACGGGACCCACCCGCACAGACCGCCTCGCCGCCGCAGGGGTTCGTCGCCACCGCCGGAGGCACTCCACGGGCGGACGGGCGGCGAGTACCGGTCAGGCCGTAGGGTTACGAGCCACACGCACCGGGAGTCCGGCGCGCGCATCACGGAGACTGGAAGAAGGAAGAGCAGCCACGATGACGGTTCCCCTGCCGACGGCCACGACCCGCTGGCGCTGCACCCTGTGCGGCAACCTGACGCGGTTCGACGTGACCCGCTCGTCCAAGGTCGTCGAGTACGTTCACCTGGACCTCGCCGGGGAGCCGAAGGTCGAGGAACGCGAGGTGGTCAGTGAGACCATCGAGTCGGTCCGCTGCCGCTGGTGCAACGCCGTGGACCAGGTGGAACTCGTGGACAGGCCGGGCGCCGGCTCCTGACGGAGCCTGTCCCACAGACATTGGGGTGACGGATGGTGGAGACCGCAGGCGGGGGGCCGGGCGACGGCGCCGCTGAGGTGCTCGACCGTCCGCTGCCCGAGGGCGTGCGCCGGCGTGTCGTGCAGATCGTGTCGGACGGGTTCGGCGGCCTGACCGTCGGCGAACTGCCCGCACAGCTCCGGCAGTATGCGCGGTTCGCCCCGAACCGCCGGGTGAAGTTCGCGGGCAACGCGATGGCGGCCGCGGTCGAGAGTGACACGCTTTTCAGACAGCGGATCGGGGAGCGGTTCAGAGAGGCCCACCCGGAGCTGGCCGGTGCCCTGGACACGGGCGCCCCTCCGCCGGCCGCCGACCCGCTGGACGTGGCGGCTGCCGCGTACGTCCTGCGCCCCACGGGCTGGGTGAAGCTGGTCGCGGCGGCCGGCGAGGAGGCCCAGCGGGCGGACGCCGAGCGGGCCGACGAGGAGAACCGTGCCGAACTCGAGCGGCTGCGCGAGCAGCTCGCCGAGGCCCGCGACCACACGAGGGCCGAGACCGAACGGCTGCGCCAGGAGCTGGAATCGGCCAAGAGGGACGCCGACTCGCTGCACCGCAAGCTCCGGGCGGCCCTCAGTGACGTCAAGCGCGGCGAGGCCGCCCTGCGCAAGCTGCATGCCGAGATGGAGGCGCTGCGCGCCGAGGGGCACGCCCAGGTGTCCGCCGCCGAGAGCGAGACCCGGCGGCTGAAGGCCCGGCTCGGCGAGGCGGAGGCCGCCCTGGAGGCCGCCCGGCGGGCGGCCCGGGAGGGGCGCAGCGTCGAGGACATGCGCGTACGGCTGCTGCTGGACACCGTGCTGGACGCGGCCCAGGGCCTCCGGCGGGAGCTGGCGCTGCCGCCGGTCTCCGTGCGGCCCGCCGAGACCGTCGACGCGGTCGAGCCGGGGCGGATGACTCCGAAGGACATCGCCGCCCGCGCGCTGTCCGAGAACGACCCGGCGATCCTGGACCAGTTGCTCGCGCTGCCGCAGGCGCACCTCGTCGTCGACGGCTACAACGTCACCAAGACCGGCTATCCGCAGATGCCCCTGGAGAAGCAGCGGCTGAGGCTTCTCGGCCAGTTGTCGCAGCTCGCCGCGCAGACCGGCGCCGAGGTCACCTGTGTCTTCGACGGGGCCGAGCTGGCCGCGCCCGTGCTGCTGGCGCCGCCGCGCGGGGTGCGGGTGCTGTTCTCCAAGCCCGGCGTCACCGCCGACGAGTTGATCCGGCAGCTGGTGCGGGCCGAACCGCCGGGGCGGCCGGTCATCGTCGCCTCCACCGACCGCGAGGTGGCCGACGGCATCGCCAAGGCGGGCGCCCGGCCGGTGGCTTCGGCGGTGCTCCTCAAGCGGCTTTCCTGACCCTTCGGCCCCATCCGCGCCAACCGCAACGTACGGCCGGTATGACCGAATTGACGGAACTGTTGCGCAACGTAGCGTCAATCGAGCATTACTAGATGTGTGTTGAGTGTAAATAGTGCGCCGCGGGATGCGATTTTTCCCGCCTGGGATTTGAAGTGATCACCATTAGGTCACTAGGGTCTGGGCTCAAACCTCTGGACGGGTGATCGTTGCCGCCGGTCCCCCTCGGGCGATCGCTCACAAGAAGGAGTTCACCTACCGTGGCGTCCCACCGTCGACCCAAGCAGCCGAGTCGTGCACGAGTGAGCGTGCTCACCACCGCCGCCGCCGCTGCCGTGGCACTGACCTCGCAGGCGGCCAACGCCGCCCCCAGCGACAAGCCGAGCAAGGAAGAGGTCAAGGCCAAGGTCGACGCGCTCTACGAGGACGCGGGCCGGGCCACCGACAAGTACAACGGGGCCAAGGAGAAGCAGGAGAAGCTCCAGAAGGAGATCTCCACCATCCAGGACAACGTCGCCCGCGGCCAGGAAGAGCTCAACAAGCTGCGGGAGGGCATAGGCCAGGCGGCCAGTGCCCAGTACCGCACGGGTGGCATCGACTCCTCGATCCAGCTCTTCCTCTCCGCCGACCCCGACGACTACCTGGACAAGGCCGCCACCCTGGACCAGTTGAGCAGCCAGCAGGTCGAGCAGCTCAAGAAGATCCAGGAGAAGCAGCGGGCGCTCGCCCAGCAGCGCCAGGAGGCCGCCGAGAAGCTCGAGGACCTCGCCGAGACCCGCGAGACCCTGGGCAAGAAGAAGAAGGAATACCAGAGCAAGCTCGCCGCGGCGCAGAAGCTCCTCAACACCCTGACCGCCCAGGAGCGGGCCGCCCTCGCCGAGGAAGAGCAGCGCGCCAGCCGCGACGCCGGCGAGCGCGTCGAACTCGGCAAGGACGTGCCCGCCTCCGACCGTGCCGCCGCCGCGCTCGCCGCCGCCGACACTCAGCTCGGCAAGCCCTACGTCTCCGGTGGCAGTGGCCCCAACTCCTATGACTGCTCCGGCCTCACGCAGTGGGCGTACGCCCAGGCCGGTGTGACGATCTCCCGGACCACGTACACCCAGCAGAACGACGGCACGAAGATCGGCCGCAGCCAGCTCATGCCGGGCGACCTGGTGTTCTTCAACAACCTGGGCCATGTCGGCCTCTACGCCGGCAACAACACGGTCATCCACGCCCCCTACCCGGGCAAGGTCGTCCGCTACGAGTCGATGGACACCATCGGTTCCTTCCAGTTCGGTGTCCGGGTCATCTGACGCCACGCACGGCTCGAACGAGGCCGGTTGTCACTCACCGTGACAACCGGCCTCTTTCTGCTTCAAGATCAGGACACGGTGCCGCCCGAACGGGCGAATTCCCGCACCTCGCGCTGACCCCCCGCCCCGCTGATTACCTGCGTCCCGAGGGGGACATCACGCTCTGTGGCCACAGAGGTCTTTGGCTGTGACCGGGTCGCGCGGCTACTGTCGGCCGCGCCTGCCTCACGCGCCGTGAGAACGCCCCGGGAAGAGGGGGCCCCGACGCGGTGCCGAGGGAGGATCCTGTCCGCCGTCGAAGGGAGTGCGGCTTCCCGTGGGGTCCCACAGTCGCCTTGTACCGTCCGGGTTCGACCGGGGCGCAGCCACCGCCCTGGGCGTGCTGTCCGCCGCGGCCGCCGCTCTCGGCGCCATCCCCGTCCAGCAGGCCGCCGCCGAGCCGCACGACCACGCCACCCGTGCCGAGCTGGACCGGCTGTACGAGCAGGCCGAACGGGCCACCGAGGCGTACAACAAGGCCGACGAGCGGGCCGACGAACTGCGCGACCAGGTCGGTGCCGCCCAGGACGCCATCGCCCGCACACAGGAACGCGTCAACACCATGCGGGAGTCGCTCGGTTCGCTCGCCGGCGCGCAGTACCGCGCGGGTGCCATCGACCCGTCGCTCGCCCTGTTGTTCTCCACCGAACCGGACGACTACCTCGCCAAGGCCTCCGCGCTCGACCGGATCAGCACTCACCAGGCGGGCGAACTCCGCGACCTCCAGCAGGCCGTGCGGGACCTCGCCCAGCAGCGCCAGGAGGCCACCGGCAAGCTCGCGGAGCTGGAGAAGAGCCGCAAGGCCGTCGCCGCGCACAAGCGGACCGTCGAGCAGAAGCTCGCGAGGGCCCGTGAACTCCTCAATGCCCTCCCCGACGAGGAGCGCGCCGCGTACGAACGCGCCTCCCGCTCCGGCCGCACCGAGATGGAGCCGGAGACCCCCGGCCCCTCCGGCGCCGTCGCCCCCGGCAGCTCCCGTGCGGCCGCCGCCGTCTCCGCGGCCCGCTCCGCCCTCGGCAAGCCGTACATCTGGGGCTCGGCCGGCCCGCACGGCTTCGACTGCTCGGGTCTGATGGTCTGGTCGTACGCCCAGGCCGGAGTCGCGCTCCCGCGCACCTCGCAGGCCCAGCGGTACGCGGGCACCCAGGTGCCGCTCTCCCGGGCCCAGCCGGGGGACCTGGTCACGTACCGCTCCGACGCCAGCCATGTCGGTATGTACGTGGGCAACGGCCAGGTCATTCACGCCCCCTACCCGGGCGCCCCCGTTCGCTACGACCCCGTCGGCATGATGCCGATCGCGTCGGTCACCCGCCCCTGACCGACGCCATAGCCGCCACCGCCGTACCGGCCCCGGACCCGACCGCCCTGCCGCAGGGTGGCCGGGCCGCCGTACGATCGGGAACGTGGCTGGTCGAAGGCGTGTGCTCGCGGGAGGCACGGGAGTCTGTCTGACGCTGACCCTGCTCGCCGGCTGCGGCGCCGCGGCACCGGACTCCGCGCGCTCCGACGTCGAGGCGATGCTCGCCCGGCGGGCGGCGGCGGTCCTGGAGCGGGACGCGACGGCGTACCGGGCCACCGACGAGCCGACCGGAAGTGCGAGCGGCCAACTGGCCACCGGGGCGGTCGAGTTCGCCAATCTCCGCGAACTGCCGCTGGACTCCTGGTCATACGACCTCACCGGCTTTCGGCGCACCGGCGACCGGGCAACCGCCGAGGCCGCTCTGCGCTACCGGATACGCGGCTACGACAAGGCGCCCGTCACCGCCGTACGGACACTGGTCCTGACCCGGGACGCCGACGGCCGCTGGCGGGTCGCCTCCGACGAGCCGTCGGACAAGGGCACCGAACAGCTCTGGGAGCAGGGGCCGGTACGGGCCGTCCGAGGTGAGCGGAGCCTGGTGCTCGGCGTGGGGAGGTCGGACGCCAACCTGCGGGAGTACGCGCGGCTGGCGGACCGCGCCGTGCCCGCGGTGACCGAGGCCTGGGGCGACGACTGGCCGCGGCGGGTCGTGGTCCTCGTACCGAAGTCGCTGGACGAGATGGCGGGGCTCCTCGGGGCGCCCGCCTCCGGCTACCGGGGGATCGCCGCCGTCACCACCGGGGAGGCCGGGGGCTCGGCCAGGGCGCCGGCGGACCGGATCATCGTCAACCCCGACGCCTACGCCGTGCTCGGCGGGTTCGGCAAGCAGGTCGTCCTCACCCATGAGACGACCCATGTCGCCACCCGGGCCCACACCAACGCCGCCACGCCCCTGTGGCTCTCCGAGGGCTACGCCGACTGGGTCGGCTACCGGGCGACCGGCCGCAGCGCCCCGGAGGTGGCCCCGGAGCTGCTGCGGGCGGTGGCGCAGGGGCGGGTGCCGGACGCGTTGCCGAGGGACGCGGACTTCGAGTTCACCGGCGACTCGGGCCGGCTCGCCCGCGCCTACGAGGGCGGCTGGCTGGCCTGCCGGCTCATCGCGGACCGCTGGGGCGAGGTGCGCCTCGACGAGTTCTACCGCGCCGTCGGCGCCCACGGGAAGCGCGCCGGGGCGGTGGAGGGCGCCCTGGAGGACGTCCTGGGCACGACCCTCCCCGCGTTCACCGAGCGGTGGCGGGAGTACGTACGGGCGCAGCTCGGCTGAGCCCCGGCCCCCCCGGCCGGTGGGCGGGGGCTCCTATCCGCGCGGGATCTCGGCCGCGTCGACCACCTCGGTGCCTTCGCGGCGCATCCGCTCGACACCCCAGGCACCGAGCGGCTCGAGCGCCCGGTTGAGCGTGCGCCCGTCCTCGGTCAGGGAGTACTCCACCCGCGGCGGCACCTCGGCGTACACCTCCCGGTGCACGAGACCGTCCTCCTCCAGCTCACGCAGGTGCTGCGTCAGCATCTTCTCGCTCACCCCCGGCATCCCCCTACGGAGCTCGGCGAAGCGGCGTACGCGATGGGTCTCCAGCTCCCAGAGGATGAATCCCTTCCACTTGCCGCTCAGTACGTCGAACGCGGCGTCGATGCCGCAGATGTACGGCCCCCGTCTCGGCGCCTTCACCATGACCGATCCCCCTTACGGAAAGGTAAGTACCGCAGTAATTAGTGGGTACTTCCGAGCCTAGTTGCGCTGTTCGAGCATGGAGGGGTGAACGCACCCCAGAACCCCCCTACCAGCAAGGACAGTTCCGTCACCGTGATCGGGCTCGGCCCGATGGGCCAGGCGATGACCCGCACCCTGCTTGCCGCCGGCCACCAGGTCACCGTGTGGAACCGCACCGCCGCTCGCGCCGACGGGGTCGTCACCGACGGCGCGACACTCGCGGCGACACCCGGCGAGGCGGTCGAAGCGAGTGATCTCGTGATCCTCAGCCTCACCGACTACCGGGCGATGCACGACATCCTCGACGGCGCCACCGCGTCCCTCGCGGGCCGGACGCTGGTCAACCTGAGCTCCGACACCCCGGACCGCACACGCGAGGCGGTGACCTGGGCCGAGGGCCACGACGCGGCCTTCCTCACCGGAGGCGTCATGGTCCCCGCGCCGATGGTCGGCACGGAGGCGTCCCGGGTCTACTACAGCGGTGACGCCCCGGTGTTCGAGAGCCACCGGGAGGTGCTGGCCCGGCTGGGGACACCGCTGTACCTGGGCGGGGACGCGGGCCTCGCCCAGCTGATGTACCAGGCCCAACTCGCCGTGTTCCTCACCACCTTGTCCGGGCTGATGCACGCCACCGCGATGCTGGGGACGACGGGAACGCCGGCCAGGGACGCGCTGCCGGAGCTGCTGTCCTTCACCGACACGATCGGCGCCATGCTGAGGGCCGGTGAGGAGAACCCCGGCGCCGCGCTCGACGTGGGGGAGCACCCGGGCGATCTCAGCACGGTCACCATGATGGGCGCGACGTCCGACCACATCGTGGAGACCAGTGCCTCACTCGGCCTCGACCTCGCGCTCCCCCTGGCCGTGCAGGCCCACTACCGGCGCGCGATCGAGAACGGACACGGCGGCGACAACTGGACCCGCATCATCGACAGCATCCGGGGCCGCGGCTGATTCCGTCGCCGCGCCGGGCGCGCTCAGGAGTTCAGCGACTCCTTGGTGCGGGCCGTCCGGCCGGGGGCCGCCGCCCGGCGCGGATGCGGGACCGTGCCCCGCCACAGCTCCAGGGCGGCGATGAGCGCGGCCACCACGAGGAGGCCGTTGCGGACGAGGAGCAGGGTGATGCCCAGCCAGTCGCTCATGACCACATGGGCGAACCAGAGGGGGAACTCCAGCACCGTCACGAAGGACGCCAACAGGACCAGAGCGGCGGGCCACAGCATGCGACCGGCCCGGAAACAGAGACAGACGGCCGCGAGACCGACCAGCCACACCATGTACTGGGGGCTGATCACCCTGCTGGTCGTCGTGAACATCAGTACCGCCGTGAACGCGGCGTCCGCGAGGGTGTGCGGGGCGAACCGCCGGGCCCGCACCCGCCACAGCAGCAGCCAGGCGAAGGCCGCCCCGCTGAGCAGCAGGGCCGCGTTGCTGACGACGTCGACATGGTCGCCGAGGAACTCGACCGAGCCGTAGTTCAGCAGCACCTGGCCGTCCCAGCCGAAGTGCCGGGCGATGTGGAGGACGAGGGCGCCGAGCGACTCCACCTCGGTGCCCCGGTCGCGCTGGAAGGTCAGGAAGGCGAAGGAGCCGGGCATCCAGACGGCGAAGACGAGTGACAGGCCCGCCGCCGTGGCCGCCGCGGAGAGCCACGCCGTACGGCCGCGGGCCCCCAGGAACAGCAGCGCCGGCCACACCTTCAGCAGGGCCGCGAAGGCCGTGAGCGCCCCCATCACCCGCGGGCGGCGGCTGCCGGCGAGGAGCGCGGCGACCGCGACCGCCGTCACCATCACGTCGTACCGGGCGTACACCGTCGGGCCGATCAGCGGCAGGGCCACCGTCCACATCCAGACGCCGCGCCGGGTTCGGCCGGGCCTGCCGCCGGTGTGCAGGAGCAGGGCGAGCACCGCCAGGTCGGCGAGAAAGGCGAGGACGAAGAACGCGGAGGCGTACTCCAGGAAGGGCAGCAGCGCGGGGGAGAGGATCGCGAGGGCGGCGGCGGGCGGGTACTGCCACGTCACGTCGTCCAGGGGATACGTTCCGCCGCGCAGCGTGTCGTACCAGCCCCGGTAGATGACCGACACGTCGGTGGTCACGTCCGGGCCCGGGAACACCCACACCTTGAAGACGAACAGCAGCAGAACCAGCCTGGTCGCGCCCCAGACCGCGATCGAGGCGAACGGGGGCCGTCGCGTCCCCGTCATGTCCACCTGAGCCATCCGATGCCCCTGTCCGAAGTGCCGCCGCGCCCGGCGTGCCGTTTCCGCGCGGGTTCCCCCACGATTGTGCGGGTGGGGGACATGATCTCCCGTCCGGCTGAGACGGCGGTGAAGCAGGGGCGGATCCTGTGCGAGGTGGCTCGTGGACGGATCCGTGCGAGGTGCCTCGCGACGGGCGTCCGGGCCCGGTTCGGTAGGGTCGGCGGCGATGCACAAGACCCTGATCGTGACCAACGACTTCCCGCCCCGGCCCGGCGGCATCCAGGCGTTCCTGCACAACATGGCGCTGCGCCTGGACCCCGAGAAGGTCGTGGTCTACGCCTCGACCTGGAAGCGGAACCGGGAGGGCGTCGAGGCGACGGCCGCCTTCGACGCCGAGCAGCCCTTCACCGTCGTCCGCGACCGTACGACCATGCTGCTGCCGACGCCGGGTGCCACGCGCACGGCCGTGCGTCTGCTGCGGGAGCACGGCTGCACGTCGGTGTGGTTCGGGGCGGCGGCCCCGCTCGGCCTGATGGCCCCCGCGCTGCGCAGGGCGGGCGCACGGAGGCTGGTGGCCACCACGCACGGGCACGAGGCGGGGTGGGCGCAGCTGCCCGCCGCCCGGCAGCTGCTGCGGCGGATAGGCGAGGGCACGGACACGATCACCTACCTCGGCGAGTACACGCGCTCCCGGATCGCCACGGCCCTCACCCCCGAGGCCGCCGGGCGCATGGTCCAGCTGCCGCCCGGCGTCGACGAGAAGACCTTCCACCCGGCCTCCGGCGGCGACGAGGTCCGCGCCCGGCTCGGGCTCACCGACCGGCCGGTGGTCGTGTGCGTCTCCCGGCTGGTCCCCCGCAAGGGCCAGGACACGCTGATCCAGGCGATGCCGGCCGTCCTCGCCAAGGAGCCGGACGCGGTCCTGCTGATCGTCGGCGGCGGGCCGTACGAGAAGGATCTGCGCCGTCTCGCCGAGGAGACCGGCGTGGCCGGGTCGGTCCGCTTCACCGGCGCCGTCCCCTGGTCCGAACTGCCCGCCCACTACGGCGCGGGCGACGTCTTCGCCATGCCGTGCCGTACCCGGCGGGGCGGGCTGGACGTGGAGGGCCTCGGCATCGTCTATCTGGAGGCCTCCGCCACCGGCCTGCCCGTCGTCGCCGGTGACTCCGGCGGTGCCCCCGACGCCGTGCTCGACGGCGAGACCGGATGGGTCGTGCGGGGCGGTCACGCGGAGGAGGTGGCGGAGCGGGTCGTCACCCTGCTCGGTGACTCCGAGCTGCGTCGCCGGATGGGGGAGCGGGGGCGCGAGTGGGTGGAGGAACGGTGGCGGTGGGACACGTTGGCCGAAAAGTTGGAGTTGTTGCTGTAGGGGCAAAAGGGGCATTGAGTATCTCTGGTGGGAATGGGGGCGTCCGCCCATCCTGTGTGCATGACAGAGAAACTGACGCAACCTCACCTTTCTCGCCGTCGTATGCTCGGCCTGGCCGCCCTCCAGACGGCCGCCGCCCTCGGCCTCAGCAGAGTCGGCCTCCAGTCGGCCCGCGCCGCCGAACCCGACGCCGTCGACAACGCCCCGGCGATCGTGATCGGTTCGGGCTACGGCGCCGCCGTGGCCGCCCTCCGCCTCGGACAGGCCGGCATCCGCACGGTCGTCCTGGAGATGGGCCGTCTGTGGAACACGGCAGGCCCGGACGGCAAGGTCTTCTGTTCGACGAGGGAACCGGACAGCAGATCCATGTGGTTCAAGACCCGCACGGAGGCCCCGCTCGCCACCTTCCTGTGGCTGGACGTCGTCAACAGGGACATCAGCCCCTACCCCGGCGTGCTGGACCGGGTCCGCTACGCCAACATGTCGGTCTTCCTGGGCCGCGGCGTCGGCGGCGGCTCCCTCGTCAACGGCAGCATGGCCGTCACCCCCCTCCAGTCGTACTTCGCCGAGCAGTTCCCCACCGTCGACACCGCCGAGATGTACGACACGTACTTCCCGCGCGCCCGCGCCATGCTCGGCGTCAACACCATCGACCCGGCGTGGTTCGAGTCCACCGAGTGGTATCGCTTCAGCCGTGTCTCCCGCGCCCACGCCCAGAAGGCGGGCCTGCGGACCACCTTCGTGCCGAGCGTCTACGACTTCGGCCACATGCAGCGCGAGGCGGCCGGCACGGCGACGAAGTCGGCCCTCGCCGGGGAGGTCATCTACGGCAACAACCACGGCAAGAAGAGCCTCGACAAGACGTATCTCGCCGCCGCCCTCGGCACCGGCAACGTCACCATCCACACCATGGAGCGGGCCAAGGGCATCCGCAGGGAGAACGACGGGACGTACGTCGTCACCGTCGACCGTATCGACGACACGGGCACGGTCGTCGAGACCAAGGAGTACGGCTGCACGTACCTCTTCCTCGGCGCCGGGAGCGTCGGCACCACCGAACTCCTCGTCCGGGCACGGGCCAAGGGCACCCTGCCCGCGCTGAACACGAGCGTCGGCACCGGCTGGGGCACCAACGGCAATGTGATGCTCGGCCGGGCCAACCACCTGTGGGACACCGTCGGGGCGAACCAGTCGACCATGCCGGTGCTGGGCATCGACGACTGGGCCAACACCGCCAACCCCGTCTTCGCCGAGATAGCACCGCTGCCCACGGGGCTGGAGCACTGGGTCAGCCTCTACCTCGCCCTCACCAAGAACCCCGAGCGTGCGTCGTTCACCTACGACGCCGCGAGCGACTCGGCAAAGCTCGGCTGGAGCGCAGCCCAGAGCGCGGTCTCCGTCGCCATGGCCAAGAAGCTCTTCGACCGGATCAACGCGGCCAACGGCACGATCTACCGGTACGACCTGTTCGGCTCGTCCAACAAGGTCTTCGCCGACGACTTCACCTACCACCCGCTGGGCGGCTGCGTGCTGGGAAAGGCGACGGACGACTACGGGAGGGTGAAGGGCTACTCGAAGCTGTACGTCACCGACGGCTCGCTGGTGCCCGGCTCGATCGGGGTCAATCCCTTCGTCACCATCACCGCCCTCGCCGAACGCACGATGGCGCGGGTCCTCACCGAGGACGCCGCGCCGTAGTGGTGCATCCGGGGCGGGCTACTTCGCGTAGATCGCCTCGATCTCGTCCGCGAAGTCCTTCGCCACCACGTTCCGCTTGAGCTTCAGGGACGGCGTCAGGTGGCCCGAGTCCTCCGTGAACTGGGAGGAGAGAATGCGGAACTTCCGCACCGATTCCGCTTTCGACACCGCGGCGTTGCCGTCGTCGATCGCGGCCTGGACGGCCGCGTTCAGATCGGCGTCCGCGCTCAGCGACGCCGCGGTGGACCCCGCCGGCTTGCCGTGCTCGGCGGCCCAACGGCCCAGGAACTCCTCGTCGATGGTGACCAGCGCGCCCACGAACGGACGTCCGTCGCCGACGACCATGCACTCCGCGACCAGCGCGTGCGCCCGGATACGGTCCTCGATGACGGCCGGGGCGACGTTCTTGCCGCCCGCGGTGACGATGATCTCCTTCTTGCGGCCGGTGATCCTGAGGTAGCCGTCCTCGTCGAGGGTGCCGATGTCACCGGTGTGGAACCAGCCGTCGGCCAGCGCCTCCGCCGTCGCGCCCGGGTTGTTCCAGTACTCCTTGAACAGGTGGTCGCCGTGCAGCAGCACCTCCCCGTCGTCCGCGATGCGCACGACGGAACCCGGCAGCGGCTGCCCGACCGTCCCGATCTTCTGCCGGTCCCACGGGTTGAACGCCGTCGCCGCACAGGACTCCGTCAGGCCGTAGCCCTCCAGCACCGTGAAGCCGATGCCGCGGAAGAAGTGGCCCAGACGCTCGCCCAGCGGGGCGCCGCCGGAGATCGCGTACTCGCCCTTCCCGCCGAGCACCGCCCGCAGCTTGCTGTAGACGAGTTTGTCGAACACCTTGTGCTTGATCTTCAGGCCCAGGGCCGGGCCCGTCGGGCTGTCCAGCGCCTTGCTGTACGCGATCGCCGTGTCCGCGGCCTTGTCGAAGATCTTGCCCTTGCCGTCGGCCTGCGCCTTGGCCCGCGCGGAGTTGTAGACCTTCTCGAAGACCCGCGGCACACCGAGGATCAGCGTCGGCCGGAAGGAGGCCAGTTCGTCCGTGAGGTTCTTGATGTCCGGCACGGTGCCCAGCTTGATCGGCGCCATCATCGGCGCGACCTGCACCAACCGGCCGAAGACATGAGCGAGCGGGAGGAAGAGCAGCACGCTGCACTCGCCCGTGCGGAACAGGGGCCGCAGCCGCTCCACCACGTTGCCGCACTCGGCGAAGAAGCTGCGGTGGGTGAGGACGCATCCCTTCGGGCGGCCCGTCGTGCCGGACGTGTAGACGATGGTCGCCGGGTCGTCGGCCTTCGCCAGCGAACTGCGCTCCTCGACGGCCGCGTCGGTGACGTCCTGGCCGAGGCGCCCCAGCTCCTCCACACCGCCGCCCTCGATCTGCCACAGGTGCTTGAGCGCGGGCAGCCGGTGGCGCACCGACTCGACGGCGGCCGTGTGCGTGTCCAGCTCCACGATGATGGCGGTGGCGCCCGAGTCGGAGAGGATCCACTCCACCTGCTCCGGCGAACTGGTCTCGTACACCGGCACGGTGACCGCGCCGGCCGACCAGATCGCGAAGTCCAGCAGCGTCCACTCGTACCGGGTACGGGACATCAGTCCGACCCGGTCGCCCGGCTGGACGCCGGCGGCGATGAGCCCCTTCGCGGCCGTCCGCACCTCGGCGAGGAACTGGACCGCGTCGACGTCCTGCCAGACACCGTCCACCTTGCGGGCGATGACGGCGACATCGGGATGCTGCGCGGCGTTTCTGCGGACGATGTCGGTCAGATTGCCGTCCGCGGGGACCTCGTACAAAGCCGGAAGGCTGAACTCGCGCAAGACTGCTGCTCCTCATAGGGCGCCGGCGCCACGACGTACGCGTGTGATGCGACGGTGCGGTCCAAGGCTGGGGCTAGCGCTCAGGTCCCCCTTGGTTCCTCACTGGTTGAAAACCTGAGCATGACTGGACTGCCCGGACGTTACCCGTCGGTATGGCTTCTCCGCGAGGGGGGTGCGGGGAGATGTTTTCCGCGTCACACGTATGGGGTTCTCCGGGAACAATAATCCCCACACTTACTGACTGGCCAGTAACCACAGGTTCGGTCGACTCTGTTCACCTATGCCGCACCCGCCTACGCTTGATCGTCATGGCACCCACACCAGGCGGTAACCGCAGGACACGTATTCATGTGGTCAGTGACGTGCACGGCAACGCGCGCGACCTGGCCAGAGCCGGCGAGGGTGCCGACGCCCTGGTGTGCCTCGGTGACCTGGTCCTCTTCCTCGACTACGCCGACCACTCGCGCGGGATCTTCCCCGACCTGTTCGGCGCCGAGAACGCCACCCGGCTCGTCGAACTGCGCACCGCCCGGCGCTTCGAGGAGGCCCGCGACCTCGGCGCCCGGCTCTGGTCGGGCATCGGGCAGGACCGTTCCGCCGTGATCGAGAAGGCCGTGCGCAAGCAGTACGCCGAGCTGTTCGCGGCGTTCCCGGAGCCGACGTACGCCACGTACGGCAATGTCGATATGCCGAGGCTGTGGTCCGAGTACGCGGGGCAGGGGACGACCGTGCTGGACGGGGAGCGGGTCGAGATCGGCGGCTGGGTCTTCGGGTTCGTGGGCGGCGGACTGCGCACCCCCATGCGCACGCCGTACGAGATCAGCGACGAGGAGTACGCCGCGAAGATCGAGGCGGTGGGAGAGGTGGACGTGCTGTGCACGCACATTCCGCCCGAGGTGCCCGAGCTGGTGTACGACACGGTCGCACGACGCTTCGAGAGGGGGAGCCGGGCGTTGCTGGAGGCGATCCGCCGGACCCGGCCCCGGTACTCGTTGTTCGGGCACGTCCACCAGCCGCTGGCGCGGCGGATGCGGATCGGGGCGACCGAGTGCGTGAACGTGGGGCACTTCGCCGGGAGCGGTAAGCCGTGGGCGTTGGAGTGGTGAGTCCGCACGCGCGGTAGCCTTCACGCTGCACATACGTGCGCACCCACCTCCCTCACCGGACCGTCTCTGGAGGAGCCACGGCGATGGCGGAATTCACCAGTTCGAGCATCACGATCGAGGCTGCGGCGGCCGATGTCATGGGAGTGATCGCCGACTTCGCCCGCTACCCGGACTGGACGGGTGAGGTGAAGGAGGCGGAGGTCCTGAAGGCCGACGGCCAGGGGCGTGCCGAGCAGGTGCGGCTCGTCATGGACGCCGGGGCGATCAAGGACGACCAGACGCTCGCGTACACCTGGACCGGGGCGAACGAAGTGTCCTGGACGCTGGTCAAGTCGCAGATGCTGCGGTCGCTGGACGGGTCGTACATCCTCAAGCCGGTGAGCGACTCGGTGACCGAGGTGACGTACCAGCTGACCGTGGACGTGAAGATTCCGATGCTCGGGATGATCAAGCGGAAGGCGGAGAAGGTGATCATCGATCGGGCGTTGGCGGGGCTGAAGAAGCGGGTCGAGTCGGGGGCCTGAGCCCCTGCCCACCCGCCCCCGACTCGCCCTGGTGACAAAGGTGCCCGTTGAGCGCCCAAGGGGGCAGGGGTGCGCGTGTGTTCGCGGCTGCGCGTGCGCCGTGGCGGGTCGCGCAGTTCCCCGCGCTCCTTCGGGGTGGGCGGTGACTCTTTGACGCCGTCCGCCGCCGCTTTCCTTCGCGCTCTCCCATGGTCGCCGTCTCCAGCCGCGGGCAGTCGTGCCGCTGGGGCGGCACGGGTGGGCGCGGCGGCACCCCGTTCGCGTGGTGAGCGGAATCCCTGGCCCCGTTCGGTGGGTTACCGTTCAGCTCCATGCGCACCATCCTGATCACCGGGCAAGGCGGCAGCGGCCGTACGACGGTCGCCGCGGCCACCGCGGTGGCCGCGGCTCTCGAGGGCTGCCGCACGCTCGTGCTGAGTGCCGACCGGACGGACAGTCTCGGGGCGGTGCTGGGGACACCCACCGGCGCGGCACCCGTACGGGTCGGCCCGGAGCTCACCGCGTGGCGGCCCGACGCCGCCGCGGGCTTCCGCGAGGACCTCGTCGCCTTCCAGGAGCGCGCCGCCTCCGTGCTGGATCTGCTGGGGGCCGGCCGGCTGGACGCCGAGGAGCTCACCCCGCTGCCCGGAGCCGAGGAGCTGGCCCTCCTGCGCGCGCTCCGTGACGCGGCGCTGTCCGAGGCGTACGACCTGCTCGTCGTCGATCTGCCGCCCGCCCCGCAGGCGCTCGCCCTGCTCGGCCTGCCCGAGGAACTGCGCCGCTACCTGCGGCGGTTGCTGCCGGCCGAACGCCAGGCGGCCCGGGCCCTGCGACCGGTGCTCGGCCGGCTGGCCGGCGTGCCGATGCCCGCCCAGTGGCTGTACGAGACGGCCGCCCGCTGGGACGTCGAGCTGGCCGCCGTCGCCGCGGTCGTCGACGATCCGGGCACGACGGTTCGACTGGTCGCCGAACCCGGCCCGGCGGGCGCCGACCACATCCGTGTGGCGAGCGTGGGACTCGCCCTGCGCGGCCTCCCCGTGGACACGCTGGTCGCCAACCGGGTCCTGCCCGAGGCCACCTCGGACACCTGGCTCGCGGGCCTCGTCGCCCAGCAGGACAAGACGCTGTCCGAGTGGCGCGCCACCCACCCCCTGCGGGAGGTCCCCCACCTCGGCCGTGACGCGCGCGGCACCGACGACCTCACCGCTCTCGACGTCCCCCCTGCGGGTGACAGGCCCGCCCGGGTCGAGTGGCCCGTCACCGACCGGCTCGCCGACGACGGCGTGCTCGTCTGGAACATCCCGCTGCCCGGCGCCATACGCGACGAGCTGGACCTCATCCGACGCGGCGACGAGCTGGTCGTCACCGCGGGGCAGTTCCGGCGTATCGTGCCGCTGCCCTCGGCCCTGCGCCGCTGCACGGTCGACGGGGCGGCTCTGCGGGACGGCGAGCTGAGGATCCGTTTCGCACCGGACCCCCGGTTGTGGCCCCGGACCCGGTGAACCCCATACCCCCGTTCGGGTAACGTCGAAGGTACGAACCGTAGGCAGGAGTCCGCCATGAGCGAAGAGCGCCCCACGTCCGATGCCGCTCGTCAGGACGCGGCCGGCCAGGCCGGTGCGGACGAGTACGAGGTGCGGGCGACGGACGCCGACGCCTGGGCCACCGCGTGCGAGGAGGACCTCGCCGCGGAGAAGGCCCGCCGCCGGGCGCAGCACGGGCCGCCCCCGGGCTCGGCCGCCGAGGAACTGCGCAAACTGGTCGACACCGTCGCCGACAAGCTGTCCGGGCTCCAGTCACCGCTGCTCGGCGCGGTGGCGGGCGGAGCGGCCCAGCAGATGGTCAGCCAGGTCGTCCGGCAGGCCAAGGCCGCCGTCGAACCCGTCATCGAACGCAACCCGGACGTCTTCGACCACCTCGCCGCCGCGGGCAACGAACTGCTCGCCGCGTACCGCTCCGCCGTCGAGGCCCAGGAACGCCGCTGGACCACCCGTGACACCGCTCACCGGGAACACCGCGACGAGGACGACGGTCCGGGCCCCGGGGAACGCATCGACCTGGACTGACGCCGGGCTGTCCGCCCGGCGGACGACGGGAGCCCCGGTGCGGGGCCCTCGGGTACGGTTGGCCGTAGCGGGGCTCGACCGAAACTGAGGGATTCATGGGACTCACCATCGGCGTCGACATCGGCGGTACCAAGATCGCGGCCGGTGTGGTCGACGAGGAAGGCAACATCCTCTCGACCCACAAGGTGCCGACCCCGGGTACACCCGAGGCGATCGTGGACGCCATCGCCGCCGCCGTCGAGGGCGCGCGAGCCGGACACGAGATCGTCGGCGTGGGCATCGGCGCTGCCGGTTACGTCGACCGCCAGCGCTCCACGGTCTACTTCGCCCCCAACATCGACTGGCGCAACGAGCCGTTGAAGGAGAAGGTCGAGGCCCGCGTGGGCCTGCCCGTCGTCGTCGAGAACGACGCCAACGCGGCCGCGTGGGGCGAGTACAAGTTCGGCGCGGGCAAGGGCCACCGCAACGTCATCTGCATCACCCTCGGCACCGGCCTCGGCGGCGGCATCATCATCGGCAACAAGCTGCGCCGCGGGCACTTCGGCGTGGCCGCCGAGTTCGGCCACATCCGCATGGTGCCCGACGGTCTGCTGTGCGGCTGCGGCAGCCAGGGCTGCTGGGAGCAGTACGCATCGGGGCGCGCGCTGGTGCGGTACGCCAAGCAGCGCGCCAATGCGACCCCCGAGAACGCCGAGATCCTCCTCGGCCTCGGCGACGGCACTCCCGACGGCATCGAGGGCAAGCACATCTCCATGGCCGCCCGCCAGGGCGACCCCGTCGCCGTCGACTCCTACCGCGAGCTGGCCCGCTGGGCCGGCGCCGGTCTCGCCGACCTCGCCTCCCTGTTCGACCCGTCGGCGTTCATCGTGGGCGGCGGCCTGTCCGACGAGGGCGAGCTGGTCCTCGACCCCATCCGCAAGTCGTACAAGCGCTGGTTGGTCGGCGGGAACTGGCGCCCGGTCGCCCAGGTCATCGCCGCCCAGCTGGGCAACGAGGCCGGCCTGGTGGGCGCGGCCGACCTGGCGAGAGAACCCGACCCGATCATGTGACCTCCGGTCAGCGACGGCCCCGTGCCCCCGAAGGGGCGCGGGGCCGTACCCGTGGGCGGCTCCGCCGCGCGGGCGGGACGAACCACGAACACACCCAGGTCGCAAACGGACAAATACCCCTGTGCTCGGGGCGTATCTTGATCCCCATGGCGACGAACCCGCTGCCCAACTCCCGCACGAACCCCGACGGTTCGGCGACCATCCGCGTCCTCAGCTACAACATCCGCTCGATGCGGGACGACACCGACGCCCTTGCCCGGGTGATCAAGAGCTGCGCCCCCGACCTGGTCCTCATCCAGGAAGCGCCTCGTTTCTTCCGCTGGCGCAAGAAGCTCGCGCGACTCGCCGCGGCCTCCGACCTCGTCACCCTCTCCGGCGGCGCCACCGCCTCGGGACCCGCCCTGCTGTGCGGCCTGCGCGCGACCGTCGAGCGCACCGAGGACGTCCTGCTGCCGCTCACCCCCGGCCTGCACCGACGCGGCTTCGCCACGGCGGTGGTGCGCTTCGGCCGAGCCCGCCTCGGCGTCCTGTCCTGCCACCTCTCCCTGCAGCAGGACGAGCGGTACGAGCAGGGCGGCATGCTCCTCGACCGGCTGGCCGCACTGGGCGTGGAACACGCCGTCGCGGGCGGCGACCTAAACGAACGCCCGGACGGCCGCACGTTCCGGCGTCTGGCCGGCGCACTCCAGGACTGCTGGGCCATCGCGCCCTGGGGCAGCGAGTGCACCTCCACCCCGGCCGACCCGCACCAGCGCATCGACGCCGTCCTGGCCACCCCCGGCATCGAGGTCCTCGGCTGCGGGGTGCCGCTCGACCTGCCGGGGATCACCCGGCGCGACCTGAGGGCGGCCACGGACCACCTTCCGGTCCTGGCCGCTCTCAGGGTGCCCGCCGCGTCGCCCTAGCCGACGGCCACCGGCCGCTGCTTGGGCTCGTTCAGGTTCCTGACCCGTCCTTCGCCGCTCGCCGGATGCGAGTCCCATTCCGGCGGACGACGGCGCCCACAAGGGCGAGGCCCGCCCGGAACGTCCCGGGCGGGCCCCTCGTACGGCGGCGGGGGGTCAGACGACCGCGCCCCGCCCCGGATCGTCGTCGTCCTCGTCCTCGCTCTTCATCCGCATCACCAGCGTGGCGAAACCGCCGAGGAAGCCACCGATGCCCAGGGTGGTCAGCCACCAGGTCATGTCCCAGCCGAGCAGCACGGCGAGCAGCAGCAGGACCGGGCCGCCGACCACGCCCAGCCAGGCGAACTTGGCGGTCGCGTCGGCCTCCGGCAGCGGCGGCGGCTCCGGAGGCACGAAATGGCCCTCGTCGTCGTCATCGTCGTCGTCCTCGGCGGTGTCCTCGCCCACCGGGTCGGGAACGGTGTAGTCCCGCGGGCCGACGCCGGGCGCGAACGCGACCGAGCTGCCCAGGGGCTTCGGGGCCGCGGGTCCGGCACTGTCGGGGGGGCCGCCGGCGGGCTTGTCCGAGGACTCCTCCGGATCGGCCTCCAGCAGCGCCAGGTCCTCCACCGAACGGAATGGCTTGGCGCCCGGCGGGTCGGGCGGCTCCTCGCCGAACCCCGCAACGATGGCCCGCCAGGCGGCGTCCTCGTCGAACGGCACGTGCTGCTCCTCGCCCGGCGAGTCCTCGGACGCGGCACCCGGACCGCCCGATCCGCCGGAACCCGGTCCGCCCGAGCCCGATCCGCGCGAGTCACCGTGGCGCTCACCGAGTGGCGCGCCCTTCTCCTCCGGCTCACGCTCGGAGTCGTGCTCAGCCACCAGTGGCCGTCCCTTCCCTCTGCTCCATGGATCCCGCACCGAACCGCCCCGCGGATCCCGACCCGGACTGTTGTACGGATTCCGTCCCGGACTCCTTCACCGACTCCGCCCCGGAGCCCTCCGCGGACTCCGCCTCGGTCCCCTGCGCGGCATCCGGCGCATCGCCCCCCACGACACGGGTGACGAACGCCAGACTCTCCTCGAAAACGCGGTCCGCGTCGTGGTCCAACGTCGCGACATGGTGGCTGTGTTCCAGCAGGACCTCGGTGACGTCCGTGGACGACACCCGGCCGAGCACCCGCTCGGAGTCGGAAGCCGGCACCACATGGTCCTCGGTGCTGCGCAACAGCAGCAACGGCTGCGTCACCTGGGGCAGTTCCCCGTCGACCAGCCGCAGGAAGGTCCGCAGGGAGTACGCCGCGTGCAGAGGCACCTTGTCGTACCCCAGCTCCGTGACGCCCTCCTTCGCGATGTCGTCGGTGATCCCCCTGGTGGTGGGGACGAAGTGCCGGAGCAGGGGGAGGGCGCGGGCCGCCAGGCCGTGCACCTCGTTGGCCGGGTTGACGAGCACGACGCCGTCGACCGCGTCCCCGTGCTTCGCGGCCAGCCGCAGCGCCAGCGCGCCGCCCATGGACAACCCGGCCACGAAGACCCGCGCACAGCGCTCGCGCAGGGCGCGCAGCTCGCGGTCCACCTCCGCGTACCAGTCCTGCCAGCCGGTGATCCGCAGGTCCTCCCATCGGGTGCCGTGGCCCGGCAGCAGGGGCAGGACGACGGTCAGGTCGTGCTCGGCGAGGTACCGGGCCCAGGGGCGCAGCGACTGCGGGGAACCGGTGAAGCCGTGACAGAGGAGGACTCCGACCTGCCCGCCCTCGTGGCGGTAGGGCTCGGCTCCAGGAAGGACCGGCACGGTTCGGTCTCCTGTTCATGAGAAGGGTGTGAAACGAGTCCCGGTGTGGTTCACCGTACGCGACCGCACTGACACCGACCAGGGGCTTCGGTCGGCGGGGGAGGCGTGGAGGGCGGGGCGCCGGGCTGTTCGTCAGTCGTCCGGGTTAAGGTCTGATCCTCAGAACACAGAGAGGCACTCGGTTGTTGTACGGCGCGATGAAGGTCGCCATCGGGGGACCGCTCAAGGTCACCTTCCGGCCCTGGGTGGAGGGCCTGGAGAACATTCCGGCCGAGGGCGCGGCGATCCTGGCGAGCAACCACCTCTCGTTCTCCGACTCGTTCTTCCTGCCCGCGGTCCTCGACCGCAAGGTCACCTTCATCGCGAAGGCGGAGTACTTCACGACGCCCGGCGTGAAGGGCAAGCTCACGGCGGCCTTCTTCAAGGGCGTCGGCCAGCTCCCCGTGGACCGCTCCGGCGCGCGCGGCGCGGGCGAGGCCGCCATCAAGAGCGGCATCCAGGTCCTGGAGCGCGGCGAGCTGTTCGGCATCTACCCCGAGGGCACCCGCTCGCCCGACGGCCGCCTCTACCGGGGCAAGCCCGGCGGCCTCGCCCGCGTGGCCCTCGCCACCGGCGCGCCCGTCATCCCCGTCGCGATGATCGACACCGAGAAGATCCAGCCGCCCGGCAAGGTCCTGCCGAAGGTGATGCGGCCCGGTATCCGGATCGGCAAGCCCCTCGACTTCAGCCGCTACCAGGGCATGGAGCACGACCGCTTCGTCCTGCGGGCGCTGACCGACGAGGTCATGTACGAGATCATGAAGCTCTCGGGCCAGGAGTACGTCGACATCTACGCGACCGCCGCCAAGCGGCAGATCGCGGAGGCGGCCAAGGCGGAGAAGGAGGCCGACAAGGCCGCCAAGGCCGCTCTCGCCAAGGCCGAGAAGGACCAGGCGGCCAAGGAGCAGGCCGAGAAGGAGCAGGCCGAGAAGGCGGACCGGGACCGGCCGGCTTCGTAGCGGTCGCGTTCCCGGATACGGTCGCGTCCCGACAACGCGTCCGTCGTGGGTGGGGTGGGGGTCGGGCACATGCCGAAGCGCGAGAGAGTCATGAGGATGTCGGTCGAGCTGCCGCTGTGGCGTGCGCTCACCGGCTACCGGGTCCTGACGATGATCTACGCGGTCGGCCTGTTCATCAGCGCGTACGGCAGGTTCCAGCGCCCGTGGCTCGCGATCGTCTACTTCGTGGTGCTGGCCGGCTGGACCCTGGCGACCCTCCCCAAGGTCGCCAACGCGGCCAGCTGCACCAAGCGGTTCCTCGCCGCCGACCTCACCATCGCGGTCGTCGGCATCCTGCTCACCCGGCTCGCCGACTCGCCGGCGCGGATCGAGGGCGGAGGCCCGACGCTGCCGTCGATATGGACGGCGGGCGCCGTCCTGGCCTTCGCCGTCAAGGGCGGCTGGCGGTGGGCGGCCTTCGCCTCCACCCTGGTCGCCGTCGCCAACCTGGTCCAACGCGGCGCGCCCACCCGCGACACCATCCACAACGTGCTGCTCGTGTGGGTCGCCTCCATCGCCATCGGCTATGTCGTCGAGGTCGCCCGCGCCTCCGAGCGCACCCTCGCCCGCGCCCTGGAGATCGAGGCCGCCACCCGGGAACGGGAGCGCCTCGCCCGCGACATCCATGACAGCGTGCTCCAGGTCCTCGCCATGGTCCAGCGGCGCGGCACCGCCCTCGGCGGCGAGGCCGCGGAGCTCGGCCGGATGGCCGGCGAGCAGGAGGTCGCGCTGCGCACCCTGGTCTCCGGCGGCCTCGTACCGGTCTCACGGATCTCGGAGGACGCGGCCGAGGGGGCGCTCGTCCGGGCGGTGGACGAGCCGGACGAGCCGGACGCGACGGAGTCCGGCCACGGCCCGGTGGACCTGCGTTCCCTCCTCGTCCCCTATGCCGGGGCGATGGTCACCCTGTCCGAGCCGGGCGGCCCGGTGGAGCTGGGTGCGCACGCCGCGCGGGAGCTGGCCGCCGCCGTCGGCGCCGCCCTGGACAACGTGCGCCGGCACGCGGGTGAGCGGGCGCGGGCCTGGATCCTGGTCGAGGACTGGCCGGACGAGGTCGTCGTGACCGTACGGGACGACGGTCCCGGCATCCCCGAGGGGCGGCTCGCCCAGGCCGAGGGCGAGGGGCGGCTCGGAGTGGCCCTGTCCATCCGAGGGCGGCTGCGCGACATCGGCGGCACGGCGGAGCTGATCTCGGTGCCGGGACAGGGCACGGAAGTCGAACTGAAGGTACCCAGGGCCTCGGAAGCACCGAAGGACACACGGGGGAAGGCGGAGAAGCGGTGACGGAGCACAACGTGCTGGACGGGCAGGAGCTGCCGGGCGTCGACGGGCGGGAGCAGCCGGGCGGCCCGATCAAGGTCATGGTGGTCGACGACCACCCCATGTGGCGTGACGCCGTCGCCCGCGACCTGACCGAGTCCGGCTTCGACGTGGTCGCCACGGCGGGCGACGGAGAACAGGCGGTGCGCCGCGCCAAGGCCGCCGCGCCCGACGTCCTCGTCCTCGACCTCAACCTGCCCGCGAAGCCCGGCGTCCAGGTCTGCAAGGAACTGGTCGGCGCCAACCCGGCCCTGCGCGTCCTCGTGCTGTCGGCGAGCGGCGAGCACGCGGACGTGCTGGAGGCGGTGAAGTCCGGTGCCACGGGCTATCTGCTGAAGTCCGCCTCGACCGAGGAGCTGATCGACGCCGTACGCCGCACCGCGGTCGGCGACCCCGTCTTCACTCCCGGCCTGGCCGGTCTGGTCCTCGGCGAGTACCGCCGCCTCGCCTCCGAGCCGGCGCCCGCCACGGGCGCGGACGAGCCGGGGGCGCCGCAGCTCACCGACCGGGAGACCGAGGTGCTTCGCCTCGTCGCCAAGGGCCTGAGCTACAAGCAGATCGCCGAACGCCTCGTCATCTCGCACCGCACGGTCCAGAACCACGTCCAGAACACCCTCGGCAAGCTCCAGCTCCACAACCGGGTTGAGCTCGTCCGCTACGCCATCGAACGCGGCCTCGACGACGAGTAGACCGCCGCCCGGGAGGCCGGCCCGACCCGGTGGATCGGCAAATGCGTCGATAGACCAATCCGAGGAGTAAACCAACCGCCCGACAGTTCACCGGAATTGCCCTTACTCGGTCATGTCGAAGTGACCTGCGTCACCATTACGGTGCTGCGGAAGGCTTACGGCAACCGCGGTGAAGGGATATTTCCATGCGGGTCGGAGTACTGACCGGAGGCGGCGACTGCCCCGGGCTCAACGCCGTCATCCGGGGCATCGTCCGCAAGGGCGTGCAGGAGTACGGCTATGACTTCGTCGGCTTCCGCGACGGCTGGCGAGGTCCGCTCGAGAACGACACCGTCCGCCTCGACATCCCCGCCGTGCGCGGCATCCTGCCCCGCGGCGGCACGATCCTCGGCTCCTCGCGCACCAACCCGCTCAAGGAGGAGAGCGGCATCCGCCGCATCAAGGACAACCTCGCCAAGCAGGAGGTCGAGGCGCTCGTCGCGATCGGCGGCGAGGACACCCTGGGCGTGGCCGCGCGGCTGTCGGACGAGTACGGCGTGCCCTGTGTGGGCGTCCCGAAGACGATCGACAACGACCTGTCGGCGACGGACTACACGTTCGGTTTCGAC
Source organism: Streptomyces sp. NPDC030814 (assembly GCF_055572155.1). Classification (NCBI taxonomy): domain Bacteria; kingdom Bacillati; phylum Actinomycetota; class Actinomycetes; order Kitasatosporales; family Streptomycetaceae; genus Streptomyces; species Streptomyces sp. NPDC030814. The sequence continues at coordinate 305,526 of NZ_JBVIDX010000003.1, forward strand.
ACGGCCGTGGGCATCGCGACCGAGGCGATCGACCGGCTGCACACGACGGCCGAGTCCCATATGCGTGTCCTGGTCGTGGAGGTGATGGGCCGCCACGCGGGCTGGATCGCCATCCACTCCGGCCTGGCCGGCGGGGCCAACGTGATCCTCATCCCCGAACAGCGTTTCGACATCGACCAGGTGTGTGCCTGGGTGACGTCCCGTTTCAAGGCCTCGTACGCGCCGATCGTGGTCGTGGCGGAGGGCGCGATGCCGAAGGACGGCCAGATGGTCCTGAAGGACGAGTCCCTCGACTCCTTCGGGCACGTCCGGCTGTCCGGCGTCGGGGAATGGCTGGCCAAGGAGATCGAGAAGCGGACGGGCAAGGAGGCCCGTACGACCGTCCTCGGCCATGTCCAGCGCGGCGGCACGCCCAGCGCGTTCGACCGCTGGCTCGCCACGCGTTTCGGGCTCCACGCCATCGACGCGGTCCGCGACCGCGACTTCGGCAAGATGGTCGCGCTGCGCGGCACGGACATCGTCCGCGTCCCCATCGCCGACGCGACGGCCAAGCTCAAGACGGTGGATCCCGCGCTGTACGAGGAGGTCGGCGTCTTCTTCGGCTGACCGGGGACGGGGTTCGCGTGCGTTGCCGGGTGCGGGTGGGTGCTTTGCAGGGGCGTGGGGAACCGCGCGACCAGCCCCCACCCACCCGCCCCCGGCAAACAAGAGCTACTGCGCCCGCAGGGCCCGCAGCCCTGCCACCAGCTCCCGCACCACGCTCATCCCGTCCAGCGTCAGCACCGACTCCGGATGGAACTGCACCCCCGCGAACCCGGGCCCCCGCAACGCGTGCACCTCCCCGGTACCGCTACGGCTGACCTGCACCCCGTGCGCGGCCAGCTCCTCGGCCGCCCCGTCGTCGCAGCGCGCCACGAAGCTGTTGTAGAAGCCGACGACCTCCTCCCGCCCGAACAGGTCGACCGAGGTCTGCGCCCCCTGGTACGGCACCTCCTTGCGCACGATCTCCAGTCCCAGCTCGGCCGCGATCAGCTCATGGCCGAGGCACACCCCGAGCACCCCGTACGGGTGGTCCCGCAGCACCTCGGCGGTCAGCCCCCGCAGGAACCGCATCTTCGGGTCGTCCGCGTCCCCGGGGTCGCCGGGCCCCGGCCCCAGCACGACCAGCCCGGCGTGCCCGAGCACGGCCTCCCTGAGCCCCGGCTCGTCATACCGCCGTACCGTCACCTCCAGCCCGGACGAGCGCAGCAGATGCGCGAGCATCGCGGTGAACGTGTCCTCCGCGTCCACCACGAGTGCGTGCCCGGTCAGCTCGGCCGTGCGCTCCTGCATCCGCAGCCAGAACGGCGCCAGCGACGCGCGTCGCCCGTCCAGCGCCGCCCGCACCCTGGGGTCCTCCGCGAGCCCCGGCCGCACCCGCTCCCGCTCCGGCCGCCCGGGCCGCACGCCCAGCGCCGCCAGCACCCCCGCCGCCTTGGCGTGGGTCTCGGCGACCTCGCCGGCCGGGTCGGAGCCTCGGACCAGCGTGGCGCCGACCGGCACCTTGAGCGTGCCGTCGGCGGCGATGTCGGCGGTCCGGATCAGGATCGGCGAGTCCAGGGTCTGCGCCCCGCCCTCGTCCCGCCCCAGCAGCGCCAACGCCCCCGAGTAGTAGCCGCGCCCACCCACCTCGTGCCGCTCGATGACCCGGCAGGCGTTCTGCACGGGCGACCCGGTGACGGTCGCCGCGAACATGGTCTCCCTCAGGACCTCCCGCGCATCCAGCGAGGAGCGCCCGCGCAGCTCGTACTCGGTGTGCGCGAGGTGTGCCATCTCCTTCAGCCGGGGCCCGACCACGACCCCGCCCATGTCGCCGACCGTGCACATCATCTTGAGCTCCTCGTCGACGACCATCGACAGCTCCTCGATCTCCTTGCCGTCGGCGAGGAAGGCCAGCAGGTCCTCCGGAGTGGGCCCGCCGGCCGGATACCGGTACGTGCCGCTGATCGGGTTCATCACGACCGTCCCCCCGGACATCCGGACATGCACCTCGGGACTGGCCCCGACGAGGGTCCGCCCACCCGTCTCCCGCCCCCGCCCTTCCGAGGAAGGCCCTTCGGGCCCTTTCTGTTCCCCGGTGTGGACGACGAACGTCCAGTACGCGCCCCGCTCGCCCTCCAGCAGTCGCCGGAACAGCGCGAGCGCGTCGGCGCGTCCGAAGCCGGGGACCGTGCCCTCGTACGTCCGCCGGATCACGAAGTTGGCGCCCTCGCCCCGCCCGATCTCCTCGCGCAGCACCCGGCCGACGATCTCCGCGTACTCCTCGTCGCCGACGTCGAAACCGCCGCCCTCGACCCGCACGTCGTGCGCCGGCAACTGCGCGAGCGCCCGCTCCAGCGGCACCTGGTACGACTCCTCCGGCACCAGCACCGACAGGGGCGTGCCGTCGTCGCGGACGTCGAAGCCGCGTTCGCGGATCTGCCGGAACGGAACGAGGGCCAGTCCCTCGTCGGGGAGGTCGGCGAGCCGCTCGCAGGCCGAGACCGGGCCGATCAGGACCTCCACGGTGTCGTGGCCGTGGAGGCCGGGTGTGCGGCGGCGCAGCAGCGCGAACGGGCGGTGGTCGTGCAGGAGTCGAGCCAGGTCCATCGGGTTCTCCTCTTGGCGGATCGGTGCGTGATCGCTGCGTGTCGAGGAGGGACGGCCCGGTGGTGGAAACACGGAAGGCCGCCCCTCGGGCGGCCTTCGCGAAGTCGTGCGTACGCGCAGTCAGTGGGCCGCCGGATGAGCGGTCCACCACCAGTTCTGGTTCGAGTGCGCGAACATGCGCCGCACCCTACCGGAGGCGGTCCGCTGGCGCCACGGGCCACGCCCCGCGGTCCCCGTCCCGATCGAGCGGGGTTCGTCTCACTTGATGAGCAGGGGGATGGACGTCCGACACGACCCCGTAATGTGGACGTCGTGACCGTGAACGCTAAGTCCAGCGCGAGCGCTGGCAACACCTGGCGAGACCTGCCCGCGGCGCAGCAGCCCGAGTACCCCGACCCCGAGGCTCTGCGCGCAGTCGTTGCGGAGCTCGAGTCGTATCCGCCGCTCGTCTTCGCGGGCGAGTGCGACCAGCTGCGCGCCCGGATGGCGTCCGTCGCCAAGGGAGAGGCGTTCCTCCTCCAGGGCGGCGACTGCGCAGAGGCCTTCGACGCCGTCTCGGCGGACCACATCCGCAACAAGCTGAAGACGCTCCTCCAGATGGGCGCCGTCCTCACGTACGCGGCCTCCGTGCCCGTCGTGAAGGTGGGCCGCATCGCCGGCCAGTACTCCAAGCCGCGCTCCAAGCCGACCGAGACCCGCGACGGCGTGACGCTCCCCACCTACCGGGGCGACTCCGTCAACGGCTTCGACTTCACCGAAGAGGCCCGGATCCCGGACCCGGAGCGTCTGAAGCGGATGTACCACGCCTCCGCCTCCACGCTGAACCTGGTCCGCGCCTTCACCACCGGCGGCTACGCCGACCTGCGCCAGGTGCACGCCTGGAACCAGGACTTCGTGAAGTCGTCCCCGTCCGGCCAGCGCTACGAGCAGCTCGCCCGCGAGATCGACAACGCGCTGAACTTCATGCACGCCTGCGGGGCCGACCCGGAGGAGTTCCGCACCGTCGAGTTCTTCTCCTCGCACGAGGCGCTGCTGCTCGACTACGAGTCGGCGCTGACCCGCGTGGACTCGCGCACCGGCCAGCTGTACGACGTCTCGGCGCACATGGTGTGGATCGGTGAGCGCACCCGCCAGCTGGACCACGCGCACATCGAGTTCGCCTCGAAGATCCGCAACCCGATCGGCATCAAGCTCGGCCCGACGACCACGGCCGAGGACGCGTTGCAGTACATCGAGCGCCTCGACCCGGACCGCGAGCCCGGTCGTCTCACCTTCATCGTGCGCATGGGGGCGGACAAGGTCCGCGACAAGCTGCCCGAGCTGGTCGAGAAGGTCACCGCCTCCGGCGCGACCGTGGCGTGGGTGACCGACCCGATGCACGGCAACACCTTCGAGGCGGCCTCCGGCCACAAGACCCGTCGCTTCGACGACGTGCTCGACGAGGTCAAGGGCTTCTTCGAGGTCCACAAGTCCCTGGGCACCCACCCGGGCGGCATCCATGTGGAGCTCACGGGCGACGACGTCACCGAGTGCGTGGGCGGCGGCGACGAGATCTTCGTCGACGATCTGCACCAGCGCTACGAGACCGCCTGCGACCCCCGGCTCAACCGCAGCCAGTCCCTCGACCTGGCCTTCCTGGTCGCCGAGATGTACCGGGACCAGTGAGGGGCGCAGCTGTCACAGCAGCGTGAGTGGGGCGCGGATCACATACGATCCGCGCCCCACTCCACTTTTGCGCTCCCCTGCCGCCGGGTAAGGTTAGGTTAGCCTCACCGATCATCATTCGGGGTGGCCTTACGCATCTGTCCCGGCGGGAGGTGAACCGCGTGTTCGTCTGCAGTTGCTTCGGCATCACCGAGCAGCAGGTCAAGAAGCATGCGGCGGACGGCGCCTGCACCCCTCGCCAGATCGCGTCGGCCTGCAAGGCCGGCACGGACTGCGGTTCGTGCGTCCGCCGTATCCAGGCGATTCTGGGCAGGGGCGCGTGCCCGCGCCGGGAGTCGGCCGACCAGGGGCAGCCGGCCTTCTCCGATCTGCAGCAACTCGAGGAAGCCGCTTAGCCCGTCCGGTCCCGCTCCTCGATGCGAGGGCTCAGCTCTCCGGCTGTTCGATCAGCTGCGCGATGTAGAGCGCCTCGCCGAGCTTCTCCAGCAGTTCGAGCTGGGTGTCCAGGTAGTCGATGTGGTGCTCCTCGTCGGCCAGGATCGACTCGAAGATGTTCGCGGACGTGATGTCGCCCTTGGTCCGCATCACCTCGATGCCACGCTTGAGGCGGTCGATCGCCTCCACCTCGATCTGCCGGTCGGCCTCGAACATCTCCTTTACGGTCTGGCCCACGCGGACGTGGAACAGTCGCTGGTAGTTCGGCAGGCCGTCCAGGAACAGGATCCGGTCGGTGAGCACCTCGGCGTGCTTCATCTCGTCGAACGACTCGTGCCGTGTGTACTTCGCGAGCTTCGTCCAGCCGAAGTTCTCCTGCATCTTCGCGTGCAGGAAGTACTGGTTGATCGCGGTCAGCTCGGCGGTCAGCTGCTCGTTGAGGAATTCGATGACCTCGGGGTCGCCCTGCATCGCAGAGGCTCCTTCCAAGCGGGGAACTGGAGGGTTGCGCCGCGATGATTCCACCGGCGTTGAAGATCGTCCAGTAAGTGCAAGCTTAGTAAGTTAGCGCAGCCTTAGTTCGTTTTGTCCCAGTCGGGCGGGCCCTGGTCATGTGCACCACTCGGGGTCTGTCAGGATGGAGTCATGGGTCAGCCGGTGGGACGCGAGTCGGGAGATCGCGCATCTGAGAACGCGGTACAGCCGCAGCTTCCGCCGGGACAGCGACTCCAGCGCGGCTGGCCGGTGACGCACTACGGTCCCGTACCCAAGTTCCGCCCCGAGCGGTGGGACTTCCGGGTCTTCGGCGCCACCGCGGACGGCGAGAAGCACAGCTGGACGCACGACGAGTTCACCGCACTGCCGTACGCCTCGGTCGTGGCCGATCTGCACTGCGTGACGAAGTTCAGCATGGTCGGCGCGGAGTGGGGCGGCATTCCCGCCCGAACGATCCTGGAGCTCGCGCCCCCGGCCGCCGAGGTCACCCATGTGATGGTGTGGGCGGAGTACGGCTTCAGCTCCAATCTCCGGCTCACCGACTTCGCCTCGGACCGCACGATCTTCGCCACCCACAAGGACGGCGAACTCCTCACCGCCGAGCACGGCTTTCCCCTCCGGCTCATCGTGCCCCACCTCTATGCCTGGAAGGGCCCCAAATGGGTGCGGGGCATCGAGTACATGACCGCCGACCGGCGAGGCTTCTGGGAAGAGCGCGGCTACCACAACATCGGCGACCCGTGGCGCGAGCAGCGCTACTCCTACCAGGAGGAACCGGGGGAGGGCCCCGACCTCTGACCGGGGCCGGCTCGCGCGCCCCACGGCCGCGGCCCGCCCGGGCGGCGGGTCAGCAGTCGCGAAGCTTCTTCAGGCGTTCCACGTCCGCCGCGTGGCCCTCCTTGCCGCCGGGGGTCTCGATGATCAGGGGTACGCCCTCGGTGGCCGGGTGGGTCATCAGGGCGCGGAACGGGTCCTCGCCGATATGGCCGGAGCCGATGTTCTCGTGGCGGTCCTTGTGGGCGCCGACCACGTCCTTGGAATCGTTGGCGTGGATCAGTTTCAGCCGGCCCTCGCCGACGGTGTCGACCAGCAGGTCCAGCGTGCGGTGCATCCCGTCGGGCCCGGTCAGGTCGTGGCCCGCCGCGAAGACATGGCAGGTGTCCAGGCAGACGCCGAGCTTCGGATGGGCGTCGAGCGCCTCGAAGTACGGGCCGAAGTCCCAGGTCCGCGAGCACAGGGAGGCGCCCTGGCCGGCGGTCGACTCCAGCAGCAGGAACGGGTCGTCGTCGTGGGTCAGCTCGTCCAGCAGCGGCAGCAGATACGCGCGCACCTGCTTCAGGGCGACCGAACGATCCCGGCCACCGGTCGCGCTCCCGGTGTGCACGACCACGCCCAGGGCGCCGATCTCCCGGCCCCGGCGCAACGAGTGCCGCAGCGACTCCACGGACTTCTCGACCGTCGCCTCGGTGTGCGAGCCGAAGTTGATCAGATAGGGGGCGTGCACATACGCGGGGATCGACTCGGCCGCGCAGGCCGCCCGGAACTCCTCGTCCTGCCGTGGGTTCCCGACAGGCGTCGCCCAGCCCCGCGGGTTCGCGACGAAGACCTGTACGGTCTCGGCCTTCAGATCACGGGCGTAGGAGAGCCCGACCGAGTTCAGCCCGCCGGCGACGGGCACATGTCCGCCGACGGGGTTGCGCGACGGACCGGCCACCGGGGAGACGGAGCCGGACGGGGGCGAGGAGGGGCCGGGAAGGCCGGGGGACTGCGCAGTACTCACCGCACAAGGGTGTCATGCGGCAGGAGTCGCCCGGTCGGCGGATGCCATGGGCGCCCAGTCGTCCGCTTCCCGGCGGAGGCGGGTGCCGGCGGGCGCCCGAGCCCCGGTGCCGTCGGCCGGCCCGAGACGTCTCGGGCCCGGCACAGGGTGGCGCGGTCAGCCGATCTCGATCGTGATCGTCGATCCCTTGGGCGCCTTCCCGCCGCCTTCCACCGACTGCCCCTTGACCTCGTCACCGAAGAGCCCGAGAAGCCCCCGGTCCTCGTCGACCTCGAAGCCCGCGTCCTCCAACTGCTGCCTCGCCTCGTCGACGCTGTCGCCCACCACGTCCGGGACCTCGATCATCTCGGGGCCCTTGGAGATCGTCAGGGTGACGGTGTCGCCGGTGCCGACCTGCTTGCCCTCGCCCGGGGACGTCTCGGCGACCAGGCCCTTGTCGAACTGGGAGTGGACCTGCTCCGAGGAGATCGTCACCTTCAGACCCTCGTCCTCCAGCGCCGCGGTGGCGTCGTCGACCGAGTCACCCACCACGTCCGGGACCTCCACCGGGGCTCCCCGGCTGACCACGAGCGCGACGGCCGAGCCCGAGGACACCTCGGTGCCGGCGCCGGGGTCGGTGCGGATCACCTGGCCCCTGATGATCTCGTCGCTGAACTCCCGTGTCACCAGGCCCGGCTCCAGCCCGTCGCTCTTCAGCCGGGCCTTCGCCTTGTCCAGCCGGTAGCCCTTCAGGTCGGGCAGCGCCACGGTCTCGGGGCCCTTGGAGATCGTCAGCGTGACGGTGTCGGTGTCCCGGATGCGGTCACCCGGCTCCGGGTCGGTGCGTATCACCGCGCCGCGCCTGACCGTGTCGCTGAACTCGCGCTCGACCTTGACGCCGAGCCCCGCTCCCTCGATCCGCTTCTTCGCGGCGGCCTCCGACTGTGCCAGCACCGCCGGGACCTTGGTGAACTGGCCCGAGCTGATGTACCAGATGCCCCCGCCCACGCCGAGCACGAGCAGCACGGCGACGACGATCGCGAGCAGGCCGCGTCGGGGCGTGGTGCCGCCGCGGGTGCGCCGGGGCGGCGGCGGGGGCGTCTCGAACCGGCTCGTCCGGCCCAGTTCGTCGAGCCCCGCCGAACGGGACACGGTCAGCGACCGCGGGATGACGCTCGTGCGGTCCTCCCCGTTGTCGTGCCCGGCACTTCTCGCCTGCGGCGGCACCGCGTCCAGCTGCTCGACGCTCAGCGCGCCCCGCGCCTCCAGCGTCTGCGCGAGCAGCGCGACCGCGTCGTACGGCCGCAGCTCCGGGCTGCGGGCGGTCGCCGAGGCGACCAGCTCGTCCAGTTCGTACGGCAGGCCGGGCACGGCGGCCGACGGCGGCGGTACGTCGTCGTTCAGCGCGTGGTACAGCACCTGGGCGGGGGTGTCCCCGCCGTGGGGTTTGCCGCCGGTGAGCATCTCGTAGAGCATCACCCCGCACGCGTACACGTCCACGCGGGTGTCGGTCGTGCCGTGCTCCAGCTGCTCCGGGGCCAGGTAGGCCACGGTGCCGAGCACGGTGCCCGTGGTGCTGGTGACGGTGTCCACGGCGCGGACCAGCCCGAAGTCGGCGACCTTGACCCGGCCGTCGTCCCCGATCAGCACGTTCTCCGGCTTCATGTCCCGGTGCACGAAACCGGCGCGGTGCGCCGCGCCGAGGGCGGCGAGGATCGGCTCCAGGATGTCCAGCGCGGCCCGCGGCTGCAGGGCGCCGCGCTCGCGCAGCACGTCACGGAGGGTGCAGCCGGCGACGTACTCCATGGCGAGGTAGACGTACGACCCGTCGGTGCCCTGGTCGAAGACCCCCACCACGTTCGGATGGGAGAGGCGCGCCACCGATTTGGCCTCGCGGATGAACCGCTCCACGAACGAGCCGTCCGCGGCCAGGGTCGGATGCATCACCTTGAGCGCGAGCACCCGGTCCAGGCGGGTGTCCACGGCCCGGTAGACCGTGGCCATCCCGCCGACCGCGATCCGCGCCTCGACTCGATACCGGCCGTCGAGCACCTGGCCGACAAGCGGGTCCTGAAGGGTCGTGTCCACGCACGTGAGTCTACGAGCCGTCAGGGACACCCCCACCGGTTCCGGCGCGACAGGGACGGACTGCAGCAGACCTGTGACCGTCCCGCACGGGCCGGGGTTCCGCTGGGAACCCGGGGGATGCCGTGTCGTCGGCGGCTGCGGGTTCGTGGCCTGCCGCGAGCGACCACGGCCGACCCGCGGCCGCCCACGCGTTGAACCCCTCCGCCCCGGGGGCGTCCGGCGCCACCCCGCCCCTGGGCGCGAAGCGGTTCAGAACGCCGGCCGCTCCGGGTCCAGCCGGGCCAGGCCCTCGCTCGGGGACGACGCCTCCGCGAAGTGGCGTCGGGGGATGCGGCCGGCCCGGTACGCGAGGCGGCCCGCCTCCACCGCGTTCCGCATGGCGGCAGCCATCAGCACCGGCTCCTGCGCCCGCGTCACCGCGGAGGCGAGCATGACGCCCGCGCACCCCAGCTCCATCGCGAGCGCCGCGTCCGACGCCGTACCGGCCCCCGCGTCCAGGATCACCGGTACGCGCGCGTGCTCCACGATCAGCTGGAAGTTGTGCGGGTTGCGGATGCCGAGCCCCGAACCGATCGGCGACCCGAGCGGCATGATCGCGGCACAGCCGACGTCCTCCAGCTTCCGCGCGAGCACCGGGTCGTCGTTGGTGTACGGCAGCACGGTGAAACCGTCGTCGACCAGCGTCTCGGCGGCGTCCAGCAGCTCGATCGGGTCCGGCAGCAGGGTCCGCTCGTCGGCGATGACCTCCAGCTTCACGAGGTCCGTGCCGAGCGCCTCCCGGGCGAGCCGCGCGGTGAGCACGGCCTCGCCCGCCGTGAAGCAGCCGGCCGTGTTGGGCAGCACCCGGATGCCCAGTTCGCCGAGCACGGAGAGCACCGAGCCGTGCACGGCGGCGTTCACCCGGCGCATCGCGACCGTCGTCAGCTCCGTGCCGGAGGCCACCAGCGCGCGCTTCAGCACATCGAGGCTGGGGGCGCCGCCCGTGCCCATGATCAGGCGGGACGAGTAGGTCGTACCGCCGAGGACGAAGGGGTCGTCTGCCATGGGTCAGCCTCCTTGGACGGCGGTCAGGACCTCGACACGGTCCCCCTCGGAGAGGAACGTCGACGGCCACTGCGCGCGCGGGACGACGGTTTCGTTGAGCGCGGCGGCGACGCCGGACGGGGACGCGGTGAGCGTGCGTACGAGCGTGCCGAGGGCGGTGCCGGGAGCGACCTGTCGCCGCTCCCCGTTGACGAGGACGGTCATGACGCCGGTGCGGTCCACGGCGCTCATACGGGCTGCTCCGACAGTTCCCTGCGCGCGCCGGCCCGGAACCGCAGCGGTGTGAAGTCCCGCGCCACCTCGGGCAGTTCACCGCTGATCAGGACGTGCGCCAGGACGTCGCCGGTGACCGGGGTGAGGAGCACCCCGTTGCGGTGGTGGCCTGTGGCGAGGAGCAGGCCGTCGAGTTCGGTGGGGCCGAGGAGCGGGGCGTTGTCGGGGGAACCGGGGCGCAGTCCCGCGCGGGTCTCCGTGAGCGGGAGCTCGGTGATGCCGGGGACGAGTTCATGGGCGTCCCGCAGCAGTTCGTACACCCCGCCGGCGGTGACCGTCGTGTCCCAGCCGAGCTCCTCGCTGGTGGCGCCGACGACGAGTTCGCCGTTCTCGCGCGGCACCAGGTAGACGTGGCTGCCGCGGACCACGGCCCGTACGGTCCGGGTCAGGAAGGGCGCGTACCGCTTCGGCACGGTCAGCCGCAGCACCTGTCCCTTCACGGGCCGCACCGGCGGCAGGACGTCGTCCGGGACCCCGGCGAGCCGCCCGCTGTGGCTGCCCCCGGCCAGGACCACCCGCCCGGCGGCCAGCTCGGCGCCGTCGTCGGCCCTGACCCCGGCGGCCCGCCCCCGCACCACGGAGAGCTCCTCGGCCCAGGCCCGGTGGAACACGACCCCGGCCCGCTCGCAGGCCGTGACGAGGGCCCTGGAGAGCCGCCTCGGGTCGATCTGGTGGTCCCCGTCGACCCGCAGACCGCCGCGTACCCCCGGCGCCAGCAGCGGCTCCAGACGGCGGCACTCGCGCCCGTTCAGCCACTCCGACTCCAGGCCCGAACGGCGTTGCAGCGCGTGCAGTTCCCGCAGGTGGGCCCGGTCGTCGGCGTCGAGGGCGACGGCGAGTGTGCCGGAGCGGCGGTAGCCGAGATCGGTGCCGCTCGCCTCGGTCAGCTCGGCCGCGAAGTCCGGGTAGCGGCGCGCGGACTCCAGGTTGAGCCCCAGCAGCGTCTGCTCGCCGTAGTGCAGCTCGGTCACCGCGGCGAGCATCCCGGCCGCGACCTGGGCCGCCCCGCCACCGGGTTCGGGATCCACGACGGTGGTGGTGAACCCCAGCTGGGCGGCCCGCCAGGCCGTGACCAGCCCGATGATCCCGCCCCCCACGACGAGGACGTCTGAGGTGTGCGTACGCGACATGGGCGTCCAGCCCCTCCCTTCGCCGGCATGACCCGGATCAGGTTCGTACGGTCGGAGGCCGCCAGCCTCCCTCTCAGCCCGGTGCGTCCGGGCTCCCGCGAGTGCTCTACGGTGGCCCACCCTAGCCCGTGCCGTATCGCTCAGTAAGGGAGCCTCCGCCCATGGCCCGCTCGCTCGACGGACTCGTCCTCGCCCCCGTTGCGGACCAGGCCCCAGGTCAGGTAGGCACCCGCACCCGGTTCGCGTACCACGAGAAGGACGGTGAGATCTGGGCCGAGTACGCGGGCGGCGACGTCGTACGCGGCCATCTCGTGGGTACCCGTGAGGGTGACCGGCTGGACTTCCGGTACGTCCAGCTGAGGACCGACGGGACGACGGCGTCCGGGCACTGCGTGTCCCTGCTGGTCGAGCTGCCCGACGGGCGAGTGCGGCTGGAGGAGACCTGGGAGTGGGAGTCGCGGCCCGGCAGCGGGACGAGCACGGTGGAGCAGATCGAGTCGGCGGACGGCGCTGTGGAGCAGGTCACGGCACATCACGACTGCTGACTGACGGATCGTCAGTTGTCTATGGTGATCAGGTGAGCGAGCAGACACGGGCAGCGGGAGGGACGACGGCGCGCCGGGTCGTCGTCGTGGGCGCGGGCATGGCCGGGGTGCAGACCGCGGTCGCCCTGCGCGAACAGGGATTCTCCGGCGAGGTGACGCTGATCGGCGCCGAGCCCCACCAGCCGTACGACCGGCCGCCCCTGTCCAAGGCCGTGCTGCTCGGCAAGGCCGAGGGCTCCGCCTTCGACGTCGACTTCGAGGCGCTCGGCATCGAACTCCGGCTGGGCCGGGAGGTCCTGGGCGTCCGCCCCGCCGAGCACGAGCTGGACACCGCCACCGGACCTGTTCCGTACGACATCCTGGTCCTGGCCACCGGAGCCGAACCGATCCGGCTGCCGGGTGCGCACGGGGTGCCCGGGGTGCATCTGCTGCGCACCCTGGACGACGCCGAGCGGCTGCGGCCCGTGCTGGCCGAGCAGCACGACATCGTCGTCGTGGGCGCCGGCTGGATCGGCGCCGAGTTCGCGACCGCCGCCCGCGAGGCCGGCTGCGCCGTCACCGTGGTGGAGGCCGCCGACCGGCCGCTCGCCGGGGCGCTGCCCGCCGAGGTGGCCGCGCCGATGACCGCCTGGTACGCCGACAGCGGCACCGTGCTGCGGACCCATGCGCGCGTGGAGCGCGTCGAACCCGGAACGGTGGTGCTGGACGACGGCTCCCGCATCTCGGCCGGAGCCGTGGTCGTCGGCATCGGAGCCCGCCCGGCGACGGCCTGGCTGAGGGACTCCGGCATCGCGCTGGGCGCGCACGGAGAGGCCATCGCCGACGACCATCTGCGCACCTCCGCGCCGGACGTCTACGCGGTGGGCGACGTCGCCTCCTTCCCCTCGCGCCGGTACGGCGAACGCCTACTGGTCCACCACTGGGACAACGCCCTCCAGGGCCCCCGCACGGTCGCCGCGAACATCCTCGGCGAGACGCCGGAGCCCTACGACCCCGTCCCGTACTTCTGGTCGGAGCAGTTCGGCCGTTTCGTCCAGTACGCGGGGCACCACCCCGCCGCCGACACCATGGTCTGGCGCGGCGACCCCACAGGCGCCGCCTGGACGGTGTGCTGGCTGCGCGAGGACCGCCTGGTGGCCCTGCTCGCCGTCGGCCGGCCCAGGGACCTGGCCCAGGGCCGCCGTCTCATCGAGTCGGGGACCCCGATGAACCCCGGCCTGCTGGGGGACCCGGCGCGGCCCTTGAAGGCGGCGACGGCGTAGCACGGCCGCCCCGCCCCGCCTCCGCCACGGCGTCCGCCCCCGGAGGGCCCCGCTCGGCTACCCACTGTCGGTCCCAGATGGCAGTCTTGGTGACGTGACCGAGATTGACGCAAAGATCGATGCTCTCGTCCCCGCGTGGCTGACCCTCCCCGACATCGCCGAGATGCTCGGCGTCGAGGTGACCCGTGTGCGGCAGCTGGTCAAGGAGGGCCAGCTCATCGCCGTACGCCGTGGTGAGAACCGCGCGCTGCACGTCCCCGCCGCCTTCATCGACGGAGACCGGGTCGTCAAGGGCCTCTCCGGCACCCTGACGCTGCTGAAGGACGACGGCTTCACCGACGAAGAGATGCTGGAGTGGCTCTTCACTCCCGACCCGAGCCTGCCCGGCACGCCGGCCCAGGCCCTCAGCGAGAATCGCGGCACGGAGGTGAAGCGCCGAGCGCAGGCGCTCGCCGTGTGATCACCACAGGCTGAGAAGCCGCACCACCGGCAAGATCCGCAACACCGCACCACCTGAACAGCACCGTGCGGCGTACGGCAGCCACGGGCCCGAGCGGTCCCGCCGTCGTACGCCGCACCGACACAGCACCGCCGACGGGGGACCCTCGCATGACCGACGCCGCCGCCCAGCTCGCCGACGCCCGGCTCTACCTCTGCGTGGACGCCCGCCGGCGCCAGGGCGACCTCCCGGAGTTCCTGGACGCGGTCCTCGGCAGCGGCGTGGACATCGTCCAGCTGCGCGCCAAGGGCATGGAGGCGGCACAGGAGCTGGAGCACCTGGAGCTGTTCGCCGAGAAGTGCCGCCGGCACGGCAAGCTGCTCGCCGTGAACGACCGGGCCGACGTGGCGCACGCCTCGCGGGCCGCGCACACGGGCGGCGCGGACGTCCTGCACCTGGGCCAGGGCGACCTCCCGGTGCCCGCCGCCCGCGCGATCCTCGGCGACGGCGTCCTCATCGGCCGCTCCACGCACTCCGAGCAGGAGGCCGCGGCGGCCGCCGTCCAGGAGGGCGTGGACTACTTCTGCACGGGCCCCTGCTGGCCCACCCCCACCAAGCCCGGCCGGCACGCCCCGGGCCTCGACCTCGTGCGGTACACCGCCGCGCTGGGCACCGACCGGCCCTGGTTCGCTATCGGGGGCATCGACCTCGACAACCTCGACGAGGTCGTCGAAGCGGGCGCCCGCCGGGTCGTCGTCGTCCGCGCGATCACCGAGGCCGACGATCCCGCCGCCGCGGCGGCGGCGTTCGCCGAGCGTCTGCGCGCCCTCTGACGCGGCATGACGCCGGTATGACAGCGGCGTGTCCAAGGCGTGGGACACCCGGGCCGACAAAGCAGACAAAACGGGGTTCTCTGGTTGGGGGACGGCCCCGACCTGACTAACCTGCGTCTATGGCCCTAGGAACCGCCTCCACCAGGACTGATCGCGCCCGGACCGTGCGTGACATGCTCGCCACGGGCAATTCCACGTACTCGTTCGAGTTCTGGGCTCCCAAGACCGAGAAGGGCGAGCGGAACCTGTGGAACGCCCTGCGCAGGGTCGAGGCGGTGGCCCCCAGTTTCGTCTCCGTGACCTACGGAGCGGGCGGTTCCACACGCGCCGGCACGGTCAGGGCGACCGAACAGATCGCCGCCGACACCACGCTCACCCCGGTCGCCCACCTCACCGCCGTCAACCACTCCATCGCCGAACTGCGCAACATCATCGGCCAGTACGCGGACGCCGGTATCCGCAACATGCTCGCCGTCCGCGGCGACCCGCCCGGCGACCCCATGGGCGAGTGGGTCCCGCATCCGCAGGGCCTGACGTACGCCGCCGAACTCGTCCACCTCATCAAGGAGTCGGGTGACTTCTGCGTGGGTGTCGCCGCCTTCCCGGAGATGCACCCGCGGTCCGCCGACTGGGACGCCGACGTGGCCCACTTCGTGGACAAGTGCCGGGCCGGCGCCGACTACGCGATCACCCAGATGTTCTTCCGCCCGGACTCGTACCTGCGTCTGAGGGACGCGGTCGCGAGGGCCGGCTGCGAGACCCCCGTCATCCCGGAGGTCATGCCGGTCACCAGTGTCAAGATGTTGGAAAGGCTTCCCCAACTCAGCAACGCGGCCATCCCGAACGCCCTGAAAGAGCGGATCGTCACAGCCAAAGACGATCCGGCCGCTGTACGCTCCATTGGCATCGAGTTCGCCACGGAGTTCTGCGCGAGGCTGCTGGACGAGGGAGTCCCCGGACTTCACTTCATCACCCTGAACAACTCCACCGCGACTCTGGAAATCTACGAGAACCTGGGCCTGCACCACCCACCGAGGGCCTAGACCGGTCGCACTCGCGTACGACACACTGCGTAGCGGCCACAGGGAGAGGGGCGTACATGGGCTGGACGGTCCTCTACATCGCGTTCGGCGTCGTCGCGTTGTGGCTGCTGGGCGAGGTGCTGCTGCAGTACAAGGCGCGGCTGCGCTGGCGGCTGCTGGCCTTCGTGGGATTCCTCTGCGTCGTCCTCGGCGTCCTGATGCCCAACGTGATCGTCATCGGGGTCGGCGCCATCGCCTTCGCGGTCGGGCAGACGTATGTGACCCTGTCCTTCCGCCGTGGTTTCGAGGCGGGTTGGGCCGTCCGCCCCCGCTCCGGTGAGGGTGCGGAGCCCGCAGCGGACAAGCCCGGCAAGAAGCGGCGCCGGGGCGGTGAGCCGGAGCGTCAGGATCCCACCCTGGAGGTCTCCGACCTGCAGCCCACGGCCGGCGGAACGTACCAGCAGGACGACGACCCCTTCGACCAGGACGACGACGTCTTCGTCCGCCCGAAGTCCACCCCCTCCGCGGCCGGGGCGACCCCCGTGTACTCCCCGGAGCCCATGCCCGACGACACCAGCACATACGGCGTCTACCGCGAGGACAACGCCTACGCGGCCGCCTCGGGCCAGTCCTCCGCGACCGCTGACCAGACCCAGGACGAGGCCTTCGCCTACTACGGCTACGACCAGCAGGGCTACGGCTACGACCAGTCCCAGCAGCAGTACGCCGCCTACTCCGACCCGTACATCGGCACCCAGACCTACGACGCCACCGCCTCCTACGATCCGTCCTACGGCCAGCAGGGGTACGGGCAGCAGGGCTACGGGCAGGACCAGTACGGCAACGGCGCCTACGTCGGCGAGACCCCGCCCGGCGGTGTCTGGGTCCCTCAACAGCGCAACACCGACGACCCGTTCGGCTCCGAACTCCCGACGGACCAGGCGTACCCGTACCAGGGCAACGGGTACGACGAGCAGTACCGTTTCTGACGGCCGGCTCTCACTGCGAGCCGCGGAAGCCGGGCCCCTCCACGATCAGCCCGGCCACCAGGGAGCCGGACATACCGGCGTGCGGGAGGCCGCCGCCGGGGTGTGACCAGCCGCCGACCGTGAACAGGTTCGGCAGCGCTGTGGTGTTGGACGGGTGCAGAAGCCGGCCGTCGCCCGCGGCCAGCGCCGGGGCCGGGATCGCGCCGCCTGCCGCACCGGTCGTCCGCTCGAGGTCCGCCGGAGTGCGCACCTCGTGCCAGAGGAGCCGGTCCCGCAGGCCGGGAACGGCACGCTCCGCCGCGGTGATCACTTCCCGCCCCTGCCGCTCGAAGACCTCCGGCTCCACCCGGCCGCGGGCCGGCACCACCGAGCTGATCACGATCGCCTCGTGCTCGGAGTCCGGCACCAACGCCGGATCGTCCGGGCGCAGCACCGTCACCGTGGGCCGCGCGACCATCCCCGACGAGGCGCCGAACACCGACTCCAGCTCGCTCTCGCGGTCCTCCGCGTGCACCACCGTCCGGTGCGCCGTGCCCTCCGGCCGGCCACCCCGCAGCGCGAGCAGCACGGTCAGCCGGCTCGTCCGCACCTGCTGGGCCGGCACCTCGCCGTCGCTCCGGACAGCCGACTGCCGCACCACCCGGCCGAGGACCTCGGGCGCGACGCCGGCGACCACGAAGTCCGCCTCGGCCACCGACCCGTCCGCCGCCTCGACCCCGGCCGCCCGGCCGTCCTTCTCCACGATCCCGGTGATCTCGGTGCCGAAGACGAACTCGACCCTCCGGGCAAGGCACCGCTCGTGGACCGCCCGCGCCAGCTCCCGGATGCCGCCCCGGACGTACCAGGTGCCGAAGGCGTGCTCCATGTAGGGCAGGACCGACGCGCTCGCCGGGGTGGTGCGGGGGTCCAGTCCGTACGCCAGGGCGTGGCTCTCCAGCAGGGCCGTCAGCCGGGGGTCGCGCAGCTCCCATGCGCCGATCTCGGCGAGGGTGCCGGCGCGGCGGGTGCGCAGCAGCCGCTTGTGGGGCACCGCAGGATAGGGCTCGCGCTCGGCGAGGACATGCCAGTCGGGCCACAGCGGCTCCTCCAGGAGGGGCCGTCGGGTGCGGTCCCACGCCTCGCGGGCCCGGACCAGGAAGTCGCCCCAGCGGTCGCCCGCCCCCGAACCGAGTGCCGTGTTCAGGGCGGCGACCACGCCCGCGCGCGAGGCGTTCGGCAGCCGCAGGTCCGTGCCGTCCGCGAAGACGTGCCGCGCGGCCGGATCCACCTGGACCAGGTCGACGCACTTCTCCAGCGGCTCCTTGCCGGTCTTCAGGAACAGATCGCGGTAGACGGCGGGCAGCGGCAGCAGCGCCGGGCCCGTGTCGAACGCGAAGCCGTCGCGCTCGTACCGGCCCACCGCACCGCCGTAGGTCGTCGTGCGCTCGTACACCACCACCCGGTGGCCCGCGACGGCCAGCCGGGCGGCGGCCGCCATGGCGCCGAGACCGGCGCCGATCACCGCGATTCTTGCCATGTCTGCGACCTTAGCGGGCGTGTTCGGGGCCCGGCGCGGAGGTCCTGGCGAGTAGGTGCGCGGACGTTCTCGTGACCATGGAGGCACCGAGGGGGCTGGGCGTGCGTGCGCGGGACTGAGTACGCGTACCCAGTGGGGGAGATGAGTAGGGGCGCGGACGTTCTCGTGACCATGGAGGCACCGAGGGGGCTGGGCGTGCGTGCGCGGGACTGAGTACGCGTACCCAGTGGGGGAGATGAGTAGGTGCGCGGATGGGCTCCCCTCGGTGCGAAGGGGAGAGTGGAGGCACGGGAAGGGGCGGGGCTCCGGAACCGCCGGCACGGGGCGGCGGAACGGGTCTCGCACCCCGACCGCTCCTTCCGTCGACGGGGTCGAAGGCATCGACGGGTCGGCGGGAGCGAGGCACGGGGGACTGCGGGGGTGGGGGGTGAAGGGGGGAACGGGGAAGCGCCGGTTCGAGGTGGCCCGCGGGGGAGCGGCCAGTCCGAACCGGCGCTCTCGTTCGTGCGCGGGCGCCCGCCCGCGAGAGGGGCGCCCGGCACGCGGCGGGGCGCGCCCGGGTACGCCTACCGGTTGCCGCTGACCCTGCCCTGGAGCAGCCGCGACAGCGCCGAGTGCACATCGTCCAGGGAGCGATCCGGCTGGAAGGCCTTCCAGTCCAGGGCGGCCACCAGGACCATGCCGACGAGGGCCGACGCCGTGAGACCGATGTCGATCTCGTCGCTCAGCTCGTCCGCCTCGACGCCCTCGCGGAGCACCTTCTCCACGACCGCGACCGCCTCCTGCCGGACGACCATGAGCGTGGACTGCCACGCCCGGTTGGTGCGCCACAGCTCGGCCACGTACAACTGCGTGAACGACGGGTAGCGGTCGATGAAGACGAGCCCGGCCCGGATCATCGCGTCCAGGGCGTCGACCCGGCTGCCGCCGTCCTTGGCGGTGCGGTCGGCCGCCTCCCGCAGCGATGCGGTGAGGAGGCCCACGCCGTGCCGCAGCAACTCCTCGAAGAGGACCGACTTGCTGGCGAAGTTGTAGTAGACGGTGCCCTTGGCCACGCCGGCGCGCTCGGCGATCTCGTCGACCGTGGTGGCGGAGAACCCCTGCTCCGCGATGAGGGTGACGGCCGCCTCGTAGAGTTTCTGCCGGGTCGCCTCGCGGCGGCCCCCGCCTGCGCCGCCGGGGGCTTTGCTGCTTTCCATGGCCCTGATTGTCACAGGAACCGTGCGGTGCGCGGTCACAGAGTCAACTCCGGGTGCAGTCGGTCGAGGGTCCACACCTGCTTGCGGCGGGCCGACACGGCGGTCAGGGCGAGCGCGCCCGCGGTGAAGGCCACCAGCACGGCGCACGCCTGCCAGACCGGGCCCAGACCGCCGCCCGTGATCAACCGCCGCAGGGCGTCCACGACGTGGCTCATCGGCAGGAACGGGTGGACCGCGTTGAAGAAGTCCGGGCTGGTCTGCACGGGATAGGTACCGCCCGCGGACGTCAACTGGAGCATCAGGAAGGCGAGGACGAGGATCCGGCCCGCGGCTCCGAAGCGCGCGTTGAGCCACTGCACGATCGCCGCGAAGCACGCCGTCACCAGGAACAGGAAGCCCACCGTCCCGGCCGCCCGGGTCATCTGCAGCCCCACCGCCCAGTGGAGCACCGCCATGAGCGCGAGCGTCTGGAGCACGCCGAGGGCGGCCACCGGGAGCCAGCCCGCCACGGCGATCCGCCAGGCCGGGGAACCCGCCGCGAGAGCACGCCGGTTGAGCGGCGGGATCAGCATGTATGCCACCATCGCGCCCACCCACAGGGACAGCGGGATGAAGTACGGGGCGAACCCGGTGCCGTAGTTGGGCGCCTTGTGGAGGTCCTTGCTGGCCAGGCGGACCGGGTCGGCCATCACCTCGGTGCGCCGGTCGCGGTCCTTCTCGTCGTAGTCCGGGATCCGGTCGGCCCCGTCGTGCAGTCCGCCCGCGAGCTTGCCGGAGCCGTCGGCCAGCTTGTACATGCCGCCCTTGAGGTCGTTCGCGCCCGTCTTCAGGTCGCCGACGCCCGTGTCGAGGTTCTCGGCACCGGTCTTGGCGGTGCCGAGACCGGTGTGCAGCGTCTTGGCGCCCTTGGCGACCTTCGTGGCACCCTTGTTGAGCGCGTTCACCTTGGTGACGGCGTTGTCGAGATCCTCGGACAGGGTCGGCGCGGCCTTGGCCAGGGCGCGGGCCTGCCGCTCCAGAGTCCTCAGGTCCTTCTTGAAGGCCTTCAGGTCGCCGTCGTAGTTCTTCACCACGCTGTTGACGTCCTCGGCGAGCCGTGCCGCCTCCGCCGCGGCTTCCTTCGCCTTCTTCAGGTCCGCGCAGGCCGCGTCGGGCAGCACCGGGTCCTCGCAGCGCCGCTTGTAGACGTCGTCGAGGGTGTTCGAGGCCTTCCGCGTGCCGGTCTCGGCGGCGGGGGCCGTGGTGACGAAGGCCGCGAGGTGGTTGCGGATCGTCGCCGACGAGTCGGCGACCAGGGTGGCGGTGTCGGCGATCGTGTCGCCGTTCTCGTCGAGGAAGGGCCGGACCTTGTCGGCGGCGCCGTTGACCTTGTCGGCGAGGCTCTGGGTACCGTTCGCGACCTGCTGGGCGCCGTCCTGGAGATCGCCCGCACCCTGGTCCAGGTCGGTGAGCCCGCCGGACAGCTTGCCGCTGCCCTCCTTGGCGGCCTTCAGCCCGTCGGCGAGGTCCTTGGAGCCCTTCTCCGCCTTGTCGATACCGCCCTTGAGGTCGTCTGCGCCGTCCGCGGCCTTCTCGGTCTTCTCATGGATGTCGGAGAACGAGATGAAGATCCGGTCCAGGAACGACCGGGACGTCTTGGTCGACGCCGCCGTCCGCACCTCGGAGAACACCGTCCGGGAGATCTGCCCGACGATGTAGTTGTTCGCGTCGTTCGTCCGCACCTGGAGGGCGCCCGTCTCCGGGGTGTCTCCCGAGCTGGACGCGATCCGCTCGCTGAAGTCCGAGGGCATGGTCAGCGACAGGTAGTAGGTGCCGTCCTCGACACCCTCGCGGGCCTCCTCGGCGCTCACCTGGTGCCACTCGAAGGTGTCGCTGTCCCGCAGTCCTTCGGCGATGTCGTCGCCCGCCCTGATCTCCTGCTTGCCGGCCGACGCCCCCTTGTCGTCGTTCACCAGCGCCACCGGGATGCGGTCCAGACGGCCGTACGGGTCCCAGAAGGACCACAGGTACAGGGCGCCGTACAGCAGCGGCAGCAGCATGAGCGAGGCCAGCGCGGCGCGCGGGAGTTTCCCCCGCCCGAACCGCCTGAGCTCAAGCGAGGCGAGTTTCGGTGCGCGCATCGCCCTTCTCCTTGTCGTCGTCGCTGCGGTCGGTGTCGGTGTCGGTGTCGGTCTCGGCCCCGGCCTCGGTGTCGGCCTCGGGGTCGGTGTCGGTCGCGGCTTGGGTGCCCGCCTCGGTACCGGCCCCGGTCTCGCTCTTCTTCGCCGTGGACACGACGAGCGCCCCCTCCGGGGCCTCGCTGCACACCGCCACGACCGTGGTCCCGGACTCGGTGAGGGACCGCAACAGGGCCCATATCTCGGTCCGTTCGGCCTCGGAGAGCTTCAGGTCGGTGTCGTCGACGCCGAGCAGGCGGGGCCGGCCGATGAGGGCCAGGGCGAGCGAGAGCCGCAGGGCCTCCACCCGGTCCAGGTCACGCACGGCGGTCCGGTCACCCTTGGGCAGCGACGCGAGGCCGAGTCCGGCGGCGGTCAGCGCGGTGTCGATCCGTCGCTCGGCCTCGGCCGTACGCTCGCTGCGGGGCCGGAGCAGTCCGCGCAGGGAGCCGTCGAACCGCCGCTGCAGCAGCGCGCGTTCCCGGAGGTGCTCGCCGACGGTGAGCGCCGGGTCCAGGTCGGTGACACCGGGGACATGGGCGAGGGCACTGACCCGGCGTACGGCGGCCATCTGCTTCGGCAGCCGCAGGGCGCCCACCGTGGCGTGCCCCTCGCTCGGTTTCATGCGCCCGGTGAGGGCGAGCAGCAGACAGGTTCTGCCCGACCCCGAGGGGCCTTCGACGGCGACCAATGATCCGGGCTCGGCGTGGAACCCCACCCCTCGGAACACCCATCCGCGCGGGCCCTTGATCCCCAGGTCCTCGGCGCCGACGGCGACGCCGCCCGCCTCGTCGGTGGGTGCGGCGGCTGTCGTAGGCGGCTCGTCCATGTCCCCTCGCGTGTTTTTGAACTGACTGGTCAGTGCAAAAATACCTCGAACCTTCGATCGAGGCAAAAGCCCAGGTCAGAACGGATTGTCAGTGGCATACCTCACGATGGGCCCATACGGCACCCCGTGTCAGGGCGTGCCGTCACATAGACGACAGGAGGTTCGTCATGGCCACCTACCACGCAGCAGCCGCCAACCGGCGCCGCGCCACCGGCCCTGCCCCCTCACTGACCGGCCCGGCGAGCGACGTGCACCCCGTGCTGCGCCGGACGACGGCCCCGCCCGCCGCCCTCGACCTCCTCGCCCAGGCCCGCGCCGGCCTCGACGAGGCATCCGCCCTCCACGCCCCCAACGAGCGGTACGCGGCGGCCCATCTGGCCGCCCTGCGCACCGCCGCCGCCGTGCTCGCCGCCCGGGGCCGCCCCGAGCCCACCCCGAAGCGCCGGGCGAAGATCCGCAGCGCCTGGGAAGTGCTCCCGGAGATCGCGCCCGAACTGACCGAGTGGAGCGCGCTGTTCGCCTCCGGTGCCGCCCGCCGGGCACGGGCCGAGGCGGGCATACGGGGCGCGGCGAGCGCCCGCGACGCCGACGACCTGATACGCGACGTGGCGATGTTCCTCCGCCTCGTCGAGCGGATGCTGGTGCTCCAGCCGGTCCTGCCGCAGCCCCGGCAGGACGGTGGCGGCGGGGTCCCGGACGCGGGCTGACCACCCGTCCCGGCGCCGCCCATTAGGGTTGGGGACACCCGTAACCTCCGTCACGGCCGTCCGGCCGCCGGCGGAGCCCGCAATTCCACCGCTCCGCCGCACACCAGGCGGTGCCGCGCCGAGGAGTCAACTGCCGTGTCGGACCCGTCGCGCCCCCGCGCCTCCCTCCGTACCGCCGTGGTCTGGGACGTTCTTCAGGACGCCCTCGAGCGCCGCGTGAAGGCCACGGGGCGCGAGTCGCTCGACGTGCTCGACACCGGGGGCGGCAGCGGCATGTTCGCGGTGCCCGTGGCCCGCCTCGGTCACCGAGTCACCGTCGTCGACCCCAGCCCCAACGCGCTGTTCGCGCTGGAGCGCAGGGCCGCCGAGGCCGGTGTCGCCGACCGGGTGCAGGGGGTCCAGGGCGACGCGCACGGCCTCTTCGACGTCGCCGAGCGCGGCGGCTACGACGCCGTGCTGTGCCACGGCGTCCTGGAGTACGTGGACGACCCCGCCGAGGGCATCGGCAACGCGGTCGCCGCGCTGCGCCCCGACGGCGTCCTCAGCCTGCTCGCCGCCGGACTCGGCGGCGCGGTGCTCGCCCGGGCCCTCGCCGGCCACTTCAAAGAGGCCAGGCAGGCACTCGACGACCCGAACGGACGCTGGGGCGAGGGTGATCCCGTACCCCGCCGTTTCACCGCCGAGCAGCTCACCGCGCTCGTCGAGAACGCGGGCCTCGCGGTGGCCGCCGTACACGGCGTCCGGGTCTTCGCCGACCTCGTCCCCGGGGTCCTCGTCGACACCGAGCCGGGTGCCCTGGACGCACTCCTCCAGCTGGAGGCCGCCGCCGCGGAACTGCCCGCGTTCCACTCCGTGGCCACGCAACTGCATGTGCTCGGAGAGACCCGGGGCGCCGCCGATGCCTGAGCGTCTCCGGTGACGAGCCCGCTGATCAGGTGCGCGGCGGCGGATGGAGTACGCCACAGGCCCCCCGATCGGGCGCTCGGAGCCGTATGATCGAGGGAGACCGTCCGGCATGACGGGCCGTTCGCTGGGGAATCCACACCTCAGCGAGTCGGGGTGCCATGGCGGGTTCCGGTTGGCGAATTGGCGTAGAGGGGCGGGTTTCAAGGGGGCGATTCCCTGCCTATCCTGAAGAGGACCCCCCGGGTCGCCCCGGCGACCGCACGATGAGGAGGACTCCGTGCCGCTCTCAGAGCACGAGCAGCGCATGCTCGAGCAGATGGAGCGAGCGCTGTACGCCGAAGATCCCAAGTTCGCGTCAGCGCTTGAGGGAAGCGGGCTGCGTACGTACACCCGGCGGCGGGTCTACCAGGCGGTCGCGGGCTTTCTGGTGGGTATCGCGCTCCTCATGGCCGGAATGGTCGCACAGCAGATCTGGGTCAGCGTGGTGGGTTTCCTCGTCATGCTGGGCTGCGCCGTGCTCGCCGTCACCGGTTGGCGCAAGGCCCCGAAGCCGGGTGAGCAGCCCACCGGTCCCACAGGCTCCGCCGGTGCCCGTCGTCAGACACGACAGCGCCGCTCCATGATGGATCGAATCGAACAGCGCTGGCAGCGCCGCCGCGACGAACAGGGCGGCCACTGAGCCCTCAGGGGTTCCGGCCCTCCCGCCATACCTGAGACAGATGAAGGGTGACCTCCCGAGTGGCGGTCACCCTTCACTCATGTCCAGAATCGAACACCGGCCGTCCTCGCGCCGGCCGTCCTCGCGCCGGCCGTCCTCGCGCCGTTCGTTCTCGCGCAGGTCGCCCTCCGTGACACGCCCCGGCATCGGCTCCCCGTCGTACGGGACGGCTCGTGCCTTGTTGCCCGCTGACCGAAGCCGCCCGTGCATCGCCGGTGTTCACACGCCCGCGGCAGGCAGTCCGTCGCGCTCCGGCCGTCCCTGACACACATCTGCCCCCACCGGGCGAACCCGGTGGGGGCAGACTCATCCCGTGCCCGGCAGAGCCCTCAGTGGTTCTGGCCGGTCGGGGCCGATGGTCGGCGCAGGGTCGGGCGGTGAGCCGCCAGTTCGGTCATGAGGGCCGACCAGCGGGCCGATGCCGCCCAGGTCACGCGGACGGTCGAACGGGGCAGGAAGAGCGCCCGGAAGCGGGACCGGCGGCCGACCCGGGCCCGGAGCCCGGCCGCCACCTGGTGCGCGTCCTGGGCGAGCCCCGCCGCCACCTGCGGGTGCGGAGCGTAGAGAACCTGCTCCACGGCCGCCGCCAGCCGGTGCACCGCTGCCTCGGCCGGTTGTTCGAGCCGACCCAGCCGCACGATCCGCGCGGCGGCCTTGCGTGGCGTTTGTGACTCGTCCGGCGTGATCCCGTAGTCCCACGCCGTGTCGGTCACCTCCTGCCAGACCGCCAGGGTATGGGCCGCGGCCTCGGCGGGCGTCCGCCCGTGCGCGCCCAGCCGTACGGACCGCATCCGCATCCGCCACAGCATCGGCAGCAGCGGAAGGGCGAGCAGCGCGAGCACCCCGGGCACGGTCAGCAGGGTCCAGGGGGAGAAGAACACCAGCCCCCAGAAACCGCGCTCCTCGTCGTCCGAACCGGGCAGGGCCGCCGCGGACTCGGACGAGCAGCCGCCCTCCAGACGCACCTGCTGTGCCGTGCAGCTCTCGCTCTCCGACGGCTCCGCGGACGGCGCCGAGGACGCCGACTCCGAAGGCCGGGGCACATCGGGCAGGCCGTTGTCACCGGACGCCTCGGGCTGGGTGTACTCGGGCGTCGTCCCCCGGTTCGGGGTCGGTTCGAAGCGGGTCCAGCCCACGCCCTCGAAGTACAGCTCGGGCCAGGCGTGCGCGTCACGCAGCCCCACCGACATCGAGCCGTTCGCCTCCGGAGTGCCGGGTGTGAACCCCACCGCGACCCGCGCCGGAATGCCCAGCGTACGGGCCATGGAGGCCATCGCGAACGAGAAGTGGACGCAGAAGCCCTCCTTCTCCTGCAGGAACCGGGAGATGGCCCGCGAGCCGGTCCCGCTCTGCACCTCGGTGTCATAGGTGAACTCGCCGCTGAACGCGAACCAGTCCTGGAGCTTCACGGCCCGCTCGTAGTCGTTCGCCGAGCCCGCGGTGACCTCGCGAGCGGTCCGCGCCACCACCGGCGGCAGCGACCTGGGCACCTTGGTGTACTCCCGCTTCAGGGCCGGCGGCGGCTCGGGCGCCGCGGCCAGCTGCTTGGCGGTGGGCCGTACGATCAGGCTCCTGGCCGTGTACTGCGCGCCCTTGGTGTCCTGGCCGTGGTCGCCGACCAACGTGCGTCCCACCGGCTCGTACCGCCAGTCGCCGTCGATGTCCACGGACGTCACCGGATACGGCATCGGCAGCCAGTTCTGCGCGTAGTCCTTCGCCGCGGCTATCCGGGTCTCGATCTCGTTCCGCTTGACGTCGGGACCCAGGCCGTTGGGCGTGCCGAAGTCGTCCGGGACCCCGGTGATGGACCGCTCGGTGGGCTTCCAGGAGGTGCCGTCGAAGTCGTCCAGGGAGACGATCCGCAGATACATCTCCTGGATGTTGTCGGTGTTCGTGCGGTACGAGAGGACCTGGCGGTCCTGGTCGACGTTCAGGCTCTCGCTCAGCTGGACCAACGGGTTCACCGCGGCGATCGTGCCGCCCCCGGAGCCCGCGCCGATCCCGGCGCCCGCCCCGCCCAGCAGTCCGCCGTCGAGGGCGGGCAGCCCGAGCGGCACCACCAGCGCGATGCCCAGCGCGACCGCGCCGATGCGCCGCCCCGTGCGGACCGGTGCGACGGCGCCGCCGGCCTCCACGGCGGGAGCGCGCGAGGCGCCGCCGAAGACCCGGCCCCACTGCGAGAGCCGGTCACGGCTCTCGGCCAGCAGCAGCATCAGATAGCCGACGGAGGCGATCAGGAAGAAGAGCCACGCGGCGCCGTCGGACAGCCCCGCCGCCACCGAGTAGAGCGCCAGCAGCGGCAGACCGGCCGGGGCCGCGCTGCGGAACGTCACCGCGAGCGCGTCGACCATGAGGCCGATGACCAGGACCCCGCCGATCACCATCAGCTGGATGCCGTCGGTCAGCGGCGCCGGGATGGCATACCGGCCGACGTCATCGGCACCGGCCCGCAGCAGTGATGCGAAGTGCTGGAACGCCTCCGGGCCCGGGAACAGCCCGGCCACGGCCTGCTGCCGCGCGAAGACCAGGGCCAGCATCACCAGCGTGACCAGGGCCTGCGCCGCCACCGTCAGCGCCCGGGCCAGCGGTACCCGCCGGGCGAGCGCTCCCACCCCGCTCTGCACGGCCAGCATGACGGCCGCCTGGAAGATCCAGGTCGCCGGCTCGACCAGCGGCAGCAGGGCGCACGCCGCCATGATCGTGGCGGCCCAGGCGCACAGCGCCAGCCTCGCCCGACCACTCATGACCGTCCCTCCGTCCCGATGCCGGACACCATGCCGATGCGCTGCCGGTCCGCCTGGCGCCACAGGTCCGCCAGCGAGGCGCCGCGCGGCACGCTCAGCGCCGTCCAGCCCGCCTCGTGCAACAGGCGCAGCGACTCCTCGCCCGCGCTCTCGCGGCCCGCGCCGGGTACCTCGCCCGCCTCACGGGTCCACGTGTCGCTGTCCAGCAGGAAGGCGATCGCCCCGCCGCTGCGCCGGCGCATCCTGCCGATCAACCCCGCCTGCTCCTCGTCGAGGTCGCCGAGGAAGGCGACCAGCAGCCCCTCGTTGCCACCGCGCAACACGTCGTATGCAGGGGAGAGGCTCGTACCGTCGGAGTGGTCGATCACCGCGAGGGTGTCCATCATCAGTCCGGCCGCGTCGGCGGACTCCTGGCTGGAGCCCGCGAACCCGTCGGCCCCCTCGCCCGGCACCGAACTGCCGGTGTCCGTCAGCAGCCGGACCGAAAAGCCGCGTTCGAGCATGTGCACCAGCATGGACGCGGCGCCCGAGACGGCCCATTCGAAGGCCGAGTCGGGGCCCGCGCCCAGGTAGGCCACGGCCCGGGTGTCCAGCAGGACGGTGCAGCGGGCGCGCTGTGGCTGCTCCTCGCGGCGCACCATCAGTTCGCCGTAGCGGGCGGTGGAGCGCCAGTGCACCCGGCGCAGGTCGTCGCCGCGCCGGTAGCCGCGGGGGATCACGTCGTCCTCGCCGGCCAGCGCCAGCGAACGCTGCCGGCCGTCGCCGTACCCCTTCGCCTCACCGCTCAGCCGTACCGGCGGCAGTGCCTCCACGCGCGGGATGACTGTCAGGGTGTCGAACGTCGAGAAGGAGCGGGTCAGCTCGCACATCCCGAACGGGTCGGTCAGCCGCAGCTGGAGCGGTCCCAGGGGATAGCGGCCGCGCAGATCGGAGCGGACGCGGTACGACACCTCGCGACGGCCGCCCGCCTCGACCCGGTCCAGGACGAACCGGGGACGCGGACCGAGCACGTACGGCACCCGGTCCTGGAGCATCAGCAGCCCGGTGGGCAGCCGCGAGACGTTGTCCATCCGCAGGTGGACGCGGGCCTCGCTGCCGGCGGGCACCCGCGCGGGGGAGAGGCGCCGGCTGCCCGCGACCCGGTACCGGGTGCGGTACAGCACGGTCGCGCAGACCAGCGGCAGTACGGCGAGCAGCAGACCGACCCGGAGCAGATCGCTCTGCCCGAGCACGTACGCGCATATCGCGGCCGCCACTCCGGCGGCGAGGAAGGAGCGCCCGCGTGTGGTGAGCCCGGTGAGAGCCGTGCGCAGCCCGCCCTTGTCCTGCTCGGGGGTGGGCGCGGGCCCCGCGGTGGTCATCCAAGCCTCCGCGGCGGCTGCTGCGGATACGCGGGCGCCGGGTGGGCCGAGCCGAAGCCGCCCTGCGGCGGCGCGGCCTGCGGCACGGGCGTGCGCTGGAGGATCTCCTGGACGACCTGCTCCGGCGTCCGGCGGTTGAGCTGGGCCTGCGCGGTGGGCAGCAGCCGGTGGGCGAGGACCGCCACCGCCAGCGACTGGATGTCGTCCGGCAGTGCGTACTCCCGGCCGCTCAGGGCGGCGGTCGCCTTCGCCGCACGCAGCAGATGCAGCGTGGCGCGCGGCGAGGCGCCGAGTCTGAGGTCGGGGTGGGTGCGGGTGGCGCCGACCAGGTCCACCGCGTAGCGCCGCACCGTCTCCGCGACGTGCACGCCGCGGACGGCCTCGATCAGCTTCACGATGTCATGGGCGTGGGCCACCGGCTGCATGTCCTCCAGCGGAGAGACGCCGCCGTGGACGTCGAGCATCTGGAGCTCGGCCTCCGGGCTGGGGTAGCCGACGGAGACGCGGGCCATGAAGCGGTCCCGCTGGGCCTCCGGGAGCGGGTAGGTGCCCTCCATCTCGACCGGGTTCTGCGTGGCCACCACCATGAAAGGGTGCGGCAGCTCGTACGTCTGTCCGTCGATCGTGACCTGGCGCTCCTCCAGGGACTCCAGCAGCGCCGACTGCGTCTTCGGTGACGCGCGGTTGATCTCGTCGCCGATCACGATCTGCGAGAAGATCGCGCCCGGCTTGAACTCGAACTCCTTGCGCTGCTGGTCCCAGATGGACACACCCGTGATGTCCGACGGCAGCAGGTCCGGCGTGAACTGGATACGCCGTACCGAACAGTCGATGGACCGCGCCAGTGCTTTGGCCAGCATGGTCTTGCCGACGCCGGGGACATCCTCGATCAGAAGATGTCCCTCGGCGAGCAGCACTGTCAGCGAAAGCCGTACGACCTCAGGCTTGCCCTCGATCACCGCCTCGACCGAACTGCGGACTCGCTCCACAGTGCTGGTCAGATCAGTGAGGCTCGCTCGATCGTCATAGGTCGTCACCCGGCCCTCCTCGGCCCGTTCTTTCTCCGGGCCGACGCTCTGCGATGCGGACCGGCCCACCCCGAAACACGGGCACCACGCGCAAACAGTTCCGCGTGTTGCCACACTTGCATTCTTGCTGCCGTTACCGATTCGTGTCACTCGCCTGTGGATAACGGTCGGCTATTTGTCAGGCCTGCACCGTTTTGAACGCCGAGATGCCTGGAGATTGACAGGAACCCCAGGCGCCGGAAGGCCGTCCGGGTGTGCGGGGAGGGCGGGTGCGCGTGGCCGGTTCGACTCCGTTCAGGCCTGGCTGATCTCGCGCAGCAGACCCGTCTTCACGTCGAAGACGAAGCCTCGCACGTCATCGGTGTGCAGCAGGAACGGGTTGGTCCGCACGCGCTGCATGGACTGCCGTACGTCCTGGTCCACGTCCCGGAAGGACTCCACGGCCCAGGCCGGACGCTGGCCGACCTCGGCCTCCAGTTCGGTGCGGAAGTCCTCGGTGAGGGCCTCCAGGCCGCAGCCTGTGTGGTGGATGAGGACGATGCTGCGTGTGCCCAGCTTGCGCTGGCTGATGGTGAGCGAGCGGATCACGTCGTCGGTGACCACGCCGCCCGCGTTGCGGATGGTGTGGCAGTCGCCCAGCTCGAGGCCGAGCGCGGCGTGCAGGTCGAGGCGGGCGTCCATGCAGGCAACGACGGCGACACGCAGGACGGGGCGGGCGTCCATCCCGGGGTCGGTGAACGCGGCGGCATACCGCCCGTTCGCCTCGACCAGCCGGTCGGTGACGGTGCCGGCGGTTATGGCGCCTTCGGTTTCGGTGGGAACTGATGCGGAGGTCGTCATAGCCATGACGTTACTGGTCACGGGAGCCGTTGGCGCTCTGTGAGAGGGGACAAAGAACGTCATTGAGGGTTGTTGTGAGGTAACCCACAGGGGTGGCGGGATTGCACCACTCCGAGTGATTTCTCTGCTTTCCGAGCTTCGCTCCGCGGGTGGCGTCGCGACGCGCAGGCCGGTTGATTGACCGCGAGAGGCCGTGGACTAAAGTGACGCGGAGCGGGAGGCGAGAACCCCCTGCTGGACTGACATCACCGAGAGATCCGGTCACTGCCCGGCATCTCCCCGCGTGCGCGGCGCGTACGTACGGCTCGGCCTCCTCCCGCTCCCGGTCGGCCGGCACTTCCGGCGCCGGCCGGCTTCCCCTTCCTGAGCGGGCGGGGACCCGGCGGTGCGTACGGCCCGCCGGACTTGAGAGGGCCCCTTGACCGAGAGCCGACACGTTCCCGTCATGCTCCAGCGGTGCCTGGACATGCTGGCCCCGGCCCTCACGGAGCCCGGCGCCGTCGTCGTCGACTGCACACTCGGGCTCGGCGGCCACAGCGAGGCGCTCCTCACCCGCTTCCCCGAAGCCCGGCTCGTCGCCCTCGACCGCGACAAGGAGGCGCTGCGCCTCTCCGGGGAACGGCTCGCCCCCTTCGGTGACCGCGCCACCCTGGTGCACGCCGTCTACGACGAACTCCCCGACGTGCTCGCCCGCCTGGGCGTCCCGCACGTCCAGGGCGTCCTGTTCGACCTCGGCGTCTCCTCCATGCAGCTCGACGAGGCCGACCGCGGCTTCGCCTACGCCCAGGACGCCCCGCTCGACATGCGCATGGACCAGACGACCGGCATCAGCGCCGCCGAGGTCCTCAACACCTACCCGGCCGGTGAACTCGTCCGGATCCTCCGGGCGTACGGCGAGGAGAAGCAGGCCAAGCGGATCGTCTCCGCGATCGTGCGCGAGCGCGAGAAGGAGCCCTTCAGCAACAGCGCGCGCCTGGTCGAACTGATCCGCGACGCCCTGCCGCAGGCCGCCAAGCGCACCGGCGGCAACCCCGCCAAGCGCACCTTCCAGGCGCTGCGCATCGAGGTCAACGGCGAACTCACCGTGCTGGAGCGGGCGATCCCCGCCGCCGTCAAGGCCCTCGCGGTCGGCGGCCGGATCGCCGTGCTGTCGTACCACTCGCTCGAAGACCGCCTCGTCAAGCAGGTGTTCGCGGCGGGTGCAGCCTCCACCGCGCCCCCCGGGCTGCCCGTCGTCCCCGAGCGCTACCAGCCCAGGCTCAAGCTCCTCACCCGTGGTGCCGAACTTCCCACAGAGGAAGAGGTCGCCGAGAACCGGCGTGCCGCCCCCGCGCGGCTGCGTGGGGCCGAGCGCATCCGGGAGGACGTCGAGTGACGCGGACGAGGCGGCCGGAACACGCCGCGTGAGGGGGACGGTGGTGAGTCCGACGATCGAACTCGCCGACGCCGGGAGTGAGTCCGAGAAGCGATCTGGCAGGGAGGGTGTGTGACCAGGAAACCCGAACTGAGGGGCCGGGCCGCCCGTCTCGCGCGGCTCCTGCCCGCCGGTTCCGGCCGGGCCGCCCGCGCCCCGTTCGTCCTCCTCGTCGTCGTTCTCCTGGGCGGCGGCCTCATCGGCCTCCTCGTACTGAACTCCGCGCTGAGCGAAGGGTCGTTCCTCCTCGACGACCTCCAGGACGACGTGAAGAACTACACCGACGAGGAACAGGCACTCCAGCGGGACGTGGACGCCTACTCCGCCCCCGAGGCACTTCAGCGCCGCGCCCGCGAGCTGGGCATGGTGCCCGGCGGCGACCCGGCCTTCCTGGGCCCGGACGGCCGTGTCAAGGGCGTCCCGAGCCCCGCCGCGCCGCAGTCGCCGGCGAGCGTGCCCCTGGTCCTCCCTCCCGAGGCGCTCGGTCACGCGCCCTCCCTGAGCCCCACCCCGCCCCCTACTCCCACGCCCACCTCGCCCTCCACGCCGTCGGGCTCCGCGGCGACCCGGCCGCCCGCATCGGCCCCCGGCGCCACCTCCGAAGCCGTCCGCGGTGTCGCCCCCGGAGGCGCGCCCGCCCCCACCGGCCCGCCCGTGCGGTCCACGCCGCTCTCGACGAACCCCGGCAGGTGACGGAAGTGGCCGATTCAGGCAGGCAGCCGCCCCGCCGCCGCGTACCGGGCCCCGCCCGGCCCGTGCGACAGGACGGCCGGCAGCGGCGCCCCGGACCCGGCGCCCGCCCCGCGGGGCAGCGCCGGCCGAGCACCCCCCGGCGGCCGGCTCCGCGCACCATCCGCCTGGGCAGCCCGCGCCCCCGGCTGCGCCTGGTGAGCCTCGCGCTCACCCTGGTGATGATCGCCTTCGTCGTACGGCTGCTCCAGGTACAGGCCGTCGACGCCGACGAGTACGCGGCCAAGGCCGAGCGGAACCGCTACGTCGGCCGGGTCCTCGCCGCCGAGCGGGGCGGGATCACCGACCGCAACGGCGTCGACCTGGCGATCAGCGCGGACGCCAACGACATCACCGCCGACCCGACGATGTTCACGCGTGAACAGCTCAAGGTCGATGACGGGCCCGAGCAGGCGGCCGCGCTCCTCGCGCCGATCCTCGGCGCCGAGCAGGAGACGATCGCCCAGAAGCTGCGCACCAGGAACACGCGGTACGTACTCCTCGCCCGCCGCCAGACCCCCCAGGTCTGGAACCAGATCAGCGATCTGAAGGCCGCGCTCGTCAAGAAGTCCAAGGACGACCGGAGCACCGTCAACTTCCTGGCCGGCGTCTTCCAGGAGCCCAGCAGCAAACGCGTGTACCCCAACGGCGACCTCGCCGCCGGGATACTGGGCTGGGTCAACGCCGAGGGCAAGGGCGGCGGCGGCATCGAGCAGCAGCTGAACAGCAAGCTGGCCGGCAAGGACGGCAAGATCCGCTACGCCCAGTCCGGCGGCCGTCTCGTCCCCACCGCGGGTTCCGCCGAGACCCCCGCCGTGGCCGGCTCGGACGTCGAGCTGACCATCGACCGCGACATCCAGTGGGCCGCGCAGAGCGCCATCACCGAGCAGGTGAAGAAGTCCAAGGCTGACCGCGGCTACGTGATAGTGCAGGACACCCGCACCGGCGAGATCCTCGCCATGGCCAACTCGCCCGGCTTCGACCCCAACGACCTCACCAAGGCGAACCCGGACGCCCTGGGCAACGCGGCCCTCCAGGACGCCTACGAGCCCGGCTCCACCGCCAAGGTCATGTCGATGGCCGCCGTACTGGAGGAGAACGTCGCCACCCCGCAGACGCACGTCACCGTGCCCAACCGGCTGCACCGCGGCGACCGCCTCTTCAAGGACGACATCGACCACCCGACCTGGTACCTGACGCTCAACGGCGTGCTCGCCAAGTCCAGCAACATCGGCACGATCCTCGCCACCGGCGAACTCGGCGACACTCAGCGGGAGTCCAATCGGATCCTCCACTCCTACCTGCGCAAGTTCGGCATCGGCAGCTACAGCGGGCTCGGCTTCCCCGGCGAGACCAAGGGCATCCTCGCCGCGCCCGGCGACTGGTCGACGTCGCAGCAGTACACGATCCCTTTCGGTCAGGGCGTCTCCATAAACGCCATGCAGGCGACCTCCGTCTACTCGACGATCGCCAACGGCGGCGTCCGCGTGGAGCCCACCCTCGTCCGTGGCACCAAGGGACCGGACGGCCGCTTCACTCCCGCTCCGAAGCCGAAGAAGACGCGCGTCGTGAGCGGGAAGACGGCGAAGACCCTGGCCAGAATGCTGGAGTCCGTCGTGGACGACGAGGAGGGCACCGGCACCAAGGCACGCATCCCCGGCTACCGGGTCGCGGGCAAGACGGGTACGGCGAACCGCGTTGATCCGGCCACCGGCAGGTACAGCGGCTACACCTCGTCGTTCGCCGGGTTCGCACCCGCGGACAAGCCGCGGATCACCGTGTACTGCGCCATCCAGAACGCGACCAAGGGCAACTACTTCGGCGGCCAGATCTGCGGGCCCATCTACAAGGAGGTCATGGAGTTCGCCTTGAAGACACTCCAGGTCCCGCCGACCGGCGCCGGGCCGGCGAACCTGCCCGTCAGCTTCAAGCCCTGACCCGCCCGCCGCCCGGCGGGCCCCGTACCGCTGACCCCTCCCTGATCACCCTCTGATCAGCGCAACCAGCCAGGAACGTACTCGTGATCATGATCACTCCCGACTCCGGGAACAACGCCTCGCCACCGCCCGCGCACAAACCCTCGCTTCGCTCCGGCGGGGGTGCGCCCGGTACGCTCACCGCCGTGCCACACGCTGATCAGTCCCCCATCACCCAGAAGGGCGTTTCCGTGACATATGCCGGACCGCCCAGGCCGGCCCAGGTCTCCGCCACACCCCTCGCGGAGCTCGCCGGACACCTGGGTGCCGCACAGCCGGAGACCGGGGAAGCCGCGGCCGGGGTCACGGGCATCACCCATGACTCGCGCGCCGTTCGCCCCGGCGACCTGTACGCCGCCCTGCCCGGCGCCCGGCTGCACGGCGCCGACTTCGTGAACCAGGCGGCCGGCCTCGGCGCCGTCGCCGTCCTGACCGACCCGAGCGGGGCCGAGCGCGCCGCCGCCACCGGTCTCCCGGTCCTCGTCGTCGACGACCCGCGCGCACGGATGGGCGAGCTGGCGGCCACGATCTACGGCCGCCCGGGCCGCGACCTGCTCCAGATCGGCATCACCGGCACGTCCGGCAAGACCACCACCGCCTACCTCGTCGAGGGCGGCCTGCGGACGGTCCGCTCCACCGGGCTCATCGGCACCGTCGAGATGCGCATCGGCGACGAGCGCATCAAGTCCGAGCGCACCACCCCCGAGGCCACCGACCTCCAGGCCCTCTTCGCCGTCATGCGCGAACGCGGCGTGGACGCGGTCGTCATGGAGGTCTCCAGCCACGCCCTGGTCCTCGGCCGGGTCGACGGCT
This sequence comes from Streptomyces sp. NPDC030814, assembly GCF_055572155.1. NCBI lineage: Bacteria > Bacillati > Actinomycetota > Actinomycetes > Kitasatosporales > Streptomycetaceae > Streptomyces > Streptomyces sp. NPDC030814. The sequence goes on from NZ_JBVIDX010000003.1 coordinate 341,069, forward strand.
GCGTCTTCGACGTCGCCGTGTTCAACAACCTCAGCCCGGAGCACATGGAGTTCCACTCCGACATGGAGGACTACTTCCAGGCCAAGGCGGGGCTGTTCACGCCCGAGCGCAGCAGGCTCGGCGTCGTCAACCTCGACGACGAGTACGGCCGCCGGCTCACCAAGGAGGCGACCGTCCCGGTCGTCACCTTCTCCGCCGAGGGGCACCCCGACGCCGACTGGCGCGCCGTGGACGTCGAGGTCGGCCCGATGGACTCGACGTTCACCGTGATCGGCCCCAAGGACGAGCGGATCACCGCCCGGTCACCGCTGCCGGGCCCGTTCAACGTCGCCAACACCCTCGCCGCGATCGTCGCCCTGGCCGTCGCCGGGATCGACCCGCAGACCGCCGCCGACGGCGTCGCCGCCGTGCCGGGCGTACCGGGCCGTCTGGAGCGCGTGGACGCGGGGCAGCCCTACCTCGCGGTCGTCGACTACGCCCACAAGACGGACGCCGTCGAGTCGGTGCTCAAGGCACTGCGCAAGGTCACCGAGGGAAGGCTGCACGTGGTGCTCGGCTGCGGCGGCGACCGGGACCGGACCAAGCGCGCGCCGATGGGCGCCGCCATCGCCCGGTTCGCCGACACGGCCGTACTGACCTCCGACAACCCCCGCTCCGAGGACCCCCTCGCGATCCTCGCCACCATGCTCGAGGGCGCGGCCTCCGTGCCGGTCCACGAGCGCGGTGAGGTCCTCCTCTTCGAGGACCGTGCCGCCGCGATCGCCGCGGCCGTGGCCCGCGCGGAACCCGGCGACACCGTGCTGGTCGCGGGCAAGGGCCACGAGCAGGGCCAGGACATCGCCGGCGTGGTACGTCCCTTCGACGACCGCCAGGTGCTCCGCGAAGCTATCCAGCAGACCCAGGGATGAACTTGTGATCGCCCTCTCTCTCGCCGAGATCGCAGAAGTCGTCGGCGGGCAGACGCACGACATACCGGATCCGTCGGTCCAGGTCACCGGACCCGTCGTCCGGGACTCCCGTGAAGTGGAGCCCGGCAGCCTCTTCGTCGCCTTCGCGGGCGAGCGCGTGGACGGCCACGACTTCGCCGCCGCGGTCGTCGAGGCGGGCGCGGCAGCGGTGCTGGCGTCCCGCCCCGTCGGCGTACCCGCGATCGTCGTGGCCGACGTCCAGGCGGCGCTCGGTGCCCTCGCCCGCCATGTGGTGCGCGAACTCGGCACCACCCTCGTCGCCCTCACCGGATCCGCGGGCAAGACCAGCACCAAGGACCTGATCGCCCAGGTGCTCAGGCGCAAGGCGCCGACCGTGTTCACGCCCGGCTCCCTCAACAACGAGATCGGGCTGCCCCTCACCGCGCTCAGCGCCACCGAGGAAACCCGTTTCCTCGTCCTGGAGATGGGCGCCCGCGGCATCGGCCACATCCGCTACCTCACCGGCCTGACCCCACCGAAGGTCGGCCTCGTGCTCAACGTCGGCACAGCCCACATCGGCGAGTTCGGCGGCCGGGAGCAGATCGCACAGGCCAAGGGCGAGTTGGTGGAGGCCCTGCCGCCCGCCGCCGAGGGCGGCGCCGCGATCCTCAACGCCGACGACCCCCTCGTGCGCGCCATGGCCTCCCGCACCAAGGCCAAGGTGGTCCTCTTCGGAGAGTCCGACGAAGCGGACGTACGCGCAGAGAACGTACGGCTCACGGACGCGGGACAGCCCTCGTTCCGCCTTCACACACCCTCCGGTGCAAGTGATGTGACCATGCGCCTGTACGGTGAGCACCACGTGTCGAACGCGCTCGCCGCGGCCGCCGTCGCCCATGAGCTGGGCATGTCCGCGGAAGAGATCGCCACCGCGCTCTCCGAGGCGGGCTCCCTCTCCCGTTGGCGGATGGAGGTCACCGAGCGCCCGGACGGCGTGACGGTCGTCAACGACGCCTACAACGCGAACCCCGAGTCCATGCGGGCCGCTCTGCGCGCGCTCGCAGCCATGGGCAAGGGGCGGCGGACCTGGGCGGTGCTCGGCAAGATGGCCGAGCTCGGGGACGAATCGCTCGCCGAGCACGACGCGGTCGGACGGCTCGCCGTCCGGCTCAATGTCGGCAAGCTCGTCGCCGTCGGGGGCAGGGAGGCCTCCTGGCTGCAACTGGGCGCATACAACGAGGGTTCGTGGGGTGAGGAGTCGGTGCACGTGTCCGACGCACAGGCGGCGATCGACCTGTTGCGCAGTCAGTTGCGCCCGGGGGACGTCGTACTCGTGAAGGCGTCCCGGTCGGTCGGGCTCGAGAGTGTGGCGCAGGCGCTGCTCGACGGCGGCAACGAGGGTGAGGTTGCCGCGCGATGATGAAGCAGATCCTGTTCGCAGGAGTCATCGGTCTCTTCCTGACCCTGGTCGGCACCCCGCTGCTGATCAAGCTGCTGGCCCGCAAGGGCTACGGCCAGTACATCCGTGACGACGGCCCGCGCGAGCACGCCAGCAAGCGCGGTACGCCGACCATGGGTGGTATCGCCTTCATCCTGGCGACGATCGCTGCGTACTTCCTGGCCAAGGTCATCACGGGCCAGCCGCCGACCTTCTCCGGTCTGCTGGTGCTCGGCCTGATGGGCGGCATGGGCCTCGTCGGCTTCCTCGACGACTACATCAAGATCGTCAAGCGTCGCTCGCTGGGTCTGCGCGCCAAGGCCAAGATGGCCGGCCAGCTGATCGTCGGTATCGCCTTCGCGGTCCTCGCGCTGCAGTTCCCGGACGCCCGCGACCAGACGCCGGCCTCCACCAAGCTCTCCTTCGTGCAGGACTTCGGCTGGTCCATCGGCCCCGTGCTGTTCGTGATCTGGGCGCTGTTCATGATCCTCGCGATGTCGAACGGCGTGAACCTCACCGACGGTCTGGACGGTCTCGCCACCGGTGCCTCGGTGCTCGTGTTCGGCGCGTACACCTTCATCGGCGTGTGGCAGTTCCAGGAGTCCTGCGCCAACACGCTGACCCTGACCAACCCGGAAGCCTGCTACGAGGTACGGGATCCCCTCGACCTCGCGATCGTCGCCTCCGCGCTGATGGGAGCCTGCCTCGGCTTCCTGTGGTGGAACACCTCGCCCGCGAAGATCTTCATGGGTGACACCGGTTCGCTCGCCCTCGGCGGCGCGCTCGCCGGACTCGCGATCTGCTCCCGCACCGAGCTGCTCCTCGCGCTCCTCGGCGGTCTGTTCGTCCTCATCACCATGTCGGTCGTCATCCAGGTCGGCTCGTTCAAGCTCACCGGCAAGCGCGTCTTCCGCATGGCACCGCTCCAGCACCACTTCGAGCTCAAGGGCTGGTCCGAGGTCCTCGTGGTGGTCCGCTTCTGGATCATCCAGGGCATCTGCGTGATCGTCGGACTGGGCCTGTTCTACGCGGGATGGGCGGCGGACAAGTGACCGACTGGCAGGGCAAGCACGTCACCGTCGCCGGGCTCGGCGTCTCCGGCATCCCCGCGGCCAAGGTCCTGCACGGCCTCGGCGCCGCCGTCACGGTCGTCAACGACGGCGACGACGAACGCGCCCGGGCCCAGGCCGCCGACCTGGAGGCGCTCGGCATCACCGTGCGCCTCGGTGACGGCGCCACCCTGCCGGAGGGCACCGACCTGGTCGTCACCGCGCCCGGCTGGAAGCCCGACAAGCCGCTGTTCGCCGCCGCCCGCGAGGCGGGCCTGGAGATCTGGGGCGACGTCGAGCTGGCCTGGCGCCTCCGCGGCCCGGACGCGGCGCCCTGGCTGGCCGTCACGGGCACCAACGGCAAGACCACGACCGTCCAGATGCTCGCCTCGATCCTGAAGGCCGCCGGGCTGCGCACGGCGGCCGTCGGCAACATCGGGGTCTCGCTGCTGGACGTCGTCCTCGGCGACGAACAGTACGACGTACTGGCCGTGGAGCTGTCCAGCTACCAGCTCCACTGGGCGCCCTCGCTGCGCGCCCACTCCGCCGCCGTCCTGAACCTCGCCCCCGACCACCTCGACTGGCACGGCTCCATGGAGGCGTACGCCAAGGACAAGGGCCGCGTCTACGAGGGCAACCGGGTCGCCTGTGTCTACAACGTGGCCGACAAGGCCACCGAGGACCTGGTGCGGGAAGCGGACGTCGAAGAGGGCTGCCGGGCCGTCGGGTTCACGCTCGGCACCCCGGGCCCGTCGCAACTCGGCGTCGTGGAGGGCATCCTGGTCGACCGCGCGTTCGTCGAGAACCGGCAGAAGAACGCCCAGGAACTCGCCGAGGTCTCCGACATCGACCCGCCGGCCCCGCACAACATCGCCAACGCCCTCGCCGCGGCCGCCCTCGCCCGCGCCTTCGGCGTGCCCGCCAGGGCCGTACGGGACGGCCTGCGGGCCTTCACCCCGGACGCGCACCGCATCGCGCACGTGGCCGACGTGGACGGCGTCACGTACATCGACGACTCCAAGGCCACCAACACGCACGCCGCGCAGGCCTCGTTGGCGGCCTACGAGTCGATCGTGTGGATCGCGGGCGGACTCGCCAAGGGCGCCACCTTCGACGAGCTCGTCGCCGGGGCGGCGAAGCGGCTGAGGGGCGTCGTACTGATCGGCGCGGACCGCGCGCTGATCCGCGAAGCGCTCGCGCGACACGCCCCGGAAGTGCCGGTGGTGGACCTCGACCGGACAGACACTGGGGCGATGCTCGCGGCGGTCCGCGAGGCACGGGCGCTCGCCCGGGCGGGCGACACGGTGCTGCTGGCGCCGGCCTGCGCGTCGATGGACATGTTCGTCAACTACAACAGGCGCGGGGACGCGTTCGCGCAGGCAGTGCGCGAACTCGCCGCCGCGGACGGCTGACCGGCCCGCCCGTGCCTGGCGGCGGAGCTGGGCGAACCTGGGAGGGAACGCGTGACACGGATGTGGTCGGTGCGCCGCGGGAAGGGCGCCCCCGATGCCCAGTAGCCGTACCGGGCGCCCTCCCGTCCAGCGCCCCGCCCGCCGGCCTCCCGTCCCGCGCCCGTCGCGCGAGAATCCCGTACGCCGCCTCCACACGCGGGCGCGGCGGGCCTGGGACCGTCCGCTCACCGCGTACTACCTGATCCTCGGCGGCAGCCTGCTGATCACCGTGCTGGGGCTGGTGATGGTCTACTCGGCCTCGCAGATCAAGGCACTGCAGATGTCGTTGCCGGGGACCTTCTTCTTCCGCAAGCAGTTCCTCGCGGCCGCGATCGGCGGCCTTCTGCTCCTGGTGGCCTCACGGATGCCCGTGAAGCTGCACCGGGCCCTCGCGTACCCGATCCTGGCCGGCTGCGTCTTCATGATGGCCCTGGTACAGGTGATAGGGCAGTCGATCAACGGCAACCAGAACTGGATCGCCGTCGGCGGCTCGTTCCAGATCCAGCCCAGCGAGTTCGGCAAGCTGGCGCTGGTGCTGTGGGGAGCCGATCTGCTCGCCCGCAAGGAGGACAAGCGGCTGCTGACCCAGTGGAAGCACATGCTGGTCCCGCTGGTCCCGGTGGCGTTCACGCTCCTCGGGCTGATCATGCTCGGCGGCGACATGGGCACCGCGATCATCCTCACGGCCATCCTGTTCGGCCTGCTGTGGCTGGCCGGGGCGCCGACCAGGCTGTTCGTGGGCGTGCTGTCCGTCGCCGGGCTGATCGGCTTCGTCCTGATCAGGACCAGTGAGAACCGTATGGCCCGACTCGCGTGCATCGGTGCCACGGAACCGGGGCAGGGGGACACCTGCTGGCAGGCCGTGCACGGCATCTACGCTCTCGCCTCGGGCGGAATCTTCGGCTCCGGGCTCGGTGCCAGTGTGGAAAAATGGGGCCAACTCCCGGAAGCGCACACCGACTTCATCTTCGCCGTCACCGGTGAGGAACTGGGTCTCGCGGGGACGCTGTCGGTGCTCGCCCTCTTCGCGGCTCTAGGCTATGCGGGTATCCGCGTGGCCGGACGCACGGAGGACCCCTTCGTCAGGTATGCCGCGGGAGGCGTGACCACCTGGATCACCGCTCAGGCGGTGATCAACATCGGTGCGGTGCTCGGTCTGCTGCCGATCGCCGGAGTCCCGCTCCCGCTGTTCTCCTACGGGGGTTCGGCCCTGCTGCCGACCATGTTCGCCATCGGGCTGCTGATCGCCTTCGCACGCGACGAGCCCGCTGCGCGGGCGGCGCTTGCGATGCGGCAACCTCGCTTTGGTAGAAAGCGGGGCGGCGGCCCTTCGGGGCGGCCCGGGAGATGGAACACGATGCGACGGCGTGCCTGAACGGCGCGTTCGTCCGGAGAGCGGTGAATTTCGGTGCATGTCGTCCTCGCCGGTGGCGGAACCGCCGGTCACATCGAGCCCGCGCTCGCCCTCGCGGACGCCCTGCGCAGGCAGGACCCGACCGTGGGCATCACGGCCCTGGGCACGGAGCGCGGCCTTGAGACACGCCTCGTCCCCGAGCGCGGCTACGAACTCGCGCTGATCCCCGCCGTACCCCTGCCACGCAAGCCCACGCCCGAGCTGATCACCGTGCCCGGCCGGCTGCGCGGCACGATCAAGGCGACCGAGCAGATCCTGGAGCGCACCAAGGCGGACTGCGTCGTCGGCTTCGGCGGCTACGTCGCCCTGCCCGGCTACCTCGCCGCCAAGCGCCTCGGGGTGCCGATCGTCGTCCACGAGGCCAACGCCCGCCCCGGCCTCGCCAACAAGATCGGCTCCCGGTACGCCGCCCAGGTGGCCGTCTCCACCCCGGACAGCAAGCTGCGCGACTCCCGCTACATCGGCATCCCGCTGCGCCGCTCCATCGCCACCCTCGACCGCGCCGCGGCGCGCCCCGAGGCCCGCGCCCTGTTCGGCCTCGACCCGAACCTGCCGACGCTGCTGGTCTCCGGCGGCTCGCAGGGCGCCCGCCGCCTCAACGAGGTGGTCCAGCAGGTCGCGCCCTACCTCCAGCAGGCCGGGATCCAGATCCTGCACGCGGTCGGTCCGAAGAACGAACTGCCGCAGGTGCACCAGATGCCGGGGATGCCCCCGTACATCCCGGTACCGTACGTGGACCGGATGGACCTCGCGTACGCCGCGGCCGACATGATGCTCTGCCGCGCGGGCGCGATGACCGTCGCCGAGCTCTCCGCCGTCGGGCTCCCCGCCGCCTACGTCCCGCTGCCCATCGGCAACGGCGAACAGCGGCTGAACGCCCAGCCGGTGGTCAAGGCCGGCGGCGGACTGCTGGTCGACGACGCGGAGCTGACCCCCCAGTGGGTCCAGCAGAACGTCCTGCCCGTGCTCGCCGACCCGCACCGGCTGTACGAGATGTCCCGCGCCGCCAGCGAGTTCGGCCGCCGGGACGCCGACGACCTGCTCGTCGGGATGGTGTACGAGGCGATCGCGTCGCGCCGCTAGGGGCGCGGCAGAAGGCAGGGGAGCGTGGCCGGACCGACCACCGCCGAACGCGGCGCGGACGACGATCTGGACTCCGGCCCGCTTCCGGGGCGCCGGCGGCGGCTGCCCGGCCCGCGAACGCTGATCGCTGTCGCGGTCGTCCTGGTGCTGCTCGGCGGGGTCTCGGTGTGGGCCCTGTACGGGTCGTCGTGGCTGCGGGCCGAGCGGGTCTCCGTGTCGGGTACCCGGGTGCTGACCGAGGCGCAGGTGCGCGGGGCCGCCGAGGTGCCCCTCGGGGATCCGCTGATTTCCGTGGACACCGAGGCGATCGAGTCACGATTGCTGAGGAAATTGCCCCGAATCGACTCGGTTGAGGTCATTCGTTCCTGGCCTCGCGGAATCGGCCTGAAAGTCACCGAACGCACCCCGGTCCTGATTGTCGAGGCCGCCGGAAATTCGGGCAAGTACGTCGAAGTGGATGCGAAGGGTGTTCGCTTCGCCACCGTTTCGCGTGCCCCGAAGGGTGTTCCCGTCCTGGAATTGGCGCTGTTCCGCCCGGGATCCTCGGCGGCCAGTCTGCGGCGGTTCGGTGAGGACCGGCTGGTGCGCGAGGCGGTGCGGGTGGCGGGTGACATTCCGGCCGCGGTCGCGCCCGAGACCCGGGTCGTCACGGTTCGTTCCTACGACTCCATCTCGTTGGAGTTGAGCGGGGACCGTACCGTCGCCTGGGGGAGCGCGGAGGAGGGGCGCGCGAAGGCGCGCGCGCTCAGTGCTCTGCTGGAAGCCGCCCCCGACGCCGGGCACTTCGACGTGAGTGTTCCCACGGCGCCTGCGTCATCAGGGAGTTGACGGGTATCCGTGCAGGCCAGCACCCTGGTTGGGCACCGCTACGGCTGATCACATAGGGTGAAAAGAAAAACGGGAGGTTCGGCGTGTTCGTTGAACGTGCGCCACTTGTCGACTTAGTGTCCTGTTCGGAAGAGTCCAAGGAACAGACACACTGGTAACCCTAAACTTCAGCGTTAGGGTTCGGGTCGGCGTTCGGACCGTCCCACTTCGGCATCAGTCGTCGGATCGCGGGTACCCCGCGAGGCGGCGACACGTAACTCGAGGCGAGAGGCCTTCGACGTGGCAGCACCGCAGAACTACCTCGCAGTCATCAAAGTCATCGGTGTCGGCGGCGGTGGTGTCAATGCCATCAACCGGATGATCGAGGTCGGTCTCAAGGGCGTCGAGTTCATCGCCATCAACACCGACGCGCAAGCTCTGTTGATGAGCGACGCCGACGTCAAGCTCGACGTCGGCCGTGAACTCACCCGCGGACTCGGCGCCGGCGCCAACCCGGCGGTCGGCCGCAAGGCCGCCGAGGACCACCGCGAGGAGATCGAGGAGGTCCTCAAGGGGGCCGACATGGTCTTCGTGACGGCCGGCGAGGGCGGCGGCACCGGTACCGGCGGCGCGCCCGTCGTGGCCAACATCGCCCGCTCGCTCGGCGCCCTCACCATCGGCGTGGTCACCCGCCCCTTCACCTTCGAGGGCCGCCGCCGCGCCAACCAGGCCGAGGACGGCATCGCCGAGCTCCGCGAAGAGGTCGACACCCTCATCGTCATCCCGAACGACCGGCTGCTGTCCATCTCGGACCGCCAGGTCTCGGTGCTCGACGCCTTCAAGTCGGCCGACCAGGTCCTGCTCTCCGGTGTCCAGGGCATCACCGACCTCATCACCACACCGGGCCTGATCAACCTCGACTTCGCGGACGTCAAGTCCGTCATGTCCGAGGCCGGCTCCGCCCTCATGGGCATCGGCTCGGCCCGCGGCGACGACCGCGCGGTGGCCGCCGCCGAGATGGCGATCTCCTCGCCGCTGCTGGAGGCCTCCATCGACGGCGCCCGCGGTGTCCTGCTCTCCATCTCCGGTGGCTCCGACCTCGGTCTCTTCGAGATCAACGAGGCCGCCCAGCTGGTCAGCGAAGCCGCCCACCCCGAGGCCAACATCATCTTCGGCGCGGTCATCGACGACGCCCTCGGCGACGAGGTCCGCGTCACGGTCATCGCGGCCGGCTTCGACGGCGGACAGCCCCCGGCCAAGCGGGACAACATCCTCGGCTCGACAGCGGCCAAGCGTGACGAGCCCGCGCCGGCGCGGGCCTCCGAAACCCGTCCGTCCTTCGGCTCTCTCGGCAGCGTCAAGCCGAAGGAGGAGCCGGTGCCCGCCGCCCCGGAGCCGGTGAGCGAGGTGCCCGTCGCCCCGCCGGTCCCGCCGTCCCGGTCCTACACGGACAGCGCGGCGGAGGAGTTGGACGTACCGGACTTCCTCAAGTGATAGGACAGCGCGAGAACGTGAGCGGCGCGCACTTCGCCTTCACCGACAGGTGGGGCGGGGTGAGCGCCGCTCCGTATGAGCAGCTCAATCTCGGCGGGGCGGTCGGGGACGATGCCGACGCCGTGACGACCAACAGGGAGCTGGCCGCGAAGTCGCTGGGCCTGGATCCCGGCCGGGTCGTCTGGATGAACCAGGTGCACGGCGCGGACGTGGCGGTGGTCGACGGACCGTGGGGCTCCGCCGTCGACATCCCGTCCGTCGACGCGATCGTCACCACCGGGCGCGGTCTCGCGCTCGCGGTGCTCACCGCCGACTGCGTGCCCGTGCTGCTGGCCGACCCCGTCGCCGGGGTCGCGGCCGCCGCCCACGCCGGCCGGCCCGGGATGGTCGCCGGGGTCGTCCCCGCCGCCGTCAAAGCCATGATCGAACTCGGCGCCGACCCCGCGCGGATCGTCGCCCGCACCGGCCCCACCGTCTGCGGCCGCTGCTACGAGGTGCCCGAAGCGATGCGCGCCGACGTGGCCGCCGTGGAGCCGACGGCGTACGCCGAGACCAGTTGGGGCACGCCCTCCGTGGATGTGAGCGCCGGAGTGCACTCCCAGCTGGAGCGACTGGGGGTGCATGACCGGGAGCAGTCGCCGGTGTGCACGCTGGAGTCGCGCGACCACTTCTCGTACCGCCGCGACCGCACCACAGGGCGACTCGCGGGATATGTCTGGCTGGACTGAGGGGCATGACCGACCGTAAGGCACAACTCGCCGCGAACCTGGCGAAGGTGGAGGACCGCATCGCGGCGGCGTGCGTGGCCGCGGGGCGCAAGCGTGCAGAGGTGACCCTGATCGTGGTCACCAAGACGTATCCCGCGAGCGATGTGCGGATCCTGTCGGAACTCGGTGTGCGTCATGTCGCCGAGAACAAGGACCAGGACGCGGCGCCCAAGGCGGCCGAGTGCTCGGATCTGTCCCTTGTGTGGCATTTCGTGGGGCAATTGCAGACGAACAAGGTCCGTTCTGTAGTGCGTTATGCGGATCTCGTACAGTCCGTCGATCGTTCCCGGCTCGTCACCTCGCTGTCGAAGGAGGCGGTCCGGGCCGGACGTGAGGTGGGGTGCCTCATCCAGGTCGCCCTCGACGCGGACGAGGGCGGCCGGGGGGCGCGCGGTGGTGTCGGGCCGGACGGAATCGAAGGCTTGGCCGCCCTCGTGGCGGACTCCCCGGGGCTGCGGCTCGATGGTCTGATGACCGTAGCGCCGCTCACCGGCGAGTACGCGGGGCGCCCGCGCGCGGCCTTCGAGCGGTTGATGGATTTGTCGACCCACCTGCGCCGCGCTCATCCGGCTGCGAACATGGTCTCGGCAGGGATGAGTGCGGATCTCGAGGAGGCCGTGGCGGCCGGAGCGACACATGTGCGCGTCGGCACTGCGGTACTCGGAGTCCGTCCCAGGCTCGGGTAACGTCGCCAAGAAGTCGGACCACAGCAGAAAATATGGTCATTCCGCCGAGAGGCGGGCGCAACGACCTCGTGGATCGCGGGCACTTGGGAAGTCGTCAGTCGATCCACCACAGAGCGGAGGACTCAGAGCATGGCCGGCGCGATGCGCAAGATGGCGGTCTACCTCGGCCTCGTGGAGGACGATGGGTACGACGGCAGGGGATTCGACCCCGATGACGACTTCGAGCCCGAGCTCGACCCCGAGCCCGAGCGGGACCACCGGCGCCATGAGCCGGTGCACCAGTCACACCAGTCACATCAGCCCCAAAGGGATGAATCGGTGCGAGTGGTGCAGCCTCCGGCGCAGCGCGAGCCGGTGGCGCACGCCACTTCGCTTCCCGCGGAATCGGTGCGACCCGCCCGGATCGCGCCCGTGGCATCCATCACACAAGACCGTTCCAGTCTGGAGAAGAACGCACCGGTGATCATGCCCAAGGTCGTGTCCGAACGAGAGCCGTACCGGATCACGACGTTGCACCCGCGGACCTACAACGAGGCCCGTACCATCGGGGAACACTTCCGTGAGGGCACCCCCGTGATCATGAATCTGACTGAGATGGACGACACAGACGCGAAGCGACTTGTCGACTTTGCGGCCGGTTTGGTGTTTGGTCTTCACGGCAGCATCGAGCGGGTGACGCAGAAGGTGTTCCTGTTGTCGCCTGCTAACGTCGATGTCACGGCGGAGGACAAGGCCCGCATCGCAGAGGGCGGGTTCTTCAACCAGAGCTGAGACGCACCACCGGAAACAGCAGTACAGGCAGCACGGAATGGGGAGAGGGAAACACCGGACATGAGCGTGGTCTTGACGATCCTCTACATCGCGCTGACGGTGTTCTTCATCGTGCTGATCTTCCGGTTGGTCATGGACTACGTCTTCCAGTTCGCCCGCTCATGGCAACCCGGCAAGGCGATGGTGGTCGTTCTGGAGGCCACCTACACTGTCACTGATCCACCGCTCAAGCTTCTGCGGCGGTTCATTCCGCCGCTGCGTCTCGGGGGCGTGGCGCTCGACCTGTCCTTCTTCGTGCTGATGATCATCGTTTTTATCCTGCGCACGGTAGTGGCCAGCGGGATGGGGACGGTGTGAGAGATGCGGTCTTGCCGAATGCCGACGACTACGTTGAGGTGAAGAGATGCCGTTGACCCCCGAGGACGTGCGGAACAAGCAGTTCACGACCGTCCGCCTCCGAGAAGGCTATGACGAGGACGAGGTCGATGCCTTCCTCGATGAGGTCGAAGCCGAACTGACGCGCCTGCTTCGTGAGAACGAGGACCTGCGTGCCAAGCTCGCCGCGGCCACGCGCGCTGCTGCCCAGAATCAGCAGAACATGCGCAAGCCTCCCGAGCCGCAGGACCAGCAGCAGGGTGGCATGCAGCAGGGTGGCATGCAGCAGGGCGGTATGCAGCAGCAGGGCATGCGAGGTCCTGGCGCTCCCGTACCCGCTGGGATATCGGGCCCGCCGCAGCAGATGGGGGGCCCCATGGGTGGCCCGCCCCAGCTGCCGAGCGGTGCTCCGCAGCTGCCCGCCGGCCCCGGTGGCCAGGGGCAGCAGGGTCCCGGACCGATGGGTCAGGGGCCGATGGGCCAGGGCCCGATGGGTCAGGGTCCCATGGGTCAGCCCCAGATGGGGCAGGGCCCGATGGGCGGCCAGCCGCCCATGCAGCAGCAGATGGGTGGCCCGATGGGCGGCCCCATGGGCGGTCCGATGGGCGGCCCCGGTCAGGGCCCGGGCGGCGACAGCGCCGCGCGTGTGCTCTCGCTGGCCCAGCAGACCGCCGACCAGGCGATCGCCGAGGCCCGTTCCGAGGCCAACAAGATCGTCGGCGAGGCCCGTAGCCGCGCCGAGGGTCTGGAGCGGGACGCCCGTGCCAAGGCCGACGCCCTGGAGCGGGACGCGCAGGAGAAGCACCGTGTCGCGATGGGCTCCCTGGAGTCCGCCCGCGCCACGCTGGAGCGCAAGGTCGAGGACCTGCGCGGCTTCGAGCGCGAGTACCGCACGCGTCTGAAGTCCTACCTGGAGTCGCAGCTGCGTCAGCTGGAGACCCAGGCGGACGACTCGCTGGCCCCGCCGCGCACCCCGGCGACCGCGTCGCTGCCGCCGTCCCCGGCGCCGTCCATGGCTCCGGCCGGTGCGAGCGCGCCGTCGTACGGCGGTCAGGGTATGGGTGGCGCCCCGGCGCCGGCCGCGCCCTCCTACGGCGGTCAGCAGCAGATGTCTCCGGCCATGACCCAGCCGATGGCTCCGGTCCGGCCGCAGGGCCCGTCGCCGATGGGGCAGGCTCCCTCGCCGATGCGTGGGTTCCTCATCGACGAGGACGACAACTGATCATCACGGGTACGCCGTAGGCGTCGGCAGCGTTCAGGGCGGGGCCCCGGATCTCTTCGATCCGGGGCCCCGCCCTTGTGCTGCGCGCGTTCGGTTTTTGGTCTGGTTGTTCGGAGGTGGGGCGGATGTCCTATGGTCACGACGCCGAAGGCCCGGCGGCACCACGTGTGCGGTGTCGCCGGGCCTTCGGCCTCGACTGGAGGGGCGGCGTCACGCCTTGCGGAGGCGGAACGTCAGGGTCAGGGCCTCGTCCGTGAACGGGGCGCCGTAGCTGTCGTCGGCGTCGCCGGAGGCGAAGTCCGTCGCGAGGACCTCGTCGGCGATCAGACCGGCGTGCTCGGTGAGCGCGGCGGTCACCGCCTCATCGGTCGCCGTCCAGCGCAGCGCGATGCGGTCGGCGACGTCGAGGCCACTGTTCTTGCGGGCCTCCTGGATCAGACGGATCGCGTCACGGGCGAGGCCCGCCCGGCGGAGCTCCTCCGTGATCTCCAGGTCCAGGGCCACCGTCGCACCCGAGTCGGAGGCGACCGACCAGCCCTCGCGCGGGGTCTCCGTGATGATCACCTCGTCCGGCGCCAGGCTGATCCTCTCGCCGTCGACCTCCACCGACGCCGTGCCCTCACGCAGGGCGAGGGAGAGTGCGGCGGCGTCCGCGTTCGCGACGGCCTTGGCCACGTCCTGGACGCGCTTGCCGAAGCGCTTGCCGAGGGCACGGAAGTTCGCCTTGGCGGTGGTGTCCACCAGGCTGCCGCCGACCTCGCTCAGCGAGGCGAGCGAACTCACGTTCAGCTCTTCCGTGATCTGGGTGTGCAGCTCGCGGTCCAGGGAGTCGAACCCGGTGGCTGCCACCAGGGCGCGGGACAGCGGCTGGCGGGTCTTGACGCCCGATTCCGCGCGCGTGGCACGACCCAGCTCGACGAGACGGCGGACGAGCACCATCTGCTTCGACAGCTCCGGGTCGATGGCGGTGAGTTCCGCCTCCGGCCAGGACGCCAGGTGCACGGACTCAGGAGCGCCCGGGGACACCGGCACGATCAGGTCCTGCCAGACCCGCTCGGTGATGAACGGGGTCAGCGGGGCCATCAGCTTGGTGACCGTCTCGACGACCTCGTGCAGTGTGCGCAGCGCGGCCTTGTCGCCCTGCCAGAAGCGACGGCGCGAGCGGCGGACGTACCAGTTCGACAGGTCGTCCACGAACGCCGAGAGCAGCTTGCCGGCGCGCTGGGTGTCGTACGCCTCCAGGGACTGCGTCACCTGGTCGACCAGCGCGTGCAGCTCGCTCAGCAGCCAGCGGTCCAGGACGGGGCGGTCGGCGGGGGCCGGGTCCGCGTCGGACGGCGCCCAGTTCGACGTACGGGCGTACAGGGCCTGGAAGGCGACCGTGTTCCAGTACGTGAGGAGGGTCTTGCGCACGACCTCCTGGATCGTGCCGTGGCCGACGCGGCGGGCCGCCCAGGGGGATCCGCCGGCCGCCATGAACCAGCGGACCGCGTCGGCGCCGTGCTGGTCCATGAGCGGGATCGGCTGCAGGATGTTGCCCAGGTGCTTGGACATCTTGCGGCCGTCCTCGGCGAGGATGTGGCCGAGGCACACGACGTTCTCGTAACTGGACCTGTCGAAGACCAGCGTGCCGACCGCCATCAGCGTGTAGAACCAGCCCCGGGTCTGGTCGATGGCCTCGCTGATGAACTGGGCCGGGTAGCGGCTCTCGAAGAGTTCCTTGTTCTTGTACGGGTAGCCCCACTGCGCGAACGGCATCGAGCCCGAGTCGTACCAGGCGTCGATGACCTCCGGGACGCGCGTGGCGGTGCTGCCGCAGCCGTCCTCGGGGCAGGTGAAGGTGACCGCGTCGATGAACGGTCGGTGCGGGTCCAGCTCCGACTGGTCGGTGCCGGAGAGCCGGCTCAGCTCCTCGCGGGAGCCCACGCAGGTGAGGTGGCCCTCCTCGCAGCGCCAGATCGGCAGCGGGGTGCCCCAGTAGCGGTTGCGGGACAGTGCCCAGTCGATGTTGTTGTTCAGCCAGTCGCCGAAGCGGCCGTGCTTGACCGTGTCCGGGAACCAGTTGGTCTTCTCGTTCTCCTGGAGGAGACGGTCCTTGACGGCGGTGGTGCGGATGTACCAGGACGGCTGCGCGTAGTACAGGAGCGCGGTGTGGCAGCGCCAGCAGTGCGGGTAGCTGTGCTCGTACGGGATGTGCTTGAAGAGCAGGCCCCGGGTCTGGAGGTCCTCGGTGAGCTTTTCGTCCGCCTTCTTGAAGAAGACGCCGCCGACCAGCGGGACGTCCTCCTCGAACGTGCCGTCCGGGCGGACCGGGTTGATCACCGGCAGGCCGTACGCGCGGCACACCTTGAGGTCGTCCTCACCGAAGGCGGGGGACTGGTGGACCAGACCCGTGCCGTCCTCGGTCGTCACGTATTCGGCGTTCACCACGAAGTGGGCGGGCTCGGGGAACTCCACGAGCTCGAAGGGACGTTGATAGGTCCAGCGCTCCATCTCGGCGCCGGTGAAGGACTGGCCGGTGGTCTCCCAGCCCTCGCCGAGCGCCTTGGCGACGAGCGGCTCGGCGACGACGAGTTTCTCCGTGCCGTCCGTGGCGACCACATAGGTGACGTCGGGGTGGGCGGCGACCGCGGTGTTGGACACCAGCGTCCACGGCGTGGTCGTCCACACCAGGAGCGCGGCCTCGCCCGCGAGCGGACCGGAGGTGAGCGGGAAACGGACGTACACCGAGGGGTCGACGACCGTCTCGTAGCCCTGCGCCAGCTCGTGGTCCGAGAGCCCGGTGCCGCAGCGGGGGCACCAGGGAGCCACCCGGTGGTCCTGGACCAGCAGGCCCTTGTTGAAGATCTCCTTCAGCGACCACCAGACGGACTCGATGTACTCGGGCTCCATGGTCACGTACGCGTCGTCGAGGTCGACCCAGTAGCCCATGCGGGTCGTCAGGTCGGAGAACGCGTCGGTGTGGCGGAGCACGGACTCACGGCACTTGGCATTGAACTCGGCGATGCCGTACGCCTCGATGTCCTTCTTGCCGTTGAAGCCGAGCTCCTTCTCGACCGCCAGCTCCACCGGCAGGCCGTGGCAGTCCCAGCCCGCCTTGCGGGCCACGTGGTAGCCGCGCATGGTGCGGAAGCGGGGGAAGACGTCCTTGAAGACGCGGGCCTCGATGTGGTGGGCGCCCGGCATGCCGTTGGCCGTGGGCGGGCCCTCGTAGAACACCCACTCGGGGCGCCCCTCGGACTGCTCCAGGCTCTTGGCGAAGATCTTCTGCTCGCGCCAGAAGTCGAGCACCGCGTGCTCGAGCGCGGGCAGGTCGACCTGGGCGGGCACCTGGCGGTACGTCGGCTCTGTCATGAGCGAGCTTCCTCCAACGGACTTGCTGCCTTCCGTCGGAGGGACGAGAGCCTTCATCCTTTGTACGCCGTGTGCGGCGCGCTCCCGCGGTACCACCCTCCTTGGCCCGTCTGTGCGTCGTACGCCTCGACGAGCCCCCTCATTGAGGTCGCGATGCCGGGTCTACTCGCCGCGCCCCAGGGGTCTCGGCTTTCTTCCGGCGGCTCCGGGGTGATCTTCACGTCGCGCTCGCCCCCGGGCTTCCACCGTCCCCGGGTCGCTCTTGGCTGCGTACGGCGCTACTCGTCCCCATCCACGCTTTTCGCTGCGCCCAGTGTACGGCGCCGGGCGGACAGCGGCCGACCGGTTTTGTGCCGCCGGTGGAGAGCCGGGCCGGGCCTTTGGCGGGCTCGGCGACCGGGTGACCCGGTGACCTGCGCCGTGACCCGAATGGAGCGGCCCAGGCGTCCGGATCCCGGGACCTGCGGCGGGGCGGAATACCCGGCGGGGAGCTGGGCACAACGCTTGCAGGCTCGCCGCGCGACGGTCGCGGGGCGGTCGGAATGGGTGGTGTGCCCCGTTGCCGCGGGACTCGGGTCGATTTATCGTCCCAGCACGATTCGCGTGCAAGATCACAATATGTGAAGGGGCCGCGGCCATGGTGGCGAAGGACGTGAGCGGCAGAAAGCGGGTCCCCGCGACTCCGGGAGCGAAGGCGGCCACCAGGAAGACGAGCGCCCGGAAGTCGGACGCCGAGCGAACCACCGGGGAGAAGGGAGCCGCGAAGACCGCCGCCGTCGGGCCGAGGGCCGGCGCCGGGAAGGAGGGCACGCCGGGTGCCGGGGCCGTGCGGGTGACCAGGAAGAAGGCGGTCGGCACGAAGACCACCAAGGCCACGAAGAGCGCGAGGAGCGCGAAGGGTACGAAGGCGACCGAGAGTACGGGGACGAAGGCCGCGACCAAGGCGGGCCCGGCCGTGACGAGCGCCGCGAGGAAGGCCCCGGCGAAGACGAGCGTGGCGAAGACGACCGCGGCGAAGACGACGGCGGCAAAGAAGACCGCGGCGAAGACGACCGCGGCGAAGACGACGGCGGCAAAGAAGACCGTGGCGAAGACGACCGCGGCAAAGAAGACCGCGGCAAAGAAGACCGCGGGGAAGCCGACCGAGGCGACGAGGACCGTGGCGAAGACGACCGAGGCGACGAAGACGACCGAGGCGACGAGGACAGTGGCGGAGACGACCGAGGCGACGAAGACGACCGAGGCGAAGAAGAACGCCGCCCGGAGGACCACGCCCCGGAAGGCCCCGGTGAGCAGGACCACGGCCGCCCGGAGGGCCGCGGTGAAGGAGAGTGCCGCCGGGGAGACGGTGGCCGGGAAGAGCGCGGCCACGAAAGCGGTGGCCGAGAAGAATGCCGCTGCGAAACCGGCGGCCGGGAAGAGCACATCCAAGAAGAGCACCGCCGCGAGCACCTCTGCGCAGAGCAAGGTCAAGACGGCGGGCGCGGCCGAGGCCGCCGAGACGACGGGAGCCACGACGGTGGTTGCGAAGAACACTCCTGGTACGGCTACGGCGGCGAAGAAGCCCACCGCCGTCCCCAAGGCACGGCCCGCCGCGGCGGACCCCGGCGAGCTGGCGGTACGGCCCGGTGAGGACCCCTGGAGCTCCGAGGAGGTCGCCGAGGCCCGCACGGAGCTGCAGTCCGAGGCGCAGCGCCTGCATGCGGAGCTGGAGGCGTCCGAGAAGTCGCTCACGGGCCTGATGCGGGACTCGGGCGACGGGGCCGGCGACGACCAGGCCGACACCGGTGCCAAGAACATCACGCGGGAGCACGAGCTGGCGCTGGCCCACAACGCGCGCGAGATGCTCGACCAGACCGAGCGTGCTCTGGAACGGCTCGCCACGGGCACGTACGGCCTCTGCGAGAACTGCGGCAACCCGATCGGCAAGGCCCGCATGCAGGCCTTCCCGAGGGCCACGCTGTGCGTCGAGTGCAAGCAGAAACAGGAACGCCGACAGTGATCCTCGCCTGAGCCCCTGGTCCACCGGGGTCGTGTCGTACCTTTGTCCTCAGTCAGGAACCTAGGTTGAGGGACTCACGTGGCAGAGGCGGAGCGCATCATCGGTACGCCGGACATCCCAGAGGCGGCGGGCACGGACCCGGAGCAGTCCGACGGCGGGAACGGCGCAGACGCGGCGCAGGCCGACGCGCCCGCGCGCCCGCGCGGCAAGCGCCGTATCGCCGTGCTGTTCGGGGTCGCCGCGCTGGCGTACGCGCTCGACCTGGTCAGCAAGATGATCGTGGTCGCCAAGCTGGAGCACCACGAGCCGATCGAGATCATCGGGGACTGGCTGAAGTTCGAGGCGATCCGCAACGCGGGCGCGGCCTTCGGCTTCGGCGAGGCCTTCACGATCATCTTCACGATGATCGCGGCGATCGTGATCGTGGTGATCGCCCGCCTCGCGCGCAAGCTCTACAGCCTGCCCTGGGCGATCGCGCTCGGGCTGCTCCTCGGCGGCGCGCTGGGCAACCTCACCGACCGGATCTTCCGCTCGCCGGGCGTCTTCGAGGGCGCCGTCGTCGACTTCATCGCGCCCAAGGGCTTCGCCGTGTTCAACCTGGCGGACTCGGCGATCGTCTGCGGCGGCATCCTGATCGTGCTGCTGTCCTTCCGGGGACTCGACCCGGACGGCACCGTCCACAAGGACTGAGCTCCGGGGCACGGCCGGGGCCGTCGGGGGTTTTCCACAGGCGCGGTCGGGCGTGTCGTGGCGGTCCGGCATACTCGACGGGTGAGCACGATTCCCGAGATCCGTACCCTGCCCGTGCCCGACGGCCTGGAGGGCGAGCGCGTCGACGCCGCCATCTCCCGCATGTTCGGCTTCTCCCGTACCAAGGCCGCGGAGCTCGCCGCCGCGGGGAAGGTCACGGTCGACGGGTCGGTGGTCGGCAAGTCGGAGCGGGTGCGCGGCGGGGCCTGGCTGGAGGTCGAGATGCCGCAGGCGCCCGCGCCGGTGCAGGTGGTGGCCGAGCCGGTCGAGGGCATGGAGATCGTCCACGACGACGATGACGTGGTCGTGATCGTCAAGCCGGTCGGTGTGGCGGCGCACCCCAGCCCCGGCTGGTCCGGGCCGACCGTCATCGGCGGGCTCGCCGCCGCGGGTTACCGGATCTCGACGTCCGGCGCCGCCGAGCGCCAGGGCATCGTGCACCGGCTCGACGTGGGCACGTCCGGCCTGATGGTGGTCGCCAAGTCGGAGTACGCGTACACGTTCCTGAAGCGCCAGTTCAAGGAGCGGACCGTCGACAAGCGGTACCACGCGCTGGTCCAGGGCCACCCCGACCCGACGAGCGGCACCATCGACGCGCCCATCGGGCGGCACCCGAACCACGACTACAAGTGGGCGGTCACCGCCGAGGGCAAGCCGTCGGTCACGCACTACGACCTGGTCGAGGCGTTCCGCGCGGCCTCCCTGCTCGACATCAAGCTGGAGACCGGGCGCACGCACCAGATCCGCGTCCACATGTCCGCCCACCGGCACCCCTGCGTGGGCGACCTGACGTACGGCGCCGACCCGACGCTCGCCAAGCGCCTCGGCCTCACCCGCCAGTGGCTGCACGCCGTCCGGCTGGGCTTCGAGCACCCAGGGGACGGGCGCTGGGTCGAGTTCGAGAGCGACTATCCGGCCGATCTGCAGAAGGCACTCGACCAGGTGCGGGAGGAGACGTACGCGTGAGCGACGTCCGCGCGAGCCGGGAGCCGGTCGCCTACGCCGTGCGCGTCGCCGACGACCCGGCCGACCGTGAGGCGTGCTTCGCGGTGCGCAAGGAGGTCTTCGTCGTCGAGCAGGGCGTGCCGGAGGACCTCGAGTACGACGCGTACGACGAGGTGGCCGTGCATGTACTCGCCGTGCGGGAGGACGGGGTGCCCCTCGGGGCGGGACGGTTGCTCCACGGTGAGGCCGCCGCCGGAAAGACCGGTGGGGAGCCGGGTGTCGGGTCCCTGGGACGGCTGGCGGTCGTGCGGGCGGCTCGCGGGCTGGGCGTCGGCATCGCGCTGGTGCGGGCCGTCGAGGAGGCGGCACGCGCGCGCGGGCTGACCGCGCTGGACCTGGGCGCGCAGACGCATGCGCTGGGGTTCTACGAGCGGTTGGGCTACGAGGCGTACGGGCCGGAGTTCCTGGACGCGGGGATACCGCACCGGGCGATGCGACGGTCGCTGTAGGGCGCCTGCCGCCTGCCGGATTTCGCGGACAGCGGGTCGCGGGGGCGACCGCGGGGCGGCGTGGGGGCGGATCGGCTGGTACGGGCGGGGCGTGGCACTCTGGGGGGCTGTTGAGGTAATCGTCCAGACCTCGTCGGGGTGCTCCGCGTGGATCAGTTGGCCCTGTTGTTCGTCCTGTTGCTGGGTGCCGTGCTGAGCGTGCCGGTGGGGGAGCGTTTCGGGCTGCCGGCGCCGGTGCTGATGACGCTGCTGGGGATCTCCCTCGCCCTGCCGGGCTTCGTGCCCAATATCGACATCCCGCCGGAGTTCATCCTGCCCCTGCTGCTGCCGCCGTTGCTGTACGCGGCGGTGCGGCGGACCTCCTGGCGGCAGTTCGCGGCCAACCGGCGGCCGATCTTCCTGCTGGCCGTGGCGCTGGTGTTCGTGACCACCGCAGCGGTGGCCGCCGTGGCCAACGCGATCGTGCCCGGGCTGCCCCTCGCGGCCGCCGTGGCGCTGGGCGCGCTGGTCGCACCGCCCGACCCGGTGGCCGCGACGGCCGTGGCCGGCCAACTCGGGCTGCCGAGGCGGCTGGTGTCGATCCTGGAGGGCGAGGGGCTCTTCAACGACGTGACCGCCATCGTGCTCTACCACGTGGCGATCGCGGCCGCCGTCAGCGGCTCGTTCTCGCTGCCCCGTGCCGCGCTCCAGCTCCTGCTCTCCGGTGTCGTGGCCGTCGCCGTGGGACTCGCGCTCGGCTGGGCGGCCAACAAGCTGATGGACTTCGTCGACGACGCCACCCTGCAGATCGGTCTGACCCTCCTCGTGCCGTACGCGGCGTATGTGATGGCCGAGGAACTGCACGGGTCCGGGGTGCTCGCCGTGCTCACCACCGCGCTGTTCCTCGCGGAGTACGCGCTCGGCGCGGACGACGTCATGACGCGGTTCGCCGGGCACACCGTCTGGGACGTCGTGGACACGCTGGTCACCGGGGTGGCGTTCGGGCTGATCGGGCTGGAGCTGCACAACGCGATCAGGACGGCGTCCGGACGGTGGCCGGACATGCTGGGCTGGGCGGCGGCGGTCGTGGCCGTGGTCGTGCTCGTCCGGCTGGTGTGGCTGCTGCCGGCCACGTGGCTCGCCCGGCGGTTGCACGCGCGGCGTGACTACGAGGAGGAGATCCCGATGTCGTGGCGCGAGACCGTGGTGATGTGGTGGGCGGGGATGCGGGGCGTGGCGTCCGTGGCGTTGGCGCTGGCGATTCCGCTGGAGACGTCGGACGGGGGGCCCTTCCCCGATCGGGACGAGATCGTGTTCATCGCGTTCGGTGTGATCATGGCGACGCTGGTGCTGCAGGGGCTGACGCTGCCCTGGCTCGTACGGCGGTTGGGGGTGCGGGCGGATGAAGGCGCCGAGAAGGAGTTCCGGAAGGAGTTGGCCGTGCGGGCCGCGAAGGCGGCGAAGCGGCGGCTGCATGAGATCGAGGACGAGGAGGAGCTGCCGGAGGAGATGGCCGAGCGGTTGCTGCGGCGGGCCTTCGAGATCGGGGTGCGGATCAGCCCCGAGATGGGGGAGGAGGAGCGGCGCGAGGGCCATGAGCAGCGGGTGCGGCGGCTGCGGCGGATGCGGCGGATCCAGGGGGAAATGTTGAGCGCGGCGCGGCACGAGGTGTTGGCGGCGCGGAGTGAGCCGGGGGCGGATCCCGAGGTGGTGGACCGGGTGCTTCGGCATCTGGATGTGCGGAGCCTGCGGTGACCGGGCGGCATGTTTCATAGGGTCGGGGCATGGCACGCAACGTGGTGATCAGTGGTGGCGGTACGGGGATCGGGCTCGCGGCGGCGCAGGTGTTCGCCGCGGGTGGGGATCGGGTCCTGTTGCTCGGGCGGCGGGCCGAGGTGTTGGAGAAGGCGCAGGTGGACGGGGCGGTCACATACGCGGCGGATCTCGCCGACGCGGAGAACGTGCGAGGGGCCGCCGAGTTCGTGCGCAGTGAACTCGGCACCGTCGACGTGCTGATCCACAGTGCCGGCGGGAACGGTGGACTGGAGCCCCGGACGGAGAGGGACGATCCGCTCGATGCTGTCGCGCACGACTGGCAGGTCAACTTCCGGCTGAACACGCTGACCGCCGTGCTGCTCACGGAGGCGTTGCGGGAGCAGCTGGCCTCGCCCGGCGGGCGGGTGCTGTTCCTGTCGTCCATCGCCGCGTACCGGGGCTCGGGGAGCGGGGCGTACGCCGCGTCCAAAGCGGCGCTGCATCCGTACGCGTTCGACCTGGCGCGGGAGTTCGGGCCCCGCGGGATCACTGTGAACGTCGTGGCGCCGGGATACATCGAGGACACCGAGTTCTTCGGCGGGTCGATGGAGGAGGCCCGGCGCGCCCGGCTCATCGCCGAGACCTCCACGGGCCGGGCCGGTACACCGGCCGACGTCGCCGAGACCCTGCGCTGGCTCGCCTCGCCCGGCGCCGGCCACATCACCGCACAGGTCATACAGGTCAACGGGGGTGCGGAGAGGGGCCACTGAGGAACCACTGGAAGCCGCGACGGCGGGTGCCGGCCCCGAGGGCGCGGGCACCCGCCGTCGACACGACCAGGGTCCTGTCGTGGCCCCGGCCGTCACCTCCCGGTCGACCTCGGGGTTTCGTGGACCCGGCTTCGGGTGGGGCGGGGAAGATGGGCGTCCGGACGGGGGTGGGTCGGGGGGAGGACCGCGTCGGCCGTGTTGACCCTCGGGAGGGCGTACGGGTGGGTCTCCGTCAGCCAGCGGACCAGCTGCTCCCGGACCGTGACGCGGACCGTCCACAGGTCGTCCGGGTCCTTGGCGGTGACCAGGGCGCGGACCTCCATGGTGGACGGGGTCGAGTCGGTGACGGTCAGGTCGTAGTGGCGGCCGTCCCACGCGGGGCACTCCCGCAGGATGTCGCGGAGCTTCTCCCGCATCTGCGGCAGCGGAGCGGCGTGGTCGACGTGCAGGAAGACCGTGCCGGTCATCTGGGCGCCGCCGCGCGACCAGTTCTCGAAGGGCTTCGAGGTGAAGTACGACACGGGCATCGTGATCCGGCGCTCGTCCCAGGTCCGTACGGTCAGGAACGTGAGCGTGATCTCGTCGACCGTGCCCCACTCGCCCTCCACCACGACCACGTCACCGAGGCGGACCATGTCGCCGAAGGCGATCTGGAGCCCCGCGAACAGGTTGCTCAGTGTGGACTGCGCGGCGATACCGGCGACGATGCCCAGGAGACCCGCCGAGGCCAGCAGGGAGGCGCCCGCGGCCCGCATCTGCGGGAAGGTCAGCAGCATGGCGGCCGCGGCGACCACACCGACGATCGCGGAGACCACCCGCATGATGAGTGTCACCTGGGTCCGCACCCGGCGTACCCGGGCCGGGTCGCGGTGGGCACGGGCGTACCTGCTGTACGAGGTCTCCACCACCGCCGCCGCCATACGGATCACCAGCCAGGCCGTCGCCCCGATCAGCACCAGCGTCAGGGTCCGGCCGATGGCGGTCCGGTACTGCTCCAGCAGTTGCGCCTCGTCGTACGACGCTCTGAGGAAGGCCGCGCACAGGACCAGTTGGTAGGGGATGCGGCCGCGGCGCAGCAGGCCCCACAGAGGTGTCTCGTGGTGCCGCTGGTCCGCCTTGCGCAGCAGTAGGTCGGTGGCCCAGCCGATGACGAGCGTCAGGACGACCGAACCACCGATGACGATCAGTGGGCGGAGTAGGTTCTCCATGCCTTCGAACGTAACCGCCGGCGCGGGGTGATGAACATGTGACTTCGGACGCGCTCTGGGTACGGGCCCCTCGGCACGCGTACGGACCGCCGTCGGAATCGGCGCCGCACCCACACCGGACCGGCGCCGGTCACTGTCGTACCCGGCTGGCACCATGGCCTCATGAACATCATGCTCTTCCACTCGACCTACGGCCTCAGACCGGCGGTCCACCGGGCCGCGGAACGGTTGCGGGCCGCCGGACACGAGGTGTGGACCCCCGACCTCTTCGACGGACGGACGTTCGACACGGTCGAGGAAGGCATGGCCTTCAACGAGGAGCTGGGCAAGGAGGAGCTGCTCAAGCGGGCGGTCCTGGCCGCCGCTCCCTACTCGGAGCGAGGGCTCGTCTACGCCGGGTTCTCGCTCGGCGCCGCCGCCGCGCAGACCCTCGCCCTGGGCGACGCGAAGGCCCGCGGGCTGCTGCTCCTGCACGGCACGTCGGACATCGCGGCCACCGCCTCCGTGGACGGCCTGCCCGTGCAGCTCCATGTGGCCGAGCCCGACGCGTTCGAGACGGACGACTGGCTGAGCGCCTGGTACCTCCAGATGCGCAAGGCCGGCGCCGACGTGGAGATCTACCGGTACGCCGGCGCAGGCCACCTCTACACCGACTCCGACCTGCCCGACTACGACGAGGAGGCCGCCGAGGCCACCTGGCGGGTGGCCCTCGGCTTCCTCGAAACCCTCTGACGGACGAAGCGCGGCCCGGACCGGTACGGGCGGACTACACCGGGTCGTACGTCCGCTCCACCTTCTGCGTCCCGCTCCGCGTCCGGTACGAGCGCGCCCACGAGGACCTGGCGTCGGGCTTCGTCCGGTCGGACAGGACGTAGAAGTCCATCTGCGCCCGCGCGGCGGTGACGTCGAGGACGCCGTAGCCGTGCCGGTCGGTGTCGACCCAGTGGACGTGCCGGTTCGCGGCGCGGATCAGCGGGGAGGCCACCGCCGAGACGGTGCCCTCGGGGACCTTGACGAGGTCGTCGAGGTTGTCCGAGGTCACCGAGGTGACGACGAACTCCGTGGCGGCGGAGGCCGACAGCGGGTACGTACCGGCGTTGACGGGCACGTCGTTGGCCCAGGCCATGTGGATGTCGCCGGTGAGGAAGACCGTGTTGCGGATGGCGTTCTCCCGCAGATGGGCGAGGAGTTCGCGGCGGTCGTCCGTGTAGCCGTCCCACTGGTCGGGGTTGAGGGCCAGACCCTCCTGCGGGAGGCCGAGCAGCTCGGTCAGCGGTTCGATCAGATCGGCGGTGAGGTTGCCGAGGGCGAACGGCGCGATCATCACGGCGTTGCCGACCAGCCGCCAGGTCGTGTCGGAGGACTTCAGCCCCGCCTTCAGCCAGTCGAGCTGGGCCCGGCCCGTCAGCGTACGGTCCGGGTCGTCGACCTTGCCGTTGCCGACGCCCACCTGCTGGGAGCGGTAGGAGCGCAGGTCGAGCAGTGAGAGGTCGGCGAGCTTGCCGAAGCGCAGCCGGCGGTAGGTGGTGCCCGCGATCGCCGGGCGCACGGGCATCCACTCGAAGTACGCCTGCTTGGCCGCCGACCGACGGGCCGCCCAGGTGCCTTCCGCGCCCTCGGTGTGGTTCTCGGCCCCGCCCGACCAGGCGTCGTTGGCGATCTCGTGGTCGTCCCAGATCGCGATGACCGGCGCGACCGCGTGCAGCGCCTGGAGGTCGGGGTCCGTCTTGCAACGGCCGTGCCGGACGCGGTAGTCGGCGAGGGAGACGATCTCGTGGGTGGGAGCGTGCGGTCGTATGACCTTGCCGCGGCTGCCGTACTGGCCGGTGCCGTACTCGTAGATGTAGTCGCCCAGGTGGATCCAGGCGTCCAGGTCGCCACGCGCGGCAAGGTGGCGGTAGGCGGCGAAGTGGCCGCCCTCCCAGTTGGCGCAGGAGACCACGCCGAAGCGCAGCCCTGCCGGGGCGGCGTCGGCGGCGGGGGCCGTGCGGGTGCGGGCGGCGGGCGAGTCGGTGCCGCCGGCCGAGAAGCGGAACCAGTAGTCGGTGGCCGGGGCGAGGCCGCGGACGTCCGCCTTCACGGTGTGGTCGGAGGCGGCGGTCGCGGTGACCGAGCCCTTGGCCACGACGGTGGTGAACGCCTTGTCCAGGGCGACGGTCCAGCCGACCTCGACGTCCGGGCCGACTCCGGAGCCGGGTACGGCCTCCGAGGTGGGTGTCACACGGGTCCACAGCAGGACACCGTCGGGCAGCGGGTCGCCGGAGGCGACACCGTGCAGGAACGCGGGGGCGTCGGCGGCGCTCGCGGGGAACGCGGCGGCCAGTGGTGCCGTGAGGACCGCGCCCGCGGCGGCCGCCTTGACGACCGTACGGCGGCGCGGAGCGGAGGACGAGAGGCCCGGCCGGGCGGGCGACATGCCTCTGGGGTCGGCGGGGACACCGGGGCTGGAGTGAGATCTGCGACTGGTCACGGCGGATGAGATTACTGATCAGTAGCGATTTGGGTAAGGCGTATGACGTGAAATCCGCTCAATGTTCAGATCGCGGTGGCCTGTTGGCCGGTCGTGCCGGTCGCAAGGGTCTTGTCGGTCGCATTGGCGTGTCGGGCGTGTCGGGCGTGTCGGGGGCGTCGGTTGGTGCGGGCGTCCGTGGCCGCCCGCCGGGTGTCACCGACCGTCGGCGTACCTCAGTGCCAGGGCGATCAGAGCGGCACGGTCGCCGCAGCCCGTGCGGTTGCGCAGGCTCGCCAGGTGCTTCTCGACGGTGCGCGGTGAGAGGAAGAGATGCTCGGCCATCTCCTGGTTGCCGAAGCGGCGGCCGAGCAGTTGCAGCACCTCGTACTCCCTGGCGGTCACTCCTGCCCGCCGCAGTTCCGCCGGGATGGTGTCGTGTCCCTGGCGGCGCCGGGGGACGGCGGAGCCCGCGTCGCGCAGCAGGGCGCGGCACGCCGCCGACACCCTGGTGGTGCCCCGGTCGTGGAAGAACTGCTCGGCGGAGCGCAGCCATTCGACCGGCCGGCCCCAGCCGTCGGAGAGGGCCGCCCCGGCGCCCAGACGCAGACACAGGTGGGCCGCGAGAGGGATGGCGCCGGTCCCGACCAGGGCCTCCTCCGCGGACTTCGCGGCCTCGGCCGACCGGCCCTCACGGCCCAGCAGCACGGCTCGGGACCAGCCGACGAAGGGGCGGTCCCAGTGGACCTGGGTGAGCCGGTCGGTGCCGGGGCCGTCCAGCTCCGCCCAGCCGACCGTGCCCCGCAGGGTGCGCAGCAGCAGATAGGGCCCCAGGAAGCCGCTGACCCCGCGGGTGCTGGGCAGTGCGCGCATCACGCGGTCCGCCTCGGTGAACTCGGCCAGGGCGCGGTCGTGTTCCTCCCGCATGAGGGAGCAGATGCCCTGGGCCCATCCCCATACGGAGGTGTCGTAGCCCCAGACCGCCCCCGCGCTCCGTCCGGCCAGCGCGTTCCGCAGGGCCTCCAGGGTGGTCTGCAGGCGCTCGCGTTCACCGAGCGCGGCGGCGACGATGCCGTCCACGCCGACTCCGATCAGCTGCACCTCGCGCAGCCGCAGCCGCCCGGCCGTCTCCCGCAGCCGTCGGGCGGACTCCACCGCGAGGTCCTGTTCGTCGCGGAGCACATGGGCGAGGGTCAGATGCATGTCGGCCCAGGCCGTCATGAGGGTCGCGCCGGTCTCCTCGGCCGCCCTCCGTGCGGCCGTCAGGCGGTCCGTGCCGGTGAAGCGGAGCCGGTCGAGCACACCGAGCTCCAGCAGACCGCGGATGCGCCACACCGGCAGGGCGTGGGCCTCGGCCGTCGCCACCAGGCGGGCGAACGTCTTCTCCGCCTCGGCGAGGCTCTGGGGCCGCAGGCAGTAGCCGAGCATGTTCAGCGCCTTGCAGCTCACCTCCGGCAGTCCGACCGCCTCGGCGGTGGCAACGGCACCCTCGGCGAGCGCCCGTGCGGTCTCCAGCCGGTCCGGGCGCCGGGAGTTGAGGACCAGGTGCGCGGCGACCGCATCCAGGGAGGCCCGCGACCCGGGGTCGGGGTCGTCGCCGAGCAGTTCCCTCGCCCGCCGTACGGTGGCCAGGCCCTCCTCCCACTGCTGTGCCGTGGCCGCGGCCCGGGCCCGGGTCACGAAGCCCGCCACCCGCCGGATGGACGGCGCGCCCGACGCGGTCAGGACGTCGTCCAGCCGGTTCCCGAGCTCCGGTACGCGCCGGACGTCACCGGTGAGGACCAGGGTGCGGAGCAGTTCCTCCAGCAGCCCGGCCACGACCTCGGGCGGGCTGTCCGGGGCGCCGGCGGTCAACTCCAGCCCCCGGTCGAGGAGTTCCGCCGCCGTCAGCAGTGCGCCGCGTGCGACGGCCTGCCGCCCGGCGCGGGTGAGCAGGACGGCGGCCCGCGCCCGTCGGCCACCTGCGACACACAACTCGGCGGCCAGCCGGTCGAGATCGTCGCCGGACTCCCCGCCGATGAGCCCGCCGGGCTCGTGGAGCCCGGCGGCGTGGCCCGGGTCCGCCGCTCCGGTCCCGCTGCGACCCTCGGCCCGGACCCGGCCCGCCGTCGGGTCCTCCGGTTCCGTACCGTCGCCGTGGGTCCGCGCGCCGGCGGGGCCCCCGTCCCGCGGGGCCCCCGCGGTTTCCTGCACCGGTCCCGCGCTTCGCGCGGACTCGATCGCGTCGGCGGCGGCGAGGCAGAGGGCGGCGCGTTCGGTGGGCAGGAGACGGTGGGCGATGGCGTCGGCGGTCAGGGCGTGGCGGAAGGAGTGCCAGCCGGGCTCTTGCGAGGGGGAGCCGCCGGAGACCAGGTCGGCGTGGGCCGCGTGGCGGAGATGGGTGAGGGCGGTGGCGCGGTCGAGACCGGCGACGCGGGCCGCGATGTCCACCGGGAACCGTCGCCCCAGGACCGCCGCCGCCTCCAGCAGCGCCACGCCGGGTGCCGCCAGCCGGTCCACGCGTTGCAGGACGGCGGCGGCGACGGTCGCGGGGACACCGGCGTCGAGGGAACCGGCCACCGTCCAGCCGCAGGCGCTGTCCCGGACGAGGCTGCCGCCGTCGACCATGGCCCGCAGCAGTTCCTCGACCACGAAGGGCACACCCTCGGAGACGGCATGCAGCCGCTCCAGTACGGCCGCGGGCACCTCGTCCGCGTCGCCGTGGCCGAGACAGCGGGCGGCCAGTTCGGCGGTGCCGGCGGGCCCGAGGCGGGTCAGCCGCAGCGAGCGGGCCGTGCGGCGGGACGCGGCGCCCTCGACCAGGTCGAGGGCGGGGCCGGGTTCGCCGCGCAACGTGGCCAGCAGGACCGCCCGTTGGCCGGCCAGGTTGTCGGCCAGATAGTCGACGATGGCGAGGGTGTCGGCGTCCGCGTCGTGCAGGTCCTCAAGGACCAGCACACAGGCGCCGTCACGGCCCAGCACCGCCAGGAGCCGTAACACCGCCTCGGCGTACCCGACGAGGGGCGCCCCGTCCTCCGGCGCCAGCCCGCACAGCCGGGACAGCAGGGGCTCGTACAGGCCCAGGTTACTGTCCGAGGGCGCGCCCTGCCCGCGCAGCGCGGAGAACACGGCCTCCGCGAGCGGGCGCAGCGGCACGGCGCGCCCGGCCGACGCCGCCCGCCCACGCAGGACCCGTGCTCCGCAGCGCGCCGCGGCGGACGCGGCCTCCTCGACGAGCCGGGACTTCCCGATGCCGGGCTCGCCCAGCACGAACACCGACGAACCCCGCCCCTCGCGGGCCGCCCGCACGGCGGAGGCCAGAAGGTCCCGCTCCGCCTCCCTGCCGACCAGCGCGGGTGCCGACAGTGATGAGAACGACGACACCTCAAGGCTCCCTGCGCCGCGTCGAATACGCCTTCGAGGCGTACAGGGTAGTACCCGCCTTCACAGGGGCCGCACAACTATATGGGGGATCTTCCCCGATGGCCGGGGGCCCGGCACCGGGGCACGCTTCCTTCCGGCAGGGCAGGGGGACAGGGCATGGCCCGGGGGGACATGCCCTGCCTGCCACTTTTCTCGTTGCGCTGGGAGGTCGTCATGCAGGGTGCCCGGATCTGGGCCGTCGCCGGGGTGCTGGGCGTGGCCCTGTGCGGGTGTTCGTCATCCACCGGGTCCACGGGGGCGGGCAGCGGCGGCGGATCGTCGTCGGGCGGGGCCGCGGCGGACACGCCCGAGGTGCCGGTGACCACCCAGGACCTGGAGCGCGTCTGCAGTGACGGGCTCGGCTTCAAGGGGCTGCCGTCCTACGACCGCGCGAAGAAGTCCGTGCACCCGGCTCAGCTCATGCGGAGCGACGGCGACGGCTGGACGAGCAGCGTGCCCTCCGACGGCGACTTCCCCAAGGGCTGGTTCCTCGACTACATGGACAAGCCGGAGAAGGCCGAACTGGTCGTCTGCGTCGAGCGCACCAAGGCCACCGCGACCGGCAAGGTGTGCGACATGGAGGCCGACGGCAAGCCGCTGAAGATCAAGACGTACAACACCACGTACCGGCTGCGGGTGGTCGAGGCGCGCACCGGCAAGGAGCAGTACACGTACACCGGCAAGGCCGAGTCCGACGAGTGCCCGTACTACATCCTCACCTCGAAGGGCGAGGACGCGGACAAGTACTACAACGAGGTGCGCCCCGAGGACTACCGCAAGCGCGTCAAGCCGTACATCGCGCCGTAACAGGGCCGGCCGGCTCGGCCGGGCCCTCTGCCTCCGCCGGCCAGGTGCCGCGGGCGGACCGGGCGGGCGGGTGTTCCTGGCGGCCTCCGGGAACACCCGCCCGCCGCACGGCGACGGCGAACGGCGCGAACCCGGGCGTTACTTGGTGACGCCCGCGTCCTTCAGGGACTTCTCCCAGTCGGCGACCGACGACGGGTTGCCGACCACCTTGTCGTTGATCTTGATGGTCGGGGTCGACCGGACGCCCTTGGACTGGTCGAAGGACTTGCTCATCCTCATCGCCCAGGCGTCGTAGGTGCCCTTCTCCACGGCGTCCTGGAACTTCTTGTTGTTCTTCAGGGCGTCGACCGTGTTCGCCACCTTGATCAGATAGCTGTCGTCGGCGAACTTGTCGGTCGACTCCTCCGGGTGGTACTTCGCGGAGTAGAGCGCGGCCTTGTAGTCGAGGAAGGCCTCGGGGCTGACGTTCAGGGCGGCGCCCATCGCGCTCAGCGCGTTCTTCGAGCCCTCGCCGCTGAGATTGCCGTCGAGGAAGGTGCCCAGGGTGAAGGACAGCTTGTAGTCGCCGTCCTCCATGCCCTTGTCGACCGTCTCACCGACGGTCTGCTCGAACTGGGCGCAGGCGGGGCAGCGCGGGTCCTCGTACAGGTGGACCACGTTGTCGGTCTTCGAGTCGCCGATGACGACGGTGGTGCCGTTCCTGCCCGAGGTGTTGGCGGGCGCGACCACCGTGGCCTCGGCGGCGGCCTCCCACGCGGTGGGCTTGCTGGTCTGCACCACGGCGTAGCCGATACCGCCGGCCGCCGCGAGGACCGCGACGACCGAGGCGGCCACGATCATCTGCCGCCTGACCTTCGCGCGCTTGGCCTGACGCTCGCGCTCCAGCCGCAGCCGCTCACGGGCCGCCGACTTCGCCGCCTTGCTGTTCCGATTGCTCATGTGGGTGAACTCCCTGGGGGACGCGCACACGCCGGTGCGCGGGATACGTGGGTGTGGACTGCTCGTGCTCGCAAGCGCCCGGGAGCCCGTGGCTCACCGAACGCCCGGAAGGGTCACGCGAAGGTGACCGAGCACGGCGGTCCGCGCCGTCCCAGGGAGTGGGCGAAGAGAAGGGTGCGCGCGGTGGCCCGGCGGTGCGCGGTGCGGGCCGGCCGCTGCTTCGCCGGGGCGCAGGGCAGTGTGACCGCGGCGACCGCGAGCAACAGCGGCCGGAAACCGGCGGCGACTGCGGCGCCGAGCAGCTGGGCCAGCGCCCGCTCACCCCGCCGCAGCCAGGCGGCGGCCAGCAGACCCACACCGATGTGCGCGGCGAGCAGCAGCCAGGCGGCGGCCGGTCCGGCGCCCGACAGAAGAGTGGCCGCCCGGTCGGAGTGGCCGGTGACCCGCGCCAGCGGGGCGCCGACGCTGCCGCCGCACAGAACGTCCAGGCCGACCTGGCGCAGCGGACCCGTGACCGGGCCGCCCGCCTCGCCGTAGCAGGCGTGCTGACCTGCCGTGAACACCGTGTCGGCTGCCAGCTCCAGCGGGATCAGCACGGCGGCGATCCGTCCGAAGCCACGTTCACGGCGGCCCGCCAGCGCGTACGCGACGACGAAGACGGCGGCGGTGATCGCGGCCACGGTGACCAGCGGCAGCGGGGCCCGGGACAGCAGGACGTGCGACGCGGTGCTGAGCGTCACGACGAGTGCCGTGAACAGTGCCGCGCGCACGGCTCTGATGTGGGTCCCGGATATGTCCATACCGCTGGAGAGTCTCCCACGTACCCCTGTAAGGGAGCCTTAAAGGCTCCCTGTGCGCTGCCCTACAGGCCCGGGATCCGGCCGTTGCGGAACAGGTCCACGAAGATCTGGTGGTCCGCACGTGCGCGTGCGCCGTAGGTGTGCGCGAAGTCCGCCAGCAGGGGAGCGAATCCCTCCTCGTCGGCGGCGATCGCCGCGTCGATGGCCCGCTCCGTGGAGAACGGCACCAGGGACTGGCCGGAGAGGTCGTCCGCCGCCGCATGCATGGTGGCCGTGGCCCGGCCGAGGTCGGCGACGACCGCCGCGATCTCCTCCGGGTCGTCGATGTCGCCCCAGTCCAGGTCCACCGCGTACGGCGACACCTCGGCGACCAGCTGGCCCGCGCCGTCCAGTTCGGTCCAGCCGAGCCACGGGTCGGCGTGGGCCTGGAGGGCGCGCTGGGAGATCACCGTGCGGTGGCCCTCGTGCTGGAAGTAGTCCTGGATCCGCCGGTCGGTGATGTGGCGGGAGACGGCCGGGGTCTGGGCCTGCTTGATGTAGATCACCACATCGTTCTCCAGGGCGTCGGTGGCGCCCTCCAGCAGGATGTTGTACGACGGCAGCCCGGCCGAGCCGATCCCGATGCCGCGGCGGCCCACGACGTCCTTCACCCGGTACGAGTCGGGGCGGGTCAGGGAGGACTCCGGGAGCGTCTCCAGATAGCCGTCGAAGGCGGCCAGCACCTTGTAGCGCGTGGCCGCGTCCAGCTCGATGGAGCCGCCGCCCGGTGCGAAGCGGCGCTCGAAGTCACGGATCTCGGTCATCGAGTCGAGCAGCCCGAAACGCGTCAGCGAGCGCGCGTCGCGCAGCGCGCCGAGCAGCGGGCCCTGCGCGGTGTCCAGCGTGAACGGCGGCACCTCGTCCCGCTTGGCGCCCGCCGCGACCGCGTGGATCCGCTCCCGGTAGGCGGCCGCGTACACGGTCACCAGCTCCGTGATCTGCTCGTCGCTGAGTGCCTTCGCGTACCCGACGAGCGCCACGGAGGCGGCGAAGCGCTTCAGGTCCCAGGTGAAGGGGCCGACGTAGGCCTCGTCGAAGTCGTTCACGTTGAAGATGAGCCGGCCCGTGGAGTCCATGTAGGTGCCGAAGTTCTCCGCGTGCAGGTCGCCGTGGATCCACACGCGCGAGGTGCGCTCGTCGAGATAGGGGCCGGTGTCGGTGTCCCCGCCGCCCCACCCGGAGCTCGCCTCGCTCAGGTCGTGGTAGAAGAGGCACGCCGTACCCCGGTAGAACGCGAAGGCCGAGGCCGCCATCTTCCGGAACTTCACCCGGAACGCGGCCGGGTCGGCGGCCAGGAGCCGGCCGAAGGCGGTGTCGAAGACGGCGAGGATCTCCTCGCCGCGTCGCTCGTCGTTGAGCTGCGGAACCGACATCGCTGGGTGCCTCCTGGTACATGACGAATGGGACGGCTGGTCCGTCCCCTGGGCAACGTCCGAAGGGGCGCGGGAGTGCCCGCGACTCCTTCACGAAAGGTACGGGGGAGAGCCCTCGCGGTGTCAGTGCCGAGGCATAGACTTCGACGCTGTCCCCCAGACTGTCCGCAGCCCGTCGGGGACCCGTCGTCGACCTGTCGTCCGCAGTTCTCCCTGGAGGCCGAAGCCGTGTCAAAGCCGCCGTTCACGCACCTGCACGTCCACACCCAGTACTCGCTGCTGGACGGTGCCGCGCGGCTCAAGGACATGTTCAACGCGTGCAACGAGATGGGCATGACCCACATCGCGATGTCCGACCACGGCAACCTCCACGGCGCGTACGACTTCTTCCACTCCGCGCAGAAGGCCGGGATCACACCGATCATCGGCATCGAGGCCTATGTCGCCCCCGAGTCCCGGCGGAACAAGCGCAAGATCCAGTGGGGCCAGCCGCACCAGAAGCGCGACGACGTCTCCGGTTCCGGTGGTTACACCCACAAGACGATGTGGGCGGTGAACGCGACGGGCCTGCACAACCTCTTCCGCCTCTCCTCGGACGCCTACGCCGAGGGCTGGCTGCAGAAGTGGCCCCGTATGGACAAGGAGACCATCGCCAAGTGGTCCGACGGAATCGTCGCCTCCACCGGCTGCCCCTCCGGTGAGCTGCAGACCCGGCTGCGCCTCGGCCAGTACGACGAGGCGCTGAAGGCGGCCGCCGAGTACCAGGACATCTTCGGCAAGGACAGGTACTTCCTGGAGCTGATGGACCACGGCATCGAGATCGAGCACCGGGTCCGCGACGGCCTGCTGGAGATCGGCAAGAAGCTCGGCATCCCCCCGCTGGTCACCAACGACTCGCACTACACGTACGCCCACGAGGCGACCGCGCACGACGCCCTGCTGTGCATCCAGACCGGCAAGAACCTCTCCGACCCGGACCGCTTCAAGTTCGACGGCACCGGCTACTACCTGAAGTCCACGGACGAGATGTACGCCATCGACTCCTCGGACGCCTGGCAGGAGGGCTGCGCCAACACCCTGCTGATCGCCGAGATGGTCGACACCAAGGGCATGTTCGAAAAGCGCGACCTGATGCCCAAGTTCGACATCCCCGAGGGGTACACGGAGGTCAGCTGGTTCCGCGAGGAAACCATGCGCGGCATGCAGCGCCGCTTCCCGGACGGCATCCCGGACGACCGCATGAAGCAGGTCGAGTACGAGATGGACACCATCATCTCGATGGGCTTCCCGGGCTACTTCCTCGTCGTCGCCGACTTCATCATGTGGGCCAAGAAGCAGGGCATCGCGGTCGGCCCCGGCCGGGGTTCCGCGGCCGGTTCGATCGTCGCCTACGCCCTCGGCATCACCGACCTCGACCCCATCCCGCACGGCCTGATCTTCGAGCGGTTCCTCAACCCCGAGCGCATCTCGATGCCCGACGTCGACATCGACTTCGACGAGCGCAGGCGCGTCGAGGTGATCCGGTACGTGACCGAGAAGTACGGCGCCGACAAGGTCGCCATGATCGGCACGTACGGCACCATCAAGGCCAAGAACGCCATCAAGGACTCCGCGCGCGTACTGGGCTACCCGTACGCGATGGGCGACCGCATCACCAAGGCCATGCCCGCCGACGTCCTCGGCAAGGGCATCCCGCTCTCCGGCATCACCGACCCCAGCCACCCCCGCTACTCGGAGGCGGGCGAGGTCCGGTCGATGTACGAGAACGAACCGGACGTGAAGAAGGTCATCGACACCGCCCGCGGTGTGGAGGGCCTGGTCCGGCAGATGGGTGTGCACGCCGCCGGCGTGATCATGTCCAGCGAGACCATCACCGAGCACGTCCCCGTCTGGGTCAGGCACACCGACGGCGTGACCATCACCCAGTGGGACTACCCGAGCTGCGAGTCGCTCGGCCTGCTGAAGATGGACTTCCTCGGCCTGCGCAACCTGACGATCATGGACGACGCCGTCAAGATGGTGAAGTCCAACAAGGGCATCGACATCGACCTGCTGTCGCTGCCGCTGGACGACCCCACGACCTTCGAACTGCTCCAGCGCGGCGACACCCTCGGCGTCTTCCAGTTCGACGGCGGACCCATGCGCTCCCTGCTGCGCCTGATGAAGCCCGACAACTTCGAAGACATCTCCGCCGTGTCGGCTCTGTACCGGCCGGGCCCGATGGGCATGAACTCCCACACGAACTACGCGCTGCGCAAGAACGGGCAGCAGGAGATCACGCCGATCCACCCCGAGCTGGAGGCGCCGCTCAAGGAGGTCCTGGACGTCACCTACGGTCTGATCGTCTACCAGGAGCAGGTGCAGAAGGCCGCCCAGATCATCGCCGGCTACTCGCTCGGCGAGGCCGACATCCTCCGCCGCGTCATGGGCAAGAAGAAGCCCGACGAACTGGCGAAGAACTTCACCATCTTCCAGGCCGGCGCCCAGAAGAACGGCTACAGCGACGAGGCCATCCAGGCCCTGTGGGACGTGCTGGTCCCCTTCGCCGGATACGCCTTCAACAAGGCGCACTCCGCCGCGTACGGGCTGGTCTCCTACTGGACCGCCTACCTCAAGGCGAACCACCCGGCCGAGTACATGGCCGCGCTCCTCACCTCGGTCAAGGACGACAAGGACAAGTCCGCGATCTACCTGAACGAATGCCGGCGCATGGGCATCAAGGTGCTCCCGCCGAACGTCAACGAGTCGGTGCACAACTTCGCCGCCCAGGGTGACGACGTGATCCTGTTCGGCCTGGAGGCCGTGCGCAACGTCGGCACCAACGTGGTCGACGCGATCATCCGGTCCCGCAAGGCGAAGGGGAAGTACGCCTCCTTCCCCGACTACCTGGACAAGGTCGAGGCCGCCGCCTGCAACAAGCGCACCACGGAATCACTGATCAAGGCCGGTGCCTTCGACACCCTGGGACACACCCGCAAGGGCCTCACCGCGCAGTTCGAGCCGATGATCGACAACGTGGTGGCGGTCAAGCGCAAGGAGGCCGAAGGCCAGTTCGACCTCTTCGGCGGCATGGGCGAGGAGCAGAGCAGCGAGCCCGGCTTCGGCCTCGACGTGCAGTTCACCGACGACGAGTGGGACAAGGCCTATCTCCTCGCCCAGGAGCGGGAGATGCTCGGCCTCTACGTCTCCGACCACCCGCTCTTCGGCCTGGAGCACGTGCTGTCCGACAAGGCCGACGCGGGCATCGCCCAGCTCACCGGCGGCGAGCACGCGGACGGCGCGGTCGTCACCATCGGCGGCATCATCTCCGGCCTCCAGCGCAAGATGACCAAGCAGGGCAACGCCTGGGCCATCGCCACCGTCGAGGACCTCGCCGGCTCCATCGAGTGCATGTTCTTCCCGGCGACGTACCAGCTCGTCTCCACCCAGCTCGTCGAGGACGCCGTCGTCTTCGTCAAGGGCCGCCTCGACAAACGCGAGGACATCCCCCGGCTCGTCGCGATGGAGCTCCAGGTCCCCGACCTGTCCAACGCGGGCACCAACGCGCCCGTGATCCTCACCATCCCCGCCACCCGGGTGACCCCGCCGATGGTCAGCCGGCTCGGCGAGATCCTCACCCACCACAAGGGCGAGAGCGAGGTGCGCATCAGGCTCCAGGGGCCCACCAAGACCACGGTGCTGCGCCTCGACCGGCACCGGGTGAAGCCGGACCCGGCCCTCTTCGGCGACCTGAAGGTGCTGCTCGGTCCGTCCTGCC
The DNA here is from genome assembly GCF_055572155.1 of Streptomyces sp. NPDC030814. Taxonomy (NCBI): domain Bacteria; kingdom Bacillati; phylum Actinomycetota; class Actinomycetes; order Kitasatosporales; family Streptomycetaceae; genus Streptomyces; species Streptomyces sp. NPDC030814. The sequence continues at coordinate 379,372 of NZ_JBVIDX010000003.1, forward strand.
TGGCCGGCTGAGAGCGGACCTCGGGGGACCGAGGGGCGTGACCGCGCGAGGGGCGCATCCGGAACTCGCGGATGCGCCCCTCGGTGCAACGGGGCTGCGAACAGCCCGTCACGCGGATGTCAGTTGTGACCGAAGCGCTTGTGCCGGCCCTTGCGGGCCATGTCGCCGGGGGTCACCGAGGAGACGTGCTGGTCGGCGGTCGACTCCATGGAGGACTGCTGCACCTCCCGCTGACCACGCTCGGACTGGGGCTGCTTACGGTCCTGCTTCTTGTTCTTGGCCATGGTGATCTGCCTCCTGTGGGGGATCTAGGGGCCAGGGCCGCGACCAGATTCACATAGCCCGACACGCCGCGCATGTCGGGGAATCACCGTCCGTGACGACCGTTGTCGTCACCTGCGGCGCGATGGACGGCGCGACCGGCGAGTACGCCACGCCGATGATCCAGTTCCGGCCGTTAACCTCCGCCAGGTCGGGCAGACTCGAAGGAAGCCCTAAGCACACCTCCCGGAAAGAGGGTGGATCGCGTGGACCGCTGCATCGTCCTGGTGGACGCCGGGTATCTGCTCGGCGCGGCCGCCAGCCTCCTCGCCGGGGAACCCTCCCGCTCCCGCATCACCGTCGACCACACGGCCCTCATCCAGGGTCTGCGCGAACGCGCCGAGGCAGACACCGAACGCCCCCTGCTGCGCATCTACTGGTTCGACGGCGCCCCCGACCGCGTACCGCAGCCCGAGCACCGCAGGCTGCGCGTGATGCCCCGGGTGACCGTCCGGCTGGGCGCGCTGACCCGCAGCGACGGGCGCTGGGCACAGAAGGGCGTGGACGCCGCCATGCACGCCGAGCTGACCGAACTTGCCCGCAACCGGGCCTGCTCCGACGTGGTGCTCGTGACCGGCGACGGGGATCTGCTGCCGGGCATGATGGCGGCCAAGGAGCACGGTGTCGCCGTACACCTGTGGGCGGTGCAGGCCGCCGACGGGGACTACAACCAGTCCGAGGACCTGGTCGCCGAGGCCGACGAGCGGCGGGTGCTCGACCGGGCGTGGATCACCAAGGCCGTGCGGGCCAAGGAACTCGGCGGGATCTGCGCGCCTCCTCCCGTACCCCGCCCGGAGATCGCCGCGATCCTGTCGGCGCCCCTCCCCGACTCGGCCCTGGCCGGCGCGGAGCGGGCGGCCCCCGAACCCGAGCAGGCCCCCGTGGGGCGCAACGGCACCGCGGAGCGAGTGCCGGCCGCGGCCAAGGGCGTACCGACGCCGAAGGACCTCGCCGCCCTGCGCGGGCCCGGCGCGCACACCGCGCCGGCTGCGACGACCGCCACGCTGCGGTGGTCCTCCGACAAGGGGTGGGTGGACCGGCCCGGTGTCGCGGCGGAGTCGCCGGAGGAGGCGGCGATGCCGACGCTGGCGCAGCTGACGACGGCCGAGCAGCGCTGGGCCGACCGCGAGGAGGACATCACCACCGTCGGCGGCGATCCCTTCGAGGTCGGACAGGTGTTCGCGCGGCGGTGGATGTCGCGGCTGACCGACCAGTCCCATCTGCAGAAGCTGTCCGCGATGTATCCGCGGGTGCCGCACCGGGTGGACGGGGAGCTGCTGCGGTACGCGGCGCGGTTCGGGCTCCTGGCGCACAAGGACGACCAGATCGACGAGCACGACCGGTATGCGATCCGGGCCGGGTTCTGGCGGGAGATCGATGTGCGGACGGCCGCGGAACACGCGCCGGCCGGAGAGTGAGCGCCTCATGGCTCCGGCCTGCCCGTTCGCGGGCGGCCGCCGGGTCGTGGTGGCGCGTGGTGCCGCTTCCCGCGCCCCTGGAGGGGTGACCCGGAGGTAATTCGGTGGCCGGGACCCCGTAGGCTCGTCCCTCGTGAGTACGCGTTCGGCACAGGCGGTCCGGCATGACGGGGATGTCGTGTGTGCCGTGCGGAGCCTCACCAAGACCTATCCGGCGACCCGGGGGCGGCGCGGGGCGCCGGGAACCCCCGAGGTACGGGCCAACGACGCGGTCTGTCTCGAGGTCCGGCGCGGGGAGATCTTCGGACTGCTCGGGCCCAACGGGGCCGGCAAGACCACACTCGTGCGGCAGCTGACCGGGCTCATGCGGCCCGACGACGGCACCGTCGAGATCCTCGGGCACGACATCGTGCGCCACCCGGAGCGGGCCGCGCGCATCCTCGCCTACCTGGGCCAGGAGTCGACCGCGCTGGACGAGCTGACCGTGGCACTCGCCGCCGAGACCACCGGACGGCTGCGCGGCCTCGACGTACGGCGGGCACGCGCCGAGCGGGACGCCGTCCTCGACGAACTCGGGCTGAGCGGCCTCGCCTCACGGCCGCTGAAGAAACTGTCCGGAGGGCAGCGCCGGCTCGCCTGCTTCGCCACCGCGCTGGTCGGGGAGCGGCCGCTGCTGGTGCTGGACGAGCCGACCAGCGGCATGGACCCGGTGGCCCGCCGGTCCGTGTGGGCGGCCGTCGACCGGCGGCGCGCCGAGTCCGGCACCACCGTCCTGCTGGTCACCCACAACGTCATCGAGGCCGAGACCGTCCTCGACCGGGTCGCTGTCCTCGACCAGGGACGGGTCATCGCCTGTGACACCCCGGCCGGGCTGAAGGAGAAGGTCGCCGGCGAGGTCCGCGTCGAACTGGTGTGGCGCGAGCGGGCCCCGCTGGAGGTGCCGGAGGTCGCCGCCCTGCTGCCCCGGGCCGTGGAGTCCGGACGCCGCTGGACGCTGCGGCTCGCGCCGGAGGAGGCGCGCGCGGTGGTGGCCACCGTCACCGGAGGCGCCGCCTTCGTGGCGCTCGACGACTTCACGCTCGCCACACCGAGCCTGGAGGACGTCTACCTGGCGCTCGGCGGCAGCGCGGGTCACGCTCAGGGGCTGGTCAAGGCGTGAGGGGCGCGGGCATGGGCCGGACAGCGGCCGGTACGGGCGTGAACGGCAGGGCTGCCGCAGCCGTACGAGAATGGGCGACAGCCGAAGCGCGAAGGAGCAGCTCGACGTGAGTGTCGTACCCGCCGAGGCCCTGCCGGGCAGTGCCCTGGCAGTCGAGGAGCGAGCGGAGCGGGAGCCCGCCGAGCTGGGGCCCCGCGCCCGGCTGTGGCCCTCCCTCGCCGCCGTGTACCGGGCACAGCTCTCCCGGGCGCGGGTCGCGCGGATCCCGCTGCTGTTCGTCGCCACCTTCCAGTCGATCGGGATCATGGTCCTGATGCGCGGAGTGGTGGACGGCGGGGCCGAGGCGCGGGCCGTCGTCGCCGGTTCGTCCGTGCTCGTCGTCGCGTTCGTGGCGCTGAACCTGCTGGCGCAGTACTTCGGTCAGCTGCGGTCGAGCGGCGGCCTCGACCACTACGCGACCCTGCCGGTGCCGCCCGCCGCCGTCGTACTGGGCGCCGCGGGCGCGTACGCGTCGTTCACCGTGCCGGGGACCGTGGTCACGGCGGTGTTCGGGTGCGTGCTGTTCGGGCTGCCCCTGGCTCATCTGTGGGTGCTCGCCGCGGTGATCCCGCTCGCCGGGGCCGCCCTCGCCGGGCTCGGCGCCGCGCTGGGCCTGCTCGCCCCCCGCCCCGAACTCGCCACCGTCCTCGGCCAGCTGGGCATGTCGGCGGCGCTGCTGCTGGGCGTGCTCCCGGCCGACCGGATGCCGGGCCTGATCCGGTTCGCCCGCGACCTGCTGCCCTCCACCTACGGTGTCGAGGCCTTCGCGCGGACCTTCGGACCGAACCCCGACTGGGCGTTCGTCCTCGGCGACCTCGCCGTGTGCGCGGGCGTCGGTGTCGTCTCGCTCGCCGTCGCCACCTGGGCGTACCGCCGGGCCGCTGTCCGGTGACGCGCCGCACGGCCGCGCCTGGCACGATGTCAGAGTGACCGCACCGTTTTCTTCGCCTCCGCCGCAGCCGCACCACCAGCCGCAGACCGACCCCTGGGACTCGCCGCCCACCGGCGGACACGGCGTGGGGCACGTATGGCACGAGCCGGAGGAGCCGTCCGGGCCCGGGCTGGGGAGAGAGCTGTTGGAGGCCGCCGTCGTCACGGTGGTCATGACGCTGGTCGGCGGGGTGCTGCTCGGAGTGCTGTGGTGGTGGCTCGCGCCGCACGTGCCGCTCGTCTCCGACGGGTCGGCGGTCTACTTCGAGGACACCGAGGGCGAGCAGGCCGTCGGCGTCGACGGAACGTTCACGCTGCTCGCGCTGGGCATGGGCGCGCTCAGCGCGCTCCTCGTCTTTCTCCTGCGGCGGCGCGGGGGTGTGCCGCTGGCCGTGGCGCTCGCCGTGGGCGGGCTGCTGGGTGCCGTGGTGGCGTGGCGGCTCGGGGTGTGGCTCGGGCCCGGCACGGATGTGGCGGCACGAGCGAAGGAAGCGGGGCGGGGGGTGACGTTCTCCGCGCCACTGAAGCTGGCGGCGAAGGGGGCGTTGCTGGCGTGGCCGCTGGCGGGGTTGCTGGTGCACCTCGCGCTGACGGGGCTGTTCGGGCCGCGGGATCCGGAACGGTTCGAGGAGTACGAGGGCGCCAAGTAACTCGGGGCCGCGGGGTGCGGGTGCGGGTGGGTGGGGGTTGTTCGCGCATTCCCCGCGCACCTGAAAAGCGTCCGGGGCTGCGCCCCGTGCTTTTCAGCTGAAGGGCGGGCCGCAGGCCCAACCCTTCAGGGGCGCGGGGAACCGCGCGAGAAACCACAACGCACCCGCAGTCGCCGAATCACACGCACCCCCGAGTTGTCAGGCGCCCTGAACCCTGGCGATCGGCGCCATCGTCGCACCCGTCAACGCCGCCAGATCCCCCGGCACCAGCTCCACCTCCAGCCCCCGACGCCCGGCCGAGACACAGATCGTGGCGTGCCCGGAGGCCGACTCGTCGAGGACGGTGCGGAGCCTCTTGCGCTGGCCCAGGGGGGAGATGCCGCCGCGGACGTACCCCGTGGTGCGTTCGGCGAGGGTGGGGTCCGCCATCGCCGCCCGCTTGCCGCCGACCGCCGTCGCCAGGGACTTCAGGTCCAGTGAGCCCGCGACCGGCACCACCGCGACGACCAGCGCGCCGTCGACGTCCGCGACGAGGGTCTTGAAGACGCGCTCGGGCGAGACGCCCATCGCCTCCGCCGCCTCCTCGCCGTAGGAGGGGTGGGACGGGTCGTGCTCATAGGCGTGGACGGTGAACTCCACGCCCGCCGCGGTCAGCGCCACCGTCGCCGGAGTGCCCCCCGCCTGCTGCTTCTTCGACTTCTTCGCCATCCCAGCCTGTTCCTGGTAGCCGTGTCCTGGAGCCGTGTCCTGGAGCCGTCCTCAGTTGAGGCTCGTCGGACCCCGCGTCAGTTCCGACGCGGGCAACGACGGCAGACTACGGATGATGGCGGTCTCGGCGCGCAGGAGTTTCAGCTCGTCGCGCAGCCGGGACGCGGTGTCGGGGGCCTGGAGGAGCCGCTGCTTGGCCGGGGTGTCGAGCATCATCGCCGCGGCGACCAGATACGACACCACGGCAGGCTCGTCGGGAAGGTCCGAGCCCGTCGACAGCGAGCGCTCCCGCGCTCCCGCCAGACGCTTCTGGTACTGGCGGAAGGCCCGCAGGACACCCTCCGCGAGCGCGCCCGCCTCGTCGCCGGGTGCCTCCGGCAGTTCCTCCAGGTCCGCCATGAGGAACGGGCCGGTCGTGTCCAGGGAGAGCAGTCGTACCCGGTTCGTGCCGGTGGCGAGGACCTCGAACGTGCCGTTGTCGCGCTCCCGGATGGTGGCCGCGTCGGCGATGCAGCCCACGGAGTGGAACGCCTTGGCCGGGTCGTCGCCGAACCCGGCGGTCGGCCCGCGCTCGGGGAGCGCCGTCGGATCCGGCATGCCGGGCGCGCTCGGCGCGACCTCGTGGCCGTCGCGGATGGCGACGACGGCGAAGCGGCGTGGTTCGTCCTCGGGGGTCTTCAACAACTCGCGCATCATGGCGCGGTAGCGCTCCTCGAAGATGTTCAGAGGAAGCACGAGCCCCGGGTACAACACCGAGTTCAGGGGGAAGAGCGGCAGCCGGACGGTGGTCACGAGGCCAGAGCCTAGTCGTCGTCGGGGCGCGCGCGTTCGCCCGTACTCGTTTGTGACCTCGCCGCGGGCCGTCCGGCACGCTTCCGGGACCTCGTCAGCAGTGGTGTCGAGGACGCCACCTCCAGCCGTACCCCGTCCCGCAGTTGGAGGAACTGGCCCAGCGGATCGTCCGAGACCCGGTCCCAGGGGAACGAGGTGGCGTACGGGCCGATCCTGCGCAGCTGCTCCAGGGCGTCCTGCCAGCGTTCGAGGCGGACGAGGACATAGGCGAGGAGGTTGCGGACCTCGGCGGGCCACGGGTCGCCGGGCGGGTACTCGGCGGAGAGCGCGATCGCGCGGTCCGCCGCCTCGTCCAGCCGGGCGCGCCGCACCTCGGGGCCGCCGCCACCGACGAGATGGGCGAACGCCGCCCGCACCGGAAGGGCCTGGATGAGGGAGCCGGGCAGAGCCTCCTCGGCGGCCCGTTCCGCGAAGTCGAAGCACTCGTGGTGCGAGCCGTACCAGGCGGCGGAGCGGTACTTCAGGGCCGAGACATGACAGCCGTAGTGGTGCGGGGAGCGGCGGACCGCTTCCGCCCAGAGCCGCGCGAAGCCGGTGCGGCCGACGCCCGTGCCCCGGGCGTGGTCCAGGGCGATCCGCCACGGCACGGGGTCGCGCGGTTCGCCCTCGGCGGCCGCCATGATCAACGGACCCGCCTCGCGCAGCAGTTCCGCCCTGGCCGGGGAGTGCCAGCCGCGGGTCACCGCCAGCTCGGCCCCGACCAGCAGGACATCAGGGTCGTGCGGGGCGGCGCGCCGCCAGTTGTGCAGCCACTCGTCCGTGGCGCGGGCGAAGGCGGCGAGCCGCAGCGCGTACCGGTCGCGGTTCTCCCACTCCGCCGCCTCACGCGTCATCGCGAGGAGCCCGGCCACGGGGGCGTACTCACCCCGGCCGGCCGCGACCAGCGCGGGCCCGAGCCGCTCGTCGGGGGCGTCCAGCAGCACCTCGTCGTCGGCGGGCAGACCGTCGGCGAGCCCCGAGGTGTGCCTCACCATCCGGGCCGTACGCACGAGCGCACGCAGAAGGTCCATTGGCGCGCCCCCTTTGCGCCCGGCCGGTGCCGCTCCGCGCGGACCGGTGCTCACCGTCCTGGTGCAGCGGTCGACGGTGGTGTCGTGGTCGGTGGTTCGGTGGGAAGACGGTGGGGGAGCGACTCCGGTTGTGCCTCTCCACAACCTTTTCAGTTCCTGCTCAACAGCCGCGTGGCACCCGCGGCGACCGTCGTCGCGAGGATCCAGCCCAGCAGGATCACCACCACGGCCAGCCACTGCCAGCCGCCGCGCAGCTGCCAGTAGCCGACCTGACCGAGATCGATCACCGGGAGCAGCAGATCCAGGGCGAACAGGGACGGGCTCCAGTGCGGGTGCTCGCCGCTCTTGATCGGCGGATGGTCCGCGTGCGAGAAGGCGTACGAGGCGAGCGCCCACAGCAGCGCCATCCACACGACCGCCCGGCCCGGCCGGTACCCGTACGCCACCGTCCAGTCCTGCGCGTAGCCCCACAGCTTGGCCGCGAGCGGCAGGTTCTCCCGCCGGTGGCGCTGCTTGGCGAGGAGCACGTCCCGGGCGCCCTCGTCGTCGCCGCTGGCCCGCAGCACCGTCGCGAGCCGCTCGTACGGCTCCGGCTGGTACTCGGGGGTGGCCGCCGCCACCCACTCCAGACGTCCGGCGAGCGGGAACCGGTCGCGCGGTACGAGGTTCTCGTACTGGAAGCCGCCCATCTGGAGGTTGCCCGGGCCGGGCCAGCTGTCCGCCCGGTCGATGAGGACGCCGACGCGGGCGCCGGACAGCACGACCTTGCCGCGCTCCGGCTTCTCGCCGAGGAAGCGCAGCTCGGGCACCTGGACCCGGCGCAGCGACAGCTCCTGCTCGTCCGTGAAGGTGAACCTGGCCCGCTCCAGGTCGACGGCGTCCCCGAAGCGCCCGTCGTCCAGCCGTATCCCGCCCTGGCACTCGAACCGCTGGACGCGGGTGCCGCGCGCGGGCGTGCTGCCGCTGGTGTAGAGCGGGTTGCCGACGCCGGCGGGGGTCAGATACAGGGTGCGCTCGACGGTCAGCTGGGGCGCGTTGAGGGCGAGGCGGCCGTAGGGGTTGGCGAGCCGGCTGCCGCGCAGGCTGAGCGACGCGCCGACGGTCGCGCCGCGCAGGCTCAGCTCGCCGTGCGACTCCAGCATCTCCGCCTGCACGTCCTGGGCGACGCTGAGGCCGTCGGCGGACAGGGAGCGGCCGTGCCGGTCACGGTAGACGACCGCCTGGTTGAGCAGCAGATCGGTGCCGATGTGCGCGTCGGCGAGCCGCACCCCGTTGTGGAAGCGGCAGCGCGGCAGGTGCAGATCGCCCTCCGTGTGCAGCCGGGCCGCCTCCAGCCGCGGCACCGAGCAGTCCACCAGCCGTACCGTGGTGAACCGGGCCTCCGGCAGCAGGATCTCCTTCTCGAAGCGGCAGGACTTCATCTCCACGTACGGGACCACCTGGCCGCCCGCCAGCTCCAGGACGTCCTTGATCTGCACGCCGACCAGCTTGAGCGCGGACACCCGGCCGGCCAGCGCGGGCGGCCCGTCGAGCAGCAGCCAGGCCACGATCCGGGCCCGTACCGTCCGCTCCGGGCCCCAGGGGTGGCCGCCGTGCGGATCGTCCTCGGCGGTGTCGCCGCTGCGGAGGTCGTACACGCTGCCGTTGCGGAATGCCTGCCACATACCGGCCTCGGCGGCGGTGAGGTCGTCCGGGAGGTCTCCGTCGTCCCGGATGGCGGCACCCTCGGTCACGGCTCTTCCTTCCTCCGTCTCCACCACTCACGTGTATCGCACAACAGTTCATGCTGGTGATGCCCGCTGAGTGACATCCCGAACGCTAGACGTGAAGAGGATCTTCCGGGTTCTCGTTCCGACGCGTATCAGCCATTGGAACGTGCGGACAGCCGCCGACCGCGGTCTGAGAGAATTGGGCCTGTGATCTCCCGAATCGATCTGCGCGGCGACGCCCTCCCGAAGGGACCCGCCCTGCGCGACCTGCTGCCCCGAGCCGACTTCGACGTCTCGGCCGCCCTGGAGAAGGTGCGTCCGATCTGCGAGGCCGTGCATCATCGCGGGGACGCGGCGCTGATCGACTTCGCCGAGAAGTTCGACGGCGTACGCCTCACCTCCGTCCGGGTCCCGGCCGAGGCCCTCGCGGACGCGCTGGACCAGCTCGACCCTGCCGTCCGCGCGGCCCTGGAGGAGTCCGTCCGCCGCGCCCGCCTCGTCCACCGCGCGCAGCGCCGCACCACGCACACCACCCAGGTCGTGCCCGGCGGCACCGTCACCGAGAAGTGGGTGCCGGTCGAGCGTGTCGGCCTCTACGCCCCCGGCGGCCGTTCGGTCTACCCCTCCTCGGTGATCATGAACGTGGTCCCGGCGCAGGAGGCGGGCGTCCCCTCGATCGCCCTCGCCTCCCCGGCGCAGGCCGAGTTCGGCGGGCTGCCGCACCCCACGATCCTCGCCGCGTGCGCCCTGCTCGGCGTCGACGAGGTGTACGCGGCCGGCGGCGCCACCGCCGTCGCGATGTTCGCCTACGGCACCGAGTCCTGCCCGCCGGCCAACATGGTCACCGGGCCGGGCAACATCTGGGTGGCCGCCGCCAAGCGGTACTTCACCGGCGTCATCGGCATCGACTCCGAGGCGGGCCCCACCGAGATCGCGGTCCTCGCGGACGACACCGCCGACCCGGCGCACGTCGCCGCCGACCTGATCAGCCAGGCCGAGCACGACCCGCTCGCCGCCGCCGTGCTCGTCACCGACTCCGTCGCGCTGGCCGACGCGGTGGAGAAGGAACTGGGCCCGCAGGTCGAGGCCACCAAGCACATCGAGGACCGGATCCGCCCCGCGCTCGCGGGCCGGCAGTCCGCGGTCGTCCTGGTCGACGGCATCGACGAGGGCCTCAGGGTCGTCAACGCGTACGGCGCCGAACACCTGGAGATCCAGACGGCCGACGCCGCGGCGGTCGCCGAGCGTGTCGTCAACGCGGGCGCCATCTTCATCGGGCCGTGGGCGCCCGTGTCGCTCGGCGACTACGCGGCGGGCTCCAACCACGTGCTCCCGACCGGCGGCTGCGCCTGCCACTCCTCCGGTCTGTCCGTCCAGTCCTTCCTGCGCGGCATCCACATCGTCGACTACACGAAGGACGCGCTGGCCGAGGTCGCGCACCACGTGGTCACGCTGGCGGAGGCGGAGGACCTGCCCGCCCACGGCGCGGCGATCAAGGCACGTTTTGGCGGAGCCGAACAGTGGACACGTGGCGGAGCCGAACAGTGGACACGCGGCTGGAAGGTACCTGGTCAGTGAGCTTCGGAATCGACGATCTTCCCGTCCGGGACGAACTGCGCGGCAAGAGCCCCTACGGCGCGCCCCAGCTCGACGTCCCCGTACGGCTGAACACCAACGAGAACCCCTATCCCCTGCCCGAGCCGCTGGTCGAACGGATCGCCGAGCGGGTGCGCGAGGCGGCACGGAACCTCAACCGCTACCCCGACCGGGACGCGGTGGAGCTGCGGACCCGGCTCGCGGAGTACCTGACGCGGACCTCCGGGTTCGCCGTGGACGTGACGAACGTCTGGGCGGCCAACGGCTCCAACGAAGTGATCCAGCAGCTGCTGCAGACCTTCGGCGGACCCGGCCGTACGGCCATCGGCTTCGAGCCGTCGTACTCGATGCACGGGCTCATCGCGCGCGGTACGGGCACCGGCTGGATCTCCGGGCCCCGCAATGACGACTTCACGATCGACCTCGCGGCGGCCGAGCGGGCCATCGCCGAGCACCGGCCCGACGTCGTGTTCGTCACCACCCCCAACAACCCCACCGGCAACGCGGTCCCGCCGGAGACGGTCCTCGCCCTGTACGAGGCGGCCCAGGCGGCCAAGCCGTCCATGGTCGTCGTCGACGAGGCCTACATCGAGTTCAGCCACGGCGACTCCCTGCTGCCGCTGCTCGAAGGACGGCCGAATCTCGTCGTCTCACGCACCATGTCCAAGGCCTTCGGCGCCGCCGGTCTGCGCCTCGGCTACCTCGCCGCGCACCCGGCGGTCGTGGACGCGGTCCAGCTCGTGCGGCTGCCGTACCACCTCTCCGCCGTCACCCAGGCGACCGCGCTGGCCGCCCTGGAGCACACCGACACCCTCCTCGGCTATGTCGAACAGCTGAAGACCGAGCGGGACCGGCTGGTCGCCGAGCTGCGCGCCATCGGCTACGAGGTCACCGAGTCCGACGCCAACTTCGTGCAGTTCGGGACGTTCGCCGACGCGCACGAGGTGTGGCGGAAGATCCTCGACCGGGGCGTCCTGGTCCGGGACAACGGCGTACCGGGGTGGCTGCGGGTGACCGCCGGCACCCCGGCCGAGAACGACGCGTTCCTCGACGCGGTACGTGAACTGAAGAAGGAGCAGAGCGCATGAACCGCGTAGGACGCGTGGAGCGGGTCACCAAGGAGACGTCGGTCGTCGTCGAGATCGACCTCGACGGCACCGGCCGCACGGAGATCTCCACCGGGGTCGGCTTCTACGACCACATGCTCGACCAGCTCGGCCGCCACGGACTGTTCGACCTGACCGTGAAGACCGACGGCGACCTGCACATCGACTCCCACCACACCATCGAGGACACCGCCCTCGCGCTCGGCGCCGCCTTCAAGCAGGCCCTGGGCGACAAGGTGGGCATCTACCGCTTCGGCAACTGCACGGTCCCGCTGGACGAGTCCCTCGCCCAGGTCACCGTCGACCTCTCCGGCCGCCCCTACCTCGTGCACACCGAGCCCGAGAAGATGGCGCCGATGATCGGCGAGTACGACACCACGATGACCCGGCACATCCTGGAGTCCTTCGTCGCCCAGGCCCAGATCGCGCTGCACGTGCACGTGCCGTACGGGCGCAACGCCCACCACATCGTCGAGTGCCAGTTCAAGGCGCTGGCCCGCGCCCTGCGCTACGCCTCCGAGCGGGACCCGCGCGCGGCCGGGATCCTGCCCTCCACGAAGGGCGCGCTGTGAACAGCCTCTCGACCATCCTGATCGTCGTCGGTCTGTTCCTGGTCGGCGGGATCATCTCCTTCGTCAAGCAGCAGATGCCGAAGGGCCTCATCGTGCTGCTCTCCATCGGCGCCGCGATGTGTCTGGTCGCGGGCGTCATGAGGCTGGAGGTGTGGAATTGAGCACCGAGAACGCGGGGGCGAGGACCACTCCCGCCAAGCGGGTCGTCGTCTTCGACTACGGCTTCGGCAACGTCCGCTCCGCCGAGCGCGCTCTCGCGCGCGCGGGAGCCGAGGTCGAGATAACGCGTGACTTCGACAAGGCGATGAACGCGGACGGGCTCCTGGTGCCCGGCGTCGGCGCCTTCGCCGCCTGCATGAAGGGCCTGAAGGAGGCGCGCGGCGACTGGATCATCGACCGCAGGCTCGCGGGCGGACGCCCCGTCATGGGCATCTGCGTCGGCATGCAGATCCTCTTCGCCCGCGGCATCGAGCACGGTGTGGAGACCGAGGGCCTCGACGAGTGGCCCGGCGCGGTCGAGCCGCTCCAGGCCGAGATCGTGCCCCACATGGGCTGGAACACCGTCGACGCCCCGCCCGGCTCCGAACTGTTCGCCGGCCTGGACGCCGACGCCCGCTTCTACTTCGTGCACTCCTACGCCGTCCACGACTGGACCCTGGAGACGCACAACCCGACCCTCACCACACCCAAGGTCACCTGGTCGACGCACGGCAAGCCCTTCGTGGCGGCCGTCGAGAACGGCGCCCTGTGGGCCACGCAGTTCCACCCCGAGAAGTCCGGCGACGCCGGAGCGCAGCTGCTGAACAACTGGATCGGAACCCTGTAGACCATGGCAAAGCTCGAACTCCTCCCCGCCGTCGACGTCCGCGACGGCCAGGCCGTCCGCCTCGTGCACGGCGAGTCCGGCACGGAGACCTCCTACGGCTCCCCGCTGGAGGCCGCCCTCTCCTGGCAGCGGGCGGGCGCCGAGTGGCTGCACCTGGTCGACCTGGACGCCGCCTTCGGCACCGGCGACAACCGCGAGCTGGTCGCCGAGGTCACCCGGGCGATGGACATCAAGGTCGAGCTCTCCGGCGGCATCCGGGACGACGCCTCCCTGGAGAAGGCGCTCGCCACCGGCTGCACCCGCGTGAACCTCGGCACCGCCGCCCTGGAGACCCCCGAGTGGGTCGCCAAGGTCATCGCCGAGCACGGCGACAGGATCGCGGTGGGCCTCGACGTCAAGGGCACGACCCTGCGCGGCCGCGGCTGGACCCGCGACGGCGGCGACCTCTACGAGACGCTGGCGCGCCTCGACAAGGAGGGCTGCGCCCGGTACGTCGTCACCGACATCGCCAAGGACGGCACGCTCCAGGGCCCCAACCTGGAGCTGCTGCGCAACGTCTGCGCGGTCACCGACCGTCCGGTCGTGGCGTCCGGCGGCGTGTCGTCCCTCGACGACCTTCGCGCCGTCGCCGAGCTGGTGCCCCTCGGTGTCGAGGGCTCCATCGTCGGGAAGGCCCTGTACGCGAAGGCGTTCACCCTGGAAGAGGCCCTGGAGGCTGTGTCGTCATGACGTCCGATGCCGTGCGGCGGGTGCAGAGCGGGAGTTCCTGGGAGGAGTCCTTCGGCTCCGCGCGGGCCGTCGCGGCGGGCGACCGCGTGCTGGTGGCGGGCACCACGTCCTTCAAGGGCGATGTCCTGTACGGGGAGGGCGACCCGTACGAGCAGGCCAAGGTGGCCTTCACCAGCGCGGTCGAGGCGCTCGGCGAGTTCGGGCTCGGCGCCGAGTCCGTGATCCGGACGAGGATGTACCTGGCGCACCTGCGGGACGTCGACGCGGTCGGGCGGGCCCACCGGGAGCTGTTCGAGCCCGTGCGCCCCGCCGCGACCCTGCTGGTCGTGGACGGTTTCTTCGACCCGCGCGTCCTCGTCGAAGTAGAAGTCGAAGCATTCAAGGGCCAGAGGCCTTCCCAAGGAGCCGTGGATTCATGACCCTGGCGGTCCGAGTCATCCCCTGCCTGGACGTGGACAACGGCCGGGTCGTCAAGGGAGTCAACTTCCAGAACCTGCGTGACGCGGGCGACCCGGTCGAGATGGCCAAGGTGTACGACGCCGAGGGCGCCGACGAGCTGACGTTCCTCGACATCACCGCGTCCTCCGGCAACCGCGAGACCACCTACGACGTGGTGCGCCGCACCGCCGAGCAGGTCTTCATCCCGCTGACCGTCGGCGGCGGCGTCCGTACCGCCGAGGACGTCGACAAGCTGCTGCGGGCGGGCGCGGACAAGGTCGGCGTGAACACCGCGGCGATCGCCCGCCCCGACCTGATCCGCGAGATCGCCGAGCGCTTCGGCCGCCAGGTCCTGGTCCTGTCGGTGGACGCCCGGCGCACGGAGTCCGGCTCCTTCGAGGTCACCACCCACGGCGGCCGCAAGGGCACCGGCATCGACGCCGTCGAGTGGGCCCACCGGGCGGCCGAACTGGGCGCCGGGGAGATCCTGCTCAACTCCATGGACGCGGACGGCACGAAGGACGGCTACGACCTGGAGATGATCAGCGCCGTCCGCAAGCACGTCACGGTCCCCGTCATCGCCTCCGGCGGTGCCGGCAGGCTCACCGACTTTCCCCCGGCCATCGAGGCCGGCGCCGACGCCGTCCTCGCCGCCTCGGTCTTCCACTTCGGAGACCTCCGCATCGGCGAGGTCAAGAACGCGCTGCGGGAAGCGGGCCACCCGGTGAGGTGACACCCGCCGGTTCCGCGTGAGCCCCGGTCACCTGGTGGCCGGGGCTCACGCCTGGGCGCAGGCGGCCGGGCGGATCCGGTCAGATCCCCAGCTGCTTCGTCTCGTGCAGCCTGGCGATCGCCTCCTTCTCGCCCTCCAGTTCCACGTCGGCGACCTGCTGGCGGCCGTAGAGGAACAGGAGCAGCTCCGAGGGCTCACCGGTGACGGTGACGACCGGAGTGCCCCGGTGGGCGACCGCCGTGCGGCCGTCCGGGCGGCGCAGGACCAGGCCGGTGGGGGAGCCGCGGCCCATGAGACGGGCGGCGCGCTCCAGCCGGGACCAGAGGGCGTCCTGGAAGACGTGGTCGAGTTCGCGTGGGGACCAGTCGGGCTGGGCGCGGCGGATGTCCTCGGTGTGGACGTAGAACTCGATCGTGTTGGACGCCTCGTCGATCTGCTTGAGGGAGAAGGGCGAGAAACGTGGCGGGCCGGTCCGGATGAGCTGGATCAGCTCCTCGAACGGCTTTGCGGCGAACTCCTCCATCACCCGGTCCAGGCGGGAGGCGAGCTGCTTGATGAGGATGCCCCCGGCGGCGTCGGGGCGACGCTCCCGCACCACCACATGCGCGGCGAGATCCCGGGTCGTCCACCCCTCGCACAGGGTGGGGGCATCGGGGCCCGAGGTCTCCAACAGGTCAGCGAAGAGAAGCCGTTCACGCTTGGCATGGGTCGACATGCCGCCAGCCTACGACCGGCGTCACCGGCCGCCCAGTGCGGGCCCGCCGACACGGCGGCAGGGGCCGTGCGATTGCGGGGCCGCGCTCGGTGGCCGGGGCGCGGCCCGGCCCCCCGCGGAGCCGTCCTCCGAACGGGAGTTGTTCGTACGACAATGTGGTCCGGCCTGTGGACAACGGGCGGGGAGGATCGCCGCGGCGCGGCACAATGGCACTCATGACCAGCACGCCGTCCCCCAGCAGCCCCAGCGGTCCCGGCGCCCCGAGCGGCCCCGGCGCTCCCAGCGCGCTGGACCCCGAGATCGCCGCGCGCCTCAAGCGCAGCGCCGACGGGCTCCTGCCCGCCATCGCCCAGCAGTACGACACCGGCGAGGTGCTCATGCTCGGCTGGATGGACGACGAGGCACTCCACCGCACCCTCACCACCGGACGCTGCACCTACTGGTCGCGCAGCCGCCGCGAGTACTGGGTCAAGGGCGATACGTCCGGTCATTTCCAGTGGGTGAAGTCGGTCGCCCTGGACTGCGACGCCGACACGGTCCTCGTCAAGGTCGACCAGGTCGGGGCCGCCTGTCACACCGGCGCCCGCACCTGCTTCGACGAGGACGTCCTCAAGTCCGTCGAGGGCGGCGCCGATTCCGTCGCACCGTCACTGGATCAGTAAGGTCAGCCGCCATGGACCTCGAGACCTTCCGCAAGCTGGCCTCCGACCGCCGTGTCATCCCCGTCAGCCGCAAGCTCCTCGCCGACGGCGACACCCCGGTCGCGCTCTACCGCAAGCTCGCCGCCGAGCGCACCGGCACCTTCCTCCTCGAGTCGGCGGAGAACGGCCGCTCCTGGTCCCGCTACTCCTTCGTCGGTGTCCGCAGCCACGCCACCCTCACCGCCCGGGACGGTCAGGCGCACTGGCTCGGCACCCCGCCGGTCGGCGTCCCGGTCGACGGCGACCCCCTCGCCGCCCTCCGCGCCACCATCGAGGCACTCCACACCCCGCACCAGGAGGGCATGCCCCCCTTCACCGGCGGCATGGTCGGCTACCTCGGCTACGACATCGTGCGCCGCCTGGAGAAGATCGGCCCCGGCGAGCAGGACGACCTGCGGCTGCCCGAACTGACCATGCTGCTGACGAGCGACCTGGCGGTCATGGACCACTGGGAGGGCTCGGTCCTGCTGATCGCCAACGCCATCAACCACAACGACCTGGACACGGGCGTCGACGAGGCCTACGCCGACGCCGTCGCCCGCCTCGACGCCATGCAGGCCGACCTCACCCGGCCCGTCGCCCAGCCCCCGGCGGTCCTCCCGCCCTCCGAACTGCCCGAGTACACCGCTCGATGGGGCGGCCCCGACTTCCAGGAGGCCGTCGAGGACATCAAGGAGCGCATCCGCGCGGGCGAGGCCTTCCAGGTCGTCCCCTCCCAGCGCTTCGAGACCCCGTGCACGGCGAGCGCGCTGGACGTCTACCGCGTCCTCAGGGCGACGAACCCCTCCCCCTACATGTATCTGTTCCGGTTCGACGGCTTCGACGTCGTCGGCTCCTCGCCCGAGGCCCTGGTCAAGGTCGAGGACGGACAGGCCATGGTCCACCCCATCGCCGGCACCCGGCACCGGGGCGCCACCCCGCAGGAGGACCAGGCCCTCGCCGACGAACTGCTCGCCGACCCCAAGGAGCGCGCCGAGCACCTCATGCTCGTGGACCTGGGGCGCAACGACCTGGGCCGGGTCTGCGAACCGGGCTCGGTCGAGGTCGTCGACTTCATGTCCATCGAGCGGTACTCCCACGTGATGCACATCGTCTCCACCGTCACCGGCCGCGTCGCCGCCGGTCGCACCGCGTTCGACGTGCTGACCGCCTGCTTCCCCGCCGGCACCCTCTCCGGTGCCCCCAAGCCCCGCGCGATGCAGATCATCGACGAGCTGGAGCCGTCCCGCCGCGGCCTGTACGGCGGCTGCGTCGGCTATCTGGACTTCGCGGGCGACTCGGACACCGCCATCGCCATCCGCACGGCCCTGCTGCGCGACGGCACGGCCTACGTCCAGGCCGGCGCGGGCATCGTCGCCGACTCCGACCCCGTCGCCGAGGACACCGAGTGCCGCAACAAGGCGGCGGCGGTGCTGCGTGCCGTGCACACGGCGAACCGACTCGGACAATAGGGCGCTTCTCACGTGAGCCCCGGGTGACAACCCACCCGGGGCTCAGGCGATAGTGGAGTACGTGACCGCAGTACCTCACCCCCGTTCCGAGCCCGCGTTCGTCCGCTCCGGCCGGCGCAGCCTCGCCCTGGCGTTGCTGAGCGGCGCGCTCGGCGCCGCCGTCGCGCTGCTCGCCACCCGTCAGCGCTGGTCCGAGGGCACGGCGTCGGTGGCCGGCGGCGCCTTCCCGCTGACCGCCAAGGGCAGCGACATCACGGGCGTGCCCGCGGCGCTCGCCGTGGTGGGCCTCGCCGCGCTCGTCGCCGTCTTCGCCGTCCGCCGCTCCGGGCGCGTGCTGGTCGCCGTGCTGCTCGCCCTGTCCGGCGCGGGCACCATCGCCGCCGCGCTGTACGGGGCCTACGACAGCTCGGCGCTCGACGACAAGGCCGCCGAGGCCTCCGGCGACGCCTCCGCCACCGTCGGCGCGCTCAGCCACACCGGCTGGCCGTACGTGGCGGCGGTCGGCGGCGCCCTCATCCTGCTGGCCGGGCTGCTCGCCCTCCGGTACGGACGGCTGTGGCCCGGGATGTCCGGCCGCTACGAGCGCGACGGCACGCCCCGGCAGCGCAAGGCCAAGCCGGTGGACCCCGACCGGCCCGAGGACATGTGGAAGGCCCTGGACCGGGGCGAGGACCCCACAGGAGGGGACCCGGCGTAGACCGGTGCCCGGCACCGGCAGACCGGCCTTGCGGCCCGTCGACGGGTCGGGCCGGGCGGGGACGGACCCCCGCTCGAGGCACTCGTGGGCGTACGGAACAATGGACGACGAGCGTCCGACTCACCACAGGCATCGAGTGACACGCATCGAGCACTCGCATGGAGCAACTGAGCAACGAGGAGCAAGTCATGGCGGGCAGCAGCCACGGCCACACCCCGGCCGCCTGGACCGGCGTCACCATCGCCTTCATCGGTTTCTGCGTCTCGGGCGCCTACATGGTGATGGCCGAACCGCTGGGATTCTGGGCGGGCATGGTCATCGTCCTCCTCGGCGGTGTCGTGGGCCTGATCATGAAGTCCATGGGCCTCGGTCAGGCGAAGTCGGCGCACGGTGACGACTGGTCGGGCGCGGCGACGGAAGAGGCCAAGGCCGTCAGCGGCGAGCCCCTTCCCGCCAAGAGCTGACGTTCCGCGCAGGGTGGTCCGGTGCGCCGTACGGCGCCCGACCACCCTTCTCGCGCGGGTACGGCGCGCGCCGGGCACAATGCGGTGTGTGAACGCCGAGACCCAGCCAGTCGTGCCACCCCCGCACACCGGACGGGCCGCTCAGAGCGGGGCGCCGCGCCGGCTGTGGGCGCCGGCCGCCGCCCTCGCGGCCGTCGGCGGTGCCTTCGCGTATGTCGCGGCCGTGGACCCGAACGAACCCGGCCACTACCCCGTCTGCCCGCTCTGGCGCTTCACCCGCCTGTACTGCCCTGGCTGCGGCGGGCTGCGCAGCGCCCACGCCTTCGCCCACGGTGACCTCGCCACCGCCCTCAGGGACAACGCGCTCGCGGTGGCCGCCTTTCTGGCGTTCGCGGTGCTGTGGACCGTCTGGGTGGTCCGGGCGGCACGCGGACGACCGATGCGGCTCGAACTCCGGCCGCTGTGGCTGTGGGCGCTCGGCGCGTCCGTGGCTGCCTTCACGATGGTCCGGAACCTGCCGTTCGGGGAATGGCTGCACCCTTGATCGAACGGGAAAGGTCCAGCTGGTGGGACCGCCGTCAACCGGATGCGAGAGCTGTGCCCCGGTCCGGCTACCATCGCAGTGAACCGCCAGGACCCTGTGAAGCGCCCGGCAGCCGAAACCCGACTGTCAAACGTTGTCACCGATCGCAACCGTCTGAAAGGGGGCCGCTCGCGTGAGTGTGCTCGACGAGATCATCGACGGAGTCCGTGCCGACCTTTCGGAGCGGCAGGCCCGCGTCAGCCTCGAAGAGCTCAAGGAGCGCGCGGCGAAGGCTCCGGCGGCCAAGGACGGCGCGGCCGCCCTGCGCGGTGACGGCGTCAAGGTGATCTGCGAGGTCAAGCGGTCCAGTCCCTCCAAGGGCGCGCTGGCCGCGATCGCCGACCCGGCCGGCCTCGCCGCCGACTACGAGGCGGGCGGCGCGGCGGTCATCTCCGTCCTCACCGAGCAGCGCCGCTTCGGCGGTTCGCTGGCCGACCTGGAGGCCGTGCGGGCCCGCGTGGACATCCCCGTGCTGCGCAAGGACTTCATCGTCACCTCCTACCAGCTGTGGGAGGCCCGGGCGTACGGCGCCGATCTGGCCCTGCTGATCGTCGCGGCCCTCGACCAGCCCGCCCTGGAGTCCCTGATCGAGCGCGCCGAGTCCATCGGGCTCACCCCGCTCGTCGAGGTGCACGACGAGGACGAGGTCGAGCGGGCGGTCGACGCCGGCGCCCGTGTCATCGGCGTCAACGCGCGCAACCTCAAGACCCTGGAGGTCGACCGCTCCACGTTCGAGCGTGTCGCCCCCGAGATCCCCGACCGGATCGTCAAGGTCGCCGAGTCGGGTATCCGCGGCCCCCACGACCTCATCGCCTACGCCAACGCCGGCGCCGACGCGGTCCTCGTGGGCGAGTCCCTCGTCACCGGCAAGGACCCGAGGACGGCCGTCGCCGACCTCGTCGCCGCCGGTGAGCACCCGGCGCTGCGCCACGGGCGGAGCTGACCGCACCATGACCGACCGCACCTCCGCAGCCGACCGGTCGGGGCACGTCCCGGCCGGGGCCGCGGGGTGCACACGGCCGGCCCCGGCGGCGTCGCCCATGGCCGGTACGCCCGAGCCCGGTATCCACCACCCGGGTGAGGCCGGGCCGGTAGGCTGTGCTCCGATGTTCTCGCTCACCATGACCAGCAGGGACCCCTACGCCCGCCTCGCGCGCGGGTGCCGTCCCCGTGGCTGCCGGGCGCCCGCGCGCCGGGTTCACGGGCGCCGGGTCCGCTATGTCATCGGTGACGAGCCGGGCCAGGTGAACGGCATGCGATGGCCCCGGCCCATGTCACCCGCGGCGAGCTGAGCGGAGTCCCGCTCCGCACACCGGGTGACGCCCGTCCACCGGAAGACGCGTACGGCCCCGGCCGGTTCGGCGGCGCCGCACGAGCGGCTGCCCGCGGCCGCCTCCCGCCGCGCGTCTCCTGTGGCGTCCCTGTATGGGCCTCTCAACGTCCGATCGACATCGGGGCTGTGCCCCTGTGAGGTAATCGCATGTCCAGCGAGTTCTTCATCCCCGACCCGGAGGGCCGGGTCCCCAGCGCCGAGGGGTATTTCGGCGCGTACGGCGGCAAGTTCATCCCGGAGGCGCTGGTCGCCGCGGTGGACGAGGTCGCCGTCGAGTACGACAAGGCGAAGGCCGACCCCGAGTTCGCGCGCGAACTCGACGATCTGCTCGTCAACTACACCGGCCGGCCCAGCGCGCTGACCGAGGTCCCCCGGTTCGCCGAGCACGCCGGTGGCGCCCGGGTGTTCCTCAAGCGTGAGGACCTCAACCACACCGGATCCCACAAGATCAACAACGTGCTGGGGCAGGCCCTGCTCACCAAGCGCATGGGCAAGACCCGGGTCATCGCCGAGACCGGCGCGGGCCAGCACGGCGTCGCCACCGCCACGGCCTGCGCGCTCTTCGGGCTCGACTGCACCATCTACATGGGCGAGATCGACACCCAGCGCCAGGCCCTGAACGTGGCCCGCATGCGCATGCTGGGCGCCGAGGTCATCGCCGTGAAGTCCGGCTCCCGGACCCTCAAGGACGCCATCAACGAGGCGTTCCGCGACTGGGTGGCCAACGTCGACCGCACGCACTACCTCTTCGGCACCGTGGCCGGCCCGCACCCCTTCCCCGCCATGGTCCGCGACTTCCACCGGGTCATCGGCGTCGAGGCCCGGCGGCAGCTGCTGGAGCGCGCCGGGCGGCTGCCCGACGCCGCTGTCGCCTGTGTGGGCGGCGGCTCCAACGCCATCGGCCTCTTCCACGCGTTCATCCCGGACGCCTCCGTACGCCTCATCGGCTGCGAACCCGCGGGCCACGGCGTCGAGACCGGCGAGCACGCGGCGACGCTGACCGCCGGTGAACCGGGCATCCTGCACGGATCGCGCTCGTACGTCCTCCAGGACGAGGAAGGGCAGATCACCGAGCCGTACTCGATCTCGGCCGGTCTGGACTACCCGGGCATCGGCCCGGAGCACTCCTACCTCAAGGACAGCGGCCGCGGGGAGTACCGCGCGGTCACCGACGACGCTGCCATGCAGGCGCTGCGTCTGCTGTCGCGCACCGAGGGCATCATCCCGGCGATCGAGAGCGCCCACGCCCTCGCCGGTGCCCTGGAGGTCGGCAGGGAACTGGGCAAGGACGGGCTGATCGTGGTCAACCTGTCCGGGCGCGGCGACAAGGACATGGACACCGCGGCCCGGTACTTCGGTCTCTACGACGAGGGGACCGACGCCGAGGTGGCCGCCAACGCCGCCGACACCGCCGAGATCGAGGGGGACGCCAAGTGAACGGGGCCGCATCCACCGGAGGCAACAGCCGGCTGTTGAGTGACACCCTCGCCGCCGCCAAGGCGCAGGGGCGCTCCGCGCTCATCGCCTATCTGCCGGCCGGGTTCCCGACCGTCGACGGCGGTATCGCCGCGATCAAGGCCGTCTTCGAGGGCGGCGCCGACATCGTCGAGGTGGGGCTGCCGCACAGCGACCCCGTCCTCGACGGCCCCGTCATCCAGACCGCCGACGACATCGCCCTGCGCGGCGGCGTCAAGATCGCGGATGTGATGCGCACGGTGCGGGAGGCCTTCGAGGCCACCGGGAAGCCCGTGCTCGTCATGACGTACTGGAACCCCATCGACCGCTATGGCGTCGAGCGCTTCACCGCCGAGCTCGCGGCAGCCGGCGGCGCGGGCTGCATCCTGCCCGACCTGCCCGTCCAGGAGTCGGCGCTGTGGAGGGAGCACGCCGAGAAGCACGGCCTCGGCACGGTCTTCGTGGTCGCGCCCAGCAGCAAGGACGCCCGCCTCGCCGAGATCACCGCGGCGGGCAGCGGCTTTGTCTACGCCGCCTCGCTGATGGGCGTCACGGGCACCCGGGAGTCGGTCGGCGCCCAGGCCCAGGACCTGGTGCGGCGCACCCGCGCAACCGGCACCGAGCTGCCGGTCTGCGTCGGCCTCGGTGTCTCCAACGCCGAGCAGGCCGCCGAGGTCGCCGGGTTCGCCGACGGGGTGATCGTCGGCTCCGCGTTCGTCAAGCGGATGCTGGACGCCCCGGACGAGGCGGCCGGTCTGGATGCCGTACGGGAACTGGCCGGTGACCTCGCCAAGGGCGTGCGCCGGCAGGTGTGACCGGCGCGTCTGCCCTGGCGTGAGCGGGGCGTGACGTTCACCCGTTTGTCGTACGAGGCGGGCCGGACGCAACGGGTCGTCCGCTCACCCGAAGGGGTGGAAGTGGGACCGGGGAGGCGCGGTGCGCCTCCCCGGTTCGTTCTGCGGAATGTGAGCGAGAACAACCGTGAGGGAAAGCGCACCGCCCGTGAGCGGCTGGCGGAGGAGCGCGAGAAGCAGAAGGCCGCCGAGAAACGCCGTCGGGCCCTGATCGTGGGTGCCTCGGTGGTGTGTGTCCTGGGCCTGGCCGCCGTGATCGGTGTCGTCGCGGCCAACGCGGGCAAGGACGACGGCGGCGACGCCTCGGGCCCGGTCGTGGCGCCCTCCGGGGCCAACGGCGAGAACAGCCTCGTGCTCCCCGTCGGGGACGCCGGCGCCAGGTCCACCCTCACGGTCTGGGAGGACTTCCGCTGCCCGGCCTGCAAGTCCTTCGAGGACGCGTACCGCTCGACGATCCACGAACTGACCGAGGCCGGCCAACTGAAGGTCGAGTACCGCCTCGCCACCCTGATCGACGGGAACATGGGCGGCAGCGGCTCCCGCAAGGCCGCCAACGCCGCCGCGTGCGCGCAGAACGCCGGCAGGTTCCCCGCGTACCACGACGTGCTCTACCAGAACCAGCCGCCCGAGACCGACGACGCCTTCTCGCGGAACAGCACGCTGATCGACCTGGCGAAGAAGGTCGACGGCCTCGACACGGCCGCGTTCCGCACCTGTGTCGAGGACGGCAGGCACAACGCCTGGGTCGCGAAGTCCAACGAGGCCTTCCAGAAGGGACGCTTCGGCGGCACACCCAGCGTTTTCCTCAACGGCACCAACATCTACGCCGACCGGTCGATGACCCCGGCCAAGCTGAAGCAGATGGTGGAGAAGAACGCCCAGGGGTGAAACCGGTGGGGCCTCCGGGACCGCGGAAATCCGTGCGGCGACCGGGACTTCGCCGGATGGCGTTATGGACCCGTTGCCGGGCTGCCTGCCGTCGGCCGGGCCCGGCAGGGTAGCGTCGACCCTGCCATGGAACTTGCCTACATTCCCAGCCCGTCGCGCGGGGTGCTGTACCTCGGTCCCGTCCCGCTGCGCGGCTACGCCTTCTGCATCATCCTCGGTGTCTTCGTAGCCGTCTGGCTCGGCAACAAACGCTGGGTCGCCCGGGGCGGGCGCGCCGGTACGGTCGCCGACATCGCTGTCTGGGCCGTTCCCTTCGGCCTGATCGGCGGCCGGCTCTACCACGTGATCACGGACTACGAGCTGTACTTCAGCGAGGGCCGTGACTGGGTGGACGCCTTCAAGGTGTGGGAGGGCGGCCTCGGCATCTGGGGCGCGATCGCCCTCGGCGCGGTGGGCGCGTGGATCGGATGCCGACGCCGTGGCATCCCGCTGCCCGCGTACGCGGACGCCGTCGCGCCGGGTATCGCCCTCGCCCAGGCCATCGGGCGGTGGGGCAACTGGTTCAACCAGGAGCTGTACGGCAAGCCGACGGATCTGCCGTGGGCACTGGAGATCACGTCCTCCACGGACGGGCGGATGCCCGGCACCTACCACCCGACCTTCCTGTACGAGTCGCTGTGGTGCATCGGCGTCGCGGTGCTGGTCATCTGGGCCGACCGGCGGTTCCGGCTCGGGCACGGGCGGGCGTTCGCGCTGTACGTCGCCGCGTACTGCGCCGGGCGGTTCTGGATCGAGTACATGCGGGTCGACGAAGCGCACCACATCCTGGGACTGCGGCTCAACAACTGGACCGCGCTGCTCGTGTTCGTGCTCGCCGTGGTCTACATCGTGCTGTCGGCCCGGAAGCGGCCCGGGCGCGAGGAGGTCGTCGAGCCGGGCGCCGGTGACGGTGACGACGATTCCACGGCTCTGGAGAAGGACGGGGACACGGAGTCGGAGGAGGCCGCCGACAAGAGCTCCGAGAAGGCCGCCGACAAGGCGTCCGAGTCCGGGAAGCCCTCGGGGAAGGCTTCCGGGACCTCCGAGGAGAAGAAGGACGTGAAGGACGCGAAGGTCTCGGACGCGCCCCAGGCCGCCGAGAAGAGCTGAGGGCTCGCCCGCATCGCTGTGATCCGCCGCTTAGCGGTGGATGCTTCCCGCCCACCCGCCTGTTCAGGCGGGTGGGCTCCTCGCTTTCGGGCCGCGGCCCGGTGCCGGTCAGTGTCGCGTGGGGCGGTGGGCGAGGGCCAGGGTCCGGCGGGCCTGGGCCAGGATCGCGGGGTCGATGAAGTGGCCCGTCGGGAGGGCCTGCGCACCAGGGGTCGCGGCGGCCGCTTCGACGATGTGCTCGGCGGATTCGATCTCCGCCGGGGTCGGGGCGTAGGCGTGTTCGATGACGGGGAGCTGGCGGGGGTGGATCGCGGTACGGCCGAGGAAACCCAGGGCGCGACCGCGCGCGCAGGAGCGGGCCAGGCCGTCGAGATCCTTGGTGTCCGGGTAGACGGACTGCGCGGGGGAGGGGAGACCCGCGGCGCGGGCGGCGACGATCACCCGGGAGCGGGACCAGTCGAGCGCCCGGTCGTCGTGGACGGCCAGGTCGGCGCGGAGGTCCGCCTCACCGAGCGCGATGCCCTGGAGCGAAGGATGGGCGGCGGCGATCTCGTACGCCCGTTCCACGGCCAGCGCCGACTCCAGGAGGGCATGGAGGGGGAGCGCCCCTCCGTCGGCGGGGGCCGCGCGCTCCGCGACGCGGACCACGTCGGCGGGGGCAGAGACCTTCGGGAGGCGGAGGGCGCCCAGACCGGGGAGCGGGGCCAGCGTCTTGAGGTCGTCCTCGGCGTACGCGGTGTCCAGGTCGTTCACCCGGACGTGGACGGGCACCGGCGGGGGCTCCGAGAGCAACTCGGCGGTGGCGGACCGCGCGTACTCCTTGCGGTCGGGGGCGACCGCGTCCTCCAGGTCGACGATCACCACGTCGGCGCCGGCGGCCAGGGCCTTGGTCACCACCTCCGGGCGGTCGCCGGGCACGTAGAGCCAGGTCAGGGGGACGGTGGTGACGGGGCGGAGGGTCACAGTGCGCCCTCCGCACGGAGGGTCGCGATGTCCGCCCCGGTCAGGCCCAGCTCGGTGAGGACCGAGTCCGTGTCCGCACCGTGCGGGCGGCCCGCCCAGCGGATGCCGCCAGGTGTCGCGGAGAGGCGGAAGAGGACGTTCTGCATGCGCAGGGGGCCCAGGTCGGGGTCGTCGACGGTCGTGATGGTGTCGAGGGCCCGGTACTGGGGATCGGCCATCACGTCCCGGACGTCCTGGATGGGGGCGACCGCCGCCTCCGCCTTCTCGAACGCCTCGATGACCTCCTCCCTGCCGTGGCGGGCGATCCACGCGCCGACCGCCTCGTCCAGGACGTCCGTGTGGCGGGCCCGCTCCGCGCCCGAGCCGAACCACGGTTCGTCGATCAGCTCCGGGTGCCCGACCAGGCGCATCACCCGCTCCGCGACGGACTGGGCGGAGGTGGACACGGCCACCCAGGAGCCGTCCGCCGTGCGATAGGTGTTGCGGGGCGCGTTGTTGGCGGAGCGGTTGCCCGTGCGGGGCTGGACATGGCCCAGCTGGTCGTACCAGAGGGGTTGGGGGCCGAGGACGGTGAGGATCGGCTCGATGATCGCCATGTCCACCGTCTGCCCCTCGCCCGTCCGGTCACGCGCGGCGAGCGCGGTCATCACCGCGTACGCCGTCGCCAGGCCCGCGATCGAGTCGGCGAGGCCGAACGGCGGCAGCACCGGCGGGGCGTCCGGTTCTCCGGTGATCGCGGCGAAACCGCTCATGGCCTCGGCGAGCGTGCCGAAGCCGGGGCGGTGCGCGTACGGGCCGAACTGGCCGAAGCCGGTGACGCGGGCGAGGACCAGGCGCGGGTTGGCGGCGGACAGCTCCGGCCAGCCCAGGCCCCACTTCTCCAGGGTGCCGGGCCGGAAGTTCTCGATGATCACGTCGGAGGTCGCGGCGAGACGGAGGAGGGTGTCCCGGCCGCCGGGCTTCGAGAGGTTCAGCGTCACGGTCCGCTTGTTGCGGCCGAGGAGTTTCCACCACAGGCCCACGCCGTCCTTCGAGGGGCCGTGGCCACGGGACGGATCGGGCTTCGTGGGGTGCTCGACCTTGATGACCTCCGCGCCGAAGTCGCCGAGCATCGTGGCGGCGAGGGGACCGGCGAAGAGAGTGGCGAGGTCGAGGACGCGCAGATGGCTGAGCGGGGGGTCGTACGCCTGGGTCATGAGCGGCGGACCTCCCGGAGGGTGAGGTGGGCCAGGGCGTCGAAGCCGATGCCGTTGAAGTCGGCGACCGAGGTGGCCAGGCGGTTCTTGAGCGGGGCCGTCCACCGGTCGGGCAGCGCCTGTGCGGAGCCGGCCAGGAGGCCCGCGATGCTGCCCGCCGTCGCGCCGACCGAGTCGGTGTCCCAGCCGCCCGACACCGCACGGCACACCGAGGCGGTGAAGTCGCCGTCCGCGTGGGTGAGGGCGGCGGTCAGCAGGGCGGTGTTGGGGATGGCGTGGACCCAGTGGTGGTCGGCGTAGGTGGAGTGGAGTTCGTCGACGATCCTGTCGAAGTCCCTTTCCTCCGCGGCCAGTCGGAGGGCCTGGCGGATCGCTCGTGCCAGCCGGGAGTGCTCGGGGACGACGGTGAGGCCGGTCCGCAGACAGTGGTGGACGTCGTGGACGCCGGTGGTGGCCTCGGCGATGACGGCCGCGACGAACATCGCCGCGTACACGCCGTTCGCGGTGTGGGTGAGGGTGGCGTCGCGATGGGCCTGCGCTGCCGCGGTCGCCGGGTCGCCGGGATTGGTCCAGCCGTGGACGTCGGCGCGGATCAGGGCGCCGATCCACTCGCGGAACGGATTGCGGTGGCGTGCGGTCCGGGGCGGCTCGATACCGGTGAGCAGATTGCGGTAGGCGACGCGTTCGGCGGTGAAGGTGCGGCCCGCGGGGAGTTCGTCGAGCCAGAGGGCCGCCACGTCGGTGGTGGTGAAGCGGGGGCCGTGCCGCTGGAGAAGGAGGAGGTTGAGGAGGGGGTAGTTGAGGTCGTCGTCCTCGGGCATGCCGTCGATGTTCTCGGCGAGGGAGGTCTGCGCCGAGCGGCGGTTCCAGGGGTGGGCCCGCAGCAGGTCGGCGGGGACTCCCCGGGCGGTGAAATACGCGTTCAGGGGCCAGTTCCCGCTGGTCTGGGCGAGCCGGCGGATGGCGGTGAGAGGGAGCTTCTCGACGGGTTTGCCGAGGAGACAGCCGACGGCTCGGCCCAGCCAGGCGGCCTCCAGGGCCGCCGGTCGTACGGCCACCTCGGCCCGGGTGCCCCGGCGCGCGGTGGGCCAGTCCGGGCACAGGGCCTTGATCCTGTCGAGTTCCGTCGGTTCCCGGTCCGCCGAACGGCTGGGCAGGTCCGCCAGCTCGTCCAGCAGATCCTCGGCGAGCAACCGCAGGTAGCGGGAGGCCGGTTGGGGGGAAGCGCCGTCGCGGAGCGGGGCCTCGGGGCCGCCCGCGTTCTTCCAGCGGGTGGCGATGGCGGAGGTCTCGCGGCCGTCCTGGGCCGCCTGCTGGAGTTCATGGCCGAGGAGGTCCTCGGGCTGGACCCAGGTGAGGCGCAGGGCGGTCATCGGGTGCCCGCCAGGGTGGTGAAGGCGGCCTCGTGGGCCCGGCGACGGCGTACGTCCTGCTCGTGGATCTGGAGGGCGACCTCCGTCAACGCCGCGGCGGGCGCGTGGAGATCCAGGCGGCTCGCCTCCGCGACCGTCTTCGCCCAGTCCCCCGGCACGTCCGACCCCAGCGCTCCGGCCAGGGCACCCGCCATCGTGGCGATGGAGTCGCAGTCACGCCCGTAGTTCACCGAACCCAGGACCGCGTGGCGGTAGTCGCCACGGGCCACCAGCAACATGCCAAGGGCGATGGGGAGTTCCTCGATGGAGTGGAGGCGGGAGGGGCGGCGCGCGCCGAGGGAGGGGGCGCGGTAGTCGGCGCCGACCGTGTCGTAGGGCGTCACCGCTTCGCGCAGCGGTTTCAGCGCCGACTCGAAGTCCCTGTGACGGGAGGCCACCTCGCACACCGCCTCGATCGCGGCGCGCGTGCCGTCCTTGGCCAGCCGTACGCAGGCCTCGACCACCGACTGCGCGGTGGCGCCCGGTGCGCACGCCGCCGCGACGGCCGCCGCGAAGACGCCTGCCGCCTCCCTGCCGTACGACGACTGGTGGGCGCCCGCGATGTCGAGGGCCTCGGCGTACGCGCCCCGCGGGTCGGCCGCGTTCACCAGGCCGACCGGTGCCATGTACATCGCGGCACCGCAGTTGACGATGTTGCCCGCGCCCGCCTCGCGTGGGTCGACGTGGCCGTAGTGCAGACGGGCCACCAGCCACTTCTCGGCGAGGAAGACACGCTGCAGGGGGAGGGCCTCCGCCTCCAGCTCCGGGATCCAGCGCGGGGTGGTCATCAGGTCGGGGACCAGGTGCTCGGCGATCGCGTACGCGTCCAGGTGGTCGCGGACCCGCTCGTAGACCCGCACCAGCGCGTGGGTCATCAAGGTGTCGTCGGTGACGTGTCCGTCGCCCTTGTGGTACGGGGCGATCGGCCGGGCGGTGCGCCAGTCGTCGCCGTTCCAGGGGCCGACGACGCCGTGGACGCGGCCGCCGTGGCGTTCGAGGATCTGCTCCGGGGTGTAGCCCTCGACCGGGCCGCCGAGGGCGTCGCCGACGGCGGCGCCGACCAGGGCGCCGGTGATGCGTTCCTCAAGGCTCGCGTCGGTGTGCGGCACTGCGTGGCGATGGGCTTCCATGGGGGGCGTCATGCCCGAATCATCCTCCGGGGGAGGCGAGTTCCGTGGTTGCGAGAAGTTCGGCGAGGTGTACGAGATCCGTACCGGTGAGGCGGGGGAGGGCGCAGCCGGAGAGGGTGCGGCAGGCGTCCCGCCAGGCGTCGGGGATGGCGGTGGCGCCGCCGAGCGCGCCGGTCAGGGCCCCGGCGAGGGCGGGGGCGGAGTCGGCGACACGGGAGAGGCAGGCGGCGGCGGGGACGGCCTCGGCGATCCGGCCGCGGGCGGCGGTGGCCAGGGCGAGGGCGACGGGGACCGTCTCGGCGGCGGCGATGCCGTAGCTGTAGACGTGGTCGACGATCTGGTGCTCCAGCAGCGGTACCAGGGCGAATGTTCCTTCTCTTCCGTGGCGGCGGGCCAGGTCCAGGGCGTGGCGGGCGTTGCGTCCGATCTCCGTCTCCTCCGGGAGTTCGGCGAGGGCCGCCGCCGCGCACGCGTCGACGTCCGCGCCGGCGAGCGCGAGCGCGAGGGCGGCGGCCATCGCGCGGGCGCCGTGCACGCCGTCGCCGTCCTGGGTGTAGCGGGCGTCGAACTCGGCGAGCTCGGCGGCGCGCCCGGGGTCGCTGGGGTGGGCCACCGCGAGCACACAGGCGCGTACGCAGGCCGCGTCGTCGAAGTAGTGCGGGTTGTCGTGGCCGGTGGCGGGCGGGCGCAGGCCGGTGGCGAGGTTGCCGAGGCCGGCGCGTACGGAGATACGGGCACGGAGGGGGAGGACGGCGGACTCGACCTCGGGGGCACGTTCCGCCGCCGCGGCGATCTCGCTGGCGACGGTGTTCCAGGAGAGGTCGATGGAGGCGCGGGTACGGCGCTCCAGGCTCAGGTCACCGAGGGCGGCGGCGTCCGAGGCTCGCAGGAGCGCCTCGGCGGCGAAGGCCGCCCATTCCGCGTCGTCGGAGGGGCCGAGGCGGAGGGGCTCGGGGGGCTGGTTGAGGGCGATGGGGACGGGGAGGGTGGTCGTCGCGTTCTGCTCGGCGAAGGTGTCGAGTTCGCGGGTGAGGCGGCGGGTCCACTCGGGCATGCGGGCCGCCCGGTGGCGGGCGGCGGGCCAGCCGGCGGCGTCGCCTGCGGCGAGGCCGAGCAGGAGGCCCTCGATTCTGGTCCCGGTCCGGGCGGGGGGCCGGGCCGTGCGGGCGGGCGCGGGTTCGTGTGCTGGGGAGTCGTGCCCGACCGACCCAGCCGTTGCTCTGTCGTCGTCGTGTGCGGGTGGCCCCTGCGGCGGCATCTCGTCGTCGGCGGCTGCGGGTGGTTGTCGGGGGGTGGTCGCGTCGGCGGCGGCTGCGGGTGGTTGTCGGGCGGTGGTCGCGTCGTCGGCGGTTGTGTTGTCTGCGGTTGCAGGGGGTGCCGGCTCGGGGTCGGGCGTTGCCGGGGGTTCTTGGGCGGCCGACTCACTGTCTGTGCGCGTGTCACCGTCTGTGCTCGTGGTCGCTGCTTCCGAGGGTGCCCCGGGCAGGGTCGGCGCGGGCGGTGTCAGGGTGAGGGGGGTCCCTGCCGGGCCCTCGTCCCAGGGGCTGGGCGGGTTCATGGGCGGGTCTCCTCGTCGGGGGCCAGGGCGTAGGCGGGCGGGGTGGGCCGGGTCGGGGGGAGGGGGCCGGTGATCCACTTGGCGCAGTCGTCCGGGGTGAGGAGTTCGGCGACGTCCAGGACGTGGTGGCCCGCCATGGACGGCAGGCAGCTGCCTCGCGCGGGGCCGATGGGTGTCGTCCACTCGGCGGGGATGGACGAGGCGCCGCGGGTGGCTCCGGCCAGGGCGCCCGCGACGGCCGCGGTCGTGTCGGCGTCGCGGCCCATGTTGACCGCGGTGAGGACGGACTCGGTGAAGTCGCCGTCCGCCGCCGCGTACGCGCCGAAGGCGAGGGCGACCGCCTCGGGGGCGAGGTCGGTCCACGGGTAGCCGCCGATGACGACGGCGGAACGGACCGCACGCTCGCCGCGGTGGGCGACGGCGACCGCGCGGCGCAGCGAGCGCGCGGTCCAGGAGTCGTCCGGGATGACGGCCAGGGCGGAGGCCACCACCGCGATGGTCGGCGCGCCCGCCATCGCCGCTGCCACACCCGCCGCGACGGCCTGACCGCCGTAGATGCCCTCCCCGTCGTGGCTGACCGAGCCGTCGATGGCGACCAGGCGGGCCGCCTCCGCGGGGCGGCCCGCCGCGAACACGCCGAAGGGAGCCGCGCGCATCGCCAGACCGTCGCTCCAGGCGTGCCGGTGCTGGGCGGAGATCGGGGCGGCCAGCCCCCGACGGAGGTTCTCCAGGGTGCCGCGTTCGCTGAAGCCGGCGCCCCGGAACGGGCCCTCGTCCAGGTCCGCGATCCACTGGTGCCAGGCCGTCTCCACATGGGTGACGGTGAGCGCCGAGCCGTGCCGGGCCAGCAGCAGCCCGGAGAAGATGGCGTACTCGGTGTCGTCCGTGCCGGCGGGGTTCTCGGCGACGTACCCCGTGATGCGGCCCCAGCGGGCACGGATCTCGGAGGGCTTCATGTTCTCCGCGGGCGCCCCCAGCGCGTCCCCGACGGCGAGCCCGAGCATGGCGCCGCGCGCCCGCTCGCGGAGACCGGTGGCGTCCCCCGGCATCGGGGCCGGGGGGACGCAGGCGATGGAAGGCATAGGGCGCCTCTCTGGCCCGAGGGCCGGTCCAGCGGATCCTGTCCGAGGGGGGTAGGGGGCGGCATGCGGCTGCCTGGCGGTGTGCGTGCGTCCGGCTGGCTGGTGGTGCCCGGTCGGTGCCTACGGCCCTGCAGGTGGTCCGTCGTCCGGCCGTGGTGGGCCGGTGACCCGTTGCCATCCGGTGGCGCCTGCGGCTCCTCGGAGCCCTGCGTACTCCGACCGGTGGGTCCGCAGTCCTATGGGCAGTTGATCCGTTCTGAAGATTTCTCTGTGAAGATCTCTGCCACATCCCGTGGCCGACCGGCCCCCTGAGTGCCCCGGTATCACCCGGTCGACATCTGTGCGGAGCTCTGTACGAATGAGCGGCGACGATTCCTCGAACAGCCGTGAACCCCGGTCGACTGCCGGCGAACTCAGGCTCGGCTGCGGGTAAGTACGGCCTTCCTTGCTGGCAGAAGCGATTTTCCGAGCGTACGTTCGGATGTATGGCGATCATTGACACCGAAGCAGCGCTGCACGTGGCGCACCGCGACAACCACACGCACCGGGACGTGAACGGCGGCTGGCTGCGCCCGGCTGTGTTCGGTGCGATGGACGGGCTCGTGTCCAACCTGGCGCTGATGACCGGTGTCGCCGGCGGCACGGCCGGCCGGGAGGCGGTCGTCGTCGCCGGGCTCGCCGGGCTCGCCGCCGGGGCCTTCTCGATGGCGGCCGGCGAGTACACTTCCGTGGCCTCGCAGCGCGAACTCGTCGAAGCGGAACTGGACGTCGAGCGGCGGGAGTTGCGCAAGCACCCCAAGGACGAGGAGAAGGAGCTGGCCGCCCTCTACGAGGCCCGCGGCGTCGAGCCGGGACTCGCCCGCGAAGTCGCGAGACAGCTCTCGCACGACCCCGAGCAGGCGCTGGAGATCCATGCCCGCGAGGAGCTGGGCATCGACCCCGGGGACCTCCCCTCGCCCGCCGTCGCCGCCGTGTCGAGCTTCGGCTCCTTCGCGCTCGGCGCCCTGCTGCCCGTGCTGCCGTATCTGCTCGGTGCTCGCGCGCTGTGGCCCGCCGTCCTGGTGGCGTTGCTGGGGCTTTTCGCCTGTGGTGCCCTGGTGGCGAAGGTGACGGCCAGAAGCTGGTGGTACAGCGGGCTGCGTCAGCTGGCCCTCGGGGGTGCCGCGGCCGGTGTGACGTACGCCCTCGGCACTCTGTTCGGTGCAGCCGTATGATGGATCGGATGGCTATGTATGCGGCGGGTCGTATAAATAGTCGTTACCAGGCGGTTTCGAATGCTTAACCGCTGGGCATGAGCCGTAAGCGCCGCCGGCAATGACGCCTGCACCGCACCCTTTCGCGGAGGGCGATGACGCCCCCCGCGCTCCGAGTCGAAGGACATGGATCTGTCCGGCTGGCTCCCCTTGCTCCCGCCGTCGTGCGCCGTACCCGATCGGCGCCGCGGCGTCCGCATGTTGGAACGAACTATCCCGGTTCCCGAGAAGCGCTCCATCATGTAACCTGCACGAAATTTTGCACTCCGCGCAGAGGGCCAACGTCGTCCCTCGGCAACTTGCACATGCCACATGACGACGACGGGAGAGCCGATGCGTACGCCGCGCCAGCCGTCCCAGCACTCCACGAATGGCCAGAAGTGGTCGTTCATGGATGCTCGCCCTGCTGCGCAGGGTATGTACGACCCCCGCAACGAGCGCGACGCCTGTGGCGTCGGCTTCGTGGCCACCCTCACCGGCGAGGCGAGCCATGCGCTGGTCGAGCAGGCGCTCACCGTTCTGCGCAACCTCGAGCACCGCGGTGCCACCGGCTCCGAGCCGGACTCCGGTGACGGCGCCGGCATCCTCTCCCAGGTGCCCGACGGCTTCTTCCGCGAGGTGGCCGGATTCGAGCTGCCCGAGGCCGGTGCGTACGCCGTCGGTATCGCCTTCCTGCCCGAGGACGCCGCCGACGACGCGGCCGCCCGCATCGACGCCATCGCCGCCGAGGAGGGCCTGACCGTCCTCGGCTGGCGCGAGGTGCCCGTCGCGCCCGAACTGCTCGGCGCCACGGCCCGCTCGACGATGCCGGCCTTCCGCCAGATCTTCGTCACCGACGGCGCCGCAGTGCCTTCCACGGACATCGAACTCGACCGCAAGACGTTCGTGCTGCGCAAGCGCGCCGAGCGCGAGGTCGACGTCTACTTCCCCTCGCTGTCCGCGCGGACCATCGTCTACAAGGGCATGCTGACCACCGGCCAGCTGGAGCCCTTCTTCCCGGACCTGTCCGACCGCCGCTTCGCCTCCGCGATCGCGCTCGTGCACTCCCGGTTCTCGACCAACACCTTCCCGTCGTGGCCACTCGCCCACCCGTACCGCTTCGTCGCGCACAACGGCGAGATCAACACGGTCAAGGGCAACCGCAACTGGATGCGCGCCCGCGAGTCCCAGCTGGTCTCCGACCTGTTCGGGCCGCAGGAGAAGCTGGAGCGGATCTTCCCGATCTGCACCCCGGAGGCCTCCGACTCGGCGTCCTTCGACGAGGTGCTCGAACTGCTCCACCTCGGCGGCCGTTCGCTCCCGCACTCCGTGCTGATGATGATCCCGGAGGCGTGGGAGAACCACGACTCCATGGACCCGGCCCGCCGCGCCTTCTACCAGTACCACTCCACGATGATGGAGCCCTGGGACGGCCCGGCCTGTGTCACCTTCACCGACGGCCGTCAGGTCGGCGCGGTCCTCGACCGCAACGGCCTTCGCCCCGGCCGCTACTGGGTCACCGACGACGGCCTCGTCGTCCTCGGTTCCGAGGTCGGCGTCCTCGACATCGACCCCGCCAAGGTCGTCCGCAAGGGCCGCCTCCAGCCCGGCCGCATGTTCCTCGTCGACACCGTCGAGCACCGCATCATCGAGGACGACGAGATCAAGGCCGCCCTCGCCGCCGAGCACCCCTACGCGGAGTGGCTGGAGGCCGGCGAGATCGAGCTGTCCGACCTGCCCGAGCGCGAGCACATCGTGCACACCCACGCCTCGGTCACCCGCCGCCAGCAGACCTTCGGGTACACCGAGGAGGAGCTGCGCGTCATTCTCGCGCCGATGGCCAAGGCCGGCGCCGAGCCGATCGGCTCCATGGGCACCGACTCGCCGATCGCCGCCCTCTCCTCTCGCCCGCGGCTGCTGTTCGACTACTTCACCCAGCTGTTCGCGCAGGTCACCAACCCGCCGCTGGACGCGATCCGCGAGGAGCTGGTCACCTCGCTGCGCTCCTCGCTGGGCCCCGAGGGCAACATCCTGGAACCGACCGCCGCGTCGTGCCGCAGCGTCACCCTGCCCTTCCCGGTGATCGACAACGACGAGCTGGCCAAGCTCATCCACATCAACGCCGACGGCGACATGCCCGGCATGAAGGCCGCGACCCTCTCCGGCCTGTACCGGGTCTCCGGTGGCGGTGACGCCCTCGCCGCGCGCATCGAGGAGATCTGCGCCGAGGCCGACGCCGCGATAGACAACGGCGCCCGCCTGATCGTCCTGTCGGACCGCCACTCGGACGCCGAGCACGCGCCGATCCCGTCGCTGCTGCTCACCGCGGCCGTCCACCACCACCTCATCCGCACCAAGCAGCGCACCCAGGTGGGCCTGCTGGTCGAGGCCGGTGACGTCCGCGAGGTCCACCACGTCGCCCTGCTCATCGGCTACGGTGCCGCCGCCGTCAACCCGTACCTGGCGATGGAGTCCGTCGAGGACCTCGTCCGCGCCGGAACGTTCCTTTCCGGTATCGAGCCCGAGCAGGCCATCCGCAACCTGATCTACGCCCTCGGCAAGGGCGTGCTGAAGGTCATGTCGAAGATGGGCATCTCCACCGTGGCCTCCTACCGCGGCGCCCAGGTCTTCGAGGCCGTCGGCCTCGCCGACGAGTTCGTCGAGAAGTACTTCAACGGCACGGCCACCAAGATCGGCGGTGTCGGCATCGACGTCATCGCCAAGGAGGTCGCCGCCCGCCACGCCAAGGCGTACCCGGCCTCCGGCATCGCGCCGGCGCACCGCGCCCTGGAGATCGGCGGCGAGTACCAGTGGCGCCGCGAGGGCGAACCGCACCTGTTCGACCCGGAGACGGTCTTCCGCCTCCAGCACTCCACGCGCTCGGCCCGCTACGACATCTTCAAGCAGTACACCGAGCGGGTGAACGAGCAGTCCGAGCGGCTGATGACGCTGCGCGGTCTGTTCGGCTTCAAGTCGGACCGGCAGCCGATCCCGGTCGACGAGGTCGAGCCGGTCTCCGAGATCGTCAAGCGGTTCTCGACCGGCGCCATGTCGTACGGCTCCATCTCCAAGGAGGCGCACGAGACCCTCGCCATCGCCATGAACCAGCTGGGCGGCAAGTCCAACACCGGTGAGGGCGGCGAGGACCCCGAGCGCCTGTACGATCCGGCGCGCCGGTCGTCCATCAAGCAGGTCGCCTCCGGCCGCTTCGGTGTGACCTCCGAGTACCTGGTCAACGCGGACGACATCCAGATCAAGATGGCCCAGGGCGCCAAGCCCGGTGAGGGCGGCCAGCTGCCCGGCCACAAGGTGTACCCGTGGGTCGCGAAGACACGTCACTCGACGCCGGGCGTGGGCCTGATCTCCCCTCCGCCGCACCACGACATCTACTCCATCGAGGACCTGGCCCAGCTGATCCACGACCTCAAGAACGCCAACCCGCAGGCCCGCATCCACGTGAAGCTGGTCTCCGAGGTCGGCGTCGGCACGGTCGCGGCCGGTGTGTCCAAGGCGCACGCCGACGTCGTCCTCATCTCCGGCCACGACGGCGGTACGGGCGCCTCCCCGCTCACCTCGCTGAAGCACGCGGGCGGTCCCTGGGAGCTCGGCCTCGCCGAGACCCAGCAGACCCTGCTGCTCAACGGTCTGCGTGACCGCATCGTCGTGCAGACCGACGGCCAGCTGAAGACCGGCCGTGACGTGATCATCGCCGCGCTGCTCGGCGCCGAGGAGTTCGGTTTCGCGACCGCCCCGCTGGTCGTGTCCGGCTGCGTCATGATGCGCGTCTGCCACCTGGACACCTGCCCGGTCGGCATCGCCACGCAGAACCCGACGCTCCGCGACCGGTTCTCCGGCAAGGCCGAGTACGTCGTGAACTTCTTCCGGTTCATCGCCGAGGAGGTCCGCGAACTGCTGGCCGAGCTGGGCTTCCGCTCCATCGAGGAGGCCGTCGGTCACGCCGAGGTCCTCGACGTGGAGCGCGCCGTCGACCACTGGAAGGCGCAGGGCCTGGACCTGGAGCCGCTGTTCCACGTGCCCGAGCTGCCCGAGGGCGCGGTGCGCCACCGGATCGTCGAGCAGGACCACGGCCTGGAGAAGGCGCTCGACAACGAGCTGATCAAGCTCGCGGCGGACGCCCTGGCCGCCTCCGACGCGACCGAGGCCCAGCCCGTGCGCGCCCAGGTCAAGGTCCGCAACATCAACCGCACGGTCGGCACCATGCTCGGCCACGAGGTGACGAAGAAGTTCGGCGGCGCCGGCCTGCCCGACGACACCATCGACATCACCTTCACCGGTTCCGCGGGCCAGTCCTTCGGCGCCTTCCTCCCGCGCGGTGTCACGCTGCGCCTGGAGGGCGACGCCAACGACTACGTCGGCAAGGGCCTCTCCGGCGGCCGGGTGATCGTCCGCCCGGACCGGGGCGCCGACCACCTCGCCGAGTACTCGACGATCGCCGGCAACACCATCGCCTACGGCGCGACCGGCGGCGAACTGTTCCTGCGCGGCCGTACGGGCGAGCGGTTCTGCGTCCGCAACTCCGGCGCGCTGGTCGTCGCCGAGGGCGTGGGCGACCACGGCTGCGAGTACATGACCGGCGGTCACGCGGTCGTCCTCGGCGAGACGGGCCGCAACTTCGCGGCCGGTATGTCCGGCGGCATCGCGTACGTCATCGACCTCGACCGCGACAACGTCAACGTCGGCAACGTGAACGCCGTCGAGGCGCTCGACGACACCGACAAGCAGTGGCTGCACGACGTGGTGCGCCGCCACGCCGAGGAGACCGGATCCACGGTCGCCGAGAAGCTGCTCGCGGAGTGGGACGAGGCCGTGACCCGCTTCAGCAAGATCATCCCCAGCACGTACAAGGCAGTGCTCGCCGCCAAGGACGCCGCCGAGCGAGCCGGTCTCTCCGAGACCGAGATCACCGAGAAGATGATGGAGGCGGCGACCAATGGCTGATCCCAAGGGCTTTCTCAACCACGGCCGCGAGGTCGCCAAGTCCCGGCCCGTCGACGTCCGGCTGAAGGACTGGAACGAGGTCTACGTCCCGGGTTCGCTGCTCCCGATCATCTCGAAGCAGGCGTCCCGCTGCATGGACTGCGGCATCCCGTTCTGCCACAACGGCTGTCCGCTGGGGAACCTCATCCCCGAGTGGAACGACTACGCCTACCGCGAGGACTGGGCGGCCGCCTCCGAGCGCCTGCACGCCACCAACAACTTCCCGGAGTTCACGGGCCGGCTGTGCCCGGCCCCGTGCGAGTCGGCGTGTGTGCTCGGCATCAACCAGCCCGCCGTCACCATCAAGAACGTCGAGGTCTCGATCATCGACAAGGCGTGGGACGGCGGCGACGTGGCGCCGCAGATCCCGGAGCGTCTGTCCGGCAAGACGGTCGCGGTCATCGGCTCCGGCCCGGCGGGCCTCGCGGCGGCGCAGCAGCTGACGCGGGCCGGTCACACGGTCGCGGTCTACGAGCGCGCCGACCGCGTCGGCGGTCTGCTCCGCTACGGCATCCCCGAGTTCAAGATGGAGAAGCGGCACATCAACCGGCGTATCGAGCAGATGCGCGCGGAGGGCACCCGCTTCCGTACGGGCATCGAGATCGGCCGCGACCTCAAGGCGACCGACCTGAGGAAGCGGTACGACGCCGTCGTGATCGCCGCCGGTGCCACGACCGCGCGTGACCTGCCGGTCCCCGGCCGCGAGCTGAACGGCATCCACCAGGCCATGGAGTACCTGCCGCTGGCCAACAAGGTGCAGGAGGGCGACTTCGTGGCGCCCCCCATCACCGCCGAGGGCAAGCACGTCGTGGTCATCGGCGGCGGTGACACCGGCGCCGACTGCGTGGGCACCGCCCACCGCCAGGGCGCGGCCTCCGTGACCCAGCTGGAGATCATGCCGAAGCCGGGCGAGGAGCGTGCCCCGCACCAGCCGTGGCCGACCTTCCCGATGCTCTACAAGGTCACCTCCGCGCACGAGGAGGGCGGTGAGCGGGTCTACTCCGTCTCCACCACCCACTTCGAGGGCGACGAGGACGGCAACGTCCAGTGGCTGCACCTCGTCGAGGTCGAGTTCGTCGACGGCAAGCTGACGCAGAAGCCGGGCACGGAGCGCAAGATCCCCGCCCAGCTCGTCACCCTCGCGATGGGCTTCACCGGCACCGACCGGGAGAACGGCCTGGTCGAGCAGTTCGGCCTGGAGCTCGACGAGCGCGGCAACATCGCCCGCGACGCCGACTTCCAGACCAACGTGCCGGGTGTGTTCGTGGCGGGCGACGCCGGCCGCGGCCAGTCGCTCATCGTGTGGGCGATCGCGGAGGGCCGCTCGGCCGCCCGCGGCTGCGACCGCTTCCTGACGGGCGCGAGCGACCTGCCGGCACCGATCCGCCCGACGGACCGCGCGCTGACGGTCTGATCGACCTGGACCGACAGACGTCCCGTACAACGGCGTACGGAACACAGACGGCGCCTGCCCACTAGTCCCCGACCGGACGCTTGGGCGGGCGCCGTCGCATGTGCGGCTACGGATCGTCTGCTTGGCGGTGGTCGTCGGCACGTGCGGCGAGTCCTCCAGGGCCGCGTGCAGCGCGGGGTGCGGACAGTGCAGGCAGAGCCGCAGCCAGGAGCGAGACGTCCTTCTGCGCGCAGGTCAGCGGGGCGAACCTCTCCTTGAGCTGAGGGTCCTTGGCGAGGAATGGTGTCGCCGTCACTCCGATCGGCAGTGCCCGTCGTCGCCCTGGGAAATCACCCTGCACACCACGCCCGCGACCCCCGAGAACTTCCTCGCCGACCGCGCTGATCAGCGACATGATTCCCGAAGTGCCCAGAGTGCGGGCCGGGTTGGGACAGCCGGACGGCTGTGGTGGGGCGCGGACGCGGTGAGGCGGAGAGCCTTCGTGCTCAGCCCGTCATCGCCGCGACCTTCCCCACCGCCGGCACCAGCAGGAGTGCGAGGACCACCGCGCAGGTGCCCGCCTGCACCAGCACCCGGCGGCGGTCGCGCGGGGCGTAGGCGTAGCCGAGGGCGATGAGGCCGCCGGTGAGGAGGCCGCCGAGGTGGCTCTGCCAGGAGGTGACGACCGCCGAGATCACCAGCCAGACCAGCAGGCCCGCCATGAAGCGGTTGATGCCGCTGGGGTCGGCGCCGAGGCGTCGGGCGAGGACGTAGTACGCGGTGCAGACACCGAAGATCGCGCCGGAGGCGCCGACGGTGGTGGCGTCAGGGGCGAGGAGCAGGACGAACACCGAACCGCCGAGGGCCGACAGGAGGTAGAGGGCGAGGTAGCGGGCGCGGCCCAGCTGGGCCTCCACGATCCGGCCGACGTTCCACAGCGTGACCATGTTCATCACGATGTGGAGGATGCCGAAGGTGCCCTCGGTCGGCGGGAGGTGCAGGAACGCTCCGGTCAGGAGGCGGTACCACTCGCCGTCGATGACGCCCTCGGGGTGGAAGCCGGACGGGTAGACGTCCTGCCAGACGTAGTGGAGGCCGTCGGAGCCGGCGAGCCCTCTGCCCAGCATCGCGAAGTCGTCCACCACCGAGGGGCGGACCAGTTCGGCCACGTAGGCCAGGACGTTGAGGGCGATGAGGACATACGTCACCAGCGGCACCGTCGAGATCCGGCCGCCGAAGGCGGTGCGGGCCCGGCGGACCGTCCGGGCGCCCTCCTTCACGCACTCGGGGCACTGGTGGCCCACGGCCGCCTCGCGCATGCAGTCCGGGCAGATGAAGCGGTCGCAGCGGGTGCAGCGGACGTACGACTCGACCTTCGGGTGGCGGTAGCACGTGGTGACCGCGGGCTCCGCGGCGGTCGCGGCGGCCGGGGAGTCCGGCGGCTCGGGGGAGGACTGGGGCGGCTGGGCGGACTCGGGCGCCCCGGGGGACTCGGGCGACTGCGGGGACTCGGACGGCTGGGGTTCCACGGCCGGCTCCTTGCGGGTGCGGACGGATGACGAGCCGGTGAGGACGGCGGCGAACAAAATAGCGAACGATCAGGGGTGAGGAGTGACGGGGAGGCGTACGGGGGTGCGGTCGGGGGGTGAGCGCGGGTGATCCCGTCACCGGGGACCCCGCTGACGCTCCAGCCTCGGGGGCCCGTCGACCCAGTACGCCAGGAGGGCCCGTATGCCCGCGATCAGCCTCAGCAAGGTGCGGGAGACCGCTCCCGCGCTCGTGGACCTCTACAAGGCCGCCGGGGTCTCCCTCGACAAGCACGGGCTGCGCGGGCAGCGCGCCGCCGTGTACCTCGTGGTCGACCACAGCGGCTCCATGCGGCCGTACTACCAGGACGACAGCGTGCAGGCCCTCGCCGACCGGGTGCTCGGGCTGTCCGCGCAGCTCGACGACGACGGGAACGTTCCGGTCGTCTTCTTCTCCACCGGGATCGACGCGGCGTCGCCACCCATCTGCACCTCTCCATCCACGCGATCACCTGGTTCGTACGCATCGCCTTCCTCGTGGTGCCCGTCGTCGCCTTCGTCGTCACCCGGCGCATCTGCATGGGCCTGCAACGCCGCGACCGGGACAAGGTGCTCCACGGCCGTGAGACCGGCGTCATCAAGCGGCTCCCGCACGGGGAGTACGTCGAGGTCCGTCGAGGTCCACGAACCGCTCACCCGGGCGCAGCTGTTCACGCTCACCCAGCACGAGCAGCCCCCGCCGTACGAGACCGGGCCGCTCGTCGACGCGAACGGCGTCCGGCGGCGCGTCGGACCGGTGGACCGGCTGCGCGCCCGGTTCGCCCGCGCCATGTTCGGCACCGGCACCCACATCCCGAAACCGACCCCTGAGGAGTACCGGCAGCTCACCGGCGGCGACCACCACCGCTGAGCACCGTCTCCCGGCAGGCGTCCGGCGAACCCCATGCCGTGCGCAGCGCACGGGCCTTGGTCAGCCACAGCGACAGGTCGTACTCCGCGGTGTAGCCGATCGCGCCGTGCGACTGGAGCGCCGTGCGCGCGATCCGGTACGCCGCCTCGCAGGCCATGACCTTGGCGGCGGCCACGTCCGCCGGGTCCATGGTGACCGCCGCGCCGAACACCAGGGGGCGCGCGAACTCCAGTGCCACCTTGGCGTCGGCCAGCCGGTGCTTCACCGCCTGGAACGAGCCGACGGGCACACCGAACTGGGTGCGCTGCCCGACATACGTCACCGTCCGGTCCAGGAGTGCGAGTCCCACGCCCAGGGCCTGGGCGGCCACCGCCAGCCGGGCCCACAGGACCGCTCGGGCGACGTGCGGTTCCCCGGCGAGGAGTTCACCCCCGGGGGAGAGGGGGGCAAGGCGGCGGGCCGGGTCCAGGGACGGGCGGAGCGGGCCATGGCCGGGGGAGAGCCTGA
This sequence comes from Streptomyces sp. NPDC030814, assembly GCF_055572155.1. Lineage (NCBI taxonomy): Bacteria > Bacillati > Actinomycetota > Actinomycetes > Kitasatosporales > Streptomycetaceae > Streptomyces > Streptomyces sp. NPDC030814. The sequence continues at coordinate 422,365 of NZ_JBVIDX010000003.1, forward strand.
GTTCGGCACCGCTCAGGGACAGACGGGTCGCCGCCGCGTCCCCGTCCAGCGCGTACGTCGCCCCCGGCGGCGCGACCGTGGCCATCGCCTCCCCGGACACCAGCGCCGGGAGCAGCCGCTTCGCCGGGCCCGGGTCGTCCAGTCCGGCGAGGAGCACCGTGGCCGCCACCGTCTCCACGAGCGGGCCCGGTACCGCGTGCCGCCCCAACTCCACGAACGCGACGACGAGTTCCACGGGCAGGGGGCCCACCCCCTCGTACGTCTCCGGCGCCGCCAGCGCGAACACACCTGCCCGGGCGATCCGCGCCCACAGCGCCCGCCCGGCCGCGTGCTCCCCACGGCTCCAGGCCCGTACGACCGCCGGGGTGTCCGCGGCCGTCAGCATCGCGTCCAGCGACGCGGCGAACGCCCGCTGCTCGGCGTCGAGGAGGAAACGCATCAGCGGCGCCCCCTCGGCAGCCCCAGCAGGCGTTCGGCGATGATGTCCCGCTGGATCTCGTTGGTGCCGGCGTAGATGGGGCCGGCGAGGGAGAAGACGTACCCCTCCGACCAGTCGGTGTCCGCGAACTCGCCTTCCTCACCGAGCAGTTCCAGCGCCGTCTCATGCAGTGCGATGTCGTACTCCGACCAGAACACCTTGTTGAGGCTGGACTCGGGGCCGAGAGTCTCGCCGTCGAGGAAGCGGGAGGCGCTCGCCCAGGTGAACAGCTCGTAGGCGCGTGCGCCGATCAGGGCGTCGGCCACACGGCCGCGGGTGGCCGACGGGCACTCCCGGGCGAGCCACAGGTCGCGCAACCGGTGCGCGGAGGCGAGGAAGCGGCCGGGGGAGCGGAGCGTCAGCCCGCGTTCGTTGCCGGCCGTCGACATCGCGATCCGCCAGCCCTGGCCGGGCTCGCCGATCACGTCCTCGTCGGGCACGAACACATCGTCCAGGAACAGCTCCGCGAAGGCCGGCTTGCCGTCGAGGCGGCCGATCGGGCGGACCGTCACACCGGGCGCGCGCAGGTCGAACATGAAGTAGGTCAGCCCCTGGTGGGGTTTCGGGGTGCCCGGCTCGCTGCGGAACAGACCGAACGCGCGATCCGCGAAGGCCGCGCGCGACGACCACGTCTTCTGCCCGCTGAGCAGCCAGCCCCCCTCCACGCGCACCGCCCGGGAGGTCAGCGAGGCCAGATCCGAACCGGCCTCCGGCTCCGACCACGCCTGCGCCCACACCACCTCACCGGAGGCCATCGGCGGCAGCACCCGGGCCCGCTGCTCCTCGGTGCCGTGGTCGAACAGGGTCGGCGCCAGGAGGTTGACGCCGTTCTGGCCGACCCTTCCGGGGGCGCCCGCCGCGTAGTACTCCTCCTCGAAGATGAGCCAGCGCGGCAGACTCGCGTCGCGGCCCCCGTACACGGCCGGCCAGCTCACCACCGACCAGCGGCCGGCGGCCAGTTCGGCCTCCCAGGCGCGGTGGGCGGCGAAGCCCTCCTCGGTCTCCAGGGTGGGGAGGGGCTCGGGAGGGACGTGGGCGCGCAGCCAGGCGCGGGCCTCGGCGCGGAACGCCTCGTCGGCGGGGGAATGAGCGAGGTCCACGGGTCACCTCTCTCCGGGCAAGCACCCAACCTTCCCTAACAAGTGTTTGGTAGGTTAGCGTGCCCTCATGACGAACGTCGAGCCCGCGACCTACGTCCCCGGCCACGGCCTCCTCCACGGCCGCACCGCCGTCATCACCGCGGCGGCCGGCGCGGGCATCGGCGGGGCGACCGCGCGACGCTTCCTGGAGGAGGGCGCACGTGTGCTGATCAGCGACGCGCACACCCGCCGGCTCAAGGAGTACGAGGCCGAGCTGGCGGGCGAGTTCGGCGCCGACGCGGTCGCGGCGACGGCCTGCGACGTGACCGACGAGGACCAGGTGCGCGCGCTGTTCGACACAGGCGTCCGGCTGCACGGACGGCTCGACGTCGTCGTCAACAACGCGGGCCTCGGCGGCACCTCGGACCTCGTCGACATGACGGACGAGCAGTGGTCGAAGGTGCTGGACGTGACCCTGAACGGCACCTTCCGCTGCACACGCGCTGCCCTGCGGCGCATGCGGGAGACCGGTGGCGGCGTGATCGTCAACAATGCCTCCGTCGTCGGCTGGCGCGCCCAGGCCGGCCAGGCGCACTACGCGGCGGCGAAGGCGGGCGTGATGGCGCTGACCCGGTGCGCGGCGGTCGAGGCGGCCGGGTACGGGGTGCGGGTCAACGCCGTGGCGCCCAGCCTCGCCATGCACCCGCACCTGGTGAAGGTGACCACACCCGAACTGCTCGCGGAGCTGACCGAGCGGGAGGCCTTCGGCCGGTACGCCGAACCCTGGGAGGTGGCCAACGTGATCGTGTTCCTCGCGTCCGGCTACTCCTCGTACCTGACGGGCGAGGTCGTGTCCGTCAGCAACCAGCACCCTTGAGGACAATGAACAGCGTGCCGACCAAGAAGAAGCCCCAGGTGACCGCCGCGCCCGCCCGTCGTCGTGAACTCCTCGACAGGGCGGCCGAGGTCTTCGCCGAGCAGGGGTACAACGCGACCACCGTGCGCAGGATCGCGGACGACGCGGGCATGCTCGCGGGCAGCCTCTACTACTACTTCGACTCCAAGGACGCGATGCTCGAGGAGATCCTGCGGACCTTCCTCGACGAGCTCTGGGAGCAGTACGACGCGGTGCTGGCCGCCAGGCTGGGGCCCAGGGAGACCTTCCGGTCCCTGGTCACCGAGTCGTTCCTCGCCATCGACCGGCACCGCGCGGCCGTCGAGATCTACCAGAACGAGGCGAAGCAGCTGATCGTGCAGGAACGCCGGTTCGGGTTCCTGGAGGTGTCGCAGCGCAAGTTCGAGACGACCTGGCTGTCCACGCTGGAGCGCGGGGTCGCCGAGGGGGAGTTCCGGGCCGACCTCGACACGAGGGTCACCTACCGGTTCGTGCGCGACACCGTGTGGGTCGCCGCGTCCTGGTACCGGCCCGGCGGGCAGTACAGCCCGGAGCAGATCGCCCGGCAGTACCTGTCGATGGTGCTGGACGGGATCGCCGTACGTACCTGACCACCAACTCAAGCCCAGAGTCCGGGGAGTCGCCATGGCCGAGGCCTATATCGTCGAAGCGGTCCGTACGCCCGTCGGGCGGCGCGGGGGAGGGCTCGGCGGGGTGCACCCGGCCGACCTCGGCGCGCAGGTGCTCAAGGCGCTCGTCGCGCGCGCGGGCGTGGACCCGGCCGCCGTCGAGGACGTCGTCTTCGGGTGCCTGGACACCGTGGGGCCGCAGGCCGGTGACATCGCCCGCACCAGCTGGCTGGCCGCCGGGCTGCCCGAGGAGGTGCCGGGCACCACCGTCGACCGGCAGTGCGGCTCCTCCCAGCAGGCCGTGCACTTCGCCGCCCAGGCCGTCCTGTCCGGCACCCAGGACCTCGTCGTCGCCGGCGGCGTCCAGAACATGACGATGGTCCCCATCGCCTTCGCCTCCCGCCAGGCCGCCGTGCCCCTCGGCCTCACCGAGGGCCCGTTCGCCGGCAGCGAGGGCTGGCGCGCCCGGTACGGGGACCGGCCCGTCAACCAGTTCGCCGGCGCCGAGATGATCGCCGCCAAGTGGGGCATCACCCGCCGCGACCAGGAGGAGTACGCGCTGCGGTCCCACCGGCGGGCGGTACGCGCCGTCGACGAGGGCCGTTTCGACCGGGAGACCGTGCCGTACGGTGACGTGACCGTCGACGAGGGGCCGCGCCGGGACACCTCCCTGGAGAAGATGGCCGCGCTGAAGCCCGTCATCGACGGCGGCACCGTCACCGCCGCCTGCTCCTCCCAGGTCTCCGACGGCGCCGCCGCGCTGCTGATCGCCTCCGAGCGGGCCGTCGAGGAACACGGGCTCACCCCGCGCGCCCGCGTCCACCACCTGTCCGTGCGCGGCGAGGACCCCATCCGGATGCTCACCGCGCCGATACCGGCGACCGCGTACGCCCTGAAGAAGACCGGCCTCTCCCTCGACGCCATCGACCTCGTCGAGATCAACGAGGCCTTCGCGCCCGTCGTCCTCGCCTGGCTCAAGGAGACGGGCGCCGACCCGGAGAAGGTCAACGTCAACGGCGGCGCCATCGCCCTCGGACATCCGCTGGGCGCGACGGGCGCCAAGCTCATGACCACCCTCCTGCACGAACTGGAGCGCACGGGCGGCCGCTACGGACTCCAGACCATGTGCGAGGGCGGCGGGCAGGCGAACGTGACGATCATCGAGCGTCTGTGAGGCACTCCGGGCCGCCACTCACCGGTGGCCCCCGAGGTGCCCCAATGCCGTCAGTACCTCCTCCGCCTCCTTCATGACCCGGTCCACCAGTTCCGCGCACGACGGCAGGTCGTCGATCACCCCGGCGACCTGGCCGGAGGCCATGACGGCGAAGTCCGTGCGGCCGTCGACCATCGCGGACCTCAGCAGCATCGGGGTGTTGGCGGCGAGGAGGACCTGGCTCCAGGTGAGGTCCTTGCCGTGTCTCATCGCGAGCCCGTCCCGGATCATGCGGCGCCAGGTGAGCCCCGAGACCCGCCGGAAACCGGCCGCGTGACGCACGGCGTGCAGCAGGGCGCGGGCGCGGCCGGACCTCTCCAGGGCGTCGACGAACTCGCTGCGGAGCATGCGGTGCGGCAGCCCGTCCACGGCCCTGGTGACGGTGACGTCCTTGACCGTCGCCGCGAGATAGCGGGCCTTGACCGCGTCGGGCACCGTCGAGTCCGAGGTCAGCAGGAACCGGGTGCCCATCGCGACGCCGGCCGCGCCGAACGCGAGCGCGGCGACCAGTCCCCGGCCGTCGTGGAAGCCGCCGGCGGCGACGACGGGAATGCCGACGGCGTCCACCACCTGCGGCAGGAGCACGGACGTCGCCACGTCGCCGGTGTGCCCGCCGCCCTCCCCGCCCTGCACCACCACCGCGTCCGCACCCCATGCCGCCACCTTCTCGGCGTGCCGCCGGGCCCCGACCGAGGGCATGACCACCACACCCGCGTCCTTCAGCTCGGCGATCAGCTCCCTGTTCGGCGCGAGCGCGAAAGACGCCACCCGGACGCCCTCCTCGACGATGATCCGCACCCGGTCCCGGGCGTCCCCGGCGTCGGCCCGCAGATTGACCCCGAACGGCGCGTCGGTGCGGGACTTCACCTCCCGTACGGCGTCCCGGAGCCGGTCCGGGCTCATGGTCGCGGACGCCAGGACACCGAGGGCTCCCGCCTCGGCAGTGGCGGACACCAGGCGGGGGCCGGCCACCCAGCCCATCCCGGTCTGCACGATCGGATGGCGGACGCCCACGAGCCGGGTGAGGGCGGTGTCCATCACCCCTGGACCTCCCGTGCACGGACGTTCCCCGGGTCGAGCACCTCACGGATCAACCGCAGCTCCTCCGCCGACGGGTCCCGTGTGTACGGCACCTCCCCCGGTACGGCCAGCGCGAACCCGGTGGCCTCTTCGACCTGCTCGACCGTGACCCCCGGGTGCAGCGACGCCAGCCGCATCGAGCGGTCCGGGGTCGCGAAGTCGAACACCCCGAGGTCGGACACGACGCGGGGGAGCCGGTGGAAGCGGGCGGTCGAGGGATGCCCGGCGGCCCGGTCGTACCCCACCCCGCACACCATGTCGACCTTCTCCACGAACACCCGCCGGGAGTGCCGCGGCACCCAGTAACTGGTCGCGTTGTTCAGGGTGTTCACCGGCGCTCCCCGCACCCCGAGGAGCTGGCGCCGCGGCCGTGCCCAGTCGCCGACGCAGGAGATGTTCTGGTTGCCGTACCGGTCGATCTGGCTCGCGCCCATCATCACGTGCCGTCGGCCGCCGGTGACCAGAGCCAGGTGCTGCCGGTAGGGCAGCCACCCCTCGACGGTGCCGTCCAGGCCCACGAGGAGCGCCTCGCCGTCGGTGAGCAGCAGCTCCGGCGCGAACGTCCGCTTGGCGAGCCGCGCGCCCAGCGACGGGATCAGGCCCATCGGGCTCGCCAGGATCTCCCCGGCCCCGCGCCAGGCCTCGGCGCACGCGATCACGCAGTACTCGGCGCGGGTGGCTCCGCTCACGCCCCCACCGGTCGGGCTCTCTCGGCTCGCGCCCCCACCGGTCGGGCTCTCTCGGCTCGCGCCCCCACCGGTCGGGCTCTCTCGGCTCACGCCCCCACCGGTCGGGCTCTCTCGGCTCACGCCCCCACCGGTCGGGCTCTCTCGGCTCACGCCCCCACCGGTCGGGCCCTCTCGGCTCACGCCCCCACCGGTCGGGCTCTCTCGGCTCACGCCCTCTCCGCTCACGGCCCCTCCTGTCATGTCCCCTCCTGGCGCCAGGCCCGCACGGCCGCCTGGTAGGCGTGTTCGTCGCCGGTGAGGAACCGCCCGGCGAACTCCGGCCACGCCGTGCCCGCGTACTGCTTCTGGAAGGGCTCGTCCCGCCCGTAGTCCGGCGCGCAGGACGTGAAGTGCGCCCCGTTCGGCGCCTCCACCACACCCGTCACCACATGCCGTTTGATCAGCAGTGACTGCGGCGGCGCCTCCTTGGTCAGCTCCGCCGTGTCCACGATCCGCTCGCACGAGACGTACGCGGTGTCGGCCGCCTCGCAGAACAGGTCGTCGAAGTAGGGGTCCGGGCCGAGATACTGACCGTTGCCGAGCCGGTCGGCCCGGTTGACGTGCACGAACGCCGCGTCCATGCGCAGGGCGGGCATCGCGACGAAGGTCTCCCCGTCGCCGTAGGGCGAGGTGACGGTCCGTAAGGAGGGGTTGACCCGCATCACGTCCGAGCCGATGCCCGCCCGCACCGGCAGGAAGGGCAGACGGTTCGCCGCGGCGTGCAGCCCCCACATGAACATCGCCTCGTCGACCTCCATCAGTTCGAACGCCCCCCGTTCGCGCGCCGCGCGGAAGTGCGGCTCCAAGGGGATCGAATCGAGGGTGGCGAACGCGGCGACCAGTTTCCGGATCCGTCCGGCGGCGGCGAGCATCCCCACGTCCGGGCCGCCGTACGACACGACGGTGAGATCGGTGATCTCCGTACGGAGCAGCGCTCGCAGCAGGGCCATCGGCTTGCGCCGGGAGCCCCAGCCGCCGAAGCCCAGGGTCATCCCGCTCTCCAGCCGCGCGACGGCCTCCTGGGCGGTCATGGTCTTGTCACTCATCCGCGCCCTCCTTCCCGGCCCTGCCGAACGTGCCGCGGAGCTCGTCGGCGACCCCGCTGAGGTTCGCCTCGAAGGTGAAGCCCTGCTCGAAGCGGTAGCTGCGCCGTACGTCGACGGGGTCGATGCCGTTGATGGCGGCCTTGGCCAGACGGATCAGCCGCCCGTCCTTCGCGGCGATCTCCGCCGCCAGTTCCAGCGCGGCCGCACGCAGTCCGGCCCGCGGCACCACCCGCCACACCGAGCCGTGCGCCCGCAGCTCGGCAGCGGTCGCCGTGCGCGAGGTGTAGTACAGCGCCCGCATCAGGTGCTGCGGCACCAGCCGCGCCAGATGCGTCGCCGCCCCGAGCGCCCCACGGTCCAGCTCGGGCAGCCCGAACGTCGCGTCCTCGCTCGCCACGATCGCGTCCGCGTTCCCGGCCAGCCCGATCCCGCCGCCCAGGCAGAAGCCCTGCACCGCCGCCACCACGGGCACCTCGCACTCGTACACCGCCGCGAAGGCCTCCGCGCAGCCCTGGTTGGCGCCGAGTAGCGCGCTCCGCCCCGCCGCCTGGATCTCCTTGATGTCGACGCCCGCGTTGAACCCGCGCCCCTGAGCCGCGAGCACCACACACCCGACCGCCGGATCACGCCCCGCCGCGCGCACCGCGTCGGCCAGCTCGAACCACCCCCGCACCGGCAGGGCGTTCACCGGCGGGAAATCGACCGTGACGAGAACCGTCCCCTTTTCCGGGGACGAGGTGGAGACACCCATGGGAGCATCAGCTACCTTCCACCTAACGTTTGTTTGGTGGAAGGTAGCAGCGGATGGAGCTCAACGGGAAGCTCGCCGTCGTCACCGGCGGCACACGCGGCGTCGGCGCCGGCCTCGCCCGCGCCTTCGCCGAAGCGGGCGCCGACGTCGTGATCTGCGCCCGCCGTCCACCCGAAACACCGCTCAGGGGCACCGAGTTCATGTCGGTGGACGTACGGGACCCGGACGCCGTCCAGGCCCTCTTCGACGGCCTGCCCCGCCTCGACGTCCTCGTCAACAACGCGGGCGGCACGCCCTACCGGCCGCTCACCGGCACCGACGCCCGCCGCCATGCCCGCGTCATCGACCTCAACCTCACCGCCCCCCTGACCGTCTCCCTCGCCGCCCACCCGCACCTGAGGCGTTCGCGGGGTTCGATCGTGATGATCGGCAGCGTCAGCGGCAGCCGCCCCTCGCCCGGCTCCGCCGCGTACGGCGCCGCCAAGGCCGGCCTGGAACACCTCGCCCGCTCCATGGCGGTGGAGTGGGCCCCGGACATCCGCGTCAACACCCTCGTCCTCGGCATGGTCCGCACGGAGCTCTCCCACCTCCACTACGGCGACGAGCACGGCGTCGCGGCCGTCGCCCGCACGGTCCCCCTCGGCCGTCTCGCCGAACCCTCCGACGTCGGGGAGGCGGCCGTCTTCCTCGCCTCCGACGCGGCGGCGTACATCACCGGGGCCTCACTGCTGGTCCACGGCGGCGGAGAACGCCCCGCGTTCCTCGCCGCGGCCACGGCGGACCGGCCCCCCACGGACGGCACCGGTCGCCGGGACACCGGGGACGGCACCGGTCGCCGGGACACCGGGGACGACACCGGCCGAGGCACCCCCGACGACAGCAACGGCACCCGAGGAGGCGGACGATGAGCGGACGGCGACTGTGCGAGGGGCGCGTGGTGATCGTGACCGGCGCGGGGCGCGGACTGGGCCGCGCACACGCCCTCGCGTACGCCGCGGAGGGCGCACGGGTCGTCGTCAACGACCTAGGCGTGGGACTGGACGGCACCGCGGGCCCAGACAGCCCCGCCGCCCGGGTCGTCGACGAGATCCGAGCGGCCGGAGGGGAGGCGATCGCCCACGGCGGGGACGTCGCCACGAGCGACGGTGCCGCCTCCGTGGTCCGCACCGCGCTGGACGCGTACGGCCGCCTCGACACCCTGGTCAACAACGCCGGCTTCCTGCGCGACCGCATGCTCGTCAATCTCGGCGAGGACGACTGGGACGCCGTCCTCCGGGTCCATCTCAAGGGCCATTTCCTCCCCCTGAAGCACGCCGCCCTGCACTGGCGCGCCGAGGCCAAGGGGGGCCGCCCGCCCCTGGCACGCGTCATCAACACGAGCAGCGGCGCCGGCCTCCTGGGCTCCGTCGGCCAGGGCAACTACAGCGCGGCCAAGGCCGGCATCGTCGGCCTCACCCTCGTCGCGGCGGCGGAACTGAGCCGCTACGGCGTCCTCGTGAACGCCATCGCCCCCGCGGCACGCACCAGGATGACCGAGCGGGTCTTCGCCGACAGCATGGCCGCCCCCGGCACGGGCTTCGACGCGATGGCCCCGGAGAACGTCTCCCCCCTGGTGGTCTGGCTGGGCTCCGCCGCCAGCACCGGAGTCACCGGCCGCGTGTTCGAGACGGAGGGCGGCCGCATCACGGTCATGGAGGGCTGGCACCCCGGCCCCACAGCCACCCGCCCCTCCCGCTGGACCCCGAGGGAGGCAGGCGAGGCGACCTTGAAACTGCTGGCGGAGGCGGAGCGGCCGGGACGGGTGTACGGCGCCGAGTAGCCCTGCCGGGCTCCGGTGACCGCCCCACGGCGAGCCCTCAGGCAGAGGGCCTCCACCGGAAGCGCCGCCAAGAAGCGGGAAGAAGCCGCGACGAAGTGCCGCGACAGATGATCCTTGCCCCATGGAGCGAGTCATGGATCTCGACGAAGTCGCCGCCGGGGTTCTTGCCCGCCGGCCCGCCTGGCAGGCGGCAGGTCTGGTCATCGCACCCGTGACCTGGCGCGACGCCGCCGCTCCCTGGCCGCAGCGGCTGGAGACGGACAGGTCCCAGGTGAGCGATCCCGACTCGATCGGCATCCACCTGCGCAGCGCGTCCGAGGCCGAACTCCACGTCGTCCTGTACCGCGGCGGGTGGGCCGACGTCGACTACCTCGTGAGCCTCGACGACGCCGGTGTCATCCCGGCCCCGGCAATGAGGTCCGCCGAGGCATTCGAGACCCTGCTCGACACCTGGGTGGCCCGCGTCTTCGGATTCCGCGGCCCGGCCGACCAGGGCGAGGTCCCCGACGCCGTCCGGTGACCGGTCGAGCCGGACCAGGCCGGACGACCGGGCGGGCCGGAGCCGGGCGTACCAGGGGGAAGCGGGCCTGGGCGAACCGGCGGCCGGGGCTTGGTCCACCCGAGTGTCCAGCGGGGCCGCGACGGAGTACGGCCGCGCGGAACACCGCGACCCTGAACGGCGGGCCGAGCCCCGGGCGACCGCGTCTCTCGTCCGCCGGCCGGCCTGCCGCAGGAGACCGACACCGTAGGGCAATCGGGCTGTTTTCGCTCATATCCGATATTCACCCGGCGGGCAAGTGCATAGAAACCTGGACGACACAGACCAGGGGTGTGCCATGACCGTCGACGTCCCGGCGCAGGCCGATCCGATCCGCGCCGCGCAGCTTCAGGCCCAACCACTGTCGCTGATGCTCCGGACCTACCGGAGGCTGGTGCCCCTGCCGTTGCGCAGGGCCGTGCGGGCACGGTTCGGTGCGCAGCGGTGGGAACTGCTGCGGCAGCGGCTGGAACGACCGGCGGTCCTGGCGCGCCGGGCACGGCACCGTCTGCTGTGCGCGCGCCTGAAGCGCCTGGGACTGCTGCGGGACGGCGAACGGGTGCCCGTAGAGACCGCCGGAGGGACCCGTATCGCCCTGCTGCACGACGGCGTGACACCCCTGCTGGCCAGGGAGCACAATCTGCGCCTGGTGCTGAGCACGCTGGAGAAGGCGGGCGTGGAGCACTTCGTCGTACGCAACGCCGCCAGCACCTCCTCCGCCGTCGGGATCAGCTCCGAGGACCGGGCCGCAGTCGAGAACGCACTGATCGCCATGGGCGCCCACGTGCCGGCGTACCTCACACGGACGGGCGGATCGGAGCGGGCCAGGGACCGGCGCGCCGAACCGGTCGGCTCCCGGCGATCCTGGCAGCGGGCCGCCGGCCGGCGGGTCATCCGCGTCTTCTGCTACCTGGCCGACACCACCGCCCCCCGCATGGTGCTGGGCGCGGGCTACGGCTGCGACATCGAGGTCTGGCGACCGTCCGAGGAGGGCGCCGAACTCGTGGCGCCGCGCCCCAACCGTACGTGCGAGCGCGTGTGCCGGGAGGCGCCCGCCGTCGAGATGCCGGGCCGCCGCTTCACCCGTCTCGCGTCCGAGCACACCCGGCCGCAGCCCCTCACCGTACGCACCCGGCGCGAGTTCGCCGAGCCGGTGCCCGACGACATCCACTTCCCCGTCGACGCCGTGTACACCTGGGTCGACGGCTCCGATCCCGCATGGCAGCGGCGGCGCGCGACGGTCGTGGGGGAGCCGTACCACCCGCAGGCCGCCAACGCGGCCCGCTTCCTCAGCCGCGACGAACTGCGCTACTCGCTGCGCTCACTGCACATGTACGCCCCCTGGATCCGGCACGTGTACCTCGTCACCGACCAGCAGGTGCCCGCATGGCTGGACACCGCGCATCCCGGGATCACGGTCGTCGACCACCGGGAGATCTTCACCGACCCCACGGCGCTGCCGACGTTCAACTCCCACGCCATCGAGAGCCAACTGCACCACATCGAGGGCCTCGCCGAGCACTTCCTCTACTTCAACGACGACGTCTTCCTCGGACGCCCCACGGTGCCGCAGCACTTCTTCCTGGCCAACGGCATCAGCAAGTTCTTCCTCTCGAAGGCACTGCTGCCACCTGTGGGAAACGCGGGCGCGGACGACGTACCGGTCTCCGCCGCCGCACTCACCAACCGCCGGCTCCTGCAAGCACGCTTCGGCAGCAGCATCGTCCAGAAGATGAAGCACACGCCGTGCGCGCTGCGCCGCAGCGTGCTCACGGAGATCGAAGAGGTCTTCGCGGAGGACCACAAGCGCACCGCCTCCCACGCCTTCCGCAGCCCGGACGACATCTCGATCACCAACTCGCTGCACCACTACTACGCGTTCCACACCGGCCGGGCCGTACCCGGCAGCATCCGCTACGACTACGTCGACATCTCCAGACCCGGCATCGCCCCACGGCTGTGCCGACTGCTGACCGCCAGATCGAATGTCGCCTTCTGCCTGAACGACACCGTGACCTGCGACGGCGAGAGCCACGACAACGCGGCACTCGTGCAGGCCTTTCTGGACGGCTACTTCCCCACCCCCAGCCCCTTCGAGCTCCGGCCCGACCACACGGAAGCGCTCTGTCTGCCATGCCCCTCGCCATCAGGCTCCCGCACCATCCCGGCGTCATCGAGGCCGACGGCCCCTATCCACGCGCGCTCAACGTCCTGAGCCGCAAGCAGACCGCCGTACAGCGGCAGCTGCGCCGATCCGGCCTCGCCGGGTACGAGCCCGTGACCCAGGCGACGCTGATGGCCCTGGCCGGGCAGGCACCGCCCGGCAGCGCCGTGTACGACGTCGGCGCGCACATCGGGCTCTACGCGGCACTGATCGACGCGGTGTACGGCCGCCGGCTGACGGTGCACGCCTTCGAACCGACCCCGGACACGGCACGCGTCTGCGGCGACATCCGCCGCCACAACGGCCTCCGCTTCGAGCTGATCACCTCGGCGGTATCCGACACGCCGGGCACCGCCGAGCTCTGCCTGTCCCTGAAGGGAGAATCCTCCAACTCCCTCAACGCCGCGCACCGCAGGCACACCGAGACGGTGACCGTGCCCGTCACCACCCTGGACGTGTTCACCGAGCAACGGTCCCTCCACCCCCACCTCATCAAGATCGACGTGGAGACACTGGAGGGCCAGGTCCTGGCCGGCGCGCTCCGGACGGCGCGCCGGCACCGGCCCTGGATCGTGCTGGAGATCCTGCCCGGCTCCGACCACGACACCCTGGGCCGCGCGCTGGACGCGTTCACCGAGCTGGGATACGGACTGCATCTCCTCCAGCCGGAGAGCCCATGGCCCGGCAGAACCCGCGGCGACTACCGCACCCACGTGGGCAGCCAGTGCCGCGACTGGCTGCTCACACCCGCCCCGCTCACCTACGACTTCCACCACGCGGTACGCACCTGGCTCAGGGCCATCCTGGCCTGCGACGAACGCACCAACCTGATCGTCCCCGCCGGCACCCCGTTCCCCCGCGGCTGGAACGCCCCGTATCCGTCCACACCGGTGGGCGAGGCCCACGACCGCGCCCTGGGGAACCAGCCGAGGCCGGGCCGGGTTCCGGCGAGGATCTGACGCGCAGACCACAACCGCCTCACGGCCCTGCGCACACCGAGGGCAACGCCCGCTCCAGCCCCCTCAGATGCAGCACGTCCAGCCGATGGCCGTACGCCGACCAGGCAGCCGCGCCGTACAGCCGCGGCTCGCACGACGGCGAGGTACGCACGCCCTCGGTCGCCACCAGCGCGCTGAGCAACCGGGTGGTGATGCGGTCGAGCGCCGGCCGGACCTCCTTGTCGAGGTCCGGCCGCCGGGTGGGCCGCTCCTCGGGATGCGCGTCCCAGCGGGCGTACAGTCCCCGCTGCACCAGCTTGTTCGCCTCGATCTGGTCCCGGAAGACGGCGACCACCACGTCAGGATCCAGGCCGAGCCCGACGGCCCGGGCGGCGACGTCATCGAGGATCCTCTGCTCGCGCGCGGGGTCGTCGATCGGCCGGTCGGTGCCGTACTTGGCGGCGGCCACCTGGTCGGCGATCAACAGTCGCTCGGCGAACAGGTCCGTCAACGAGGTCAGTCCCCGAGCGGCAGAAGGCGCGGACGCCGGAGGCCGCGGCTGGGCGACGGCGGGTACGACGGCGGAACCGGACAGCAGCAGCGCGGCAAAAGCGGCGACCACCACGGACCGCGTGCGTCGGATTCTCACAGGGCGGGTCCTCTCCATGGGGGGTGTGATCAACCTACAAGGGCCACGCGAAAGCCCTCACGCACACCCGGGACCCCACCGAACCCGCCCCAACCCCTCACCCACCCCCACAACCTACGTGTCGCACTCCAGCACCGTCCGGCACAACCCGCACCGGGCCCGCACCCGCCCCCGGACCGGCACCCGGATCCGCTGATGACACGTCGGACAGGGAAACGACACCCGCAACCCCCCGCTCCCCCCACCCCTCACCTCCTCAGGCGAGAAGACGTACGACACCCCCCGCTCCACCCCGGCCGGCCGCGGATCCCGCGCCCGGCGCCGGTCCCGCGCATACCGGCGCCGCCCCGCCCACCCCGCCGCGGACAACGGCGGCTGCTCCTCGTCCAGCCGCGCCCGCACCCGGCCCTGCGTGTACGCCGTGTACGCCTGCGCACTGGTGAACCACACCGACGGGTCCTCCCCGAAGACCCGCGCCCGCTTGGCCAGCACGTACCCGAACTCCTCCGGCGTCAGATACCCCAGCTTCTGCGACGACGCCCCGTCCTCCCGGTACGCGTCCAGCAGCAGCCAGCCCGCCCCCAGATACGTCGCCGCCGTGTCCGTGAGGATCTCGTTCTCACGGACACCCGGGAACGACAACCCCAGACGGTGCAGACAGACGTGCATCACCTCATGCGCGAGGGCCGCGCCGATGTCCCGCCGATGCGTGCGGAAGCGGTCGTTCAGCTCGACGAAGTACTCGGGCCCGGCGGCCAGTTCGACGTTCGCCGCATGCGTCATCTCCCGAAAGCCGACGATCAGCCGGGCATCCGGCAGCCGATAGTGCCGCACCAGCTCACGGGCCACCCGCTGGGCGCCCAGATGCAGATCATCGGTGTCGCAGAACGCCACGTCGACAGGGGCGACACTGGTGTCGAACGCGTGAATAGTGTCGTACGACAGCCGCCTGTACAGCGCGGTGATCGACGCCCGCACGATCTCCAGATGCGGGTAGCCGTGCTCGACCGGTCCGCCGTTCGCCACGTCCGCACCCCCAAAGACGCCTCGACACGTTCCACTCTAAGACGACGCGCGCGGGTGCCCGCGGGGCCGCCGGGAGCGGCGTGAGACCGCCGGCCGGCCCGACGTAGGGTGACGACCATGACCACCAGCGACACCAACGAGGCGAACAGCGGAGCGCCGGCCGGAGAGGTCGACGCCGAGGTGCGGGCGGAACTCACCCGGCTGCGGGACAGCATCGACAACATCGACGCCGCCGTCGTCCACATGCTCGCCGAACGCTTCAAGTGCACCCAGCGGGTCGGCCACCTCAAGGCCGCGCACCAGCTGCCCGCAGCCGACCCGGCCCGCGAAGCCCAGCAGATCAACCGGCTGCGCGGCCTCGCCGAAAGCGCCAAACTCGACCCGGCGTTCGCCGAGAAGCTCCTGAACTTCATCATCGCCGAGGTCATCCGGCACCACGAACGCATCGCCGACGACGCCCTGAACGGCGCGACCGGCGCACCCGGCGCCGGCACCGGCGCGGGACAGCGGTGACCGCGGGGGAGTGACATCGCCGCCCCCAGCGGGCATCCTGCGTGAGCACTCTTCGTCAGACACTGGCGACACGCAGTGAGAAACTCGGATCAAGGCGCCGCCGACCGCGCGCCGCAGACCCGAGCGAGGGGACACGGGCCATGCCGTCGGAAGCCAAGATCCTCATCGTGGACGACCACGAGGACACGCTCTACGCCCTGGAGAGCGCCCTGGCCCCGCTGGGCTACCACCTGACCCGCGCCACCAGCGGCGACGCGGCGCTCAAGGAGGTCCTGCGCGGCCAGGTCGGCCTGCTCCTCCTCGACGTACGCATGCCCGGCGTCAGCGGCCTCGACGTCGTCCGCTACATGCGCGGAGTCGAACAGACCCAGCACATCCCCGTCATCCTCCTCACCGGCTTCGGCCCCGACGCCGAACTCACCACCGCCGCCTTCCGCCTCGGCGTCGCCGACCTCGTCATGAAGCCCATCGACCCCTGGGCCCTGCGCACCAAGGTCCGCTACCTGTTCGACGCCCACGAACGCTCCCACGCCCTGGCCCGCGAGGTCCGCGAACTGCGCGCCCGCCTGAAGGACCACCAGGACCACGAGGACCGCAAACACCACGACACCGGCCGTCTCCCCGCCCAACGGGAGCGCACGGACCACGACACGCGGAACAGCGCCGGCGACCGGGCATAGCCCGCACACGACCGGGCACGCGGCGCATACGACCGGACATAGGTGGCGTACCCGGCCCGCCCCTGTCCCGTGCCCGGGGCATCAGGCAGCATGTCCCTCATGTCCGTACTGACGCGCGACGAAGCGCAAGCCCGTGCCCGGCTCCTCGACGTCCACCGCTACGAGATCACCCTCGACCTCACGCGCGGCGACGAGACCTTCGACTCCCGTACCGTCATCCGCTTCACCGTACGGGGAAAGAAAAAGGCCGCGGACACCTTCGTCGAGCTCAAGCCCGCCGACCTGCGCTCCGTCACCCTCGACGGCGAACCCCTCGACCCCGGGACCCTCGACGGCAACCGCCTGCCGCTCACCGGCCTCACCCCGGGCGAACACGAACTGCGCGTCGACACCGCCATGCGCTACTCCCGCACCGGCGAGGGCATGCACCGCTTCACCGACCCCACCGACGGTGAGACCTACGTCTACACCCAACTCTTCATGGACGACGTCCAACGCGTCTTCGCCGCCTTCGACCAACCCGACCTCAAGGCCGTCTTCGACCTGACCGTCACCGCCCCCGAAGGCTGGACCGTCCTCGCCAACGGCATCACCGCACAGCACGACGACGGCACCTGGCGCGCCGCCACCACCCCCCTCATCTCCACCTACCTCGTCGCCGTCGCCGCCGGCCCCTGGCACTCCGTGCGCACCGAACACCGCGGCCTGCCCTTCGGCATCCACTGCCGCCGCTCCCTGGCCCCCTACCTCGACACCGACGCCGACGAAATCCTCGACGTCACCCGCGCCTGCTTCGACCGCTACCACGAGAAGTTCGAAGAGCCCTACCCCTTCGACTCCTACGACCAGGCCTTCGTCCCCGAGTTCAACGCGGGCGCCATGGAGAACCCCGGACTCGTCACCTTCCGCGACGAGTTCGTCTACCGCTCCGCCGTCACCGACACCGAACGCCAGACCCGCGCCATGGTCATCGCCCACGAGATGGCCCACATGTGGTTCGGCGACCTCGTCACCCTCAAGTGGTGGGACGACATCTGGCTCAACGAGTCCTTCGCCGAATACATGGGCTACCAGACCCTCACCGAAGCCACCCGCTTCACCGACACCTGGGTCGACTTCGGCGTCGCCCGCAAAGCCTGGGGCTACGACGCCGACCAGCGTCCCTCCACCCACCCTGTCGCCCCCGAGAACGTCGACGACACCGCCGCCGCCCTCCTCAACTTCGATGGGATCTCCTACGCCAAGGGCGCCTCCGCCCTGCGCCAACTCGTCGCCTGGCTCGGCGAGAAGGACTTCCTCGCCGGCATCAACGCCCACTTCACCCGCCACCGCTTCGGCAACGCCACCCTCGCCGACTTCATCGACAACCTCGCCGGCGCCACCGAACGCGACGTCCACGCCTGGGCCGACGCCTGGCTGCGCACCACCGGCGTCGACACCCTCACCCCCAAGGTCACCCGCGGCTCAGACAGCACCTACACCCTCACCGTCGACCACACCGGCAACCGCCCCCACCACATCACCGTCGGCATCTACGACCAGGACCACGGCGACGACCAGGGCCACCTCACCCTCCGCGAAAGCCTCGCACTCGACATCCCGCAGACGGGCGAACAGCCCATCGGCAAACGCCCCGCCCTGCTCCTCCTCAACGACGCCGACCTCACCTACGCCAAGGTCCGCTTCGACCCCGACTCCTTCACCACCGTCACCGGCCACCTCAGCGGACTCCCCGGCCCGCTCACCCGCGCCGTCGTCTGGAACGCCCTGCGCGACGCCGTACGCGACGCCGAACTCCCGCCCACCGCCTACCTCGACGCCGCCCGCACCAACCTGCCCCGCGAGACCGACCTCGCCATCGTCCAGGGCGTCCTCACCTTCGCCACCACCCAGGTCGCCGACCGCTTCCTCACCCCCGAGCAGCGCCCCGCCGGCCTGACCACCCTCTCCGCCCTGTGCCGCGACCTCATCCGCCGCACCGAGGACGGCGACAACCCCGGCCTGCGCCTGACCGCCGTACGCCACTTCATCGACGTCGCCGCCCACCCCGACACCATCGCCGCCTGGCTCGCCGACGGCACCGTCCCCGGAGGCCCCGAACTCGACCCCGAACTGCGCTGGCGTGTCCTCGGCCGGCTCGCCGTCCTCGGCGCCGTCGACGCCCACGCGATCGCCGAGGAACTGGAACGCGACCCCAGCGCCACCGGCCAGGAAGGCGCCGCCCGCTGCCGGGCCGCCCTCCCCGACCCGGACGCCAAGCACGCCGCCTGGGAGGCGATGTTCACCACCGACGACCTGTCCAACTACCTCTTCACCGCCACCGCCCAGGGCTTCTGGCAGCCGGAACAGGAAGAACTCCTCCAGCCGTACGTCGACCGCTACTGGGCCGACGCGGTGGCCGTGGCCGCCAGGCGCGGACCGGCCATCGCGGAGGCCGCCGGACGCTGGGCGTTCCCCGTCCACGCCGTGGACGCCCAGACACTCGGCCTCGGGGAGCGGTGCCTGGAGGACGACGAACCGATCCCGGCGCTCCGACGGAAACTGGTCGACCAACTCGACGACCTGAAGCGCGCGCTGAAGGTGAGGGGCGTGTAGCGCCGCCCCCGAGAGGTGCGGGGACGGCGCGACCCGCCGCACACGCCCGGCGGCCGGGGCGACCACTGTGCCGAACAGCGCTCCCCGCACCCCCACTTACCACTTTCGGGTTCGATGCGTCAGCTTTTCCGGACACGCACTCCATCCGCGTACAAGATGGAAATCTCACGCGTCCCGGAGGACCCCCATGCCCACCCCGCCCCTCGCCTCAGGCCCCCAAGGCCCCGACGCACTACGGCCGTTGGTCGACACCGTGCTCGGCGCCCTACGGGACGGCAGCGAAGCGAGGGGCGGCCCACTGCCCGCCGGCGGACCCGAAGCAGTCGCCGCAGCGGTACGGGACGCGCTCGGCGACCCGCTGCCCACCGCAGGGGACCCACAGGCCCTCCGGCGACTGGTCCACGCCCTCGCGGCCGGCACCGCCGACCCCGCCGACCCCCTGTGCGCGGCTCACCTGCACACCCCGCCCCTGGCCGTCGCCACCGCCGCCGACCTCGCCGCCTCCGTACTGAACCCGTCACTGGACTCCTGGGACCAGGCCCCGGCCGCCTCAGCCCTCGAAGCCCTCGTCACCCGCGCCCTCGCCGCCGAGACCGGCGCGGCCGACGCCCTCGTCACCACCGGCGGCACCGAGTCCAACCAACTCGCCGTCCTCCTCGCCCGTGAGGCCCACACCGGAGTACGGCTCATCTGCGGAGCCAACGCCCACCACTCCCTGCCCCGCGCCACCTGGCTCCTCGGCCTGCCCGAACCCGTCGTCGTCCCCACCCCGGCCGGCACCCTGGACCCCGCCGCCCTCGACCACGCGCTCACCCAGCTCCAAGGGCCCCTCCTCGTCGCCGCCACCGCCGGCACCACCGACGCCGGACTCATCGACCCACTGCCCGACATCGCCGACCTGTGCACCACCCACGGCGCCCGCCTCCACATCGACGCCGCCTACGGCGGAGGCCTCCTCTTCAGCGCCCGCCACCGCCCCCGGCTCACCGCCCTGGACCGCGCCCACACCATCACCCTCGACCTGCACAAACTCGGCTGGCAACCCGTCGCCGCCGGACTCCTCACCGTCCGCGACGCATCCGACCTCGCCGTACTCGGGCACCGCGCCGACTACCTCAACGCCGACGACGACACCGAAGCCGGCCTCCCCGACCTCCTCGGCCGCTCCCTGCGCACCACCCGCCGCCCCGACATCCTCAAGATCGCGGCCACCCTCAAAACCCTCGGCCGCGGCGGACTCGGCACCCTGGTCGACCAGGTCTGCGACCTCGCCCACGAGTTCGCCGCACTCATCGACGCCCACCCCGGCTTCGAACTGTACGACCGGCCCACCATCAGCACGGTCCTGTTCCGGCCCGCCCGCGCCGGCGACGACACCGTGGCCGCCGTCCGCCGAAAACTCCTGCACGACGGCCGGGCCGTCCTCGGCCGCGCCACCCTCGACGGCCGGCTCTGGCTCAAGACAACCCTGCTCAACCCCCACACCCGGCCCGGCGACCTCACCACCCTCCTCGACCTCGTGGAACGCACCCTCCTCGACCTCGTGGAACGCGCCGACCCCGCCGCAGCCGCGGACCTCCCCGAAGGACACACCCCGACATGAGCACGACCCCAACCTCCCCGAACCCAGCCCCCGGCACCCCGAGCCGCGAACCCGACGCCCCCCGCGACATCGTCGGAGTGGGCATCGGCCCCGCCAACCTCTCCCTCGCCGCCCTCGCCCACCCCCTCGCCGCACTCGACGCCGTGTTCTACGAACAACGCCCCGGCTTCGACTGGCACCCCGGCCTGCTCATCGAGGGCGCCACCCTCCAAGTCCCCTTCCTCGCCGACCTGGTGACCCTCGCCGACCCCGTCAGCCCCTGGTCGTTCCTCAACTACCTCAGAAGCCGCGACCGGCTCTTCCCCTTCTACTTCGCCGAGCGGTTCCACATCCAGCGCGCCGAATACGACGCCTACTGCCGCTGGGTCAGCGAAAGCCTCCCCGGCCTCCACTTCGGCCACCGCGTCGACTCCGTACGGTGGAACCCCGAACGAAACCTGTTCGAGATCGACGTCACCCGGCTCGACGCCCACGGCGACGCGGCACTCGACCGCACCTACACACGCAACGTCGTCCTCGGCGTCGGCACCGAACCCCACGTGCCCGAACCCCTCAAGCCTCTCGTCGAAGCCCCCGGCGTCCCCGTCATCCACGCCGCCGACTACCTGGACGCACGCGACCGCCTCCTCGCCGCCGAACACGTCACCGTCATCGGCGCCGGCCAGTCCGGAGCCGAGGTCTTCCTCGACCTCCTCCGCCACCGGCCCGCCGGCCGCGAAAGACTGCACTGGCTCGGCCGCACCGAGGCGTTCTCCCCCATGGAGTACTCCAAGCTGGGACTGGAGCACTTCACCCCCGACTACACCCACTACTTCCACGCCCTCGCCGAATCCACCCGCGACCGGCTCGTCACCACCCAATGGCGACTCCACAAGGGCATCGGCACCGACACCATCGCCGCCATCCACGACGAGCTCTACCGCCGCACCCTCGACGGAGGCTGGCCCGACACCGTCCTCACCCCCGGCGTCCACGTCCGCACCGCCGGCCGCCTCGCCACCACCAAAATCGAACTCCACCTCGAACACGCCGAGCAGGGCACCCGCACCCGCCTCACCACCGACGCCGTCGTCCTCGCCACCGGCTACCGCGAACGCCCCCTCGACCGCGTCCTCGCCGGCCTCGACCCCTACATCCGCCGGGACAGCCACCGGCGCCCCCGCGTCGACGAACACTTCCGGATGAAGCTCGACCCGTCCATCACGGCCTCCGGCTGCCACGTCTACATCCAGAACGCCGAACTCCACACCCACGGCGTCGGCGCCCCCGACCTGGGCCTCGCCGCCTGGCGCAGCGCCACCATCCTCAACACCCTCACCGGCAAGCAGACCTACCCCCTGCCGAACCGCACCGCCTTCACCACCTTCGGCCTCGAACCCCGACCCCACATCCCCCGAGCCAGGGACGAGAAAACCGCCGGCCCGCTGACCCCCCTGGCCGACGTGCGCTGACCACCACCGGAACGGCCACGGCACACACACCGAACGGCGCCGGCGCACCACCAGGCGCCGACGCCGTTCGACCTGTCACTCCCGCGAGGCGGAAAGCCGCCCTCCTAGAAGACCGGCGTACCGTTCCGCGTCAGCTTCCAGTCCACCGACGCGAACTGAGCCGGGTCGATCGACCCCTTCGCCTTCACCCACGCGATCATCGTGTTACGGATCTCGTCCGAGTTCGACCACAGCATCGGCGCCGCCGCCACATGCGGGAAGTTGCCGCCACCGTTGGCCCGGTAGTTGTTCACCGCGAACACGAACTTCTGGTCGTCCGCCAACGGCGCACCCTCGAACCGCACGTTCCTGATCCGCGAACCGGCCGGCTGCGCGATGTCGATCTCGTACGACAGACCACTCACCGCGTCATAGTTGTAGTCCGGCGTCCCGTTCGCGTTCGTCAGCTTCGCCGGATCCACCACCGCGTCCGGCGCCGTCTGCACGAAATAGTTCGCCGAGAACTCCAGATACGCCTTCATCTGCGCACCCGTCATCAAACGCGCCTCCAGCGTGTTCTCGAAGACATACAAACCGGCCACATCACGGATGGTGACGTTCCCCGCCGGAATCACCGCCGTGCGGGAGAACGCGGCGGCCTGCGACAGCACCGGCAGCGACCCGTACTGCGAGGAGGCCAGCGCCTGCTTCACCGTGTCCGCCTGGATGTGGTTGATCAGATCGATGATCGGGACGTCCTTGTACGACGCCTCCACCGACCTCATCTCGGCGGCATTCGTACCGATCACCTGGTTGACGTACGCCACGACCTTCTCGTGCTCGTCCGACAACAGCTTCACGATCTCCGGGTCCTCCTCCACCGTGTTGGAGTTCAGAACCTGCGCACCGACCTTCTCCACCTTCCAGCAGCCCCGGCTCCACACCAGCTCGAAGTCGAACAGCGTCAGCCGCTGCCCCCACTTGAGCGGCTCCGACAGCACGACCTGCTTCCCGGTCTCCTTGTTCGTGACGAAGTACTCCGGGATCTCCGTGTGCGCGTGCCCCACCAGGATCGCGTCGATCCCCGGCACGTGCTCCGCCACCAGACCCGCCGCGTTCTCGATGTACGGCAGCTGGTCACCGTACGACGACGTCCCCGACGAACCACTGTGCGCCGACACGATGACCACGTCCGCGCCCATCGACCGCAGCTTCGGCACCCACTTCGCCGCCTGCTCCTCCAGACCCGGGAACGTCATCTTCCCCTGCACGTTCGCCTTGTCCCAGATCGCGATCCCCGGGTTCGTCAGACCCAGCACCGCCACCTTCACCTCACGGCCGCACGGCGTCCGCAGCCGGTGCATGCTGAACGGCGGGAACGCCGGGCGCAGCGTCTTCGCGTCCAACGCGTTCGCCCCCAGCAGCGGGAAACGACACTGCTCCTGGAACTTCCGCAGCACCGGAATGCCGTAGTTGAACTCGTGGTTCCCGAGCGCCGCCGCGTCGTAGTCGATCGCGTTCATCGCCTGCGCCATCGGGTGGACCGGACCGCCCTTGGCCGTGATCGGGTCGACCTTCGCGTAGTAGTACGACAGCTGCGTGCCCTGAATGGTGTCACCGGCGTCGATGAGGAGCGTGTTGCCACGCCCCTTCTCCTTGCGCACCCGGTTCACCAGCGTCGAGATCTTCGCGAGACCGACGTCGTTGTGGGCCTTGTCGTCGAACTCCTTGTCCGTGAAGTAGTCCCAGTTGAAGACATTGCCGTGCAGGTCGGTCGTCCCCATCACGGTGAAGCGGTACCGCTTCGGGGCCTTCTCCTGGCCGCCGGTCACCTCGGCCGCCTGCGCGTTCGGCGCCATGGCCGAACCGGCGATGGCCACACCGGCACCGGTCACGGCTGACTTCTTCAGGAACTTCCGGCGGTCCAAGGCCATATCGGTACTCCTCGCGAGGAACGGGATCTCAACGCGCGTAGACAGAGGAACGAGAAAAAGGCGCCACACGCGATAACGCGCGTAGATTCTGACCCGTACATTCCACACAGCAACAGACCCCCCAGGTTGCGATCTGATGACCGACCCCCACCGCAACCGGACCCGCGGTGACAGAGTGGGACGTATGACCAACAGCCCAGCGCAACCCCACCCCACCCCCGTCCCCTACGGCACCCCCGAAGCCCCCCGCATCGCCGTCCGCGGAGAAGCCCACCTCGAAGTCGACCCCGAGATCGCCCGCATCGGCATCACCATCACCTCCCGAGGCAAGGACCGCCGCACCGCCCTCGACGACCTCACCCGCCGCAACAACACCGCCCTCCACCTCGTCAAAAGCTACGGCGACGCAGTCGAACACCTCGAAACCGGCGCCTTCTCCCTCACCCCCCACCTCAAGGAGAAAGGCCGCGGCGAACGCGTCCACGCCTACCACGGCCACGTCCACCTCACCGCCGCACTCACCGACTTCACCGCCCTCGGCGAACTCACCACCCGCCTCGCCGACCTCGACCTCACCCACGTCGACGGCCCCTGGTGGACCCTCCGCCCCGACTCACCCGCCCACCGCGAGGCCCGCCAGAAAGCCGTACAGGAAGCCGTCCAACGCGCCCGCGAATACGCCGAAGCACTCGGCACCACCCTCGCCGCCCTCATCGAACTCTCCGACCTCGGCGCCGAAACCCCCGAACCCCCACGCCCCGCCGCCTACGCCCGCACCATGGCCTACGCCACGGAAGACGCCGCACCGGCCCCCCTCGACCTCCAACCCGAACGCCAGCACATCCACGCCCAGGTCAACGCCCGCTTCACCATGCTGCCGCCCACACTCTGAACGACCACCCGCCACGCCCGGAGCAACGGCTTCAACCCTTGTTGACCACTTGTCAAATACCCTTCACCCCAAGGCCGTTGAGCAGCCACACGCCACCAGGTCGCTACCAGCGGGTAAGCCATAGGCTCGAACCATGCGCCGAGCAAAGATCGTCTGCACCCTCGGGCCCGCCACCGACTCATACGACCAGATCAAGGCACTGGTCGAAGCCGGAATGGACGTAGCCCGCCTCAACCTCAGCCACGGCGACCACGCCGAACACGAGGAGCGCTACCACCACGTCCGCAAGGCCGCCGACGAAACCGGCCGCAGCGTCGGCCTCCTCGCCGACCTTCAAGGCCCGAAGATCCGCCTCGGCCGCTTCGCCGAAGGCCCCGTACTCCTCGAACGCGGCGACACCTTCACCCTCACCGTCGAACACGGCATCGAAGGCAACCACGAGATCTGCGGCACGACCTACGACGGCCTCCCGGCCGACGTCACAGCCGGCGAGCGCATCCTCGTCGACGACGGCAAAGTAACCCTCGCCGTCACCGCCGTCGACGGCCCCCACGTCCACACCGAGGTCATCGAAGGCGGCATCGTCTCCGACCACAAGGGCCTCAACCTCCCCGGCGTCGCCGTCTCCGTCCCCGCCCTGTCGGACAAGGACGAGGACGACCTCCGCTGGGCCCTGCGCACCGGCTTCGACATCATCGCCCTGTCGTTCGTGAGGTCAGGGAAGGACATCGACGCCGTCCACCGCATCATGGACGAGGAGGGCCGCCGGCTCCCCGTCATCGCCAAGGTGGAGAAACCCCGGGCCGTCGACGCCATCGACGACATCGTCGCCGCCTTCGACGGCATCATGGTCGCCCGCGGCGACCTGGGCGTCGAAATGCCCCTGGAACAAGTCCCCCTGGTCCAGAAACGCGCCATCGCACTCGCCAGGCGCAACGCAAAACCGGTCATCGTCGCCACCCAGATGCTCGACTCGATGATCCACAACTCCCGCCCCACCCGCGCCGAGGCCAGCGACGTCGCCAACGCGGTCCTCGACGGCACCGACGCGGTGATGCTGTCCGGCGAGACCAGCGTCGGCAAGTACCCGGTCGAGACGGTCCGCACCATGAGCCGCATCGTGGCAGCGGCCGAACAGGACATGCTCGCGGACGGCCTCCCACCCCTCACCGAGCACAACAAACCCCGCACCCAGGGCGGCGCCGTGGCCCGCGCCGCCGCCGAGATCGGCGACTTCCTCGGCGCCAGGTTCCTCGTCGCCTTCAGCCAGTCCGGCGACACCGCCCGCCGCCTGTCCCGCTACCGCTCCCCGATCCCCCTCCTCGCCTTCACCCCCGACCCGGCCACCCGCTCCCAGCTCAGCCTCACCTGGGGTGTGGAGACGTTCCTCGGACCGCGCGTCGAATCCACGGACGCGATGATCGGCCAGGTCGACGAGCTGCTGCTCCGGTACGGCCGCTGCGA
Source organism: Streptomyces sp. NPDC030814 (assembly GCF_055572155.1). Classification (NCBI taxonomy): domain Bacteria; kingdom Bacillati; phylum Actinomycetota; class Actinomycetes; order Kitasatosporales; family Streptomycetaceae; genus Streptomyces; species Streptomyces sp. NPDC030814. Next base: position 448,509 of record NZ_JBVIDX010000003.1, read on the forward strand.
GAAGGGCGACACGGTCGTCATCACAGCCGGCTCCCCACCGGGCATCGCGGGCACCACGAACCTGGTCCACGTCCACCACATCGCCGAGGACGACGCACTGAAGGGGTAGGGGTCAGTGCTTGGGCCCGACCTGAGTGTCCATGAGGGCGACCGAGGCTTTGCGGGCGACGGAGATGTTGAACGGATTGCCGTTGCGTGTGCACTGTGTCCACTCGACACCGAGCTTGTCGAGGGTGTCGGTACAGAGCTGCCGGATGTCGTCCGACTTGTTGGTGAAGAAGTACCGGGGTACTCATAGCGCTTGCGCACACCGCCGACGAGGCGGGTGGTCCAGTTGGTGATGCGGCAGCCGTCGGAGTGGACGAGTCCGCGGACGAACTCCCAGGGGTGGGCGTCGACGATGGCCTGCTGCCAGGGTTCGAGGACGATGCGGCGCTCGTGCTTCTTGCCGGGGCCGTGCTGGGGGAACAGGCAGGACAGGTGCTTTGAGTAGACCTTGATGTTCTGGCATCCCGTGCGCTGGAGCCGGTGAACGCCGTTGTTCGGGAAGACGGCTCGCATGGCGGCTTGGGTCTCGTCGGCGATCCCCGGCCATGCGTCGGCACAGGCGATCACGAGGCTCGGTACTCGGTGTCCCGAGTAATGGCTGATATGGCCGTCCCCCAGGTACTGGCCGAGCAGATAGGAGTACGCGGCCGGGTCCAGGTGGCGCCCGTGGCAGCGGGGGCAGGCCGGATCATGGGAGCCGGGACACTCGCCGCGCTTGGCGCGGTCCACGTGCTTCCAGTAGCCGATCGTGCCCAGGGGGACATTGAGTGTTCGTGCCACATCTGCGTTTTTCGAGCCGCTCCTGAGGAGCGTGAGTGCCCGCTGTCGTACTTCTGTGCCGTGGAAGTCCATGCGGCTACTCTGCGTCACTGATCGCGAACGCGTGCAGCAAAAAGCGGATGTTCACGAGAACGTGGACATCCGCTTCGGTCGAGTACCGGGTGCGGGATTCGAACCCGCAAGCCCTCACGGGCAGAGGTGTTTGAGACCTCCGTGTATACCGTTCCACCAACCCGGCCGGTGCTCCGGAGAGTGTACCGGTTCTCCGAGCTGCGCCGCAGCTAGGTACCCTCTTGTCAGCAGTACCCCTGCCCTGAACAAGGAGCCCCCGTGACCGCCCCCGAGTCGCCCCAGCCCCTCGACGCGCCCGACGACGACAAGTCGCACGTGCCTCCGCTGACGACCCGTGTCGTCATCGCCGAGGACGAGGCGCTGATCCGCCTTGACCTCAAGGAGATGCTCGAAGAGGAGGGCTACTCCGTCGTGGGCGAGGCCGGTGACGGCGAGCAGGCCATCGAGCTGGCCCGCGAGCACCGGCCGGACCTGGTGATCCTGGACGTGAAGATGCCGAAGATGGACGGTATCTCCGCGGCCGAGAAGATCGCCGAGGAGCGTATCGCCCCGGTGCTGATGCTGACCGCGTTCTCGCAGCGCGACCTGGTCGAGCGGGCGCGGGACGCCGGTGCGATGGCGTACCTGGTGAAGCCGTTCAGCAAGAGCGATGTCGTGCCGGCGATCGAGATGGCGGTGTCGCGGTTCACGGAGCTGAAGGAGCTGGAGAAGGAGGTCGCCGACCTGACGCTCCGGCTGGAGACCCGGAAGCTGGTGGACCGGGCGAAGTCGATCCTTCAGACGGAGTACGGGTTGACGGAGCCGGCGGCGTTCCGGTGGATCCAGAAGACGTCGATGGATCGCAGGATGTCGATGCAGCAGGTCGCGGAGGCGGTCATTCAGGACGCCGAGGAGAAGAAGGCCGCGAAGGGCTGACGGCGGCCCCGTACGTACGAGGAGGCCCGCACCCCCTGTGACAGGGGGTGCGGGCCTCCTCGTGTGCGGGTTGGCGGGCTAGTCCTCGCCGAGGTACGCCTTGCGGACCGATTCGTCGTGCAGGAGGTCGGAGCCCGTGCCGGAGAGGACGATCTTGCCGATCTCCATGACGTGGCCCTGGTCGGCGAGGGAGAGCGCCGCCTGGGCGTTCTGTTCGACGAGCAGGATGGTGGTGCCCTGGGACTTCAGCTCGGCGATCGTCGACATGATCTTCTGCATCATGATCGGCGAGAGGCCCATGGAGGGCTCGTCGAGCATGAGCAGCTTCGGCTGGGACATGAGCGCGCGGCCCATGGCCAGCATCTGCTGCTCGCCGCCGGAGAGGGTGCCCGCGGCCTGCTTGCGACGTTCGCCCAGGATGGGGAAGAGGTCGTAGGCGCGCTGGATGTCCTTCTCGATGCCGGGCTTGTCGCTGCGCAGGAAGGCGCCGAGGCGGAGGTTGTCCTCGATGCTCATGCGCGGGAAGATGTGCCGCCCCTCGGGGGAGTGGGCGAGTCCCAGCGAGACGATGTCGTGTGCGGGGACCTTCTTCAGCGATTTGCCGTTGAACTTGATCTGGCCGCCGACGGGCTTGAGGAGCCCGGACAGGGTGCGGAGCGTCGTGGTCTTGCCGGCGCCGTTGGTGCCGACGAGGGTGACGACTTCGCCCGCGTTGACCTTGAAGGAGATGCCTTTGACGGCTTCGATCTTGCCGTAGGCGACCCGGAGGTCCTCGACTTCGAGCAGTGCGGTCATCGGTCGTTCTCCTTGCCGGGCGCGGCGTCGGTGGCCTCGGCGTGTGCTTCGGCGGCTTCGACTTCCGCGACCTCGTCCTTGCCGGGGGCGTCTTCGAAGGGTTCGCCGAGGTAGGCGGCGACGACGCGTTCGTCTCCCTGGACGGTGGCGCTGTCGCCCTCGACGAGCTTCTCGCCCTGGACGAGGACGGCGACGCGGTCGCAGAGGTTGAAGATGAACCGCATGTCGTGCTCGATGACGAGGACGGCGATGCCCTTGTCGCGGATGGCGAAGACGAGTTCCTCGGTGGCCCGGGTCTCCTGGGGGTTCATGCCGGCCGTGGGCTCGTCGAGGAGCAGCAGGCCGGGCTCGCTGGCGAGGGCGCGTGCGATTTCCAGCTTGCGCTGTTCGCCGTAGGGGAGGTTGCGGGCGAGGTGGTCGGCCTTGTTCTCCAGGCCTACGAACTCCAGGAGTTCCATGGCGCGTTCGCGGGACTTGGCCTCGGCCTTGTGGAAGCTGGGCAGTCGCAGTACGGCTGACCAGAAGCCTTCCTTGGTCCGGGTGTGGCGGCCGACGAGCACGTTTTCCAGGACCGTCATGTTCGCGAACAGGCGGATGTTCTGGAAGGTGCGTGCGATGCCGGCCGCGGTGACCTTGAAGGACTTGGGGGGCAGGATGTTGCCCTTGTAGCGGACTTCGCCTTCGGTGGGGATGTACAGGCCGGTGAGGCAGTTGAAGAAGGTGGTCTTGCCGGCGCCGTTGGGGCCGATGAGGCCGACGATTTCGCCGGCGTTCACGGTGAAGTCGACGTTGCGGACGGCGGTGAGGCCGCCGAAGCGCATGGTGACGCCGCGGGCGTCGAGGACCGTCTGGCCCGTGGTGCTCGGGGTGATGGTGTCAGTCGTCATGGTGGTGTCAGGCCCCCGTCTTGGTGAGCACTGTGGGCGGTTCCGCGTCTTCGTGGAACTCGAGCTGGCGGCGCCGGTTGGGGATCATTCCCTCCGGGCGGAAGCGCATCAGCAGGATGAGTGCGAGGCCGAAGGCGAGGAGCTGGTAGTCGCCGAGGAACTGGAGCTTGTTGGGGATCAGGAACAGCAGGGCTGCGCCGATGAGGGGTCCGCTGATGGTGCCCATGCCGCCGAGGACGACCGCGGCGAGCAGGAAGGCGGAGTTGGGCGGGATCACACCGGCGAAGAGGTACTGCTCGGGTGTCACGGTGTAGGTGACGTGGGCCTGGACGGTTCCGGCGAGGCCGGCCAGGGAGGCGCCGACGGCGAAGGCGATGAGCTTGACGCGGAAGCCGTTGATGCCCATGGCGAGCGCGGCGGTCTCGTCCTCGCGGATGGCGACCCAGGCGCGGCCGATGCGGGAGTCACCGCTGCGCCGGAAGACCAGCACGACGACGGCGGTGATGAGCAGCATCAGGAAGAAGTAGTTGGCGAAGCGGCCGATGGTGAAGCCGCCGATGTCGTGCTGGATACCGAAGTCGAACCCGAGGATGTTGAGGTTCGGGATCGAGGAGATGCCGTTGGAGCCGTTGGTGAGGTCCGGTCCGGAGGTGCCGTCGAGGTTGTTGGCGGTGATCCGGAAGATCTCGCCGAAGCCGAGGGTGACGATGGCCAGGTAGTCGCCGCGCAGTCGCAGGGTCGGGGCGCCGATGAGGACGCCGAAGACGAGCGAGGCGAGGGCGCCGACGAGGACGGCGGCCCAGAACGGGAAGTGCACGTCGAAGGGCGAGCTGGGGGAGCCGGAGACCAGGGCGGCGGCGTAGGCGCCGACGCCGAGGAAGGCGACGTATCCGAGGTCGAGGAGGCCGGCGAGGCCGACGACGATGTTCAGGCCGAGGGCGACGGTGGCGAAGATCAGGATGTAGACGCCGATGGTCGCGTACTGGTCGTCGGTCTGGGTGAAGGGGAACATCGCTGCTGCGACGAAGGCGCCGCAGATGGTGATGTTCTGGTGCCGGGCGGTGATCTGGGAGGCCTGGGCGATGAGGCCGGACTTGTTGAGTGCGGCGAAGCCGAAGCCGGCGGTGATCAGGAAGCCGATGAACAGTTCGTCGTACTCGGTGCCGATGCCGTAGGTGAAGACGGTGAGGCCGAGTGCGAGGACGGCGACGATGATCAGGATCTCGGCGTACGAGGGGAGCGCGCCGAGGCGGCGCGGGGTGCCGGTGGCGAAGGCCGCCTTGAACGTGGCCCACTTGGCGGCCGCGTTGTGCTTGAACAGTTCCCAGCCGGTGTCGTCGGGGTCGAACGGGTCGGGCGCGGGCCGCTCGAAGGGCAGTGCCAGGGCGCCGAGGAGGGCGGCCAGGCTGGCGACGGCGACGAGGTAGCCGCCGGGCTCGAGGTTGACGAGGCCGCCGAGGTCGACGCTGATGGCGAGGACCGTGTACCAGCTGGTGGCGAAGGTGGCGAGGGTGGCGAACTTGATCGCGGCGTCGGCGCCGGCGGGGACCAGCCAGCCGAGGCCCTTCACGCCGTAGCGGGCCAGGCAGAAGAGGGTGGCCAGGGCGCCGCCGATGAGGGCGAGGACCTGCAGGCCGCCCGGGTAGCCGTAGACGGTGAGGTTGCCGGGGAAGGCGGCGGTCCAGGTCCAGGCGAGGAACGTGGAGATGATGGTGAGGACGCTGCCGCCGAGGGCGAGCGCGAGGCCGGTCTTCTCGGGGAGGCCGATCAGGCCGGTGGGCTTGCCGGAGGCAGGGGTGGGGGTTTCGGGTGCGGTGGTCTGTGTGGTCATCGGTGTCACGCCCTGTCCGCGACGCGCTCGCCGAGCAGACCTTGTGGCCTGAACAGCAGTACGAGGATGAGGAGTACGAAGGCCCAGACGTCGGCCCAGGACTGGCTGCCGAACTTGTCCATGCCGGGGATGTCGGCGATGTAGGCGGTGGCCAGGGTTTCGGCGATGCCGAGGACGACGCCGCCGATCATGGCTCCGTAGATGTTGCCGATGCCGCCGAGGACGGCTGCGGTGAAGGCCTTCAGGCCGAGGATGAAGCCCATGCGGAAGTCGATCTGGCCGTACTTCAGGCCGTAGGCGACACCGCCGACCGCGGCGAAGATCGCGCCGAGGGCGAAGGCGACCACGATGATGCGGTCGGTGTTGATGCCCATGAGCTTGGCGGTGTCCGGGTCCTGCGCGGTGGCCTGCATGCCGCGGCCGGTGCGGGTCTTCATGACGAAGTAGGCGAGGACGGCCATGCTGATGGGGGCCGCGATCAGGAGGAAGACGTCACCGGTCTGGATGGTGACGCCGCCGATCTCGAAGGGGCCGCCGGGGATCTCGGGGAAGGTCCGGGCGGACTTGGCCTCGGGGTACCAGGCCCACACCGCCTGCTGCAGCGCGAGGGAGAGGCCGATGGCGGTGATGAGGGGGGCGAGGCGTGGGGCGCTGCGAAGGGGGCGGTAGGCGAATCGTTCCGCTCCCACGGCGATGGTGGTCGACACCAGGGCGGCGCCGATGAGCATCAGCGGCAGGGCGATCCACATGGACGTGCCGTCGGGCAGGACGTACACGTAAATCGTCAGAGCGCCGAACGCTCCGGTCATGAAGATCTCGCCGTGGGCGAAGTTGATGAGCTGGACGATGCCATAGACCATTGTGTAGCCGATGGCGACCAGCCCGTACATGGATCCCAGTAGCAGGCCGTTGACCAGCTGCTGCGGCAGTTCGTTCACCGCATGTCCTCCGAGAGGGTTTCGGATGTTTCGACGGGGGGCCGGATGCGAGTCCGCGCGGGGCGCCAGTGGAACAGCGCCCCGCGCGGCTCAGGAGTGGTGCGGTTGTTGCGGGTCAGCCGGTGTAGGTACCGGACTTGACCGCCTTCCAGGCACCGTTCTCGACGGCGTAGACGGTGAGCTGCTTGTTGGTGGCGTCACCGTACTCGTCGAAGGAGACCTTGCCGGTCACGCCGTCGAACGAGACGTTCTGCATCGCGGCCGTGACCTGGGCGCGAGCGTCGTCCGGGAGCTTGCCGTCGTTGTCCTCGACGACCTTCTTCACGGCCTCGATGATCGCCCAGGCCGAGTCGTAGGAGTAGCCGCCGTAGGCCTCGAAGGCCTCCTTGTAGCCCGCGGCCTTGTAGTTCGCCACGAACTCCTTGGCGGAGGGGAGCTCCTCGACCGGGGCGCCGACCGAGGTGGCCAGGTCGCCGGTGCCGCTGGCGCCGGCCAGCTTGATGAAGTCGGCGCTGTAGATGCCGTCACCGCCGACCACGGGGATCTTGGCGCCGGCGGCCTTGATCTGCTTGCTGAGCGGGCCGGCCTGCGGGTACTCGCCGCCGTAGTAGACGACGTCCGCGCCGGAGTTCTTCACCTTGGTGGCGACCGCGGAGAAGTCCTTGGTGTCGGGGTTGATGTGCTCGGTGCCGGCGACCTTGCCGCCGAGCTTCTTGAACTCCTCGGTGAAGGTGGCGGCCAGACCGGCGCCGTAGGTCTTCTTGTCGTCGATGACGAAGACCTTCTTCTTCTTGGCGTCGTTGTAGACGTACTGCGCGGCGAACGGGCCCTGGATGGCGTCCGTGGTCGCGGTGCGGAAGTACGACTTGTACGGGCGGGTCTTGGTCTTCTGCCAGTCCGTGCCCTGGGTCAGGGCCGGGTTGGTGTTGGCCGGGGAGACCTCGACGAGCTTGGCGTCGTCGAAGACCTTCTGCATGGACTCGGCGACCGAGGAGTTCAGCGGGCCGACGACGCCGAGGACGTCCTTGTTGGCGACGAGCTTGGTGGCGTTCTGCTGGCCCGAGGAGGGCTGCGCCTGGTCGTCGAGGGCCTCGACCTTGAAGGTCACGCCGTCGACGGTCTTCTCCTTGTTGGCCGTCTTGGCGGCCAGGTCTACGGAGTTCTTGATACCGAGACCCAGCGCGGACAGGTCGCCGGTCAGCGGTGCGTCGACACCGATGACGACAGTGGTGCCGCCGCTTCCTTCGGAGTCCGAGCCGGCGCTGTCGTCGCGCGAGCCGCAGGCGGTGAGGGTGAGAGCTCCCGCCGCCAGCGCGGCGGTGATGGCGATGAGCGAGCGTTGACGCACGATCAGTCCTTTCCGTGGCACGGCCCCTCCTGGTTGAGCGGGCCGAGTCGAGCGCTGGGACGAAAATGACTTCGAATCCGATGGCGCGGTGACTGGGCGTGACTCTAAGCGTGTGATGGGAACGTGGAGGAGAGTCTGACCCAGGCTGTGACGCTCTTGTTATGACACGACGTAATGCAGAGCGGTACTCCGTGGGTGGATGCGAGGAATTAAGGCCGATTCGCCCTGTCCACATTGTGAGAAGCCGCAGGAAGTGCGTCGGCGTTTTCAGGAGTGTTCTTGGCTTTTGGTAGTGACGTCAAGTCGTTGCTGCAGGCGACCTGAATCGCTTCGGAGAGGTCGTCGGCATAGCGACGGCCCAGGATGAAACTGTGGTCTTCTATTGCACGCCTATTACGCAGAGTTACGTCCAGGAAAGGCAGTCCGGCGTTCCTCGGCACTTTTCCGCAATCCGTCACCCGCATGGTGATCACGACACCGCGGGCGTCCCCGGCCGGGATCCGGAAGGGCGGACGCGGCGCGGCCGAGACGCTGAGCCCGGCGGAGGACTGGGAGATCCGAGTCACCGTGATCGCGGGTCCCTCGCGCGTGGTGACCTCGATGCCGAAGCCGAAGCTCCTCGCCGGGGCGTCCGCGGGCGGGGTCTCCCTCCCCAGGTACGTGAGGCCCACCGCCTGCGACGGGTACGGGGGAGGGGCCGGAGGCGGGGCCTGGTGGCGGGTCGCGTAGAGGAGGGCGCCCGCGAGGACGACGGCGGCCGAGCCGGTGATCAGGGCGGCGCGGCGGTGCCGGGCGTACAGCAGGGCGAGGCGCCCGCGCGGTGCCGCGGCCTCCACCTCGGGGACTTCCCGGGCGCATGTTCCCTCGCCCGGTTCGACGGGCCCGACGCCACTCAACTCCAGGGGCCCTTGCTCGGGTTGCCGTCCCGGTACAGCTTCTCGCAGCGGGTGCGCGCCTCGTCGTCGACGAGCCGCTCGGCCGCCTTACGGCCGGCGCGCCTCTCCTCGGCCCGGGCGGCGTCGACGACCGCACGCAGGATGTCGTACTGGCCGTTCGACAACCCCATGGACTGGTAGTCGCCATAGCCGTCGTCGTCCAGTGCCTTCCGCGACCAGTAGGCGACGATCCGGGTGCACAGGTCCTCGGGCGGCGCGGCCGACGGCGATGCCGGGCCCTTGGCCGGCGGCCCGGCCGATGCGCCGTCCGTTCCCGACGCCCCGCACCCGGTGACCAGGGCGCCGATCAGCAGCGCCGGTCCCAGGGCGGCCCCCCACCCGAAGGCTCCTCCCGTTCCCATGCCCCGAAGCTAGAGCCTTCCCGCCGGGCCCGCCAGGGCTCGGGCCCCCGGAGGCGTCAGATCCCCGTCGCCCGCTCGGCGCCGGCCGGCGTGACATCGCGCAGCAGACAGGTCAGCCGGGCCGTGCACACCCGCTTGCCCGCCTCGTCGCTGATGACGATCTCGTACGTGGCCGTGGTGCGCCCCCGGTGCAGGGGCGTGGCCACGCCGGTGACCAGCCCGGACCGTACGCCGCGGTGGTGGGTGCAGTTCAGGTCCACACCCACGGCGATCTTGGAGCTGCCCGCGTGCAGCATGGAACCGACCGAGCCGAGGGTCTCGGCGAGGACGGCGGACGCGCCTCCGTGCAGCAGACCGTACGGCTGGGTGTTGCCCTCGACGGGCATGGTGCCGACGACGCGGTCCGCGGACGCCTCCACGATCTGCACGCCCATGCGGGTGCCCAGGTGCCCCGCGGAGAACATCGCGACCAGGTCGACGCCGAGTGCCGCGTACTCGTCGATGACCTCTTGCGGGAACGTGACGTGGTGCTGCTCGCCCATGGGGCTCCGTTCGTCGTCGACCGCCGTGCGCCGTCGGCGGTCGTATACCGGCCTGACTCGCTGAGCAAACGCTCAGTCGGTGGCCGATTGTTCCAGACGGACCACGACGGACTTGCTGGCCGGGGTGTTGCTGGTGTCCGCGGTGGCGTCCAGCGGCACCAGGACGTTGGTCTCGGGGTAGTAGGCGGCGGCGCAGCCGCGGGCCGTCGGATAGTGCACGACCCGGAATCCGGGCGCCCGGCGCTCGACGCCGTCCTTCCACTCGCTCACCAGGTCCACGTAGGCGCCGTCGGCGACCTTCAGCCCGGCGGCGTCCTCGGGGTTGACGAGGACGACCCGGCGGCCGTTCGTGATGCCCCGGTAGCGGTCGTCCAGGCCGTAGATGGTGGTGTTGTACTGGTCGTGCGAGCGCAGGGTCTGCAGCAGCAGGCGGCCCTCCGGCAGCTCCGGGAACTCGACCGGCGCGGCGGTGAAGTTGGCCTTGCCGGTGGCCGTGGGGAAGCGGCGCTCGTCGCGCGGGGCGTGCGGCAGCGCGAAGCCGTTCGGGTCGGCCACGCGCGCGTTGAAGTCCTCGAAACCGGGCACCACGCGCGCGATGCGGTCGCGGATCGTCGCGTAGTCCTTCTCGAACTCCTCCCACGGTGTGCGGCTGTCCTCGCCGAGGACACGGCGGGCGAGGCGGCACACGATGGCCGGCTCGGACAGCAGATGCCTGCTCGCGGGTTCCAGACGGCCGCGTGAGGCATGCACCATGCCCATGGAGTCCTCGACGGTCACGAACTGCTCGCCGCTGCCCTGCAGATCACGCTCGGTGCGGCCGAGGGTGGGCAGGATCAGCGCCCGCGCGCCCGTGACCGCGTGCGAGCGGTTCAGCTTCGTCGACACGTGCACCGTCAGCCGGGCCCGGCGCATCGCCGCTTCCGTGACCTCCGTGTCGGGGGACGCCGACACGAAGTTGCCGCCCATCGCGAAGAACACCTTCGCCTTGTCGTCGCGCATGGCCCTGATGGCCCGTACGACGTCGTACCCGTGCTCCCTGGGCGGCGCGAACCCGAACTCCTTCTCCAGGGCGTCCAGGAACGCCGGGGCGGGCCGCTCGAAGATCCCCATCGTGCGGTCGCCCTGCACGTTGGAGTGGCCGCGCACCGGGCACACGCCCGCGCCGGGGCGGCCGATGTTGCCGCGCAGCAGCAGGAAGTTGACCACCTCGCGGATGGTGGGCACCGCGTGCTTGTGCTGCGTCAGGCCCATGGCCCAGCAGACGATCGTGCGCTTCGAGGCGAGGACCATGCGCAGCGCCTCGTCGATCTGCTCCCGCGCCAGGCCGGTCGCGGTGAGCGTCTCCTCCCAGTCGGCGGCGCGGGCCGCCTCGGCGAACTCCTCGAAGCCGTGCGTGTGCTCGCGCACGAACTCCTCGTCGACCGCGCCCTCCGTCTGAAGGATCAGCTTGTTGAGGAGGCGGAACAGGGCCTGGTCGCCGCCGATGCGGATCTGCAGGAACAGGTCGGTGAGCGCGGCGCCCTTGAGCATGCCCTGCGGGGTCTGCGGGTTCTTGAACCGCTCCAGGCCCGCCTCGGGCAGCGGATTGACCGTGATGATCCGCGCGCCGCCCGCCTTCGCCTTCTCCAGCGCGGACAGCATGCGCGGGTGGTTCGTGCCCGGGTTCTGCCCGGCGACGACGATCAGGTCGGCCTTGTACAGGTCCTCCAGCAGGACGCTGCCCTTGCCGATGCCGATCGTCTCGGTCAGCGCGGAGCCCGACGACTCGTGGCACATGTTGGAACAGTCCGGCAGGTTGTTCGTGCCGAACTCGCGGGCGAACAGCTGGTACAGGAACGCGGCCTCGTTGCTGGTGCGCCCGGAGGTGTAGAAGAGTGCCTCGTCGGGGGAGTCGAGGGCGTTCAGCTCCTCGGCGATGATGTCGAAGGCCCGCTCCCAGGACACCGGCTCGTACCGGTCACCCCCTTCGGGGAGGTACACGGGGTGGGTGAGCCGGCCCTGCTGGCCCAGCCAGTAGCCGCTGCGGGTGGCCAGGTCGGCCACGGTGTGCGCGGCGAAGAACTCCGGGGTGACCCGGCGCAGGGTGGCCTCCTCCGCGACCGCCTTCGCGCCGTTCTCACAGAACTCCGCCGTGTGCCGGTGCTCCGGCTCCGGCCAGGCGCAGCCGGGGCAGTCGAAGCCGTCCTTCTGATTGACCCGCAGCAGCGTCAGCGCCGTCCGCTTCACCCCCATCTGCTGCTGCGCGATCCGCAGGGTGTGCCCGATGGCGGGAAGTCCCGCCGCCGCATGCTTCGGCTGCGCGACCTGCGGCGCGTCCTGAACCGGATCACTCTTGGGCGCCTTGCCGGCCATCGCTGCTCCCCATTCGCGTACGTGTGCTGTCGGGCGTGGAGGTACGTCTTTGATCCTCGCACGTGTCATCTGCCGCGATCGAGCGTCGGTGCGCGACGACGATCCGCCGCGACCGGAGTCCGGGACGGGGCCCGGGCCTGTGGGGGCGGGCAGCGGGCGTGGTCCGAGTGTCAGTGGCACGTGGCAGGATCGGGTGCGTGGCAGAGACAGCATCGAAGAAGACCGACACGACCTCCGGCGGCAGCCGTCCACGGCTCATGCTCATGGACGGGCATTCGCTGGCCTACCGCGCGTTCTTCGCGCTCCCCGCGGAGAACTTCACGACCGCGACGGGCCAGCCGACGAACGCGATCTACGGCTTCGCGTCGATGCTGGCGAACACGCTGCGCGACGAGGCGCCCACGCACTTCGCCGTGGCGTTCGACGTCTCCCGCAAGACCTGGCGCTCCGAGGAGTTCACGGAGTACAAGGCGAACCGCTCGAAGACCCCCGACGAGTTCAAGGGCCAGGTCGAGCTGATCGGCGAGCTGCTCGACGCCATGCACGCCGCGCGCTTCGCCGTCGACGGCTACGAGGCCGACGACATCATCGCCACCCTCGCCACCCAGGCCGAGGCGGAGGGCTTCGAGGTCCTCGTCGTCACCGGTGACCGTGACTCCTTCCAGCTGGTCTCCGAGCACACCACCGTGCTCTACCCGACCAAGGGCGTCTCGGAGCTGACCCGGTTCACCCCGGACAAGGTGTTCGAGAAGTACGGCCTGACCCCCGCCCAGTACCCGGACTTCGCGGCCCTGCGCGGCGACCCGTCGGACAACCTTCCCGGCATCCCCGGCGTCGGTGAGAAGACCGCCGCGAAGTGGATCAACCAGTTCGGTTCGTTCGCGGAGCTGGTCGAGCGCGTCGAGGAGGTCAAGGGCAAGGCCGGCCAGAACCTCCGCGACCATCTGGAGGCCGTCAAGCTCAACCGCCGCCTCACCGAGATGGTGCGCACGGTCGACCTGCCGAGGACGGTCGCCGACCTGGAGCGGGCCCCGTACGACCGCAAGGCCGTCGCGATGGTCCTGGACACCCTGGAGATCCGCAACCCGTCGCTGCGCGAGCGGCTGCTGGCCGTCGACCCGGGGGCGGAGGAGGCCGACGCCGGGCAGCCGCCCGCCCAGGGCGTCGCGGTGGACGGCACGGTCCTCGGCTCCGGCGAGCTGACCGGCTGGCTCGCCGAGCACGGCACGGAGATCCTCGGCGTCGCCACCGTCGACGCCTGGGCGCTCGGTACCGGCTCGGTCACCGAGATCGCGCTCGCCGCCGCAGGGGGAGCGGCCGCCTGGTTCGACCCGACCCAGCTCGACGAGTCGGACGAGACCGCGTGGGCGGCCTGGCTCGCCGACCCCGAGACGCCCAAGGTGTTCCACAACGCCAAGGGTGCGATGCGGGTCTTCGCGGAGCACGGCTGGACCATCGAGGGCGTCACCATGGACACCGCCCTCGCCGCGTACCTGGTCAAGCCGGGCCGCCGCTCCTTCGACCTGGACGCGCTGTCCCTGGAGTACCTCGGCCGGGAGCTGGCCCCCGCCGCCACCGCCGACGGCCAGCTGGCGTTCGGCGCGGACGACGGCGCCGAGGCCGAGGCCCTCATGGTGCAGGCCCGCGCCATCCTCGACCTGGGCGAGGCCTTCGGCCGGCGCCTGGAGGAGGTCGGCGCCGCCGAGCTGCTGCGGGACGTGGAGCTGCCGACGTCGGCGCTGCTGGCCCGCATGGAGCGCCACGGCATCGCCGCGGACCGCGCCCACCTCGAAGCCATGGAGCAGATGTTCGCGGGCGCCGTGCAGCAGGCGGTGAAGGAGGCGCACGCGGCGGCCGGGCACGAGTTCAACCTGGGCTCGCCCAAGCAGCTCCAGGAGGTCCTCTTCGGTGAGCTGGCCCTGCCCAGGACCAAGCGCACCAAGACGGGGTACACCACCGACGCCGACGCCCTGGCCTGGCTCGCCACCCAGACCGACAACGAACTGCCGGTCATCATGCTCCGCCACCGCGAGCAGGCGAAGCTCCGCGTCACCGTCGAGGGCCTGATCAAGACCATCGCGACGGACGGCCGTATCCACACCACCTTCAACCAGACGGTCGCCGCCACGGGCCGCCTGTCCTCGGTCGACCCGAACCTGCAGAACATCCCGGTCCGCACCGACGAGGGCCGGGCGATCCGCCGCGGCTTCGTCGTCGGCGAGGGCTTCGAGTCGCTGATGACGGCCGACTACAGCCAGATCGAGCTGCGCGTGATGGCCCACCTCTCCGAGGACGAGGGCCTCATCGAGGCATTCACCTCCGGCGAGGACCTGCACACCACGGCCGCGGCCCAGGTGTTCGGGGTCGAGCCCGGCGCCGTCGACGCCGAGATGCGCCGCAAGATCAAGGCGATGTCGTACGGCCTGGCGTACGGTCTGTCGGCGTTCGGTCTCTCCCAGCAGCTGAACATCGAGGCGGGCGAGGCCCGCGCCCTGATGGACGCCTACTTCGAGCGCTTCGGGGGTGTCCGGGACTATCTGCGCCGGGCGGTCGACGAGGCGCGTGCGACGGGCTACACGGCGACGCTCTTCGGCCGCCGCCGCTATCTGCCCGACCTGAACAGCGACAACCGTCAGCGCCGTGAGGCGGCGGAGCGGATGGCGCTGAACGCGCCGATCCAGGGCACCGCCGCGGACATCGTCAAGATCGCCATGCTGAATGTGGGCCGCGCCCTGGAGGACGCCGGCCTCGCCTCCCGCATGCTCCTCCAGGTCCACGACGAAATCGTCCTGGAGATCGCCCCCGGCGAGCGCGCCCGCGCGGAGGAACTGGTCCGCCACGAGATGTCCAACGCGGTCCACCTCCGCGCCCCCTTGGACGTCTCGGTGGGCCACGGCCCGGACTGGGAGTCGGCGGCCCACTGACCACCACGAGAGGGGCCCGACTCCCACACCGGGCCCCTCCACGACGGCCGACGAGCCGGACGGCCCTCCTCAGGAGAACCGCCGCGACAACGCTCCTGCGTGAGGGGGGCCGCCCGGCCGCGTGGGGGCGAGCCGGGCGGCCGCCGGGCCAGTGCCCGCCTCGAGGGGGACAGGTCCTCTTCACCGCCTGCGCACCCCACCGCGACGGGCGCTGCTTCCGGAGCCCACGCCCCGAGCGGGCCGGCATCCCCCTCGGAGCTCGCCTCCTCGCCCAGGGGCCTCTTGCCCGCCGCAGCCCCATGGCCCGCCGCGACGGCGCTTCTCCAGGGCGATGGCCCTTGCCCTACCCCCGCCCACGGCCCTGCCCGGTATCACCCGCCTGGCCCCCGCCAAGGCGCCCGGCGTCGAACCGTGACGTGAGGATGCCCGCATGGGCATACGCACGCTCCGCCGCCGTACCGCGACAGCTGCCGGCCGCCTGCCACAGGCGCTCACCCGCCTTTCCAGGGCGCAGCCCCACTTCCCGTGGGCGCCCCGCAGCTCGGCACAGACGCTGCTCCCCTGGCGGCTCACCCATCCCCTGCCGGCGCTGCTCGGCCACGTCCCGCCGTACGCCCCCGGCGCGGTCAGACCCCGCATCCCGCGCGGCGCCCCCGCGCGCCGGCCGGTGCTCAGCGGCGGACCGAGCTGTCCGCCCCCGCGTCGGCTGCGATCACCGCGGCGGGAGCCGGGCGCCGGATCCTGACACCCACGCCGTACAGCACCACGCCCAGCACCAGCCCGGCCCCGGCCCCGAAACACACCGTCGGGATCACCTCGTACGGCTTGGCGACAGAACCCCAGTACGCCCACCAACGGGCCACCCGCTGCGCCGTCGCGATCAGCGCGCACCCCCCGATCACGGCGCCCGCCACCCACCGGTCGGCCGATGAGAGCACCGGCACGCCGACGGGCTCGACCGCCGGCTGCCGGCGCAGCGCCAGCGTGAGGAACACGGCGATCACGACCGCCGCGACCGCCGAACCGCCGTACTGGAGGTACCAGTACAGCGGCGAACCGGCGATCTCCTCGCCCAGTACCGGGAACAGCCGCATCCCCCACCGGTCCAGATGCGTGAACGCGTCCCAGACGACATGGGTGAGCGCACCGAGCACCGCCGAGACGTACCACCACAGCACCAGCGACGGCCTCACCCGCCGTACCCCCGCACCGCACCGCACCAGCGAGGCCACCCGCGCCCGCCGACGGCTCGGCAGCAGCGCGACGAGCGGCTCACGGAGCACCAGCCACAGTCCCACCAGCGCCCAGGTGAACAGCACGTCGACGGTGAAGACACCGCCGAAGGAGTGGGTGACGTCGCCGAATTCCATTGCCTCGGGCAGCACACTCGCCGCGTAATAGGTCAGATCGGGTGCGAACGAACCGGCGACGAGCACCGAGGGTACGAGTCGTCCGCGCGCGCTCCCGTCCCGGTGCAAGGCGGGCAGCACGGCTGCCGCATGACTCAGCGTGAAAGGCAATTCGTCCCCCTGGTGCGGATTCTGTGGCGTTGTTCGTGCGGCGTTCGCGCGGCGGACCCCCGCAGTGGCCGGTCCCGCGATCACCGGCCGTCAGTATGCGCGAGGTGGCCGACCCCGGCGTGCGCCCCGCGTGACAGCGAACCGATAAGGGCATCCGGTGGAAACCGGGCACGAACGGGTGTCCGGGCGACGGAAGTTGTCGTAGGGTCGCCTGGGCCGACGCGCCGGTGCGCGTGGAGGCTGCGGAGGAACCGGACAAGGAAATGGCGGAACAGGGCAACCAAATCCGGAAGTCCGGAGTCGGTGTAGCAGAGCGGGAAACTGATCCGGGGAAAATCCGGAGAAGGTGCCCGAGACAGTGTCAAAAGGGAAGAACGCCAAGGCGATCGACCACCGGGGAGGGTTCACTCAATGGCGGCGCAGTTCGGAATGAGGCTCCGCAAGGGGGCGGCTACCACCGCCCTGGCCGCGGCCACGGTAGCGGCACTGGCCGCCTCGCAGGCCCCGGGAGTGACCACCGACAGCGCCGGCAGACAGACCACCGGGTCACCCTCGCCCGAAGCGACCACCTACTCCGAGGACACCGCGTCGGGCGACGGGCGCTACTACACGGACCTCCCGCCCCTCGACAGCCCCAACCCGTCACCCGGCACGGGCGGCGACGGTGCGGGTGCGGTCGGCGCCGGCGAGCGGGGCATCCCCGCGACCGTCCTCGACGCCTACAAGAAGGCCGAGGCGTCCCTGCGCGACTCCAAGCCGGGCTGCAACCTGCCCTGGCAACTGCTCGCCGCCATCGGCAAGGTCGAGTCGGGCCAGGCCCGCGGCGGCCGCGTCGACGCGAACGGCACGACGATCGGGAAGATCCTCGGCCCTCAGCTCAACGGCAACGGCTTCGCGAACATCAGCGACACCGACAACGGCGCGTACGACGGCGACGCCACGCACGACCGCGCGGTCGGCCCCATGCAGTTCATCCCCTCCACCTGGGAGTGGGCGGGCCGCGACGGCAACAGCGACGGCGCCGAGGACCCGAACAACATCTACGACGCCGCCCTCGCCGCCGGCCACTACCTGTGCCGGTTCAACTGGGACCTGTCCAACGACGCGAACCTGCGCAGCGCGATCCTCAGCTACAACAACTCGACGGCCTACTACAACACCGTCATGTCGTGGCTGGAGTACTACCGCAAGGGCACCCACGAGATCCCCGACGGCACCGGCTCGCTGCCCCGCACGCCGAGCGACGGCAACGGGAACAGCGGGAACAAGGGCGGCTCGGGCAACTCGAAGCCCAGCCCCCGCCCGACCCCGCCGAACAAGGACAAGCCCGGCAAGGACAAGCCCGGCGGCGGCTCCACGCCGACCACCCCACCGCACACGACCCCGCCCGCCCCGCCGACCAAGCCGCCCACCAACACCGACACGGTGCACCACCTGGAGGCGGCGGGCCCGGCGAAGCTCACCGCGACGGCCGGCGACACCTTCACCGACCGGATCGCCGCCCGCACCGAGACCAAGGCGGGCAAGGCCGTGGCGAAGGTACGGGTCCGCTTCACCGTCGTCGGCGACACCGACACCACCTTCACCGGCGGCGAGAAGATCGCCACCATCGTCACCGACAGCACCGGCAAGGCCACCGCCCCCGCGCTCGTGGCCGGCGAGAAGACCGGCGCCGTCACGGTCCGCGCCACCGTCGTGGGCCGCACCGTGGCCGCCCTCGACTACACGGCGACGGTCACCGCGCGCCAGGCCGACGCCCTCGCCCGCACCACGACCACCGCGCTGACCTGCGTACCGAACGGCGAGTTCGCCGAACGGGTCGCGGTGAAGGCCACCTACAAGGGAGCCGTCGCCGACAAGGTCGCGGTCAGGGCGACCCTCGTCAAGTCGCTCACCGACCTCTCCGAGAACGACAAGGGCCCCTACTTCAAGAACCCCGCCGACGGCAAGCCGCTCCGCACCCTGACGGCCCTGCAGACCGACGAGAACGGCCTGCTCACGCTGCCGGAGCTGTACGCGGACGACGCCACGGGCACCTTCCTGCTCCGTATCGAGACCGAGGGCGGCGCGACCCTGACGGTCGAACTGAAGGTGGAGGCGGCCCCCACGGAGTCCGCCTCGGCGGACCCCGGCGCCCAGCAGTAGCCACCGCGCGTACGGCCACGACGGCGCCCTTCCCTCGGGAGGGGCGCCGTCGTTGTGTGCGCGACCTGTTCTCATCTCGCCCGGCCGTTGCTACCGTGCCGAACCTGACGATGTATCAGATCCCGCTGAGAGCGGGCCCGCCCGTCGGGAGGTCCGGATGCGCGCCCTGATCGCCGCCGCGAGCGGTCTCGCCCTGGCGTTCGCGCTGGTCCTCGTGTTGACGGCGCTCGGCACCCCCACGGGGGAGACGTCCCCGAAACCCCTGCTGACGACGGTGCCCCCGCACCCCTGAGCCGAACGGCCGACGGAGGCCGCACATCCACAACCGCCCGGGAGGGAGGCCGAGATGCACCGCAGGGCCGCTCTGATCCTGCTCGCGCTCGCCGTGTTCTTCGCCGCGCTGTCCCCGCTGACCCGCTGGTACGCCTTCCCGCGCCTGGCCAAGATCCCCGCCGACCATTACCAGGACATGGTCCTCGTCGCGAAGGACGCCACCCTCCTCGACTACGGCACGATGACCGAGCGCAAGGTACCGCGCGTCACCATCGTGCAGACCCTCAAGGGCAACGTGGAGGCCTCCGCGAGGATAGAGAAGACAGCGGGCCGCGACGTGGTCGTCTGGGACGGCCTGTCCTACGTCCAGGGCCCCGACGGCGAGATGGTCTCCAGGATCCCCGAGCGCTACATCTTCGACGCCCACACCCAGGAACCCGTCCACGCCAGGGGCGAGATGGTCGACGGCGACCCCGTCCGCCGCGAGGGCCTGGAATTCAAATGGCCGTTCCTCACCGAACGCCGGGACTACGAGTACTTCGACGCCCAGGCACGCACCACCGCCCCCATCCACTACAAGGGCACCCAGGACTTCCGCGGCGTGGAGGTCTACTACTTCGAGCAGACCATCCCCTGGACCAAGGTCCCCTTCCCCCGGACCATGCCCGTCGAGGGCATCACCCGGGAGACGGTCGCGAAGACCGGCACGACCCGCTGGTACACCACGGTCCGCAGGTTCTGGGTGGAGCCGGTCACCGGGGCCCCCGTGTACGGCGAGGAGATCCACAAGGAGGAACTCCGCGGCGGCACCCTCCTCGGCGACCGGGAGAAGGTGACCGCGTTCGCCGGCCACGTGAAGATGCGCGAGGACTACATCCGACACACCGTCGACCTGGTCAGATCCCAGCGCGTCGTCGTCCTCCTCATGACCTCCTACCTGCCCTGGGGCTTCCTGGGCCTGGGCGTCCTGCTCCTCGCCCTCGCCCTCCACGTCGAGGCCCGCGGCCGCAGGCCGGGCGGAACCGAGGCCGAGGAACCCCTCAGCTCCGAGCCGGTCACCGCCTGAGCCGCGCGTTCGTGAACCGGGTCGGCTCGGCCGTCGCCGGGTCCTCCGGCCACGGATGCCTGGGATACCGGCCGCGCAGCTCCGCCCGGACGGCCCGGTACCCGTCCTTCCAGAACGAGGCGAGATCGGCGGTGACGGCGGCGGGCCGCCCGGCGGGGGACAGCAGATGAACGAGCACCGGCACCCCGGCGAGCACGGGCGACTCCCGGAGCCCGAACATCTCCTGCAGCTTCACCGCCAGCACCGGCTGCTCGGGCCGCGTGTAGTCGACGCGTATCCGCGACCCGCTCGGCACCTCGATCCGCTCGGGCGCGAGCTCGTCCAGCCGCACGGCGTCCCCCGTGGCCCACGGCAGCAGCCGGCCCAGCGCCTCCCCGGCGTCGATCCGCCCGAGATCCGCCCTCCGCAGGGCGCGGCTCACCTCGGGCTCCAGCCATTCGTCCGCCCGCGCGAGGAGGGCGCTGTCGGCGACATCGGGCCAGGGCGCGCCGAGACGCGCGTGCACAAAGGCGAGCCGCTGCCGCAGCGACTCGGCGCCCGGCGACCACCGCAGCAGTCCCAGCCCCTCACTGCGCAGCCCCTCCAGCAACGCCGCCCTCACGAGACGGGGCTCGACGTCCCGGAGCGGCCGCACCGCCAACTCCACGGCCCCCAGCCGCTCCACCCGCCGCGCCACGACATCGCCGTCGCTCCAGCGCACCTCCTCGTCCTCGCTGTGCAGGGCGGCGGCCGCCGAGCGCGCCACCTCCTCGTCGACGACGGCCCCGAGCCGCACGCGCGCGTGCCCGGCACCCACCGGCCGGTCCGCCACGGCCACGGCCAGCCACCGGGCGTTCCGCAAACCGGACCCCTCTCCGAGCTGCGCCCGAGTCCCGTTGACCATGAGATGGGCTCCCTGGACCGCCTTCGCGACCCGCTCGGGAAAGGCCAGCGCCACCACGGTCCCCACGAGCCGCTCGTCCGAGTCGGCGGTCGGCGCGTGACGGTCGCCGGCCGACTGCGGGCGGGACGCATGGGACGCGTCCGGCGGCGGAGGGGGTGCCGCCGCCCGCAGACGTCGTACCTCCGCACGCCAGCGGCCGGCGTAGGCGTCACCCCCGCGCCGGGCCGCCCGCAGGGCCGCCAGAAGATCATCGCCGTACTCCCGTGGCGGCTCCTCGCTCAGCAGCGCCACGACCTCCGCGGCCCGGTCAGCCCCCACCAGGGGCGCCGCGTCCAGGAGCGCCCGCCCCAGCCGGGGATGCAGGCCCAGCCGCGCCATGCGCGCACCGCGCGACGTGGCCCGCCCGGCGGCGTCCACCGCGCCGATCGCCGACAGCACACCGCGCGCCGCCGCCATCGCCCCGCTGGGCGGCGGGTCCAGCAGCGCGAGACCGGATGCCGCCGGATCGCCCCAGCAGGCCGCCTGAAGGGCGAACGCGGTGAGGTCGGCCACCTTGATCTCCGGCGCCGGGAACCGGGGAAGTCGGCCGTCCTCGGCCTCCGCCCAGCACCGGTACACCGCCCCCGGCGCCTCCCGCCCGGCCCGCCCCGCCCGCTGCCGCCCGGCCGCCTGCGACGCCCGTACGGTCGTCAGGGCGCTGAGCCCGCGCGCGTGGTCGACCCGCGGCTCCCGGGCCAGCCCGCAGTCCACGACCACCCGGACCCCGGGAACCGTCAGCGACGACTCCGCCACCGCCGTCGCCAGCACCACCCGCCGCCGCCGGCCACCGGCCAGCACCGCGTCCTGGACGGCCGTCGGCGCCCGCCCGTGCACCTGGAGGACGTCGACGCCGTCGAGACCGCCCAGTTGCCCGGCCACGCGCGCGATCTCGCCCACGCCCGGCAGAAAACACAGCACATCCCCCGGCCGTTCGGCGAGCGCCCGCCGTACCACCGAGGCCACATGCGTCAGCAGCGCCGGATCGACCCGCGTCCCGTGCGGCGGCCGCACCGGACGCGGCGGCGGCGCCCACACCACCTCGACGGGGTACGACACCCCCTCCGCCACCACCACCGGCGCGCCGCCCAGCAGCCGCGCCCAGCCCTCCGCGTCCGTCGTCGCCGACGCCGCCACCAGCCGCAGCCCGGGCCGCAGGGCCTCCCGCACGTCCAGCAGGAACGCCGCCACCGTGTCCGCGTCCAGATGCCGCTCGTGGCACTCGTCGAGCACCACCACGTCGACCCCGGCGAGTTCCTGGTCCCGCTGCAACCGCTGCACCAGCACACCGGTCGTGACGACCTCCACGCGCGTGCGCCGTCCCACCACCCGCTCGCCGCGCACCGTGTAGCCGACGCTCTCGCCGACCTCCTCGCCCAGCAGCCACGCCATCCGCCGCGCCGCCGCCCGCGCGGCGATCCGCCGCGGCTCGGCGACGACCACCCGCCGAGCCGGCCCGCCGTCCAGCAGCCCGGCCAGCGCCGGCGGCACCAGCGTCGTCTTGCCCGTGCCGGGCGGCGCGACGAGAACGGCGGCGCCGTGCCCGTCGAGGGCGTCGTTCAGACCGGGCAGGGCACCGCGCACGGGCAGCGCGTCCAGAGCGTCGTAACGGATCACGCCTCTCAGTGTCGTACGTCCGCCGCAACGCCCCACGGGCGAGCCGGACCGGCGGCTGTGTGCCTCAGTCCCGTGCGCACACGAAGATCGCGGTGCCCGGGATCAGGTTCCCGCGCAGCGGCGACCAGCCGCCCCACTCCGAGGTGTTCCAGGCGGGCCACTCCGGCTCGACCAGGTCCACCAGGCGGAGGTCCGCCGCGACGATGTCCCGGACGCGGTCGCCGAGCGTCCTGTGGTGCTCCACGTACACGGCCCGGCCCTCCTCGTCCTGCTCGACGTACGGCGTGCGGTCGAAGTAGGACGCGGACACGGACAGACCCTCGGGGCCGGGCTCGTCCGGGAACGCCCAGCGGATCGGGTGAGTCACCGAGAAGACGAAACGGCCCCCGGGCCGCAGGACGCGGCGGACCTCCCGCAGCACCCGCACGGGGTCCGCGACGAAGGGCAGCGCCCCGTACGCCGAGCACGCCAGGTCGAAGGAGGCGTCGGCGAAGGGCAGGTCGCCCGCGTCGGCGCACACCAGAGGGAACGATCCGCCGATCCGCAGGGCGTGCTGGAGCTGACGGTGCGAGAGGTCCAGGGCCACCGGCCGGGCCCCCTGCGCGGCGAGCCAGCGGGAGCACTGCGCGGCCCCGGCGCCGATCTCCAGGACGTCCTTGCCCTTCAGCTCCTCCGGCGGCCCGAGCAACTCCGCCTCGATCTCGTCGAGCCCCTCCGGGCCCCAGACGAAACGGTCGTCGCCGAGAAACGTGCCGTGCTCGGTCTGGTAGTCGTCCGCGTTCCGGTCCCACCAGCCCCGGTTGGCCCGGGAGCTCTCCGCGACCCCGGCCTCGCGCCGGGTGGCCTCGGGCTCGTCGGCATCGGCGGCCGCGGGGGCGGTGGAGGTTTCGTGGACATCGCGCTCTTGGATGATCGGCTCCCTCGTCGTACTCTTCCGTAACCCGAGTGGCGCGAGGGCCTCAGAATCGAGTCACGGAAGGTGTGTCTCAGGCCTGCGTGGCCTCAGGGGACAGGATTTGTGCCGGGTATGCGGCGTTCCGCCCCGGGTGGTGCGCCTTCGCGCATTGACCCTGCCTGGCTGCCCCCGTATGCTACAAGTTGCGCTGCGGGCCTGCGCACCTCAGACGTAGCAGGCTGCGCTCGCATCTGTTGTATGTCCCCTCGGTTGTCGAGGCGCCACCAGTGGTATTCGTGTGGCGCTTCCTTGGCTGTCCGGCTTCTGCAGAGCGAAACGGGCTCCCGGCGTAAGCAGTGCCTACGACTTCAATGTCCGTACCGGAGCCCTTTCCCACATGACGAGCAGCACCGAGACCACCGCCACCACCCCGCAGGTAGCGGTCAACGACATCGGTAACGAGGAAGCCTTCCTCGCCGCGATCGACGAGACGATCAAGTACTTCAACGACGGCGACATCGTCGACGGCGTCATCGTGAAGGTCGACCGGGACGAGGTCCTGCTCGACATCGGTTACAAGACCGAAGGCGTTATCCCGAGCCGCGAGCTCTCGATCAAGCACGATGTCGACCCGAACGAGGTCGTCGCCGTCGGTGACGAGATCGAGGCCCTGGTCCTCCAGAAGGAGGACAAGGAAGGCCGCCTGATCCTCTCGAAGAAGCGCGCCCAGTACGAGCGTGCCTGGGGCACCATCGAGAAGATCAAGGAAGAGGACGGGATCGTCACCGGTACCGTCATCGAGGTCGTCAAGGGTGGTCTCATCCTCGACATCGGCCTCCGCGGCTTCCTCCCGGCCTCTCTCGTCGAGATGCGCCGCGTCCGCGACCTCCAGCCCTACGTGGGCAAGGAGCTCGAGGCGAAGATCATCGAGCTGGACAAGAACCGCAACAACGTGGTCCTGTCCCGCCGCGCCTGGCTGGAGCAGACCCAGTCCGAGGTCCGCCAGACGTTCCTCACGACCCTCCAGAAGGGTCAGGTCCGCTCCGGTGTGGTCTCCTCGATCGTCAACTTCGGTGCCTTCGTGGACCTGGGTGGCGTCGACGGTCTGGTCCACGTCTCCGAGCTGTCCTGGAAGCACATCGACCACCCCTCCGAGGTCGTCGAGGTCGGCCAGGAGGTCACGGTCGAGGTCCTCGACGTCGACATGGACCGCGAGCGCGTCTCCCTGTCGCTGAAGGCGACCCAGGAAGACCCGTGGCAGCAGTTCGCCCGCACCCACCAGATCGGCCAGGTCGTGCCCGGCAAGGTCACGAAGCTGGTTCCGTTCGGTGCGTTCGTCCGCGTGGACGAGGGCATCGAGGGTCTGGTGCACATCTCCGAGCTGGCCGAGCGCCACGTGGAGATCCCGGAGCAGGTCGTCCAGGTCAACGACGAGATCTTCGTCAAGGTCATCGACATCGACCTCGAGCGTCGTCGCATCAGCCTCTCGCTGAAGCAGGCCAACGAGTCCTTCGGTGCCGACCCGGCCTCGGTCGAGTTCGACCCGACCCTGTACGGCATGGCCGCGTCCTACGACGACCAGGGCAACTACATCTACCCCGAGGGCTTCGACCCCGAGACCAACGACTGGCTCGAGGGCTACGAGAAGCAGCGCGAGGAGTGGGAGCGCCAGTACGCCGAGGCGCAGACCCGCTTCGAGCAGCACCAGCAGCAGGTCATCAAGAGCCGCGAGGCCGACGCCGCCGCTGCCGCCGAGGGCGGCGACGCCGCCGGTGCGGCTCCGGCCGCGGGTGGCGGTTCGTACTCCTCCGAGGGTGCGGACACCTCCGGTGCGCTGGCCTCGGACGAGGCGCTCGCCGCCCTGCGCGAGAAGCTGGCCGGCGGCCAGAGCTGACCGCTCACCGCTGAGGCATAGCCGATAACACGTCGGGCCCGTACCCCCTCGGGGGTGCGGGCCCGACGTGTGTGTACCGACCGCGCTCGTCGAACGTGCTTCGGGAATGCCAGGCCCGCGTGAGGCGTTGGGACGTACGAACACGAGGAGGAGCGGTCACAGTGCTTGATCCGCAGGGTTTGTACGCATGGGAGCCGAAGGGCCTGGCAGTCGTCGACATGGCGCTGGCCCAGGAGTCGGCGGGACTTGTCATGCTCTACCACTTCGACGGATACATCGACGCGGGCGAGACCGGCGACCAGATCGTCGACCGGCTCCTCGGCTCGCTGCCCCACCAGGTCGTCGCCCGCTTCGACCACGACCGGCTCGTGGACTACCGGGCGCGGCGCCCGTTGCTGACGTTCAAGCGCGACCGCTGGACCGACTACGAGGAGCCGAGCCTGGAGGTGCGGCTCGTCCAGGACGCCACCGGGGCGCCCTTCCTGCTGCTGTCGGGCCCCGAGCCGGACGTGGAGTGGGAGCGCTTCGCGGCGGCCGTCCAGCAGATCGTGGAGCGCCTCGGCGTCCGCCTCTCGGTGAACTTCCACGGCATCCCGATGGGCGTGCCCCACACCCGGCCCGTCGGCCTCACCCCGCACGGCAACCGGGCCGAGCTGGTCCCCGGACACCGCAGCCCCTTCGAGGAGGCCCAGGTGCCCGGCAGCGCCGAGTCCCTCCTGGAGTACCGCCTCATGGAGGCCGGCCATGACGTGCTGGGCGTCGCCGCGCACGTCCCGCACTACATCGCCCGCTCGCCCTACCCGGACGCCGCCCTGACCGTCCTGGAGGCCGTCACCGCGGCCACCGGCCTGGTCCTGCCGAGCGTGGCGCACGCCCTGCGCACGGAGGCCCACCGCACGCAGACGGAGATCGACCGGCAGATCCGTGAGGGCGACGAGGAGCTGGTCGCCCTCGTGCAGGGCCTTGAGCACCAGTACGACGCCGCCGCGGGTGCCGAGACCCGGGGCAACATGCTCGCCGAACCCGTCGAGATCCCCTCCGCCGACGAGATCGGCCTTGAGTTCGAGAAGTTCCTGGCGGAGCGGGAGGGCGAGGGCTGACGCCCGCCTGTGGGGGCGCCCCCCTCTCGCTCTCCCTCCTCCAGGGTTGTGGGAGGCCCCGGTCCGACCGGGCCTCCCACAACCCTGTGCGCGGCTTCCGAGCACTAAGCTGCCGGGCATGCTGAAAGTGGGTCTCACCGGCGGTATCGGCGCCGGCAAGAGCGAGGTGTCCCGGCTGCTCGTGGAGCGCGGTGCCGTACTGATCGACGCGGACCGGATCGCGCGCGAGGTCGTCGCCCCCGGCACACCGGGGCTCGCGGCGGTCGTGGAGGCCTTCGGCGAGGAGGTGCTCGCGCCGGACGGCAGCCTGGACCGCCCGAAGCTGGGCTCCCTGGTGTTCACCGACCCGGAGAAGCTCGCCACGCTGAACGCGATCGTGCACCCCCTGGTCGGCGCCCGCTCCCGCCAGCTGGAGCAGGCCGCCGCGCCGGACGCGGTCGTCGTCCACGACGTCCCGCTCCTCACCGAGAACGGCCTCGCCCCGCTGTACGACCTGGTGATCGTCGTGGACGCGCCCCCCGAGACGCAGCTCGACCGCCTCGTCCGCCTGCGGGGCATGACGGAGGAGGACGCCCGCGCGCGGATGGCCGCCCAGGCCACGCGCGAGAAGCGCCTGGAGATCGCCGACATCGTCATCGGCAACGACGTACCCCTGGAAGACCTGCGGCGCCGTGTCCGGGACGTCTGGGCCGACCTGGAGCACCGGGCGCACCAATCCCGGGAGCGGTCCGAAGAAGCACAGGAATAGCGGACCCCCAGGGGGCGTTGAACCGTCGCAGCAAGGGAAGGACTCAGCCGTGCCCGAGACCAGCGGTTCCACCGGACGTACCCCGGAGACGCACGTCATCGACTTTCGCGCGGCCGAGCGGCTCCTCACCGCGAACGACCCGCAGGGCGCGGTCAAGCTGCTCGACCGAGTCATCGCCGAACACCCCGAGAACACGGCGGCCCGTCTGTTGCGCGCCCGCGCCTTCTTCGCCGCCGCGCAACTGCGGCCGGCCGAACTGGAGTTCACGATCGTCCTGGAGCGCGAGCCGGACAACGCCTACGCGCACTACGCGCTCGCCCGCACCTACCAGCGGCAGGCCCGCCCCGATCAGGCCAAACGCCACTTCCGGCTGGCCGCGGCGCTCGACCCGAACCCGCAGTACCTGGAAGCGGCACGGTTCGATTCCTGAGAGCCTTCGACCAACCGCAACCGCAGGATCCGCCCGCCCGCTACGGGTGGCGCGGGTCCGGCGGCTGGTACGGCGGGACGTCACGGCCCGGCTGGTAGTGCGCCCCCTGGTGCATATGGTGCACGATCACCACGATGTCGACGGCCGCGATCAGAAGCACCGCCCCACAGGCGGCCGCCCAGCCGGGGCGGCCGACGAGCGCGAAGGCCACGGTCCCCGTGATCGCCCAGATCACACCCCACACGCTCAGCCAGAGCCGCATCCGCAGCGGGCTGCGCGCCGTTCTCGGTTCACTGCCCGTACGCATCAGAACCACCGCTCCTCACCGGGCAGGACCACCGCTCCCGCTCGCTCCCGTCCGCCCCTTTCGCCCTTCTCGTCCTCCTGACGCCCCTCGTCCGGTTCGTTTTCGTCGTCCTACTCGGAAACGTACTCTTCGGCCCGTGCGTTCTCCAGAAGACGGTGTGGAGTGACGGGGGAGGCCGAAGGTGCTGTGGGATGCGTCGCAGGCGGACGAGAGGCTCGCCGAATGGCTCAAGGGGCTGGAGGACGAAGGGCAGACGCCGGGCGCGCCCGAGGTGTGGCTGCCGGACGCCGATGAGCTCCCCGACGTCCTGCTGGACCTGGCCGTGCCGTACGAGGACGTCAACGACCTGGTCGCGGTGCGCCGGACGCTGGCCGAGGACGAGGAGGCGACCGGGCTCCTCCAGCGGTGCGTACGGGGTCTCGTACGGGACATGGGGAAGATCGGCAAAGGGCTGAGACTACGGCCGTTCCCGCTGGAGTCCGGTCCGCTGGGCCGCTACTTCCACGTCTACGTCCTTGTCGCCGCCCTGCCGTACGTACGCGCGTACCACCGAGAGCGCGGCATCCCCGAGGACATCTCCCGGCGCACCCTCGCGGACCTGGGCCGGGGTCTCGTGCTGCACCGCCGGAGGTACGGGGTGGGCGGGCTGGTGGCGCCGAGCTGGTTCTCGCTGCACTTCCACGGGGAGCTGTTCCAGCTGGGACGGCTGCAGTTCCAGCGGGCACGGCTGGGCGGCCGGGAGGGCGTGGCGCTCGCGGCGGCGGGCCTGGCGCTGGAGCCCGGGGAACACTGCCTCGACCTGCACATACCCGACTACGCGGGCCCCTTGACGCCGGAGGCATGCGACCGGTCGCTCGCGCTCGCCGAAGAGTTTTTCCCGAGGCACTTCCCGACGGAGCGCTACACGGCCGGCTGCTGCCACTCGTGGCTGCTCGATCCGCAGCTGAAGCGGTATCTGCCGGCGGACTCCAACATCGTGCGGTTCCAGGAGCGGTTCCGGGTCACCTGCGGGACCAGTGAACCGGAGGACGATGTGCCGGTCCGCTTCGTGTTCGGTGACCCGGACCTGCCGGTGGAGACACTGCCGCGCCGGACGCGTCTCGAACGGGCGGTCGGTGACCATCTGCGGGCGGGGGGTCACTGGTACAGCGGACACGGCTGGTTCAGGTTCACCCCATCGAGTGACGGGTGAGCGGAACGGCTCGGCTCCGCCCGGCCGTTGGACGGATATGGGCATGCAGACGCGTGAGGGATATCAGGGGACCGGACCGGGTGCGATCACCCCGGACGGCTGCGCGGTCGAGGTGTACACACGACTTCCGGTGGGGAACGAGCCGGAGGTGATCGCCGCCGCCGCGCCCGCGGGCGCCGGCATTCTCGAACTGGGCAGCGGCGTGGGGCGCATGACCCACCCGCTGCTCGAACGGGGCTTCACCGTCACGGCCGTGGACGAGTCGGCGGAGATGCTGGAGCGGGTGCGCGGGGCGCGGACGATATGCAGCCCCATCGAGGAGCTGGACCTGGGCGAGAAGTTCGATGTGGTGCTGCTCGCGTCGTTCCTCGTCCACACCGGGGACCCCGAGGTGCGGCGCGGGATGCTCGCGACCTGTCTGCGGCACGTCGCGGACGACGGCATCGTGCTGATCCAACGCGAGGGGGAGAACTACCACACGGACGTGCCCCGGGAGCGGATCGACCCCCGTGGCTTCACGGTCCGCATCGTGTCGAGCGAGCCGGTCGGGGACGGAGTCCACTCCGTGCACGCGGAGTACCACTTCCCGGACGGCGAGTGGACCCAGACGTTCCGAGTGCGGCCGATGACGAAGGAGCAGTTCGAGGAGGTACTGGCAGAGGCGGGGTTGAAGGTGGACCGGTATCTCACCGAGGACCGCACATGGGTGCGGGCGGTACCGGTGGGATGAGAGCGGGCGACGGAGGGACGGCGTGAGGGAGGGCTCCTGCGGGTGGCCGCCGGCGGGACGACGCCTGCCGGAGGGTGGGATCGGCACGTCGGCGTGAAAGTCCGGCGGAAAGCGATGAGTTCCGGGGCGTGCTCCGGTCCAACTCCGTGACAAGCACGACGGCACCGCTTCCCACAGGAGACCTCATGTCCGAGACCACCGCTCCCACTCCTGCTCCCCGAGCCGCCACAGCCACGGTCACGGCGTCCGCTTCCGGGTCCGGCACGAAGGGCGGCCCGCGCAGCCGGCGGGCCCGTATCTCGCTGGGCGTGCTGCAGATCGTGCTCGCGCTCTTCTTCGCGGTCGCGAGCGCGCTGCCCAAGCTGATCGCGCACCCCTCGGCCGCCGAGTCCTTCGAGACGCTCGGCTGGGGCACCGCGGGGATGTACATCATCGGCGTGCTCGAACTGGCCGGTGCGGCAGGGCTGGTGATCCCCGCGCTGGCCTCGGTCGCCGGGGTGTCGCTGAGCGCGCTGATGGTCGGGGCGTTCATCACCCAGCTCGCCGTCTTCGACGGGGAGTACGCGGCGACCCCGCTGATCCTGATGGTTCCGCTGCTCGTCATCGCCTGGGGGCGACGGGAGGACGTGGCCGGACTGACGCGGCTGCTGCGACGGGCGGCGTGACCGCGCCGAGACGCGGGCGCGCCGCGCGGGGCAGGGCCGAGACGCGGGCGCGCCGCGCGGGGCAGGGCCGAGGGGCTCCCGGTGGTGACTCGGGAGCCCCTCGGCGCTGCCTGGAGCGGGCTCGGTGTGCGGGAGTGGCGAGGTGGCCCGCCGTCACTCCTCGCGACGGCCGCGGGCGGCGTTCGCGGAGTCGGTGAGGCCGCGGAGGCGTTCGAGATCCCGGCGATCACGCTTGGTGGGGCGACCGGCTCCCCGGTCGCGGATACCGGCGGGAGCGATCGCCTCGCGGGGCGGGGGCGGGGGTGAGTTGTCGACGTAGCACTCGGCGGCGACGGGCGCGCCGACCCGCTTACGGATCAGACGCTTGACGACGACGATCCGTTCATGCCCTCCGGCCTGGCGGAGCCGTACCTCGTCGCCCACGCGCACCGCGTACGCGGGCTTGACGCGTTCGCCGTTGACGCGGACGTGTCCGCCCCGGCAGGCCGTCGCGCCCATGGAACGGGTCTTGACCAAGCGGACGGACCAGATCCAGCTGTCGATGCGCACGGTCTCGCCGTGCGTGGGCCGCGCGGCCTCGGCAGCGGCCGCCGCGGCGCCGGGATCCCGGCGCGCGGTGCCCGGGCCGCCAGGCTGCTCGCCCGTACCTTCAGAAGCCATGCCTCGACCTTAGCTCCCCGGTGCCGGCCGGGGAGGAGATCAGCGGCCGTACCGTGGAGACATGCGCAGCGGTGACGGCGGGGACGCGGACGGCAGGGGCACGGGGTCCGGTGGGGGGAGCGGTCTTGACACGCTCGACGCCCGGATCACCGGGTGCCGTGCCTGCCCCCGGCTGGTCGCCTGGCGGGAGGAGGTGGCGCGGACCAAACGGGCCGCGTTCGCCGATCAGGAGTACTGGGGCCGGCCGGTGCCCGGTTTCGGGCCGCCCGACGCGGCGCTGCTGATCGTCGGGCTCGCCCCCGCCGCGCACGGGGCGAACCGCACCGGCCGGATGTTCACCGGTGACCGCTCGGGCGATGTGCTGTACGCGGCACTGCACGATGTCGGCCTCGCCTCGCGCGGCACCGCGGTCGGCCTCGACGACGGCCTGGAACTCCACGGTGTACGGATCACCTCACCCGTGCACTGCGCACCGCCCGCCAACAAGCCGACGCCCGAGGAACGCGATACGTGCCGGCCGTGGCTGGTCGGTGAGCTGGAGCTGCTGCGCCCGTCGCTGCGGGCCGTGCTCGTCCTCGGCGCCTTCGGCTGGCAGGCCGCGCTGCCCGCGCTCGCCGAGGCCGGCTGGCGGGTGCCCCGGCCCCGACCGGCCTTCGGCCACGGCACCCGCGTACCGCTCGACGGGCTCGATCTCTTCGGCTGCTTCCACGTCAGCCAGCGCAACACGTTCACCGGCCGGCTGACGCCCGCCATGCTCCGGGACGTCCTGCGCACGGCGGCCGGATCGGCGGGGCTGAGCGTGACCGCTTGAGGCGCCCGGAGGGACATGGGCGCGCGACGGAAAAACGGGCTGCCGACGCGGTGGTACACCCTCTAGGGTCTCGCAAATGCCTCTCCATCCCGAGATCGAACCGTACGGCCACGGCATGCTCGACGTCGGTGACGGCAACCACGTGTACTGGGAAGTCTGCGGAAACCCACGGGGCAAACCCGCCCTGGTGCTGCACGGCGGGCCCGGATCCCATGCCGGCCCGTGGTTCCGGCGGCTCTTCGACCCCGACGCGTACCGGATCGTGCTGCTCGACCAGCGGGGCTGCGGGCGTTCGACGCCACCGGCGAGCGCGTACGAGACGGACATGAGCGTCAACACGACGCCTCATCTCCTCGCCGACCTGGAGCTGTTGCGACAGCACCTAGGGATCGAACGCTGGCTGGTCTGGGGCGTGTCGTGGGGGTCGGTGCTCGGTCTGCGGTACGCGCAGACGCATCCGAGTGCCGTGTCGGAGCTGGTGCTGACGGGGGTCGCCTCGGGTTCCGACGCGGAGGTGGCCCTGCTGACCCGGGGACTCGGACAGTTCTTCCCGGAGGCGTTCGAGCGGTTCCTGGCGGAACTGCCCGAGGGCGAGCGGGAGGGCAACCTCGCCGCCGCGTACAACCGGCTGATCGAGTCGCCCGACGCTGAGGTCCGGGCGCGGGCGGCGCGGGCCTGGACCGACTGGGAGACGGCCATCGCGGCGGAGCCGCCCCGTTCCGTGCCGCGCTACGAGGACCCCGTGTTCCGCTACGGGTTCGCCCGAACCGTCACCCACTACTGGAGCAACGGCCACTTCCTCGGTGAGGGTGGTGAGAGCGGTGTCGTTCTGCGTGACGCGCCCCTGCTCAAGGGTGTCCCCGGCACCCTCGTCCAGGGCAGCCTCGACCCCGGCAACCTCCTCGGCATCGTCTGGCGCCTCCACCATGCCTGGCCCGGCAGCGAGTTGGTCCTCGTCGACGACGTGGGCCACAACGCGGGCGCGCCGGACATGACCCAGGCGCTGGTGGAGGCGACGGACAAGTACGCCAGGGGGTGAGACGGCGGACGGCGGGAGAGGGCGTCTCCGTCCGCCGTTCCTTTCGCCGGCGTTGCGGGTGTCGCGGGCAGGAGGTGGCCGCCAGACCCTAGTTTTCGCCCTCGCCCTCGCCGAAGAGATGCCGCACGGTGGAGCGGTAGTTGGTCTGCACATGGGTCAGGGCGTGAGTTCGGGCGCGGTCCGGGTCGCCGGAGGCGATCGCCTCGTACAACTCGCGGTGTTCGGTGAGGAGTTGCGGCCACTCCGTGTTCTGGCGGGTGAGCCAGCGCAGGCGGCCGTCGACCGGCTCCATGACGGAGATGAGCAGGCTGTTGCCGGCCATGGCGAGGACACGGTCGTGGAAGCGGGTGTTGATGTCGGTGATCGCCTCGGCGTCACCGGCGTGGGTGGCGGCCGCCGCCCGGTCGAGCAGGGCCGACAGCTCCGCCAGGCTCTGTGGCGTGGCGCGGGTGGCGGCGAGTCCGGCGGCGTACACCTCCAGCGCCTCGCGCAGTTCGAAGAGCTCCGCGACATCCGCTCTGGTGAGACGGCGGACCACCGTGCGGCGCGGGGTCTCGAAGAGGACGAAGCCCTCGGCGACCAGCGCGCGGATCGCCTCGCGGACCGGGACCCGTGAGACCCCGAAACGCTCGGCCAGCTCGCGCTCGACGAGCCGGTCACCCGGACGCAGCCGGCCCGCGATGATGTCCTGGCGCAAGGTCCCCAGGACGCGCTCACGGATTGCGCCGAGTGGGCCGAGGGGTTCGATCTTCGCTCCTTCAGGAGCCAGGGAGCTCATGAAGCCATCCTCGCCGACGCCGGAGGTGTTTTACGTGTCGTTAACAACAGTGACATCGGTCCGAACGGTTGACGGGGGGAGTATGGCGGGAGTTTGGTATACCAAACCCCTCGCAGGATGGCCCGTTCTCTCCTCCCTCCCCGCATCCTCCTCTCGCTCCTGGAGGTCCCGTGTCCCTCGCCGATCCCGCCGAAGCCACCGGCACCACCGCGTTCGTCCCCGATCCCCGTCTCACCAACGAAGACCTCGCGCCCACGGACAAGCGCACCTGGAAGGTCTTCGACCTCTTCGCCCTGTGGATGTCGGACGTCCACAACCTCGGCAACTACACCTTCGCCGCCGGACTGCTCGTCCTCGGCATGAACGTCTGGCAGGTCTTCACGGCGCTGCTCGTCGGCTTCGTGATCATCTACATCGGGATGAACCGGATGGGGAGGATCGGGCAGCGCCACGGTGTGCCGTTCCCCGTCGTCAGCCGCATCAGCTTCGGTGTCTGGGGTGCCAACATCCCGGCCGTCATCCGGGCCGTGATCGCCATCATGTGGTACGGCATCCAGACCTATCTCGCGTCCGTCGCCGTCAACATCATGCTGCTGGCCGCCTGGCCGGGCCTGGAGTCCTGGACCCATGGCTCCTTCCTCGGTCTGCACCAGCTCGGCTGGATCACCTTCGTCGCCCTCTGGCTCGTCCAGGCGTTGATCATCAGCCAGGGCATGGAGTCGGTGCGGAAGTTCCAGGACTTCTGCGGCCCTGCGATCTGGCTGGTCATGATCGCGCTCGCGGTGTGGATCCTCGCCAAGGCCGGCTGGACCATCTCCCTCACCTCGACCCCGCACCCCGTCTCCGTAGGCGAGCAGTGGCGGCAGTGGTTCGGCGCGATCGGACTGGTACTCGCCACCTACGGCACCCTGATGCTCAACTTCTGCGACTTCTCACGCTTCGCACCCGACTACCGGACCGTCAAGCGGGGCAACTTCTGGGGACTGCCGATCAACTCCACCGCCTTCGTGGTGGTGTCGGTCATCGTCACCGCCGGCTCCATCGAGGTGTTCGGCAAGGCGATCACCGACCCCGCGTACCTCGTCGCCGAGATCGGCAACACCTGGATCCTGGTGCTGGGCGCCCTGACCTTCGCCATCGCCACCATGGGCGTCAACATCGTCGCGAACTTCGTCTCCCCGGCGTACGACCTCGCCAACGTCTGGCCGCAGAAGATCAGCTTCAAGGTCGGCGGCATGATCAGCACGGTCGCCGCGCTGGTCGTGACCCCGTGGAACCTCTTCTCCAACCCGACCGTCGTCAACTACTTCCTCGGCGGCCTCGGCGCGTTCCTCGGCCCGCTGTTCGGTGTGATCATGCTCGACTACTTCTGGGTCAAGCGGGGCCGCATCGACGTCGACGAGCTGTTCAACGCGGAGCCCGGGTCGCGGTACTACTACCGCAAGGGCGTCAATCCCAAGGCGCTCTGGGCGTTTCTTCCCGCAGCCGCCGTCTCCGCCGTCCTCGCGCTGGTGAAGGACTTCGGCGCGGTCGCACCGTACTCGTGGTTCATCGGAACGGCGCTGGCCGCCGGGCTGTACGCGCTGCTGTGCCGTGACGAGCGCGCCGCGCAGGAGACCGCCGAGACCGGGACGACCGTCACCGTGGAGGTCTGAGAAACGTGCGGATCGTCGTCACCAACTGCAACACCACGCAGGAGATGACCGAGGAGATCGTGCGAGGTGCCCGGGCCGCGGCAGGCCCGGGCACCACCGTGACCGGGCTGACCCCGGTGTGGGGGCCCGAGTCCGCGGAGGGCTGGCTCGACAGCTACCTGTCGGCCGCGGCCGTGCTCGACACCCTGCGGACGTACGACGAGCCCTACGACGCCGTGGTCATGGCCGGGTTCGGTGAACACGGGCGTGAAGGGGCGCGGGAACTGCTGGACGTGCCCGTCGTCGACATCACCGAGGCCGCCGCGCACCTCGCGTGTCTGCTCGGGCGGCGGTACGGGGTGGTCACCACGCTCGAACGGTCGTGCGGGCAGATCGAGGACAGCCTGGAGACGGCCGGGGTGGGGCGGAACTGCGCGGGGGTGGTGGGCACCGGGCTGGGCGTCCTCGACCTGGACGACTCCGACCGCACGGTGCGGGCCTTCGTCGGCGCGGCGCAGCGGGTTCGGGACGCAGGCGCGGAAGTGCTCGTGCTGGGGTGCGCCGGGATGACCGGGTTGCAGCGGGTGGTGGGGGAGAAGGTGGGTGTTCCCGTCGTGGACGGTGTGGGGGCGGCCGTGAAGCTGGTGGAGGCCCTGGTCGGGTTGGGGCTGGAGACCAGCCGGGCGGGGGGATACGCGAAGCCCCGGGGGAAGCGGCGGGTCTGGGGGAGGCACGGCGGCGGGACGAGGTGAGACCGGCGAAGAGGGCCGTCTGTTTACGGCTCCGTCTGTTTACCGCTCCGGTACCACCGCGGTCGCCGTGATCTCCACCAGCTGACCGGTGTAGCCGAGGCAGGCCACGCCGAGGAGGGTCGAGGAGTGGGGGCCGGTGCTGAGGCCGGAGGCCTCGACGACGTCCCAGACCGAGGAGAGGACCTGGGGTTCGGCGCTCACCACATAGACATCGGTCGCTATGACGTGGGCGAAGTCGCTGCCTACTGAACGCAGTTGCTCCCCCAGATTCGCCAGCACCTGCCGTGCCTGCCGCACCGGATCCCCCGCGCCCACCAGCTTCCCGTCGGCGTCCAGCGGAACGGAGCCGGCGAGGAACGCGACCTTCGTCCCGGCTTCGACGACCGAGGCATGCGAGTAGACAGGCGGCGGGAAGAGACCGGGGACGGTGACGCGTTCGATCATGAAAGGCTCCGGTGTGCGAGAGGAGGAGAGACCTGGGGGCAACCTGTCGATGATGCGCGGTGCGGGTCGCGACCGCATCCGAAATTCCTCCCGGTCGCCACGCCGTTCCGGGCCGTGTGCGCCTCCTCGCCGTACGGACTGACGACATCCCCGTACGGACTGACGACATGCCGTACGGGCTGACGACATCGCCGTACGGGCCGTCGACGGCCGCGGGCGTCTGCGGCTGCGGGAGCCCCTCTGGCGCGACCGCGCCACCTCGGCCGTAGCTCCGGGCACGCGTCAGCGCACGTCAGCGCCGCTCGACGTACGTCGAGTGGATAATCGCTCGACATGGCGCCGCCCGGGCCCCATGCTCCGTCCATCCTCGGGCGCCCGCGCGCGAAGACCCTTGGGCGCTTCTCGGCGGCTGACCTCCAGCGGGCCGGGCCGGAGATTCCGGTGAGCCCCTGGAGGTCAGTCATGTCACGCACCGTGCACCATGTCCCCAGCCGGCACCGGAAGATCCCGGCGTACTGGGGGGCGGGGCTGCCGGCTCCCTGGACCGCGCACGCCCTCACCGTGCTTCGCTACAGCCGGGCCGAGTCGGACCGTGCGTGCCGGGAGGGCCGTCGTCCCCGACCCACCCGGGTCGTCCGTACCTTCACCGCCCATCGCCACGCCCGTGCCATGAACGAATGCTTCTGGAACCCTTACGAGTCCGCGGCCCGGGCTGCCCTGCGCACCTTCCGTACCACGGCCCGCAAGCACCTTCGCGCCGTCCCTCCCGGCGGGCTCGTCGCCGCGGCCGAGCACCTCGACCATCCCCCGACCCGCCACCGGCACCGCAACCTCTGGGAGGCATGACTGTGCGAGCGGCCTCGCGTTCCGGGACGGGTTCCGGTCATGGGCGGGCGACCTCCGTCGCCGTGGAATAACCCGTCGAAGAGGCTCGCACCGGGCTGCTACCTTCCAGGCGTGGCGAAACTCAACCAGATCATCGCAGTCGAGAAGGGCGTCAAGGCCAAGTCGCAGCAGGACCTGACGGCGGCTCATCACGGGCTGCAGAAACCTGCCCTGCTGGCCGGAATCGCGCGTACGTATCAGCCGAAGGACGAGGAGGGCGAGCAGTTGCCGCCCGAGTCGACCCGGGTGCAGGTGCGCGCGGAGGACGTGTTGCGGGAGACCGCGGCGGTTCTCACGCGGCTGTTCGATGTGACCGCCACGAAGGACTGGGCCAACTGCACGGCGCGGGCGGATGTGACGGTCGACGGTCGGGTGCTCGTCGCCGAGGTGCCGGTGGCCTATCTGCTCTTCCTGGAGAAGCAGCTCGGCGAGATCAACGCGCTCGTGCGGAGGCTGCCCGTGCTCGACGCCTCCGAGGCGTGGGTGCAGGACCCGTCCACCGACGCGTGGAAGACCGAGCCCGTGCGGACGGTACGGACGAAGAAGGTGCCCCGCAACCATGTGAAGGCCGAGGCGACCGACAAGCACCCCGCGCAGGTCGAGGTCTACTACGAGGACATACCCGTCGGGTACTGGACCACCGTGAAGTTCTCCGGTGCTCTGCCCGCCCGCCGGGTGAGGGAGATCCTCGACCGTGTCGAGAAGTTGCAGCAGGCCGTGAAGTTCGCCCGGGAAGAAGCGAACGGCGTGGACGTCGTCGACCAGCGGGTCGGTGACGCGGTGTTCGGCTACCTGTTCGGGTAGCCTCACAGACTCCCCGTCCGATGTCTCGGGCGGGGTGCGCGAGGAGCGCAAGCTGAAGCTGAGGCTTGTCGTGACGGAGCGGTCCGTACCCGCCGAGAATTTCAGGGGCGGACCGTGATCAATCTCAGACTATTGCTCCAGACTCAGTATGCGCCGCCGATCGTCGCAACGACCGGACCCAGGCCCCGGGACGTCGAAATGCCGGTTCAAGTCCGGCCCGCACAGCTCGATGTGCGGTGGTCCAAAGGCAGGACGCGACGACATGACGACTGACCTGGGTTCTCAACCGTCGCGGCGTGCCGAACGGGCGGCATCTCAGGGCCCGGGGGCCGGCTACGCCCCCGGGCCCGCTTCCTTTCCGTCACGCGCCACATGAATGCGCACGCCCATTGCGTTCATAAAGAACATGGCCTTTCCAAGTATCGTCACATCGCGGTAATACGAGCGTTCCACAACCTCCGGATCCGGGATCTACCGTGGATGCCACGGCCGATCGGCACCACCCCGCAGATCGCCTCCACCGGCACCACGCCCCACCCGCGCCCCGGCCACCGTCGCCCGAAGGCACACCTCCGCCTCCCCCGACGACAGGAGCCCCGTGTCCCGCCCCGTATCCCGCACCGCTCTGCCGCCATGGCTCGCTCATGCTCTGCGTGCGCAAAGGGGGCCGGTGCCCTGGAACGCGGTGGTGCGCGGTGCGCTGGCCGGAGGACCGCTGCTCACCGTCGCCCTGATCGCCGGGCGACCCTCCGTCGGGGTCGTCGCCGCGCTCGGCGCGATGCTCGCCGGAATCAACGACCGGCCGGGCAGCCGCCGGGTCTCGGTGCAGCGGCTCGGCGTGCCCGCGCTCGCCGGTGCCGTGGGGCTGCTCGTCGGCACGTACGCCGGGCAGTACGCGTCGGCGTACGCGGGGCAGTACGCACCGGGCGACGCCGGACGGTACGCCGGTGCCGTGGCCCTCACCCTGCTGCTCACCTCGCTCGGGCTGCTCGCCGGCGGCATGAGCGCCGTCGGCCCCGTCGCCTCAGGGGCCGGTACGCAACTGCTCGTCGCCGCCGCCATCGGCGCCGGGATGCCCTTGCCGGAGACGGGGTGGGAGCGGGCGCTCGCCTATGTCGCCGGGGCCGGATGGCTGCTCGCCCTGCGCCTCGTCCTGCCCACTCCCAGCGCGCTGACCGGTGGTGACTACCGGTTCGACGGGGAGCGGGACGCCGTCGCCGCCGTGTACGACGCGATCGCCGCGCTCCTCGACGCCGTCGGTACACCGGACGCGACCGCCCGCCGGGCCGCGCTCACCGCCGCTCTCGACCACGCCCAGGACGCGCTCGCCGGGCCCCGGTTGCGGCGGTACACCGGCTCGTCGACCGAGCGCCGGCTGCACGCCCAGTACGCGGCCGCCCTGCCACTCGCCGAGGCCGCCACGGCGCTCGCCTGGACCGGGGACGATGTGGTGGGCCGAGCCTCGGTGGGGCCCCGGCGGCTCGCCGAGGCCGTACGCGGCAACACCGCCACCGGGCCACTGCCCGCGCCCTCCCGCTCCGCGCCCGCGCTGCGTGCCCTCGACGACGCGCTCCTGCACGCCGCCGAGGCCTTCGACCGGGGCGACGCGCGGACCCTCCACGCCCGGCCGCGTACCGTCGGATCGCTCCTGCGGCTCGCACTCGGGGCCGGCGGCCGCGAGTACGGTCTCCGCGTCGCCCTGTCCTTCGGGGCGAGCGCTGCCGTGGCGCAGGCGCTGCACCACGAGCACTGGTACTGGCTGCCCGCGACCGCCGTCTTCCTGGTCAAGCCCGACCTCGGGCCGCTGGTCTCCCGTGTGCTGTGCCGGGCCGCGGGGACCGTGCTGGGCGCCGTGCTCTTCGCCGGGTTCGCCGCCGTGCTGCCCCGGCCCGAGGGCCTCGTCGCGCTGGTCGCGGTCAGCGGCGCGCTGATCCCCGTCGCCACCCGGCACTTCGCCGCCCAGACCGCCGTCGTCACCGTGCTCGTCCTCGCCCTCGTCATGGTCGGCGGTGAGCCGCAGGCCTCCTGGAGCCGGATCGGCGAGACCCTGCTGGCCTGCGCCATCGTCCTGATCGTCGGTCATCTGCCGATGCCGAAGGGACAACGCGGCGGAGGCGTACGCGCCCGTCTCGACGAAGCAGCGGCGGCCGCCCACACCTACCTCGCCCATGTGCTGGAGTCCGACGACCGCGCCGCCCGCTGGACCCTGCGCCGCGAGGCCTACCGCACCCTCGCCGGGGCGCGCACCGCGATCGCCGTCGCCGGGGCCGAACACCCCGCCCTCGCCCGGCACAGCGAGGGCGCCGACGAGATCGCCGCCGTCCTCGAACAACTCGTCGACACCACTACCGCCTGCGCCGTCCACCTCGACGACACGGGACGGCTCGGCCGCCACCACAGCGAGCAGCTCACCGCCCTCCTCGACGAACTCGCCCGCCGTCAGCGGCACACCGGTATCAGCCTCTCGGATGCACCTGATGCACCTGATGCACCTAATACGCCTGACGCACGGGAAGCGCCGGGTGCGTCGTCGGGAACGCCGCGGCCGGGGCTCACGGTCTGAGCCCGGGCTCATCGTTCGAAACGCCGCGTCGGCGGCGTCAACGCGTGCCCGCGGCGTCCAACGCGTGCCGCCCGCTGCCCGGTCCCCGCCCCTTCCGGGCGCCCCCGTCGTACGGTGACCGCATGACGCCGCCTCCGCCCCCGTCACCCTCTCCTTCTCCGTCACCGTCCCCGGCGCCCGCCGATCTCGTCATCACCGGCTGCACCGCCCTCGTCCACGACGAGCACGAGGGCATCGCCTTCGTCGAGGACGCCGCGATCGTCGTACGCGACGGGGCGATCGAGAGCATCGGGCCGCAGTCGGAGACGGCCGTCGTCGCCACGGTCGAACGCATCGACGCCCGGGGCCAGGTCGCCATGCCGGGGCTGATCAACTGCCATACGCACTCGCCGATGGTCGCGCTGCGCGGTATCGCCGAGGACATGCCGGCCGAGGAGTGGTTCAACGACGTCATCTGGCCCGTCGAGTCCAATCTGACGGCGAAACACGTGGAGTTGGGGGCGCGGCTGGCCTGCGCGGAGATGATCCGGGGCGGCGTGACCTGCTTCGCCGACCACTACTTCTCGATGGACACGGTCGCCGGCGTCGTCGCCGAGACCGGCCTGCGGGCCCATCTGGGGGAAGCCTTCTTCTCCTCGCTCGGAGCCGAAGGGCGGGAACGCTCACTGGAGTTCGCGCTACGCCACCGGGGCGCGGCCGGTGGTCGTATCACCACCGCGCTCGCCCCGCACGCCCCCTACACCGTCGACGACGCCGACCTCGCCGCCACCGCCGAACTGGCCCGCACACACCACCTCCCGGTACATCTGCACGCCTCGGAGAGCCGCGACCAGACCGACAACAGCCTTGCCCGGCATGGCGTCACCCCCATCGAGGTCCTGGAACGGACCGGGCTCCTCGGCGTCGACGCCGGCGTGCTGATCGCCCACGGCACCGGCATCGTCGCGCGCGACCTGCCGGTGCTGGAGCGCGCGACCGGACCGGTGGCCGTCGCGACCGCGCCCCGCGGCTATCTCAGGTTCGCCTGGCCCACCACCCCGGTGCGGGAGCTGCGGCGCATCGGCATCCCTGTCGGACTCGCCACGGACGGGGCCGCCTCCAACAACTCCCTCGACGTGTGGGAGTCCATGGCACTCACCGCACTCGTACAGAAGTCGACCGAGGGCGATCCTCGCTGGCTGACCGCCCGACAGGCGCTGCACCACGCCACTCTGCAGAGCGCGCGGGCCGTCGGGTCGGGGGAGCGGACCGGCAGTCTGGCGCCCGGCCGACGCGCCGACATCGTCCTCGTCGACCTCACCGGCCCTCACACCCAGCCCGTGCACGACCTCGCCGCCACCCTGGTGCACAGCGCCCGCTCCGCCGACGTCCGCACCACGATCGTCGACGGCCGGGTCCTGATGCGTGACCGCGAGCTGCTCACCGTGGACGTGGCGGCGACCGTGCGCGAGCTGGAGGACCGGCTGGCCGCCCTCACCGACCGCGGCCACGGCAGGCGCATCCAGGACTATGACCAACCGCCCGCGTGAGAACCGTGCCGAGCCGCCCGCCTCGGCGTCCGCACGAATCCTCCCCGCCAAGGCCGCATGAGGTGGGCCCTCTCCGGTACCCGACGTACGGCGTTGACCATGAGTGAACCACCGTCCACGCACGGCGAGAGGGGCCGCTGTCACGACCTGTGCAAGAGGGCGATACGGAAAGTCACCGGAACGTGTGGTTTTTGCGAGGTATCTCTCGCTCCGGCATTGACTCCGTGTCAACTACGTCTCAGTAGCGTCACTGGAAGAGTCGTTCAGGCCATGGTTGGCGTTTAACTCTATGAGGACAGCGCTACACGGAGGTGCAAGGTGAACGGGCGAACGGTGCTGGGGCGCTTTCCCGCCGGCGGGCCGCGCGGCTCGTGGCCGGCGGAGGAGTTGGCGCATGCCGCCCGCCAGGAGGGGCAGCAGGCGGAAGTCGTGATGGACATAGCCACGGACATGTTCCTGGTCATCGTGCGCGCCGACACCGCCGCGGCCGCTCCCGCCTGATCTACCCCGCCTTCGGAGTGGGCACCTGCGCCGCCGGGACCTCGACCGCGAACTGCTCCGCCTGGAGCGAGTACAGCTCCGCGTACACCCCACCCCTGGCCAGCAGCTCCTGCGGGGTGCCGGACTCCACGAGACGGCCCTGGTCGAGGACGTGCACCAGGTCGGCGTGGCGGACCGACGCCAGCCGGTGCGTGATGAGCACGACGGTCTGCCCGGTTCCGGCCAGGGCGCGGATCTTCTCGAAGACCTCCAGCTCGGCCCGCGCGTCCAGGGCGGCGGTCGGCTCGTCCACGATCAGGATGCGCCCGCGCCGGTACGCGGCCCGCGCGATCCCGAGGCGCTGCCACTGGCCTCCGGACAGCTCGTGGCCGCCGCTGAATCCTCGCGCCAGCAGCGTGTCCAGGCCGCGCGGCAGGTC
Source organism: Streptomyces sp. NPDC030814 (assembly GCF_055572155.1). Classification (NCBI taxonomy): domain Bacteria; kingdom Bacillati; phylum Actinomycetota; class Actinomycetes; order Kitasatosporales; family Streptomycetaceae; genus Streptomyces; species Streptomyces sp. NPDC030814. The sequence goes on from NZ_JBVIDX010000003.1 coordinate 491,557, forward strand.
GTCCACCACGTCCTGCGCCCCGGCTTCGGCGACCGACGAGGCGATCCGCTCCTCTGCGAGCGGCGCGGAGGGGCGGCCGATCGCCATGTTGACGCGGGCGGTGAACGGCCACCGCTTGAAGTCCTGCGCGACCATCGCGATGCGCTCGGCGAGCTGGTGCCGGTCGGCCGCCGCCGCATCCACACCGTCCCACATGATCTTGCCCCGGTCGGGGGTGTACAGCCCGGCCAGTAGCTTGACCAGCGTCGTCTTGCCCGAGCCGTTCTCGCCGACGAGCGCCACGATCTTGCCCAGCGGCACGGTCAGTGTCACATCGTCCAGGGCGGGCCGGGTGCCTTTCCCCGGGTAGGTGAAGGTCACGTTCTCCACGCGGATCTCGTGCGGGTCCTCGGGCAGCGGGTCGCCCCCCACCGGGATGGCGCGCTTGGCGGCCTCGACGTACAGGCGTTCCATGTCGCCGACGAAGAGGGCCTCCTCGTGCAGGGAGTTCACCTCCAGGACAAGCGTGTCGAGGCTGGCGGAGCCCGTGCGGATCGCGATGACCGCCGTACCGGCCACGGACAGCGCCATGGCCCCGCCCAGCAGCAGACCGCCAAGCGTCGCGTACGTGGCCACGGTGGCGAGCCCGGTCCAGACGGCCGCGTAGAGCCCCGTACGGGCCGCCAGCCGGGCCAGACGGGCCTGCTCGGCCTCCGCCGTCTCCGACATGGAGCGGAAGTGGCGCAACAGGAACGGGCCCACTCCGTGCACCCTGATCTCGGGCGCGGCCTCCGGCTCGATCAGCAGCGAGCCGATCAGGTAGCCGGCGCGCGCGTGCTGCACCCAGGCGTGGAACGACTCGTAGCGGCGGCGGGCGATCGTCAGGGCACTCCACGCGCTCGGCAGCGTCATCGTGACGAGCAGCGGCAGCAGGGCCGGATGCAGCACCGTCAGCACACCCGCCGCGGCGATCAGCGAGATCAGCGCGTTCACCACGCGCGCGGAGTAACTGATCATGCGGCGGGCCGACTGGGCGCCGTACTTGGCGGTGTCGAGCAGCTTGTGGAAGCCGTCGTCCTCGATCGCGGACAGCTCCACGGCCGCCGCCCGCTCCAGGTACAGCTCGGTCGCGACCCGCTCCACCTTGGGCTCCAGGCGGCCCGTGGCGTAGGTCGAGGCGGCTCGCAGCAGGGTGGCCACCAGGGTCACGGCGGCGATGGTGATCAGGGCGGGAGCGGCTCCCCGTAACCGCTCCTCGACCGTGCCGTCCGTCATCAGCCGGGCCAGGACGGTGTTCACCGCGAGCAGGCTCACCGCCTGGGCGAGGCCGCGGCCCGTCTCGGCGGCCAGCACGGTACGCGCCGCCCGCCGGTCGGCCCGCCAGGCCAGCCGGAAGCTGGATGCCAGCAGCGACGGCAGCCGGCGCACCATCCCACGGAAGTTCAGCTCCAGGAACGCGTCCGCGTGCTGCGACCAGCCCATGTCGTACCGCAGCGGCCCGCCGAACAGCAGCTGCTCCGACTCCGACGTCTCCGGCTTCGCCCTGTCCCGCGCCTTCCGCACCCGCGCCCTCCCCCGAGTCGTCGCCGACGGCCACTATGGCCCCCCACTCCGCCCGCGACCAGGGCGCAACGGGCGCGACCCCTCGCCCACCTGGAGCACACAGGGCGCTCGGGGGCGGAAAGGAGTGCGCTGCAAGACATCCAGGAGCCGCGGCCCTCGAGGAGACGCCTCCGGCCCCCGAGGAGGACCGAAGCCCTTCAAGGGGCGCGGGGAACCACGCGATCAGCCGCATGGCAGCGCGCACCGGCCGACGAGACCGCACCAGCCCGCCCGGAAGGCGCGTCCAGCACCAGCCCGCCCGGAAGGCGCGTCCAGCGCACACAGCCCACCGGAGAAGCGACGAACCGCGGCGAACCGCGGCGAACCCTACGCCGTCATGATCCGGGACCAGGCCGGCGTGGTCCCCGTCACCCGGCACACCGCCAGGTACAGAGGTATCGGCGGGGTGTAGGCGATCGTCCCCTCCGGCCGGTGGATGAGCGCGGCCGAACCTCCGCAGACCAACGCCCCGGTGGTGTAGCGAGCCGGCTCCGGCCACTCCAGCGCGTAGTCGGAGTCGGCCGGCACGAGCCACCACCAGTGGTCCCGGTCGGCGTAGACACAGCCCACACGGGGCAGCCGGGGCAGGACCAGCGGGCCGATGCCCGCCGGGACCGCGACGGCGTCGCAACCCATGGGCGTGGTCATGCCCTCGGGCAGCGGGATGGGACGAGGCGTCGCGGCGGGCCGCTGGGCGCGGCGCAGGCGGGTCAGGGTGTCGAGGCTCACCACGCGGGCCACTCTGCCCCCACCGAAGGAACCAGTGGGGCCGATCGACGCGCTCACACCCATTCGGCCCCCGTCCTGCCCCGTTCGGGCATCGAACGGTCCTCGACCAGCTCCCCACCTCGGTGGAAGGCGTCCGTCTCGCCGCCGCGGTCGTCGTTCGGCGGCTTCTTCGCGCCCCAGCCCAGGTCGGACCGTGCCGCGGAGTCCCCGTCCGGGACGGAGCCACGGGGCACGTCGGCCCAGACCAGGAGCCCCAGGCCGACGGGCTGGGCGCCCCAGGAGCGGCAGAGGGACTCTATGAGCAGCAGCCCCCGGCCGTGTTCCTCCTCGGGCCGCTGCGGTGAGGGGTGCGGCTCGCCCGGAGCGCAGCCCTCGTCGCGTACCGCTATCCGCACCAGGTCGTCGCCGTCCTGCAGCTCGCAGACGATCTGGGCGCTCGCGGTGTGCACGATCGCGTTGGTCACCAGCTCGGACACGACCAGGGCAGCCGTGTCGCAGGTGTCCTCGCACAGGGCCCAGCCGGTGAGCTGGGTACGCGTCACGCGCCGGGCCTGTGCCACGGCACCCGGGTGCGCGGCCAGCTCGAATCGAAACCGGCGGTCGGCGGTGGTCTCGGGGCGCGCCCCGGCGGCCGGACCGGGACCGAAGTGGTCACCGGCGGCGTCTGTTCCTAACGGCGCAGGGGGCGGAATCACGCTTGCCACTATCGCCGCGCCATGAACACTTGGCAAGTGTCACTCTGAAAATTGCAGAGTGCTTATGACTCTCTGAACGGCCATGGCACACTGCACGCAACAGCACGTGTAGCGGCGCCAGTTGGGAATCCCTCGCACAACGTTCACATGTACGCACAGTGTCCGTATGTATGCGGAAACGCATGTGAGCAGCGGACTTCCGTATGGCGCCGCCGGGCTGTGGGGACCAGGTGTACGGGGTTCGTGTCGGGCTTTTCACGGTCGGATGGAGTTGCGAGATGAGCGAGCCGCGGTCCGCGCCGACGGTCGGCCAGGTGGTGCTCGGCCGGCGTCTGCTGGATCTGCGTGAGCGCGCGGGCATCCGGCGGGAGGAGGCCGCGCGCATCCTGCACGTCGCCCCCGCCACGGTCCGCCGTATGGAGACCGCCGAGGTCGCCCTCAAGATCCCCTATCTCCAGCTCCTGCTGAAGGCGTACGGCGTCGGCGACGAGGAGGCGGAGACCTTCGTCCGGCTCGCGGAGGAGGCCAACAAACCCGGCTGGTGGCAGCGGTACCACGACATCCTGCCGAACTGGTTCTCCATGTACGTCAGCCTGGAGGGCGCGGCCGGCCTCATCCGCAGTTACGACCCGCACTTCGTTCCCGGCCTGCTGCAGACCGAGGGCTACGCGCGCGCGGTGATGGTCTCGGGCGCCATCGGCCAGACCAGACCCGACGACATCGAACGGCATGTGGCCCTGCGCATGCAGCGGCAGGAACTGCTCACCCGTAAGGACGCCCCCTGGCTCTGGTTCGTCATGGACGAGACGGCCCTGCGCCGCCCCGTCGGCGGACCGGACGTCATGCGCGCCCAGCTCGACAGGTTGCTGGAGGTCATGGAGCTGCCCCACGTGACCGTGCAGGTCACCACCTTCGACACAGGACCCCACCCCGGCACGTACGGGCCGTTCGTCCTGTTCCGTTTCGCCATGCCCGAACTCCCGGACATGGTCTACAGCGAGTACCTGACCGGCGCCGTCTACCTGGACGACCGCTCCGAGGTGGCGACCCACCTCGAGGTCATGGACCGCATGGCGGCGCAGGCCGCCACGGCACAACGCACGAAGGAGATCCTCCAGGATCTCCGCAAGGAGCTCTGAAGACACCGAATGGATCGCATCAAGCCGCAGTCGCGCGCGCACACGCAGTCGCACATCCGCGTCTACAACGGAATGCCCGCCCGGGAGCTGGGCAGCGAAGGCTGGCACAAGCCCTGGAGCGGCGGCAACGGCGGCAACTGCCTGGAGGCGATGAAGCTCGCCGACGGCCGTATCGCCGTACGGCAGTCCACCGACCCCGACGGGCCGGCGCTGATCTACACGCCCGACGAGATGAACGCCTTCATCCAGGGAGCCAAGGCGGGGGTGGCCGACTTCCTGCTCTCCTGACTTGTTGCGCACTCCCTGTTGTTCAGCCCATCCCCCTATGTTGGCCCTGAATTGATCATTGACTTCTGCAGAACCCCATGGAGTTCGTCATGAGCGGGCGGCCCCCCGTCGAGATCGACACGAGCAAGCCCCATCCCGCGCGGATGTACGACTGGTACCTCGGCGGCAAGGACAACTACCCGGTGGACGAGGCGATGGGCAGGCAGATGCTCGACCTCGACCCTCGCGTGCCGGTGATGGCACGCGTCAACCGTGCCTTCATGCACCGGTCCACGCGGTGGCTGGCCCGGAACGGCGTACGGCAGTTCCTCGACGTCGGCACCGGTATCCCCACCGAGCCGAACCTCCACCAGATCGCCCAGGAGGTCGCCCCCGACGCGAGTGTCGTCTACTGCGACAACGACCCCATCGTGCTGGCCCACGCGGCGGCCCTGCTGCGCGGTACCCCCGAGGGGCGGACCGAGTACCTCCAGGCCGACGTGCGGGACCCGGACGCCGTCCTGGAGGGCGCCAGGAAGGTGCTGGACTTCGGCCGGCCCGTGGCGCTCTCCCTGATCGCGCTGCTGCACTTCGTCTCCGACGAGGACGGTGCGCACGACCTGGTGCGGCGGCTGATGGCCGAGCTGCCCTCCGGCAGCTACCTGGTCGTCACCCACGCGACCGCCGACTTCACTCCCGAGGAGTCGAAGGCGGCCACGGAGAAGCTCAAGGCCGCCGGCGTCACCCTGGCCCTGCGCTCCCGAGAGGAGTTCACCGGCTTCTTCGACGGCTTCGACCTGGTGGAGCCCGGCGTCGAGGTCCCCCACCTGTGGCACCCCGAGCTGGGCGAGCCGGTACCCGGCCAGGACGACGGCGTCATACCCGGGTACGGGGCGGTGGCCCGCAAGGCCTGAGACCCGCGCGAGGTCCGGGGCCGGACGTGCGCAACATGGGTGGGGGGGCGGTCGACCGGCGACCGCCCCCCACTCATGCCTCCAGGGACCTGAGAGTCCGACTACAGGTACGACCAGATGCGGCGCGGCGCGTCCACGAGGCGGCTCAGGGTGACCACCGGCAGCGGCGGCTGCTCGGTCGCCCGCTCCCCCTCCAGGTTCAGCCCGTAGTAGATCTGCTCGATCGACGGCGGCCCGACCGAGAGGTTGCGCCAGACCGCGGCCCCGGACCCCTCCTGCCCGGTCCGCACGAGGTATGCCGCCGCCATCGTGCCCGTACGGCCGACGCCGGCGCCGCAGTGCACGAACACCGGACCGGAGCTCTCGGACACGATGTCGAGCAACCGCTGCACCTGCTCCGGGCTCGGGGTCTGCCCGTCCCGCATCGGCAGCCGTACGACGTCCAGCCCCGCCTCGCGCGGCTCGGCGAGCTGGGCGGCGGACAGGTCCTCGGCCCTCAGGTCGACCACCGTGGCGAAGCCGAGGTCGGACAGTGCCCGGTAGCCGGTGGGGGAGGGGGCCGCCCCTCGCCACAGCTTGCCGGCCGTGCCGACGGGCTGGAAGTTGTGGATGCCCTGCACGGCCCGGGTGCCGGCGGGCGGCGGGGTCGACTCGCGCGCGACGTACGACGCCGCCAGGATTCCGAGCGTGCCGGCGGCCCACAGCGCGAAGTAGCCGAGCAGGACGCCCACGAGGACGTGGACGATCCGGCGTCGCAGCGAGCGGGGGCGGGTGCCGGGACGGACAGGTGCGGGGGAGGGCGGACCGGTGGGTACGGGTGAAGGCGCGAGGGTGACAGACATGGGCGACCCGGGGGATGGGGGACGGAGGTGCGCGGAAGGGGCCTCCGGTAGAGGCCCCGCTCGAAGCGTAACCCGCCACTATCGGGTGATCTGTCCTGATGTGCGCAAACTCACCATATTCATATACTTATTGTTGATCTTGTGAGGGTCGGGGAGCGGGGGCCGCACCGCTGTCTGCCGGGGTCACCCCTCGTCCGTGTCGTCGATGCCCACCACCGTGAGACTCGCGCGGTCCACCTCGCTGTCCTCCAGGCAGCCGCGCAGCCGCAGACGGTCGTGGCCGGTGAGGGCGGGCCGGACGATGCCGGCGAACAGGCCGTCGCCGAGCTCGCCGAGCGTGGTCCGGCGCAGTGGCACCGACGTCGAGTTCCGGCACCGCTCCCAGGCCTGCGACGCCGCCATGGACCGCCGCTCGGTGGTCATGGGCACCCCCCGCACGTCGACCCGGACCAGCACCGATGTGGCCTCGGACCCGTTCCGCTGCTCCTTCCTGGTCTGCGTCAGGTCCGCGAGCCCCACGACGAGCGAGATCAACAGGGCCGCGCCGACGACCCCCACCGTGATCAGCCGCGCCGTCCGGCCCGGACCGCCCGCCCCCAGCGGGGGCTCTTCCTCCAGATCGGTCTCCGGAACCGGATCGGGCGCGGTCAGCACGGACAGCTGCCCGGCCAGACGCCGGTCGGCGGCCGGGCGGGCCGTGGCCGACGCGATCCGCTGCACCAGCCAGGCGATCCCGGACAGCACCACGCCGGTCACCATCAGCACCGGTACAAACACATACGTACGGCTCGCCGGGTCCTCCAGCCAGCGGAACCGGTCCCCCTGCTCCCGCGGCTGCGTCTGCCGGAGCCGCGCCAGCACGTCCTGCTGCCGGCGGTCGCTCTCACGGATCCGCTCCTCGATCCGCGCCAGCCGCCCCCACAGCACGATCCCCAGCAGCAGCAGCCCGACGATCAGCAGGACCACCCCGCACAGGATGGCCCGCTGCCACTGCCATCGGTAGAGGTAGATCACGAAGTAGCCGGCCGCCCCGACCGCCGCGGCACCCGCGAAGAGATAGGCCAGTCGCTTCATCGTGGCTCCTCCGGCCGTACCTCGCCGAAGGTCCCGTCGACCGTCAGCCGGGTGCCCGGCGGGAAGCGGCGCACGGCGTCGGCGGCACCGACCACTGTCGGCACCCCGAACTCCCTTGCCAGCACGGCCAGATGGGACAACGGGCTGCCCGTCTGCGCGACCAGCGCCGCGAGACGCGGCAGCAGGGGCGCGAACGCCGGGTCGAGGGTGCGGACCACGAGCACCGCGTCCTCGGGCCCCGTCCCCTCGCCGTCCCAGGCGGCGCCGACGGCTCGTCCCGCCGACACGCCCCGGCCCGCCCCCGGTCCCCCGCCGCCGTCTCCGGACCGCCGGACGGCGTGCTCGGCGACGACCACACCACCGTCCGCCAGCCGGAACGCGTCCGGGAGCGGAGCGGAGCCCGGCGGCGGCAGTCGCTCACCGAGATCGCGGGGCAACGGCCCGCCCTCCAGCGCGGTGACGAACTCCTTCCAGCGCAACAGGCCCACGCGCCGCGGCCCACCCGGCACACCCCGCACGCTCAGCCGGTGGGCCGCTTCACGCACCAGCCGCACCTGCAGCTCCTGCACCCACCGGATGCGCAGTCGGAGGGCTTCGCGCGGCGGCAGGGCGCCCACGGAGGCGGAATGCGGGGGGATCGCGTGGGCGTCGGTGCCCGACGGGGAACCCTCCGGGGACCGGGGCGCGCCCTCGGCGTTCGGCAACCGCAGGGGCTCCCACAGGCTGGGGGGCATCAGGGCCAGCAGGACGGGTTCGGCGGCGATCAGCCGGTCGTCCGGCAGTCCGTGGGCCCACGGCTCGGTGAGGGTGGCGAGGGCGGTGCTCGCGGCCGTGACGCGGGGCGCCGGCAGGAGAGCGCCCGACAGGGCTTCCTGGGCGTGCAGCGACACCAGGGCGGCGCGCGTCCAGCGCAGGGACGACACCAGCGCGGCGGCCCGCAGCTCCGAGGGTGCCGGGATCTCGGTGAGCCGCCGGTCGACGTCCGCCATCAGGTCCGTCGCCAGTCCCGGCAGCGTCGACGCGAGCCGCCCCACCCGCCAGGCCGCACCGAGCCGCCGGGCACCCGCCGCGGGGTTCAGCAGCGCGAGCCAGCGGTGCCTCGGGGGGACGGCGCCCAGCAGCCGCAGATCGGCCGCCGCCCGACCGCCGACCGTCGTGACCACCGGCAGCCTCCGCAGCAGCCGTCGGGACGCGCTGCCGCCGAGATCCAGCGCCACGGCCAGCCCCCGGGCCATGGGCGCCAGCCACAGGTCCTCCTCCAGCGGCTCCAGCCGACCCGGCAGGGTCTCCGCCACCGGCCCCGGGCCGAGCAGCCGGGCCCCACGTGGTGGCCGTGCCGCCATCGCCGTGATCGGGCGGCTCTGGAACATCCACAGCCGGCCGTCGTCGTCGAACCCGAACTCGATGTCCTGCGGCCCCCCGAAGACCCGCGCGGACCGCCGCGCGAGCCGCGCGAGCCGCCGCAGTTCGGAGGCGGTGAGCAGGGGGGCGGATCTGGTGGTGGGGGTGGGGGGAGCCGCGGAGGCGGTGGCCGGGCTCGGGGCGAAGGCGGCGGTAATGGTGGCGGCGGTGGCGGCGGGGTCCGGGCCGGGTGTCCGGGGCGGGGGCTCCGGTGTTTCGGTGCGCAGCAGTCGTCCCCTGCTGTTCAGCCAGTAGTTCGTGCCCGGCTGCTCACCGCTGACCAGGGTGTCCGGCCCACCCCGCACCGCGCTGACCAGCATCCGGTCGGTCCGCCCCGCCACGGGGTCGGCGCCGAACAGCACGCCTCCGACCCGAGCCCTGAGCATCGGCTGGACGAGCACCGCCATGGGAGGGTCGGTGCCGTCGGGCAACCGCGCCGAGTCCAGTACGGTCCGTACCGCCGCCCGGAACTCCTCCCACCCCCGCACCTCGAGCACCGAGTCGAACCGGCCCGCCAAGGACGACTCCTCGGTGTCCTCCTGCGGCGAGGAGGACCGGACGACGAGAGGACGCGTGCCGTGGTGGGACAGCTCCGCCCAGGCATGGGCCACGGCGCGGGAGGCGCCGATGTCCTCGTCAGCGGGAGGGGCGCCGTGCCGGGCCCGCGGACCCGGCCGCGGGTCGAAGCCGGACGGGAGCACGAATCCGGGCAGCACCGGCAGCCCCGCGCGAGCCGCTCGTGCGAGGTGGGCCGCCTTGGAACCGGTGAGCGGGCGCAGCGAGGCCGTCGGCTGGGCCAGGGAGACGATGCGCGAGCCGGATGCGGAAGGGCCGTCACTCAGGGCCGGTCGCCCGCCGTGCGCACCTTCTCCGCGCTCTCCCTGACGTTCCTCGAGCGTCGTCATCAACACCCTCCAGGACCTGCCGTCAACAGGGGGGGCGCGCGGGAGGGGCCCCACGCCTGACGACGGAACGAGGGATGGGGGCAGGTCACCGCCGAATTGTCGTGCGATGCAGGCAGCGGTGCCATACCTCCTGAGGCCATGGTCCCACTGGGGTTGAATTCTTGTCGAATGGGAGGTATATGCCGATGTTCGAGGAAGGGTGACGGCCGCGCGGGCGGGCCGTTCACTCCGGCGGCAGCACCCCGCACAGGGCCTCCAGCGCAGCCCCGTACGCATGCTCCGGCGGCGTCGCGTACCCCACGACCAACCCGTCCGGCGCGCCCGGCCCCGTCGCCCGCGGATGCCGGAACTCGGCCAGCCCGTCGAGTGCGATGCCCTGCCAGGTCGCCGCCCGCACCACGGACCGCTCGGTGCCCGGCGGCAGCCGCAGCACCGCGTGCAGCCCGGCCGCGATCCCGGTGACCTCGATGTGCGGCGCCCGCGCGGCGAGGGCGGCCACCAGACGGTCCCGCCGCGCCCGGTACCGCTGACGCATCCGCCGCACATGACGGTCGTACGACCCCGAGACGAGGAAGTCCGCCAGCGCCAGCTGATCCGGGACGCTCGCCCACGCCTCCCGCTCGCCCTTCGCCTCCAGCACGGCGTCGACGTATCGCTCCGGCAGCACCATCCAGCCCAGCCGCAACGCCGGCGACAGACTCTTGCTGACCGACCCGATGTGCACGACCCGCTCGGGATCCAGCCCCTGCACGGCACCGACGGGCTTGCGGTCGTAGCGGAACTCCCCGTCGTAGTCGTCCTCCAGCACCACCCCGCCCCGCGCGCGTGCCCAGTCGACGACGGCCGCCCTGCGGGACGGATGCAGCGGCCCGCCGGTGGGGAACTGGTGTGCCGGCGTGAGCAGCACGGCCCGCTCCCGGTCCAGCCCGTCGATCCGCGCGCCGTCCTCGTCCAGCGGCAGCGGAACGGTCCGCACGGACGCCGCGGCCAGCAGTTCGCGGTGGAAACCGAGTCCGTACGACTCGACGGCCAGCGGGCCCCGCAGCACCCGGCCGTGGCCGGGACCCCGGCCGTGGTCGAGGTCGGCGGTGTGGCGGTGGAAGAGCAGCCGCAGGGCGTGGGCGAAACCCGAACAGATCACGATCCGCGAGGGCTCGGTGCGCACCCCACGCGCGCGTGCCAGGTATGCGGTGAGCGCCTCGCGCAGCTCGATCCGGCCCGCCGGATCGCCGGGGCCGAACGCGTCGTTGGGCGCCTGGGCCAACGCCCTCCGGTACGACGCCGCCCAGGCCGCACGTGGAAACGACGACGCGTCCGGAGTGCCCTGCCGAAGGTCGTGCCGGGGCCCGCGCGTGCGTGCGGGCACCTTCTTCGGGACGCGAGCGGACACGTTCAGCGGTTCCGCCCGCTCCGCGACCCGGGTGCCCGAGCCCTGCCGCGCCGTCAGCCACCCCTCGGCGACGAGCTCCGCGTACGCGTCGGCGACCGTGTTGCGCGCGACACCGAGATCCGCCGCCAGCGAGCGGTACGGAGGCAGCCGGGTGCCTGGCGCCAGCCGACCGCCCCGTACCGCGTCCCGCAGGGCACGGATGAGCGCGGCTCGCCGTCCACCGGTTCCGGACAGCTCCAGATGCAGATCGGCACCGATCCGCTCGGCGGAATTGACCCACGAATCCTCCATGGGAATGCACCCTACGACAGGTCTCTTTGGCCCATAGATTCATGGTCATGACGACGAACACGAGCACGAACACGAGCACGAACACGAACGCGGTCCGCGTCGACTTCGCCAAGGCCGCCCGGCCCGTCTTCCGTGCACTCATCGGCTTCGACGCGGCGGCCCGCGAGGGCCTCGACCCCGCCCTCGTCGAACTGATCCAGATCCGCGCCTCCCACCTCAACCACTGCGCGTACTGCCTGCACATGCACACGAACGACGCCCGCAAGGCGGGCGAGAGCGAGGACCGTCTCCACATGGTCCCGGTGTGGCGCGAGGCCCGGCACTTCTTCACCCCGCGCGAGCAGGCGGCCCTCGCCCTCACCGAAGCGGTCACGCTCGTCGCCGACCGCGGCGTCCCCGACGACGTCTACGCGGAGGCCGCCGCCCACTTCGACGAGACCGAACTGGCCCACGTCCTGTCCCTGATCCTCACCATCAACACGTGGAACCGGATCGCTCTGGCGACGGGAAAGGTGGCGGGCACGGACGAGCGCTGAGGGCCGTCCCGTGGTCCCCGGCGGGCGCACGGCGTCGGATGCGGCACCTCGCCGCATTGTCGCAACGCCCGCACAGATCCGGTATGCGGACGCCCCTCCGCCTTGCGACGCACCGCATCCGACGCCGTGCGCTGATCCACCGCGGATACGGGACAGCCCTTGGCGCAGCCCTCGCCCTCACCGCCGGCGAAGGCATCTGTTAGGAGGGCCCTTCGACTACGCGGTCATCGGCCGGTCGTACGGGCCGATCGGCGCCGGCAGCCGCTCCACGCCGGTCAGCCGACGGTCCACCGCGGCGGCCACCGCCCGCCCCTCGGCGATCGCCCAGACGATGAGGGACTGCCCCCGGGCGGCGTCCCCTGCCGCGTACACGCCGGGCACGCTGGTCTCGAAGTCCGGCCCACGAGCGATCGTGCCCCGCGGTTCGACCGCCAGCCCCAACTGGTCGATCAGCCCGTCGTGGCGGTCGGGCCCGGAGAAGCCGAGGGCGAGCAGGACGAGGTCGGCGGGAAGCGACCGCCCGGTGCCCGGCTTCGGCCGGCGCCGCTCGTCCACCTCGACCAGGTGAAGCTCGCGCACATGACCCGCATCGTCCCTGGTGAAGCGGAGCGTGGACGCCGCAAAGAGCCGCGCGTCGGCGTCCGCCGCCGGCGCCGTCCGCAGATCGCGTGCTTCCTCGTGCGCCGCCGAGAGCCGGTAGATCTTCGGATACGTCGGCCATGGCTCGACGTCCTCGTCCCGCACCGCCTCCGGCAGCGGATAGATGTCCAGCTGGGTCACCGACGCTGCCCCCTCCCGCACCGCCGTCCCGAGACAGTCCGCCCCCGTGTCGCCGCCCCCGATGATCACCACATGCTTTCCGGCCGCCGACAACGGCGAGACCTCCAGATCACCCTCGCAGACCCGGTCGGCCAACGGCAGATACTCCATCGCCTGATGGATCCCGGCCAACTCCCGCCCCGGCACATCCAGTTCCCGCCAGGCCGTGGCACCCGTCGCGATCACCACGGCGTCGTACCGGGCCCGCAGCTCGGCGGCCCCGATGTCCTCCCCGACGGTCGTCGACGTACGGAACTTCGTGCCCTCCGCCCGCATCTGCTCCAGCCGCCGGTCCAGGTGCCGCTTCTCCATCTTGAACGCCGGGATGCCGTACCGCAGCAACCCTCCGACCCGGTCCGCCCGTTCGTACACCGCGACCGTGTGTCCCGCCCGGGTCAGCTGCTGAGCGGCCGCCAGGCCGGTGGGCCCCGAACCGATGACGGCCACCGTCCTGCCGGTCAGCCTGTCGGGCGGGCGGGGCGGTGTGAGTCCGTCCTCCCAGGCCCGGTCGGCTATCGCCACCTCGACGTTCTTGATGGTCACCGCGGGCTGGTTGATCGCCAGCACGCACCCCGCCTCGCACGGCGCGGGGCACAACCGCCCGGTGAACTCCGGGAAGTTGTTCGTCGCGTGCAGCCGGTCGCTCGCCGCCCGCCAGTCCTCCCGGGACACGAGGTCGTTCCACTCCGGGATGAGATTCCCCAGCGGACACGCGTCGTGGCAGAACGGGACCCCGCAGTCCATGCAGCGGTCGGCCTGCTTGCTGATGATCGGCAGCAGCGCCCCCGGAACGTACACCTCGTTCCAGTCCCGCACCCGTTCCTGCACGGGCCGACGGGGCCACTCCTCGCGCGGGGTGGTCATGAAACCCTTGGGATCGGCCATCGCCGTCTCCCTCACGTATCGCATGCGTGTACGGGCACGGCCGTACAACGGCGGACTCAGTTTCGACTCGACGAACAGTGATCGGCGGAAGCGGTCGGCGGAAGTGATCCCGGGGCGACGGGCTCAGAACGGTCGGAGCGGTGTGAGGCCGTCCGCCTTCGGGCGGCACTCGTCTCCCGCCACGATACGACGCGCCCGGCGCGTACGCCTCAGGCGAGCGCCAGCAGATAGCAGAGCGCCGCGCCGACCGAGGCAGCCGTCCTCACGTGGTTCCACATCGTCCACTCGTTCACATACCGCCGCCAGTAGGTGGCCGCCTCCGGTGTGCCCGGGTCCAGCCCGGCCAGCGTGTCGTTGCGCGGCACGTTCGCCACCATCGTCACCCCGAAGCAGCCGAACAGGTACAGCGCGCTGCCCAGCAGCAACGCGACCGTGCCCTGGTCCGGCCACAGCACGAACGTGACGACCGCCAGTACGGCGCACAGCACCGCCGTACCCACGAACACCAGCATGAACGCCGGGGTCACGGCACTGACATTGATCGCCTGCATCGCGGCGGCCCCCTGCGCCGGCGGCAGCGAGGCCAGCCCCTTCATCACAAAGGTCGAGAACCCGCAGAACACGCCCGCCACGACGCCGGTCCCGAGCAGCCCCAGCACCGTCAACACGAAGTACGGCCCGTCGATCATGTCCGCTCCCACCTCGTTCCCCCGAATCCGATGAGCCTGCCCGGCCCCTGCCGTCACCACAAGTGAACGCCCGCGTCGACACCGTCACCATGGCCGAGACGCGCACCCGCATGAGCGAACGTCCAGGGAATGGCCGTACGGGGTGCTCATCCCGCCCCCCGCCACTCCCGGAGCCTCGCCTCGACCGTCCCCGCGATCCGCCGCCGGGCCTCGTGCCGTGCGACACCGCTCATCAGGAACTGGTCGTACGGAGTGTCCACATGCCGTACGGACGCGATGACCGCCGACGTCACGGCCGTCTCCGACAAGGCGCGTCCCGCGGCGCTGCGCCCGACACGTCCGCTTCCGCGCACCGAGGCGTGGGCGGCGATCTCCCGTGCCCGCTCGGCCGGACACGCGGGGAACAGTCGCCGTATCTCCGCCGTGAACGCGTCCGTGAACCGCACGTCCTCCGCGGCCCGCCGCCGTGCGTCCCGTACCCGGCGGCGCCGTCGTGCCTCGGCGTCGGCCAGGCACCGCTCCTCGGCGCGGGCGAGCGCCGCCTCCTCGACCAGGACGCCCTGCCGCTCGTACCGGCTTCTCCTCCGGTTGAACCGCACGACGACGGCCGACAGCGAACTCTCCTCCCTGGCCCGTCTGGTGAGCGCCGTGTCGCCGCGTGGCAGGAACACCAGATGTCCCAGGTCCGCGCAGTCGAGGCAACGCGGTGCGCCGTTCTCCAGCACGAGCAGTACCACCGGACCGCCCCGGCACTCGGCGCAGCGCTTCTTCCTGAGTGCCTGCACGACGACAAGTCCGGTACGCGGCGGGGGAACAGCGAGCGCGGCCATACGCGGATCATTCCCCCCGGTGGCCGCCTGGTCACGTGGCCGCTGTGCCGGCCTCTCGGTCGGCTCGGGTGGGGTGTGCGGGGCGCGGCATCATGGACGGTGTGCGATTCGAAGCGATCACCTGGGAGCGGCTCGGCGATCTCCTCGCCGACCATCTCCTGGACCTGAAGCCGGATGACGGTTCCCCTTGGCCGCGTATCGCCTTCGACGGTGCCCCGGCCGCCCGTCCCGGCGACCTCGCGGCGCGGGTGTCGGACGCGCTGCGGGTACGCGGCCGGTCCTCGCTCGTCGTGGGCACCGAGGGGTTCCTCAAGCCGGCGTCGCTCCGCTTCGAGTACGGGCACCAGGACGTGGAGGCCTACTACAACGGCTGGTTCGACACCGCCGCGCTGTGGCGTGAGGTCTTCGGCCCGCTCGAACCCGGGGGAACGGGTCGTGTCCTGCCCGACCTCTGGGACCCCGCCACGGACCGCGCCACCCGCAGCCCCTACGTGCAACTCCCTTCCGCCGCACTCCTGTTGATGCACGGCCCCCTCCTTCTGAAGAACTGGTTCCCCTTCGATCTGACCGTCCACGTCCTTCTCTCCCCGGGCGCCCTGCGCCGCCGCACCCCCGAGAGCGAACACTGGACCCTCCCGGCCTTCGAGCGCTACGAGAGCGAGGCGGACCCGGCCGCGGTGGCCGATGTCCTGGTGCGCGCCGACGACCCGCGGCATCCGGCCTGGAGCGGCTGACGCCGGGACGGCCGCTCGGCGCGCAGGCATGTGATCATCCGGGTGGTTCACAGGCTCTGCGCCGGATCGAATTGCCCGCTGCGCCGCCGAAGCGAGGGGCAGCGCGTCCCCCCGGCTCAGGGGCCGGGCTCCTCCGGGTGCGCCTCCTGCCGGGCCCGGTGAGAATGAGCAGCGCCGGGACCAGCGGTGCTCTGTGCGCCGCGTCGGGAAGAGCGGCGCCTCCCGCGCCGCGCCGGCCGCCCGGCATCAGGAGGTATCGCATGACCACCGCCGGAGACATCATGCACCGGGGCGCCCAGTGGATCCCCGCCCACGAGACCCTGGACCGCGCCGCCCAGCTGATGCGCCAGCTGAACGTCGGGGCGCTCCCCATCAGCGACGAGAACGAACGCCTCTGCGGCATCCTCACCGACCGCGACATCGTCGTGGGCTGTGTCGCCCTGGGACACGACCCGTCCCGTGTCACGGCGGGCGATCTGGCCAAGGGCACACCGCGCTGGATCGACGCCGACGCCGACATCAGCGAGGTGCTCGAGGAGATGAAGGAGCACCAGATCCGCCGGCTTCCGGTGATCCAGAACAAGCGCCTCGTCGGCATGATCAGCGAGTCCGACATCGCCCGGCATCTGTCGGAGGACCAGATCGCCGACTGGGCCGAGAGCGTGTACGCCCGGACCGCGGCACGCTGACCCGGCCGAGACCGGTCCCGCCTCCTTCTCCTCGCCGGTGCCGGGGTCAGAGCCAGCCGTTGCGCTTGAAACCCCGGTACAGGGTGACGCAGGCCGTGGCGATGACGGCCAGGACCAGGGGGTAGCCGAACTTCCAGGTCAGCTCCGGCATGTACGTGAAGTTCATGCCGTAGACACCGCAGACCATGGTCGGCACGGCGATCAGCGCCGCCCACGCGGTGATCTTCCGCATGTCCTCGTTCTGCGCGACGCTGACCTGGGCCAGGTGCGCCTGAAGGATCGAATTGAGCAGTTCGTCGAACGCGGCGATCTGTTCGGTCGCCCTCATCAGGTGGTCGCAGACATCACGGAAGTAGGCCTGTATCTCCGGGTCCACCACCCGGATGGGTCGCGTGGTGAGCTCAAGCAGCGGACGGGCGAGCGGGGCCACCGCCCGCTTCAGTTCGAGCAGCTCCCGCTTGAGCTGATAGATCCGGCCGGGGTCGACGCGCGCCCCGTTCGCCGCGAACACGTCCGTCTCCACCTGGTCGATGTCCGCCTGCACCGAGTCCGTGACCGTCAGGTAGTCGTCCACCACGTGGTCGGCGATCGCATGCAGGACGGCGGCGGGGCCCTTGGCGAGCTGCTCCGGGTTCGCCTCCAGCTCCTCGCGCAGCGGGCCGAGCGAGCCGTGCCGTCCGTGCCGCACCGTGATCACGAAGTCGGGGCCGACGAAGACCATGATCTCGCCGGTGTTCACCACCTCGCTCGTCGCGGTCAGTTCCGCGTGCTCGACGTAGCAGACGGTCTTGAACACCGCGAACAGTGTGTCGCCGTACCGCTCCAGCTTCGGGCGCTGATGGGCCTCGACCGCGTCCTCGACCGCCAGTGGGTGCAGGTCGAAGAGTTCGGCGATGCCGGCGAACTCCCGCTCCGTCGGCTCGTGCAGCCCGAGCCAGACGAAGCCGTGGTCGGACCCGCGCACCTGTCCCAGCGCCTCGACGACATCGCGGCCGCCCGGGGCGCGTACCCCCTTGTGGTACGTCACGCAGTTCACCACGGCGGTGCCCAGGGGGGAGCGGGCCGGATGGCTGAGGTCGACGCGGGCGCGACGCCGTGCCAGCCGTGCCACCTTGCGCAGGCCGCCGACCTTGTCGAGGCCGGTGACCTTCCGCAGATTCCCTGCCATGGACATCTGGTTCTCCTCGCACCGCACTTCGTGCCTTGTGGCGCCAGTGTGCCAGGCGTCTTCGAGCCGCAGACAAGGCTGTGGGAACGGAACGCTCCACTCCTCTTGATGTCTCGCTCACGACATCGGTCGGAGTGGTTCGGGTGGTGCCCTGCTCCCCTCGACCGCCGCCGGAGCGGTCCTGACGGGCTGTGGGAGCGTCACAAAGAGTAGATAAGTAGGTGAAATGGGATGATCGCGTCATGATGCGAACCGACGGACATCTCCTCGACCACCGGCAGGGCGAGACGGGGCAGCCCTCCGACGCCTTCGCCACCCTCTTCGACCGCACGACGTTCCGGCACATGGAAAACTTCGGCCTCGGTTCCGGCTGGCGCTGCTGGGAGGTCGGCGCGAGCGGGGCCTCGGTCGTCTCCTGGCTGGCCAAGAAGGTCGGACCCACGGGCAAGGTCATCGCCACCGGGGCCGACCTCTCCTGGGCCGTCCCCGCGGTCACCCGCCCACCGGTCGAGGTCCTCGTCCACCACGTGGGCGTCGACCAGCCGCCGGGCGACGGATTCGACCTTGTCCACGCCCGGCTGGCCCTGGTCCACGCGCCCGACCCCGAGCAGGCCGTGGTGTCGATGATCAAAGCCCTGCGTCCCGGCGGGCGCCTGCTGATCGAGGACGCCGACCCCGCGCTCCAGCCCCTGGCCTGCCTCGAAGAGAACGGCCCCGAACAGCAGTTGGCCAACCGGCTCCGTCAGGCCGTCCGCTCACTTCTCGAGGAACGCGGGGTGGACCCGGCACACGGCCGCCGGTTCCCACGTCTGCTGCGCGGCGCCGGGCTGCGCGGTGTGGAGGCCGACGCGTACTTCCCCATCGCCTCGCCCGCCTGCGCCGCACTGGAGTCCACCACGATCCGACAGCTCCGGTCCGCACTCGTCGGGGCCGGCCTCGCCACGGACGAGGAGATCGGCCGCCATCTGGCCAACCTGGACTCCGGCACGGTGGACATCGCCGCCACACCGCTCGTCTCGTCATGGGGCAGGAAGCCGTAGCCCGTTGCGCGGCAGGCGGCGCGATGTCGATGTCATGGCGAACCGGTACGGGGGACCGGCAAGACCGTGCTCCTGCAGGGCCTTCGGCGGCTCACCGGCGCGTCCCACGCCGCTCCTGGGCCCACCGCCGACGGCCACACCGGTCCCCCTGCCGGCTCAGCCCACCGGGGGCCGCCCGCCCACCTTCCCCACGGCCAGTGCCCCCGCCCCGCAGCCCTCGGCAGCGGCGTCCGCGGGCTCCGCGCCCGTGAGCAGGGCGGCGAGGAACGCCCCGGTGAACGCGTCACCCGCGCCGGTCGTGTCGCGGGGCACGGCGGGGACCGCAGGCACCCGGGCACGCACACTGCCCCCATGGGCGATCAGGGCGCCCTCGGCCCCCTGCTTGGCCACCACCAGCGGGACGAGGCGGCTCAACTGCGCCGCCGCGTCGGCCGGATCGGGCAGCCCGGTGAGCAGACACGCCTCGTCACTGCTGGGCAGCAGCACATCCACCCCCTCGACGAGTTCGAGGAACCGGTTGGCGCCCAGCGCCGCCAGGAACCCCGACGAGGCCGGGTCCACGCTCACCGGCACCCCACGCGCGCGTGCCGTCTCCAGGGCCACCGAGACCAGCGCCCGGCTCGGCTCCGAGAAGAACAGGTAGCCCGACAGATGCAGTCGGGCCACCCCGTCGAGCAGGCCCGGCGACCAGTCGTCCGGGTCCAGACGCAGTGAGGCACCGCTGTCCGTGAGGAACGTGCGTTCGGCTGCGTCGCCCGTGTCCACCAGGCAGATCACCGTCCCGGTCGCCGCCTCCGGATCGACGACGAGGTGGGGCCGAACGCCCGCGGCCCGCAACTCCCGCTCGTGCCACTCGGCCGCGTCCGTACCCACGCGCCCGAGCAGCCGCACCTCCGCACAGCCCTGATATGCCGCCCAGCAGGCAACATTGGCACCCGCCCCGCCGGGCAGCGTCCGGATCGCGGAGGCCGTGTCGGTGCCCGGCGCGAGCGGCCCACGATGCCGGGCCACGACATCCGTGACGACGTCCCCCACGACGAACAGCGCCCCTCGTGCCCTCCCGGCGGCCCCGGTCACGCCACTGCCCGACGGGTTCACCCGCCGCCGGGCCCCTCCCCGCCGCGCCACCTCACGCTCCGGTCCAGGCCGCCGCGATCCGCGCGGCGAGCCGTACGTTCCCCCGTACCGCCGCCAGATTGGCGCTCAGCGAGGCACCGTCCGTGTGCCGGACGAGATGGCTCAGCAGGAACGGTGTGACCGCCTGTCCCGTGATCCCCTCGGTCTCGGCCGCCTGCAACGCCTCGGCGAGCACACGAGCGTGCAGATCGGGATCGAGCTGCTCCTCCTCGGGCACCGGGTTGGCGACGATCAGTGCCGACTCCGGGCCGTCGAGCGCGTCCTGGGCACGCATGACCTCCGCGACCTCACCGGGTGACCGGAGTGTCCACTCCACGGGGTGCCCCGAGTCGGAGAGATAGAAGCCGGGGAAGCGGTCGGTGCCGTACCCGGCGACCGCGACACCCAGCGTCTCCAGGCGCTGCAGGGTCGCCGGCACATCCAGGATCGACTTCACGCCCGCGCAGACGACCGTGATCCGGGTGCGCGCCAGCAGCCCCAGGTCGGCGGACTCGTCCTGGGTCGTCGTCCACTCCCGGTGCACACCTCCGAGACCACCCGTCGCGAACACCCTTACGCCTGCCAGGGACGCCAGCAGGGCGGTCGCCGAGACGGTGGTCGCGCCGCTCACCCCGGAGGCCACCGCGAGCGGCAGGTCCCGGTGGCCGAGCTTGCGGATGCCGTCCTCGTTCGCGACCCGCTCCAGCTGCTGCTTGTCGAGGCCGATGCGCGGCCGCCCGTCGAGCACGGCGATGGTCGCCGGTACGGCGCCCTCCTGCCGTACGACGTCCTCCAGTTCCAGCGCCACCTGCAGGTTGCGCGGGCGGGGCAGGCCGTGCGCGATGATCGTGGACTCCAGCGCCACCACGGGTCGACGCGCGTCAACCGCTTCCCGCACCTCTTCTGACACCATCAGCACGCGCTTGCCTCCTGTCAGTCGTTCCTCCCTCATCACTGGCGACCGACGTGCCCGGTCAAACCCTTGCGACCTGTGGTGCGGGACACCAGGCTGAGGAGCATGACGGACAACATGACGCGTCTCGACCACGTCGTCCTCTGGGTCAGGGAGCCCGTCGCCGCGGCCGACTTCTACGAGAGGGCCGTGGGCCTGCGACCCGTACGCCTGACCGAGTACGCCGCGGGACAGGTGCCCTTCCCCTCCGTACGTGTCAACGACGAGACCATCCTCGACCTCATGCCGCTCAGCATGGCGGAGCGCATGAAGATGCTGCCCGGCGCCGCCGACAGCTCCGGCCACCCCGTCAACCACATATGCCTGGCCCTGCCCGGTGACCGCTTCGAGGAGCTGCGGTCCCGGCTGGAGGAACGGGCGGTCCCGGTCTCCGACTTCTCGTCCGACTCCTTCGGCGCCCGGGGAGCGGCCCGGCGCAGTTTCTACTTCAGGGACCCGGACGGCAACGTCGTCGAAGCCCGGCACTACGCGTAGCGGAACCGACTGGCACAAGTCTCCGGCCACGACACGCCTCCCGTGACAACGCCCCACGGACGAGCCCGGGTCTCGCACGGAGGGCTCAGAACAACGGCTCGGGCAGAACCCCTTCCAGCGCCAGCAGCCTCCGCTTGGTCTCCAGTCCGCCGCCGAACCCGCCGATGCCGCCGTCGCTCTCCACCACCCGATGGCACGGCACCACCACCGGCAGCGGATTCGCCCCCATCGCCATGCCCACCGCCTGGGCCGCGCCCGGCTGCCCCACCCGGCGGGCCAGGTCGCCGTAGCCCACGACCGAGCCGTAGGGGACACCGGAGGCCAGCTCCCGCAGCACCTGGCGGTTGAAACCGGAGATCAGCGACCAGTCCAGGGGCAGCTCGAACACCTGGAGGTCACCCGCGAAGTACGCGTCGAGCTGGCGTATCGCCTCGGCCAGCTGCGGGGCACGGGGAGCCTCGACGGGCTCGGCGCCGAGCCGGGACGCGAGCCGGTCGAGTGCCTGGTCGCGCACCGCGTCCGTGGCATGGAACACGACGTTCACCAGGCCGTCGTCCGTCGCGGCCAGCAGCAGCGGACCGATGTCCGTGCGGACGACGGCCCACACGACCTGGTGCTCGTACTGTCCATGGCTGTTCATGCGACCACCGTACGGCGTGCCACCGACAGCGCCCGGGGCGTGCGTCCGCCCGCGGACGCACGCCCCGTGTGAGCGGCGACCGCTCAGCCCTGGGTGGCCTCCTCGACCACGTCCGGCTTGTTCGTGATGATGCCGTCCACGCCGTAACGCGCCACCCTGCGCGCGTTCGCCGGGTCGTTGACGGTCCACGTGAGCATCTCCAACGGCTTGCCGTGCGGGCCCTCGAAGGTGTGGACCCTGGCGACGTAGGAGCGGGAGATGGTCGTGTAGGAGGAGTTGATCTGGTCGGCGAACCTCGCGTACTCGGGCAGGTCCGCGAGGTCCGGGGTGCCGAGGAAGCCGGTCTTCACACCCGGGCTCAACTTGTGTACCCGCCGCACCGTGTCCCGACTGAAGCTCTGGACCACCAGCCGGTCCCGCAGGCGCCGGGGGGTCAGCCAGCCCTCGTTGTCCAGCACCTTCAGCGTCTGCCGTTCGATGCCGGGATACAGCTGGGGATTCTTGATCTCCAGAACGAGCTTCTGGTGATTGCTGGACACGCGCCTCACGTACTGCGCCAAGGTCGGCACGCGCGCGCCCGCGTAGCGGCTGCTGAACCAGCTGCCCGCGTCCAGCCGCGCGATCTCCGCGGCCGTGAAGTCGCGCACGTTCCACGGCGCACGGCCCGGAAAGACCCGCTCGACGTTCGTCGTCCGGGCCAGCGTCGCGTCATGGACGACGACGAGCTTGCCGTCCTTGGTGCGCTGGACGTCGTTCTCGACCCAGTCGAAGCCCATCTCGTCGGCCTTGTCGACGGCGGCCAGGGTGTTCTCGGGCGCGTAGGCGGAAGCTCCGCGATGCGCCACGACCACCGGATCGTCGGGGTACGAGGCCGCCTCGGCGGCCGAAGTGGGGAGCAGGAGGCCGGCGGCCCCCACGAACGCGGCGGTCATGGCGGCGACTGCGCGCACATGCATGCGTACTCCTCGCGTCGTTCGGTCACTTTGGGCTCAAGAGTGACTGCAGACAGTAAACGAGAGAGGGGGCGCAAGATGGCCATGAATTGAATGGAGTTGCCCAAGTCCGCACACGCGCGCCGCACAAGTGGGGCAAGGCCGTGTTTCTTTGCCGGAAAATCGTTCGACCATTCCGGTGGGGGTCATACTCTCTGCGACAACCCTGACCGTTGTGGCGGTCCCGGGGGCGGGGGCAGTACAGGGAATCCAGGGACGCGACAGGGCGGGAAAGGCAGCCGCGGATGCAGGGCACCGTCGACGGCTTCAGCTACGGACTCGTCACACCGGTGGCGGCCTATCTCATGGCCTGCCTCGGAGGCGCGCTCGGCCTGCGCTGCACCACCAGATCGATGCTGGTGGACGGTCGCCTGCGGATCGGCTGGCTGGCCCTGGGCTCGGCCGCCATCGGCTCCGGCATCTGGACCATGCACTTCGTCGCCATGATGGGGTTCAAGGTCCTGCAGACCCCGGTCCACTACGACCCGCTGACCACGTTCGCGAGTCTCGCCGTCGCGATCGTCATGGTCGGCATCGGCATCTTCATGGTCGGCTCCAAGGGAGCGAGCGGGGCCGCACTCTTCACCGGCGGCACGATCACCGGCCTCGGCATCGCCTCCATGCACTACCTCGGCATGGCCGGAATGCGCCTCAACGGCACGCTCGAGTACAACACCGTCACCGTGGCCGCCTCCGTCGTCATCGCCGTGGTGGCCGCGATCGCCGCCCTGTGGGCCGCTGGACAGGTCCGGGGCTTCCTGTGGAGCGTCGGCGCGAGCCTCGTGATGGGCATCGCGGTCAGCGGCATGCACTACACGGGCATGGCCGCCCTCAGCGTCCATCTGCACAGCGCGGCCGGCGGCGCCCCGGGCGACGGCTCCTCTTCAGCGACCCTCCTCGCCCCGCTGATGATCGGCCCGCTGGTCTTCCTGCTGCTGGCGGGCGTCGTCGTGATGTTCGACCCCTTCATGATCATGGGCAAGTTCCACGGCAGCCCCACCGAACGGCGGCCCGGAGTCCCCACCCACACCTGCACGCACACCGACCGGCGAGCGCTCGCCGGGGCCGGACGGCCCCTCTCACCAGCCGATCAAGAGCACGCCGAAGCCTGGTACCGCACCCCGCAGAACCGCTGACCCGAGCCCGTTGTCAGTGCGGGGTCGTACGGTGGATTCCATGCGGCCCGTTTCCAAGATCGAACGCACGGTGGCGCCCTTCGAGGTCGTCAGCCCCTATCAGCCGAGCGGCGACCAGCCCACGGCAATCGCCGAGCTGGCCCGGCGCATCGAAGCAGGTGAGAAGGACGTCGTTCTGCTCGGCGCGACCGGCACCGGCAAGTCCGCCACCACCGCGTGGATGATCGAGAAGCTCCAGCGCCCCACCCTGGTGATGGCGCCGAACAAGACGCTGGCCGCCCAGCTGGCCAACGAGTTCCGCGAGCTCCTGCCGAACAACGCGGTCGAATACTTCGTCTCGTACTACGACTACTACCAGCCCGAGGCCTACGTCCCGCAGTCGGACACCTACATCGAGAAGGACTCCTCGATCAACGAGGAGGTCGAGCGACTGCGCCACTCCGCGACCAACTCGCTGCTCACCCGCCGCGACGTCGTCGTGGTCGCCTCCGTCTCCTGCATCTACGGCCTCGGCACGCCCCAGGAGTACGTGGACCGCATGGTCCCCCTCAAGGTGGGCGAGGAGGTCGACCGGGACGAACTGCTGCGCCGCTTCGTCGACATCCAGTACACCCGCAACGACCTGGCCTTCACCCGCGGCACCTTCCGCGTCCGCGGCGACACCATCGAGATCTTCCCGGTCTACGAGGAGCTCGCGGTCCGCATCGAGATGTTCGGCGACGAGATCGAGGCCCTCTCCACCCTCCACCCCCTCACCGGCGAGATCATCAGCGACGACCAGCAGCTGTACGTCTTCCCCGCCTCCCACTACGTCGCCGGCCCCGAACGCATGGAACGGGCGGTCAACGACATCGAGAAGGAACTGGGAGAGCGCCTCGCGGAGCTGGAGAAGCAGGGCAAGCTCCTGGAGGCCCAGCGCTTGCGCATGCGCACCACGTACGACATCGAGATGCTCCGCCAGATCGGCTCCTGCTCCGGCGTGGAGAACTACTCGATGCACTTCGACGGCCGCGAGCCCGGTTCCCCGCCCAACACCCTGCTCGACTACTTCCCGGACGACTTCCTCCTCGTCATCGACGAGTCCCATGTGACCGTCCCTCAGATCGGCGCGATGTACGAGGGCGACGCCTCCCGCAAGCGCACCCTCGTGGACCATGGCTTCCGGCTGCCGTCCGCCCTGGACAACCGCCCGCTGAAGTGGGAGGAGTTCCAGGAGCGCATCGGCCAGACGGTGTACCTGTCGGCGACCCCCGGCCAGTACGAGCTGTCCCGCTCCGACGGCCAGGTCGAGCAGATCATCCGCCCCACCGGCCTCGTCGACCCGCAGGTGGTCGTCAAGCCCACCGAGGGCCAGATCGACGACCTGGTGCACGAGATCCGGGAGCGCACCGAGAAGGACGAGCGGGTCCTCGTCACCACACTCACCAAGAAGATGGCCGAGGACCTCACCGACTACTTCCTGGAGCTCGGCATCCAGGTCCGCTACCTCCACAGCGACGTCGACACCCTGCGCCGGGTCGAGCTGCTGCGCGAGCTGCGCGCCGGCGAGTACGACGTCCTGGTCGGCATCAACCTCCTCCGGGAGGGCCTCGACCTGCCCGAGGTCTCCCTGGTCTCGATCCTCGATGCCGACAAGGAGGGCTTCCTGCGCTCCGGCACCTCGCTCATCCAGACCATCGGCCGCGCGGCGCGCAACGTGTCCGGGCAGGTCCACATGTACGCCGACAAGATCACCCCGGCGATGGAGAAGGCCATCGACGAGACCAACCGCCGCCGGGAGAAGCAGGTCGCGTACAACAAGGCCAACGGCATCGACCCGCAGCCACTCCGCAAGAAGATCAACGACATCGTCGCGCAGATCGCCCGCGAGGACGTCGACACCGAGCAGCTGCTCGGCACGGGCTACCGCAAGGGCAAGGACGGCAAGGGAGCCAAGGCCCCCGTGCCGTCCCTCGGCGGCAAGGCGGCCAAGTCCACCAAGGGCAAGGCCAAGGAGACCGTACCGACCGACCGTCCCGCGGCCGACCTCGCCCAGCAGATCGAGGAGATGACGGAGCGGATGCGAGCGGCGGCCGCCGACCTCCAGTTCGAGATCGCCGCCCGGCTGCGCGACGAGGTCTCCGAGATGAAGAAGGAGCTACGGCAGATGAAGGAGGCGGGCCTGGCCTGACGGGGCCGAGTGGCGCCGGGGAACAGACTGCGCCCCCGGGCGGCGCACTGTGTTGCAAGACCGACACAAAGTGCGACACAGGCTGCGGCACCGTCGGTGCCGCTGCGTAAGGTGCTGCACATCCGCGGACTCCGCGGCAACAGGGGACAGTTCGAGAGGGGAATCGGCGCGTGACCGTCAACATGACCAAGGGTCAGGCCATCAGTCTGCAGAAGAACGACGGAGGCAGCCTGACCGCGGTGCGCATGGGTCTCGGCTGGCAGGCTGCCCCCCGGCGCGGCCTGTTCGGGTCCCGTACCCGTGAGATCGACCTCGACGCCTCCGCCGTGCTGTTCGCGGACAAGCAGCCGGTCGACGTCGTCTTCTTCCGCCATCTGGTGAGCGACGACGGCTCCGTCCGTCACACCGGTGACAACCTGGTCGGCGGTGTCGGCGCGGGCGGCGACGACGAGGCCATCCTCGTCGACCTGGCCCGGGTCCCGGTCCACATCGACCAGATCGTCTTCACCGTGAACTCGTTCACCGGCCAGACCTTCCAGGAAGTGCAGAACGCCTTCTGCCGTCTGGTGGACGAAACCAACGGCCAGGAGCTGGCCCGATACACGCTCGCGGGCGGCGGCCAGTACACGGCCCAGATCATGGCCAAGGTGCACCGCTCGGGCGCCGCCTGGCAGATGACGGCCATCGGCTCGCCCGCCAACGGCCGCACCTTCCAGGACCTGATGCCGGCGATCCTGCCGGTCCTGTAGGCAGCGCGACGCATCACGCAGCAAGCGACACGGGGGGACGAAGCAGATGACGGCCGAGCTGGTCCGGGGGCAGAACCATCCGCTGCCCGAGGCCCGACTGGAGATCCGCGTCTCGGCCGGCACGCCGATCGTCGCCGGGGCCACCCTCGGCGACGAGCACGGCAAAGTGCACGGCGTGGAGTGGGTGGCCCACCCGGGCGCGCCGACCCTGCCCGGACTGGAGGTGTCCAAGCAGGCGGCGGCCGACCACCGCCTCGCCGTGGACCTCGACGCCCTGCCGCCGTCCGTGCACCGGGTGACCGTGCTGCTGGCGCTGCCGACGGGGACCGGCGGCCCGGCCCGTTTCGGCGCGGTCGCCGCCCCCTTCGTTGCGGTCACCGGCCTCGACGGCACCGAGGTCGCCAGTTACACCATCGTCGGTCTGCAGACGGAGTCCGCCGTCGTCGCCCTGGAGCTGTACCGCAGGCAGGGCGCGTGGAAGGTCCGCGCGGTCGGCCAGGGCTACGCGGGCGGCCTCGCGGAACTGCTCACCGACCAGGGCCTGCCCGAGGCCCGGCAGCTCGCGGCAGGCATCCACGAGGCGGTCGCCCGCGGCCTGGCCCGCTCGGTGGCGGCGCCCCCGCCCCGTGTGCCGGACGCCGACCGCCCACGGCAGACCCCCGCCCCCGCACTGGGGCCGGACCAGACCCACGGCGGCCCCGGCACGGCACCCCAGGGAGCCGCGCCCCAGCCCGTCGGACAACACGGCGGCACCGCGCCGCACGACCCGTCCGCCGACACCCAGCCCACTGCCCCCATGGCCGCCGCGCCCGTCAACTACACCCATCCCGGCCGGCAGACCACCGCACCGCCCCCGCCCCCGCCGACCGCGCCCCCGGCCGAGCCCGGCCGGCCCGCGCAGCCCGTGGCCGGGGACGCGACCGGCTGGTCCATGGACGAGCGGCTCTACAACCAGGTGTGGGGCATGTTCGAGGACCTGGCCCGCACCACGGCCGCGTACCGCAGCGCCGTCGACTTCGCCGAGTCGCGCATGGAGCAGGAGCTGGACAGGGTCCTCTCCGACCCGCGCAGCCGTATCAGCGGTCAGGGCGACGCCGCACGCGAGGCCGCACGCGCCAAGCACGCCCAGCTCGTCGACCAGGCCCGGGCCGCCCTCGACCGTGACCTGGCCCAGCTCCGCGCCGAGGCCGATGTCGTCGAGCCCGCGCTGCCCACGGCATACGCCCGCTGGGACAACCCGGTGTGGCACGGCTACCGGGTGCCGATGGAGGTCCCGATGGCCCTGCGCCTGGGCGATCTGCATCTGCCGGAGAGCGACGGCCTGCGCATCCCCATGCTGGTCCGGCTGCCGCTGGAGCGGGGCCTGTGGATCGACAGCGGCCGTTCCGGCTCCGCCGACCCTCTCGCCGACTCGGACGAACTGCGCCGTCTCGCCCTGGACACCGCCGTGGCGCTGGCCGCGCGGCTCCTCGCGGTCTATCCACCGGGGGAGTTCAGCGTCCATGTCATCGACCCGGCCGGCGCCGGGGCGTCCACGCTCGTACCGCTGACCCAGCCTGGCGTCCTCGCCGGACCGCCCGCCGTCGGCGCCACGGGCGTGTCGGACGTGCTGGGGCGGCTCACCCAGCGGGTGGACCTCGTCCAGATGGCGGTGCGCGGCGGAGCGGCCGACGCGCTGCCGCCCGGTTTCGACACAGCCGAGCAACTCCTGATCGTCAACGACTTCCCGCACGGCTTCGACGACCGAGCCGTGACCCAGCTGCGCTACCTCGCGGACGAGGGCCCGGCCGTCGGGGTCCATCTGATGATGGTCGCCGACCGGCAGGACGCCGCCGCGTACGGGCCGTTGCTCGACCCTCTGTGGCGTTCGCTGCTGCGACTCACACCCACTCCGGACGATCATCTGGCCGATCCCTGGGTCGGGCACGCGTGGACGTACGAGCCGTCGCTCGTCCCGCCCGGCAGCCGGGTCCTTCAGCAGGTACTCACCGAGGTCGCGGACGCTCGCCGTTCGTGGAACCGGTGAGGACCGAGGGCTGCCCTCCCTTCATCAAGACCTAGTAAAGCGATATGACCTGCGGGTTTGGTACTTCCTTTGCCTGTATCTTTACCTTCTCTTGGTGAATGGGTATGCTCTGACGGGCGGAGGGGAGTACTCCCTGCTTGCTGCGGCGTACCCGTCAATACGGATCAGACAGATCCCGGGGCGTCGGCCCGGCGGCACCAGGCGTTGTGGAACGCCCTGGAGGACCGGGTGGAAGAGACCTCCGGTAGCGATGACGCTGCAATTTGCCGTTACGTACTGCCGGAGGCGCAGTGGATGTTTCCACGACCCTGTGGGTCCTGACAGTGGTGGGCCTTGCCGCCCTCATCGCGGTCGACTTCTTCATCGGCCGCAAGCCCCATGACGTGTCCATCAAGGAAGCCGGGATCTGGACGATCGTCTGGATCGTCCTCGCCGTCCTCTTCGGGCTCGGGCTGCTCGTCTTCGCCGGCGGCCAGCCGGCCGGAGAATTCTTCGCCGGCTTCATCACCGAGAAGTCGCTGAGCGTCGACAACCTCTTCGTCTTCGTCCTGATCATGGCGAAGTTCGCGGTGCCCTCGCAGTACCAGCAGCGGGTCCTGCTCGTCGGTGTACTGATAGCCCTGGTGCTGCGCGCGATATTCATCGCCGCGGGCGCGGCGATCATCTCCAGCTTCGCCTGGGTCTTCTACATCTTCGGCGCGTTCCTGATCTACACCGCCTGGAAGCTGATCCAGGAGGCCCGTGCCGACGAGCCGGAGGAGGAGTACGAGGAGAACAAGCTCCTCAAGGCCGCCGAGAAGCGCTTCGGCGTCGCCGACCGCTACCACGGCACCAAGCTGTGGATCGAGCAGAACGGCAAGCGCGTCATGACGCCGATGCTGGTCGTGATGCTCGCGATCGGCACCACCGACGTGCTCTTCGCACTGGACTCCATCCCTGCGATCTTCGGCCTGACCCAGGACCCGTACATCGTCTTCACGGCCAACGCGTTCGCGCTGATGGGCCTCAGGCAGCTGTACTTCCTCATCGGCGGCCTGCTGAAGAAGCTGGTGCACCTGTCCTACGGTCTGTCGGTCATCCTCGGCTTCATCGGCGTGAAGCTGGTGCTGCACGCGCTGCACGAGTCCGGTGTCCATGTACCCGAGATCTCCATCCCGGTCTCCCTCGGTGTGATCTGCTCGGTCCTGATCGTCACCACGATCACCAGCCTCATGGCCACCAGGAAGCAGGCGGCGGCCGAGGCGGAGCAGCCGAAGGCCGAAGGCGCCGAGAAGGACAGCATCGAGGCCTGACGGCGCCCGCCGCACAGCACAGCAAGGATCGAAGGGGCCCCGCCCACCGAAGACGCGCATCCACGGCGTCGACCGGAGTGCGGGGCCCTTTCACATCTGAAAGGGCCCCGCATGCCCGCCTCGCTCTGGCTCTCCGGTCCGCTGGTCCTCGGCCTCGGCGCCACCCATCTGGTGCTGCTCGCCCTGACCGTCGTCGTGGCGTCGCCGGCCGTGGTGCCGGGGCGCGACGCCGCTCCAGGGCGGGGTGCACCTGGTGCTGTTCGCGGCGTACCTGGAGCTCGCGGTGACCCCGTAGCCGGGCACCCCCCGCCCGCTCAGGCCGCGGTGGGCTCCGCCGCCTCAGCGGCGGCCTTCGGGACCGGCCGGGTCTCCGGCAGCAGTGTGAAGCAGCCGAGGCTCAGCAGGGCGATGCCCGTCAGATAGGCGCCGACCCCCCAGGGCACCCGGCCACCCTGGGACACGGCGGTGGCCACGATCGGCGTCAGGGCGCCGCCGAGGACCCCGCCGAGGTTGTAGCCCACCGCTGCTCCCGTGCAGCGCACCCGGGGCTCGTACAGCTCCGGCAGATACGCGGCGATGACGGCGAACATCGTGACGAACGCGAGCATCGCCACCAGGAAGCCGAGGAACATCAACAGGGGCTCGCCGGTCGACAGCAGCGCGACCAGGGGGAACATCCACAGCACGGTGGCGGTGCAGCCCGCCAGGCACATCGGTCGCCGCCCGTACCGGTCGCCGAGCACGGCCACCAGCGGGGTGAGGGCGCCCTTGACCACCACGGCACCCATGACGCACGCAAGCATGACGGTACGGCTCACCCCGAGCCGCTCGGTCCCGTAGGCGAGGGACCAGGTCGTCACCGCGTAGAACACCGCGTACCCGATGGCGAGCGCCCCGGCCGTCAGCAGGAGCAGCCGCCAGTGGCCGCGCACCACCTCGACGAACGGCACGCGCGTGTGGTCCTCGATCTCCAGGAACCGGGGGCTCTCCACGAGCGACGACCGCAGCCACAGCCCGGCCACGGCCGGCACACCCGCCGCCCAGAACGGCACCCGCCATCCCCAGGAGGCGAACTGGGCGTCCGTCAGGGTCGCCGACAGCGCCAGCGTCACCCCGTTCGCCAGCAGAAAGCCCACCGCGGGGCCGATCTGCGGGAAGCTCGACCACAGCCCTCGCCGCTCGGGCGGCGCGTGCTCCGCCGTCAGCAGCACCGCTCCGCCCCACTCCCCGCCGAGCCCGAGCCCTTGCAGGAAGCGCAGGACGAGCAGGAGGAAGGGGGCGGTGACACCGATCGAGTCGAAGGTGGGGACGCAGCCGACGGCGACGGTCGCGCCGCCGGTCAGCAGCAGGGAGGCGACGAGGACCGGTCGCCTGCCGTGCCGGTCCCCGATGTGCCCGAAGAGCACCGAGCCCAGCGGCCTGGCCACGAAGCCGACTCCGAAGGTCGCGAAGGCCGCGAGGGTGCCTGCCACCGGCGAGAACGTCGGGAAGAACAGCGGTCCCAGGACGAGGGCCGCTGCCGTCCCGTAGACGAAGAAGTCGTAGAACTCGATGGCCGTCCCGGCGAGCGAGGCGGCCGCGAGCCGCAGCATGGAGGGCGGTCTTACCGTGCGTGCACTGTGCATGCCGCGTCAACTACCCACCGTGACATGCGGTCACGGGGGCGTGCGGAGGCCCGTTCGACGTGCGGGTGTCCCAGGAGGCGTCAACCGTGCTCAGTAGGTCACGGTGATGCGCCGGGCGGGACCGTCCACCCGGATTACACCGCCATAGGGAGTGACGACCTGCGGATCGGTGTGCCCGAGATCCACGTCGAAGACGATCGTGGTGTCCGGGGCGTAGACACGCATCGCGCGGAGCACCGCCTCCCGCTGCCCTGCGGCGTAACGCCCGGCCTCCTCCGGGCCGTTGGGCTTCTCGAAGGACCAGGTCTTCGGGCGGCCCATCAGGAGCGCGGAGAAGCGCCCGAGCAGCCCGCGCTCGCCCATGTTCCGCAGCGTCCGGAAGACCTCCTCGCCGCTCGGCAGTTCCTCCGAGGTCTCCAGGAAGAGCACCCCGCCGTCGAAGACGGACGGATCGCGCGGCACCTCGCGATCCGCCATCAGCAGCCAGCCCAGGATCTCCAGACAGCCGCCCCAACTGCGGCCTTCCACCACGCGGTCGGCGTTCACCCAGGTCCATCCGGCGCCGGGCCAGCTCTGCGGCTCCGCGCCGAAGGTCGCCGGGTCGGCCCAGTCGCGCTCGATGTCGTTGAAGCGCTCGGCGGGCCGCAGTTCGTACGGCCCCGAGGTGAACAGCGCGGCGCGCAGCGACTCGGCGGTCACCGGGTTCATGGCGCCGGGCCTGCCCAGCGCGGTCATCACGGTCCCGCCGTGGTAGCCGACGATCCCGGCGTTGTAGAGGAACGCCAGCAGGTTGGTGTTGTCGCTGACCCCGAAGAACGGCTTGGGGTTGGCCCGGATCAACTCCCTGTCCAGCAGGGGCAGGACGGTGATCTGGTCGTCGCCCCCGATGGAGGTGAACACCGCCTTCACCGCCGGGTCGGCGAAGGCCGCGTGGACGTCGTCGGCCCGCTCGCGGGGCGTCGCGCCCATCGTGCGGGTCGTCGGGTACTCGACCGGTTCGAGTCCGTACTCCTCCCGCAGCCGCTCCAGCCCGAGTTCGAAGGGCCGGGGGAAGAGTCCGGGCAGACCGGCGCCGGGTGAGATGACGGCCACCCGGTCGCCGCGCGACGGCTTGGGGGGATACATGGGCATGGTCATGACGGGAGGCTATGGCCTCTGCTCAGGTCCTCGCACCGTGATAAACCGGGTCCGAGCAGCGGCCCCCCCGCGGGCCGCCCACCCGAAAGGACCGGAGGAACCGTGCCCCGCAGCCTCGCCAACGCCCCGATCATGATCCTCAACGGGCCCAACCTCAACCTGCTGGGCCAGCGGCAGCCCGAGATCTACGGCTCCGACACGCTCGCCGACGTGGAGGCCATGTGCGCCAAGGCCGCGGCCGCGCACGGCGGCACGGTCGACTTCCGGCAGTCCAACCACGAGGGCGAGCTGGTCGACTGGATCCACGAGGCACGGCTCCACCACTGCGGGATCGTCATCAACCCCGGCGCCTACTCGCACACCTCCGTGGCGATCCTGGACGCCCTCAACACCTGTGACGGCCTGCCCGTGCTGGAGGTCCACATCTCCAACATCCACCGGCGGGAGGCGTTCCGGCACCACTCGTACGTCTCGCTGCGCGCCGACGGCGTCATCGCGGGGTGCGGGGTGCAGGGCTATGTGTTCGGTGTGGAGCGGGTGGCCGCGCTGGTGGGCGCGGGGAAGGCGGAGGCGTAACAACCGGTCGCCAGGAGCACACACACCCCTCACCTACGGACCGACCGACGGACGGACCGACCGACCGACGGACGGACGGACGGACGGACCGACGGACGGACGGACGGACCGACCGACGGACGGACCGACCGCTCCGGACGGCACGGCTCGTGGTCAGCGCTTCACGGGCGGCCCCACTCCACGGTCCGTCGCAGGAAGCGCCGTGTGCGCTCGCTCCTGCCCCGGATCGCCGAAGATCTCCTCGGCGGTGCGGCGTTCCCACGGCGTGTGGTTGAGGCCGCGCCCCACGATGACGTCGGTGGCGCGTACGGAGTCGCCGTGGGCGGCGACGTCCGTGGCCCGACGGGGCCGGGCGCGCTTGTAAGCGCTCCCGTAACGAGCCGTGGCGCGGAGGGCGTGGCTCCCGCCGGGCATGCCGACGTCGTCCGCGCCGTCCCGGCCCGGCTCCTCCTTTGCGCCGGCACTTGACGCTAGGGGTGCCGCCCCGCATGAACCCTTACACAGGGCACCGTGGAGAGCGCTTGAGCGGCGCACGGGCGGGGCCGCCGGCCGAGGGCGGGGATAGGGAGGCCGGCGGCCCATCCGCACGGGAGCTGTCATCCCGTGCGGACCTGTCTTCCAGTGGACTACGCCAGGGCGTGCGCCGGGAGCGCGCGCGTGACACCGGTGTGTGCGTTCGATTCACACGGGGCGCGTGAGGGTACGACTCGCCCCCCGGCCATACGGCTCAGCAAACGCCGTACGACGCAAGGGCGTTCACCAGCCCCGTGCGTGCCACTCCGGCAGGTGCGGGCGTTCGGCGCCGAGTGTCGTGTCGTTGCCGTGGCCCGGGTAGACCCATGTCTCGTCGGGCAGTGTGCCGAAGATCTTCGTCTCCACGTCGTGGATGAGACTGGCGAACGCCTCGGGGTCCTTGCGGGTGTTGCCCACACCGCCCGGGAAGAGGCAGTCCCCGGTGAACACATGGGGATGCCCGTGCGGGTCGTCGTAGACCAGGGCGATCGAACCCGGTGTGTGGCCCACGAGGTGGCGCGCGGTCAGCTCCACGCGCCCCACCCGGATCGCGTCGCCGTCGTCGACGAGCACGTCGGTCGGCACCGGAATGCCCTCGGCGTCGTCCCGGCCCGCGTACGTACGGGCGCCCGTGGCAGCCACCACCTCGGCGAGGGCCTGCCAGTGGTCGCCGTGCTGGTGCGTGGTGACGACGGACGCGATCCCGTCGTCACCGATCAGCGTGAGCAGGGTCCCGGCGTCGTTCGCGGCGTCGATCAGCAGCTGCTCGTCGGTGGCCCGGCAGCGCAACAGATAGGCGTTGTTGTCCATCGGGCCCACCGCGACCTTGGAGATCATCAGGTCCGGCAGCT
Source organism: Streptomyces sp. NPDC030814 (assembly GCF_055572155.1). Lineage (NCBI taxonomy): Bacteria > Bacillati > Actinomycetota > Actinomycetes > Kitasatosporales > Streptomycetaceae > Streptomyces > Streptomyces sp. NPDC030814. The sequence continues at coordinate 526,445 of NZ_JBVIDX010000003.1, forward strand.
CGTGCACATCCGCAGGGCCGCCGACCTTCACCGCTCCGCTGTACGTCATGGCCGTCAGTCTAGGCCGCGGGCGCATCCGCGGCCGCTACAGCGCGGGCAGTGACGGCAGGGTGCCGCCCTCGACGCGCAGCGCGCTGCCGGCGCGCCGTCCGGCGAGCCAGCCGAGGAGGTCGGCCTGGCGGCCGGTGACCATGAGCGTGTGGCCGCCGCTCCCGAGCTGCTCCTCGGTGAGGCCCTTGACGGCTCCGGTGAAGAGCAGCCGCCCGTCGTCCTGCTTGATCGTCACCGCGGGGACAGCGGGGTGGTCGCGGAACCGCTCGGTCAGGAAGTTGATCTCGCGCTGGGCGAAGTCCTGCGGCAGGTCCTCCAGCTCGTACCCGATGTCGAGGTCCACATGGTGGAGCTCCACCTCGATCCAGCGCCGGAACGGCACCCGGGACGCCGCATCCGTGACCCCGTTGCGCAGCTCGACCGTGCGCGACCAGTCCGCGGGAACGGAGGCGGCCTCCTGGAAGCGCTTCGCGCTTTCGCGCAGGTCGGTGAGCTGAGTCTCCAGGGGGCGGGGCGCATCGCGCTCGATGTCGGCGTCCCGGGCCTCGGCGGAGACGTACATGGGACGCCCCTCGAGGACGTTCACGATCGCGTCCGCGTTGCGGGCGAGGTGGGCGAGGACATGGCCGCGGGTCCAGCCGGGAAGCCGTGACGGCTGGGTCACAGCCGCGTTGTCCAGCTTGGCGACTGCGGTGAGGAGCCGCTCGGTCGCTTCCTGTACAGAGTGCAGGTCACGCACGTGAGAATTCATGCCGCCGACCCTAGCTCCGCCACCCCTTCGGGTGAAGGTGGCGGACCCCGGACCATAATCGAATGCACGTGCTATATGGTCGAGTCCTGCGTCGGGCATGCTGGAAGGCCCGGGATTGTTGTGGAACGGGGAAACAGGACCGGCGCTGTCAGTGGCTCCCCCTAGTCTGTGAAGGACGGGGGCTCCGCTCCTGTCACTTCACTCAAGAAAGGTGCGGACCGGCGTGGCCGACCGTCTCATCGTCCGTGGCGCGCGCGAGCACAACCTGAAGAACGTCTCGCTCGACCTCCCACGGGACTCGCTCATCGTCTTCACGGGCCTGTCCGGGTCGGGCAAGTCCTCGCTGGCCTTCGACACGATCTTCGCGGAGGGGCAGCGCCGGTACGTCGAGTCGCTGTCCTCCTACGCCCGGCAGTTCCTCGGGCAGATGGACAAGCCGGACGTCGACTTCATCGAGGGTCTGTCGCCGGCGGTCTCCATCGACCAGAAGTCGACCTCGCGCAACCCGCGCTCGACGGTCGGCACGATCACCGAGGTCTACGACTACCTCCGGCTGCTCTTCGCGCGCATCGGCAAACCGCACTGCCCCCAGTGCCGCCGCCCGATCTCCCGCCAGTCGCCGCAGGCCATCGTCGACCGGGTGCTGGAGCTGCCCGAGGGCAGCCGCTTCCAGGTGCTGTCCCCGCTGGTGCGCGAGCGCAAGGGCGAGTTCGTCGACCTCTTCGCGGACCTCCAGACCAAGGGTTACAGCCGCGCGCGGGTGGACGGCGAGACCGTCCAGCTCTCCAACCCGCCCACCCTGAAGAAGCAGGAGAAGCACACCATCGAGGTGGTCGTCGACCGCCTCACGGTGAAGGACTCCGCCAAGCGCCGGCTCACCGACTCCGTGGAGACCGCCCTCGGCCTGTCCGGCGGCATGGTCGTGCTCGACTTCGTCGATCTCCCCGAGGACGACCCCGAGCGCGAGCGCATGTTCTCGGAGCACCTGTACTGCCCGTACGACGACCTGTCCTTCGAGGAGCTGGAGCCCCGCTCCTTCTCCTTCAACTCGCCCTTCGGCGCCTGCCCCGACTGCACCGGCATCGGCACGCGCATGGAGGTCGACCCGGAGCTGATCGTCCCGGACGAGGACAAGTCGCTCGACGAGGGCGCCATCCACCCCTGGTCGCACGGCCACACCAAGGACTACTTCGGCCGCCTCATCGGCGCCCTCGCCGACGCGCTGGGCTTCCGGACGGACATCCCCTTCGCCGGTCTCCCGCAGCGCGCGAAGAAGGCACTGCTGTACGGCCACAAGACGCAGATCGAGGTCCGCTACCGCAACCGCTACGGCCGCGAGCGGGTGTACACCACGGCCTTCGAGGGCGCCGTCCCCTTCGTGAAGCGGCGGCACAGCGAGGCCGAGAGCGACGCCAGCCGGGAGCGCTTCGAGGGCTACATGCGCGAGGTGCCCTGCCCCACCTGTGAGGGCACCCGTCTGAAGCCGATCGTCCTCGCGGTCACGATCATGGAGAAGTCGATCGCCGAGGTCTCCGCCATGTCCATCAGCGACTGCGCGGACTTCCTGGGCGAGCTGAAGCTGGGCGCCCGCGACAAGAAGATCGCCGAGCGGGTGCTGAAGGAGGTCAACGAACGACTGCGGTTCCTGGTCGACGTCGGCCTCGACTACCTCTCGCTGAACCGCGCGGCCGGCACCCTCTCCGGCGGTGAGGCTCAGCGCATCCGTCTCGCCACGCAGATCGGCTCGGGACTCGTCGGCGTGCTGTACGTCCTCGACGAGCCCTCCATCGGTCTGCACCAGCGGGACAACCACCGGCTCATCGAGACCCTGGTCCGGCTGCGCGACATGGGCAACACGCTGATTGTCGTCGAGCACGACGAGGACACCATCAAGACCGCCGACTGGGTCGTCGACATCGGCCCCGGCGCCGGTGAGCACGGCGGCAAGGTCGTGCACAGCGGCTCCCTGAAGGAGCTGCTGGCCAACGCCGAGTCGCAGACCGGGCAGTACCTGTCGGGCAGGAAGGCCATCCCGCTGCCCGACATCCGCCGCCCGCTCGACCCGACCCGGCGGCTCACCGTGCACGGCGCCCGGGAGAACAACCTCCAGGACATCGACGTGTCCTTCCCCCTCGGCGTCTTCACGGCCGTCACGGGCGTCTCGGGCTCCGGCAAGTCCACGCTGGTCAACGACATCCTCTACACCCACCTGGCCCGCGAGCTGAACGGCGCGAGGAACGTACCGGGACGGCACACGCGCGTGGACGGCGACGACCTCGTCGACAAGGTCGTGCACGTCGACCAGTCGCCCATCGGCCGCACCCCCCGGTCCAACCCGGCGACGTACACCGGCGTCTTCGACCACATCCGCAAGCTGTTCGCCGAGACCACCGAGGCGAAGGTCCGCGGCTATCTGCCCGGCCGCTTCTCCTTCAACGTCAAGGGCGGCCGCTGCGAGAACTGCGCGGGCGACGGCACCATCAAGATCGAGATGAACTTCCTCCCGGACGTCTACGTCCCGTGCGAGGTCTGCCACGGCGCCCGGTACAACCGGGAGACCCTGGAGGTCCACTACAAGGGCAAGTCCATCGCCGAGGTGCTGAACATGCCGATCGAGGAGGCCACGGGCTTCTTCGAGGCCGTCCCCGCGATCGCCCGCCACCTCAACACCCTGAAGGACGTCGGCCTCGGTTACGTCCGCCTCGGCCAGGCGGCGACCACCCTCTCCGGCGGTGAGGCGCAGCGCGTGAAGCTCGCCAGCGAGCTGCAGAAGCGCTCCACCGGCCGCACGGTCTACGTCCTGGACGAGCCGACCACCGGACTGCACTTCGAGGACATCAGCAAGCTGCTGAAGGTCCTGTCCGGCCTGGTCGACAAGGGCAACACGGTCATCGTCATCGAGCACAACCTCGACGTCATCAAGACCGCCGACTGGGTCGTCGACATGGGCCCCGAGGGCGGCGCCGGCGGTGGCCTCGTCGTCGCCGAGGGCACCCCCGAGCAGGTCGCCGGGGTCCCGGCCAGCCACACCGGCAAGTTCCTGCGCGAGATCCTCGGCGCCGACCGGATCAGCGACGCCTCACCGGTGAAGGCATCGCGCAGGGCCACCGCCAAGAAGGCGGTCGCCGCCGGAGCGACGGCCAAGAAGACCGCCACCGCCCGCACCACCAGGACCACCGACGGCGCGGCGGCCAAGAAGGCGGCCACGGCCACGAAGAAGGCGACTCCCGCGAAGAAGACCACGCGGGCGCGCAAGGCCTGACCTGCCGGACCCGGAACAACGGTGTGCCCCGCGGGAACCTCCCCGCGGGGCACCGCCCGTTCCACCTCCGACGCGCGGGCACAGGACGCGTCAGTCCCCCTCCACCTCTGACGCGTACGGCGGTTCCGCGCCCGCTCGGGAGCAGGTGACGGCCGCCGCGCGTGCGGCGAAGCGCAGCAGCCCGGTCCAGTCCTCGGCGGTGAGAGCGGTGAGCGAGGCCGCGGACAGGGCGTCACCCGCGGACAGACCGTGCAGGAGGGCCGCGTTCACCGTGTCACCGGCGCCGATGGTGTCGACGACATCGACCTTCTCACCCGGCACGGAGTACTCGGCCCCGTCACGGGTGTAGGCGGTCAGGCCATCCCCGCCACGGGTGACCACGACGGCCGACGGCCCGGAGGCCAGCCACTGGTCAGGGGTGCCGCCCAGCCACTCGGCGTCCTCCTCGGACAGCTTGAGCAGCGACACCGAGGGCAGCCAGCTCTTGAAGCGGGCACGGTGGGCGGCGGCATCGGGGATGAGCCCGGCCCGGATGTTGGGGTCGAGGGCGGTGAAGACACCCCGGGCCGCGGCGCCGTGCAGCAGCTCCTCGTACGCGCTCGCACCCGGCTCCAGGACCAGCGAGCAGGTGCCGAAGGAGACGGCGCCGGTGCCCGCCGGGAGGCGCTCGGGTACCTCGAACAGACGGTCGGCGCTGCCCTCCCCGTAGAAGGAGTACCGGGCGGAGCCGTCCTCGCCGAGCGAGGCCAGCGCGAGCGTCGTCGGCTCCGGGCCGCGCTGCACGGAGGTCACGTCCACACCGGCCTCGCGCAGTCCGGCCAGCAGGGCTTCGCCGTACACGTCGTACGACACCCGGGAGCAGAACGCCGTGGGGGAGCCGAGCCGGCCGAGCGCGACCGCCGTGTTGTACGGCCCGCCGCCGCGCGCCGGCCGCAGATCCGCGAGCGGACCCGAACCCCTGGGAACCAGGTCGATCAGGGCTTCACCGGCGACGACGATCACGGACGGGTCCTTTCTGGGAAGTCTCCGCCGGAAGGTACCTCAGACCCTTGCGCCCGCTGACGGGCGGCCCCGGCCGAGTCCGGGAAGGGGGCACCCCGGACCGTTCCCCTACTCCCAGTCCCAGCCGATGCCGACGACACCCGTGCGCACCCGGGGCTCCACCAGGTGCACGCAGCGGTGCAGCCCGCTCAGCGGGAGGGGCTGCCGCCCGCCGCGCGTGGCGGCCGCCGAATGCTGGCTGAATCGGTGGCAGCGCGCCGGCAGCGCCCGCTCGTCGAAGCGCACCTGGAGGGCGTACTGCCCGCCCGCCGACCGGAAGCCCCGGACGTACTCGGTGCATACCCCGGCCGTTCCGTCGTCGACGCCGTAACGGAACAGGAACGTGTCGCCACTGCGCAGCCGGGTGTCGAAGAGGAACTCGGCGACGAGGACCCCCGCGTCGTCGTCCCAGCGCACCCGGCCCCGGCGGCAGTTCTCCAGGGCACGGACCGCCATGCGTTCCGGCACGCAGCCCGGGTCGCCGTGATGGACGGCCACATAGCGGTCCACGCCGTCCCTGTGGGCCCGCACGATGTGCTGGGACTCGCGGCCCAGCAACTCCCGGTGCGCGCCGACGCGGACCCTCTCGTGATGGCCGATGGTGTGCACCCCGCCGTCGAGCGGCGAGCCCAGCTCGCCGAGGAGACGCCCCAGGACGTCCGGGGCCTCCACGAGGGAGCGGTAGGAACGCCCGGCGCCGCGGCCCGGCCCGGAGGGCTCCGCCGACAGGGCGAGCAGGCGGATCAGCGACTCGTCCGGAAGCCGCAGGATCTCCTCCAGGGCCCGCACCGCCCGCAGCGACTCGGGGCGCTGGGGGCGCCGCGCGCCCTGCTGCCAGTAACTCAGACTGGTCACGCCGACCTTGACCCCGCGGCGCGACAGATGGTGCTGCACCCGCTGCAACGGCAGCCCGCGCGCGGCGATCGCCGCGCGCAGCGCGACATGGAAGGGACCACCGCGCAGGGCCGACTCCAACTCCGCCGTGTCGACGTCCGCGGTCGCCGCGACGTCGGCGTGCTCTGTGGCGTGCCGCATGGAGAAGCCTTTCTGTGAGTGCGCGTCGGCTGGTTGCACCACGCGTGGGCCGGCCGGGGCGCCCCGCGGAGGCGCGGGGCTCTCGGCGACCGTCCGTCTTCACATCCGTACGACGGCGTTCCCCGCCCTGAGTTCCTCCGCATTGAAGCGTGTTGACAAAGTCCCGACAACACCCGGGACGGGACATGGCCGGACACCGACGGCAAGATCCTCAGTGTTCCGCAGGCCCGGGACCGGACCCCGGCGGGTCGCGCGACGCCCGTCCCGACAGCCTCGACTTGTGAAGGAATCCCCGCGCCGGAGCGTCCGCGACCGGTTCCCCGGAGGCCGTTCAGCGAGCTCCCGCCGACGAGGTGGTGTCCGGCAGGACGACAACCGGCGCCCGGTAGCCGGAAAGCGCTGTCCCTGCCGGTCCGCCGTCACTGGGAATGTGCTGATGTCCTTTGCCGATTCGGTCCTTTCCCCCTCACCGAGGGAATCGAACAAGCCACGGGGAGTAGCATGTCGCTGCCCTGGGGCCGAGGTGGCCCGGTCGAATGGGAGTACTACGCGATGAACGCGTCGCACAACGGCGTCGGGAGACGTCAGGTCCGTCGTGCCCTGCTGGCGGGAATGTCGGCGGCGGCACTGCTACTGGCCGGATGCAGCGCCGAGGACGACCGGCCGGCAGGGGGCGACAAGGCGGCGGGCGACACGACCTGCGACGGCAGGATCGACGGCACCGCACACATCACCCTGTGGTTCCACGCCGGGCAGAGCGGTGAACAGAGCACTCTGCGCAGCCAGGTCAAGGAGTTCAACAAGGCGCAACAACAGGTGCGCGTCGAACTGGTGACCCTGCCCGAGCAGCGCCCCTACACCGAACTCGTCCTGTCCGCGGCGGCCAGCGGCGATCTGCCGGACCTCCTCGACTTCGACGGCCCGAACCTCTACAGCTACGCCTGGTCCGGCAAGCTCAAACCGATCGACTCCTGCGTGCCCGCCGAGGTCCGCGACGATCTGCTGCCCTCGATCCGCCGGCAGGGCACCTACGACGGCCGGTTGTGGGGTGTCGGAACCTTCGACTCCGGGCTCGGTCTGTATGTACGGCCCTCGGTGCTCCGCAAGGCCGGGATCCGGATCCCGAAGGGCCCGGAGGACGCCTGGACCACCGACGAGTTGACGCGGATCCTGCGCAGACTGCGGGCCGAGGGGTACGAGGCGCCGCTCGACCTCAACTTCGTCGACTCGGCGCACCCCGACGAGTGGAACACCTATGCCTTCGCCCCGGCCGTGTGGTCGGCGGGCGGCGACCTCATCGATCCCAAGGGGTTCCGCACGGCTGACGGCCACCTCAACGGCCCGAAGGCGGTGAAGGCGCTCACCACCCTGCAGAGCTGGGTGAAGAAGGGATACGTCGACCGGGACAAGGACAAGAACGCGTTCGTGAAGGGGCGCACTCCGCTCTCCTGGATGGGGCACTGGAAGTACGGCGAGTTCAGCGCGGCGCACCCCGGGGACGTGGCGATCGTGCCGCTGCCCGACTTCGGCGCCGGCACCGTCACCGGGATGGGGTCCTGGCAGTGGGGCATCCCCTCGGGCGGCGCGGACGGCGACGCGGTGTGGCGTTTCCTGGAGTATCTGCTGCGCCCGGAGCAGGTGCTGAGGATGAGCGAGGCCAACGGGGCGATCCCGGCGACGGAACGGGCGGTCGAACTTTCCACGAAGTTCGACGAGAACGGTCCCGAGCGGCTGTTCATCGAGCAGTTGCGCAGCGGTGTCGCCCGGCCCCGGCCGCAGACGCCCGCGTACCCGGCGATCACCCAGGCGTTCTCCCGCGCGGTCGCCGACATCGTCTTCGCGGGGGCCCCGGCCGAGAAGACGCTGGACGCGGCGGTGGAGGACATCAACAAGGACCTGGCCGCGCACGACGGTTACCCGAAGAGTGAGCCATGACCGCCGAAGCGGCGCGGGCACCTGGACCGCCGCCCGGTCCAGCGGGATGCTGAAGGCACCGCGCAACCCCGTTCATGAGGGTCCGCGCCGACGAGCGGCGACCTGATCGAACGTTTCTCCGTCGAGCGGCCGGCGGGGACGCAACGGGCCGCGGGCGGCCGAAGCGCGGACGACGCCGCCGAGCCGGCAAAGGCGGAACACATGTACGCGACCAACGACTCCGGGGCCGTCCCTCGGGACAACTGCCCCACCACCCAGCACCCGTGAGCCCCACCATGCGCCGCACACCCTCACCGGACCGAGCCCCGGACGCCCCCGGGCCCGTCGCCCCGTCCTCTGGGCCCGTCGCCCCGTCCTCTGGGCCCGTCGCCCCGTCCTCTGGGCCCGTCGCCCCGTCCTCTGGGCCCGTCGCCCCGTCCTCTGGGCCCGTCGCCCCGTCCTCTGGGCCCGTCGCCC
>NZ_JBVIDX010000003.1:535070-758070 GCF_055572155.1 Streptomyces sp. NPDC030814
CGCCCCGTCCTCCGGGCCCGCCTCGCCGTCCCCCGGGACGAGCGGTTCGCCCGCGCCCGGCGGCGAGCCGGACCTGAGCGGCGGTCAGCCCGCGACGGGCCCGGCACCGAACGGGACCCGCTCCCCGAGGGAGGAAGCGCGGGTACCGGACCCGCCCGGCTCCTCCTCAGCGGGCCGCGTGAGCGCACCGCGCCCTTCGTCGTCGGCGGGCCGCGTGAGCGCATCGCGCCCTTCGTCGTCGGCGGATCGCGTGAGCGCATCGCGCCCTTCGTCGTCGGCGGGCCGCGTGAGCGCATCGCGCCCTTCGTCGTCGGCGGGCCGCGTGAGCGCACCGCGCCCTTCGTCGTCGGCGGGCCGCGTACCGAGCCCGCGCCGCCCCGCATCCCCGGTGGACCGCGGTCCCCGTCCGTCGGCGGAGGGCTCCGGCCGGGCCGCGTCGCAGCCCCGGGGTACCGGGACGGGCCGGGGGCGGGGGAGGGGCCTTCGGGGGGTGCCGTTCTTCGCCCGGCTGCGGGTGGGCGCCAAGCTGATGCTGCTCGTGCTGTTGCCGGTGACCGTGCTCCTGGTGTTCACGGTGTTCGCCGCCGTGTCGCACTGGGAGAAGGCGCGGACGCTGCACGACTTCGACACGGCGATCGCGGTGTCCTTCGTGACCGGCGAGGTCTCCGACGCCGTCGCGCGGGAGCGGATGGCCGCGGTGAAGGCCCGGCTGCACGTCGAACCGGGCACGGCGCGCGAGCGCTCCGACGCCCAACACGCCACCGACGACGCACTGCGGCGGGCGTCCCGGCACGCCACCGGCCGGCCGGAGCCCGACGTCGCCGGTGTCCTCGACGCCGTACGCAGGCAACTCCACGCGCTGCGCGTCGAGACGGGCACCACCTCACTGGACGCGCAGACCGTCGCCCAGCGGTACGACGCCATCGAGAACGTCCTGCTCGACACCGTCGCCACCCTGGAGTCCGGCCGCCCCACTCGGGCCGCGGGCCGCGCCGCCGACGCCCATGTGGCGCTTCGCAAGGCCATCGCGGCCGCCGAACGCGAACGGGCCGAGCTCGCCATCCTGTTCGATGTGCCGGCAGGCCAACGCCCCACCGCCGCCGGCCGCTGGACCGAACTGGAGAAGGCACAGCTGCGCACCTTCGAGCAGAACACCTCCGCGGCACTCTGGGCCGAGCTGCACAGCACCATGTTCCAGGCCCCCGGCCGCGCCGTCCGCAAGGTCCGCGACATGCTCGACGACTCCGACACCCGGCCCGCCGACTGGCCCTCGTACGACGCCTGGCTGGCCGACTCCGAGAAGTACGTCGACGATCTGCGCGCCGTCCAGAGCCGGGCCATGCGGGAACTCGCCGGCACCGCGGACCAAGAACTGCGGGCCACCCGGACCCGGGCCTACAGCGAACTGGCCCTCTTCCTGGGGGTCCTGTGCGCCGTCACCGTCCTCGCGCTGGCCCTGCGCCGCTCGATCACCCGACCCCTCGGACAGGTCGCCGCCGGCGCGCGGGCACTGTCGGAGGGCGACCTCTCGTACGACATCCGCTACGCGGGCCGCGACGAACTCGGGGCCGTCGCCGACACCTTCCGCGAACTGCGGGTGACCACGGAGCGGCTGGCCGGCCAGATACGTGCGATGAACATGGCGATCGACGCGGGCCGCCTCGAACACCGGGCCGACGTCGACGCCTTCGACGGCACCTGGGCCCACCTGCTGAGCGGCATGAACGACACCATGGCGTCCTTCGCCGCCGCCCACGGCCGCCGCAAGCGCGCCGAACGGGAACTGGAAGGCATCTTCCACCTCTCCCTGGACCTGCTCTGCATCAGCGGACTCGACGGCTACTTCAAACGCGTCAACCCGGCCTTCGAACGCACCCTCGGATATCCCGCCGAGATCCTGACCGCGAGGCCGCTCGTCGAGTTCGTCCACGAGGAGGACCGCGACAGCACCCACGAGGCGATCGAGCTGCTGGCGAGCGGCGCCGACGTCGCCGAGTTCGAGAACCGGTACGTCCGCGCGGACGGCACCGAGTGCTGGCTCCAGTGGAGCGCCCGGCCGGTCCCCGAGGAGGGCCTCATCTACGCCGCCGCCCGCGATGTCACCGAGAGCCGGCTGGCCGCCCGTGAACAGGCCGCGCTGCGCCGGGTCGCCACCGAGGTGGCCCGCGGGGTGCCGCCGTCCGATGTGTTCGCGAAGGTGGCGGAGGAGGTGGGCGCCCTGCTGAGCACGGCCGCGGCCGTACTGCGCTACGAGACCGACGGCTACTTCACCGTCCTCGGCATCGCGCGCGAACACGTCGACGACGAGGGCGGAGCGCCACGCCTGCCCCGTCGGGAGTCGGCGCGCAAGGTGATGGAGGAGGTGGCCCGGACACGCGGCGCCGCCCGGTCGGGCACCGCAGCGGGCGCCCCCATCGTCGTCGAGGGCCGGCTGTGGGGCGTCGTCGTCGCGGCCTCGCGGCTCGACCCGCTGCCCGAGGGCACCGAGTCCCGGCTCGCCGACTTCACCGAACTGATCGCCACCGCGATCGCCAACGCCGACAGCCGCGCCCAGCTGACCGCCTCACGCGCGCGTGTCGTGGCCGCGGGGGACGCCTCCCGGCGCCGTATCGAACGCGACCTGCACGACGGAGTGCAGCAGCGCCTGGTCTCCCTGCAGCTGGAGCTGCGGATGGCGGAGACCCTCGTCGAGGACCGGGGCTCGGCGCTCGGCAGACAACTGGCCCACCTGGGCAGGGGCCTCGACGACACCTTCCAGGACCTGATCCAGGTGGCCCGCGGCATCCACCCGGCGATCCTCTCCCGGGGCGGTCTGGGCCCCGCCCTGCGCTCCCTCGCCCGCCGCTGCGCGATCCCCGTCGAACTCGGTCTCCGGCTCTCCACGCCCCGCTTCCCGGAGCCGGTCGAGGTGGCCGCGTACTACGTGACGTCGGAGTGCCTGACCAACGCGGTCAAGCACGCGCACGCGAGCGTGGTGAGCGTGACGGCCGAGGACACGAGCGGCGTCCTGGAGGTGGTCGTCCACGACGACGGCGTCGGGGGAGCGGACCCGGGCAGGGGCTCAGGGCTGATCGGGCTCATCGACCGCGTGGAGGCGATCGGCGGCCGGCTCACCGTGGCCAGCCCGCCGGGCGACGGGACGACGCTGTGCGTCCGCCTGCCGCTGACCCCGCCCCCGGAGGCCGGGGACGCCACGCCACGTTCATGACCGCCCGAAGCGTACGCGGCGAGACCCTTCAAGGGGGGAGTGCGGGACTCGGTCGGGCGTACGTTCGGGCGGCCGTGTCGGGCGGCGGAGACGGCCGCCCGGCTCAGTACGCGGGTGAACAACCGGATCCGTCTCCGCCGAGGCAACCGGCCACCCGCGACTGCACTCGTTCGAGGATGCCGTGCGGACACCGAGGTGACGTCCCGGCTCTCCCCCAACTAGGCTTCCAGCTAGCCGTAAGACCCGTGTTCAGGCAGGCTGTCGGGACGAACGGAACAGGTCGGGCAGGGGGAGGCCGAGACCCATGGACGCCGATCAGCATCCGGCGCTCGGGCGGGTGGTGCTCGCGGACGACGACGTGCTCCTGCGTGAGGGGCTGGCAAGCCTGTGCGAGCGCGTCGGCTACGAGGTGGTGGGCCAGGCCGGCGACGGCGGCGGGCTCATGGACCTGGTCGAGTCACACGTACCGGACATCGCGATCATCGACATCAGGATGCCGCCCACGCAGTCCACGGAGGGGCTGAAGGCGGCCCGCGCCATCCGCGAGCGGTACCCCTCGGTCGGGATCCTCGTCCTGTCGGCGTTCGTCGAGGTCGAGGACGCGCTGGAGCTGCTGGCCGGCGGGCGCAGCATCGGTTATCTGCTCAAGAGCCGGATCACCGCCGTGGACGAGTTCCTGGAGACACTCGACCGCATCCGCCGGGGCGGCAGTGTGGTGGACCCGTCACTGGTGCAGGAGCTGGTCGCCGCGCAGCGCCGCGACGATCCGCTGGCCGTGCTCAGCAACCGTGAGCGCGAGGTGCTCGGGCTCATGGCGGAGGGGCGCTCCAACGCGGGGATCGGCAAGCGACTGTGGGTGACCGAGGGGACGGTCGAGAAACATGTGCGGAGCATCCTGGGCAAGCTGAGGCTGCCGGAAGAACCGGATGATCACCGCCGGGTCCTGGCCGTGCTGACGTTCCTGGAGACGCGTTAGGGGTCTTTCACTATGCGCGTCCGATCAGGTCGCGTGGTCTGGTGCCTTGCGAGGTGCGGTGCCGGACCACGCGACCCGGCGGGCATAGTGAAAGGCCCCTTAAAGCCCTGGAGCCGCCCTGGCCAAGGCTCCCCGGGCGCCCCGCGGTGTCACTCCCCGCCAGTAGGGTGTGGAGCATGGCCGATCCCTCCAGCTACCGCCCCAGTCCGGGACAGATCCCGGACTCTCCCGGGGTGTACAAGTTCCGTGACGAGCACCGCCGGGTGATCTACGTCGGGAAGGCGAAGAGCCTGCGTCAGCGCCTGGCCAACTACTTCCAGGACCTGGCCGGCCTCCACCCGCGCACCCGCTCCATGGTCACCACGGCCGCCTCCGTGGAGTGGACGGTGGTGTCCACGGAGGTGGAGGCGCTCCAGCTGGAGTACTCCTGGATCAAGGAGTTCGACCCCCGGTTCAACGTCAAGTACCGCGACGACAAGAGCTACCCGTACCTCGCGGTCACGATGAACGAGCAGTACCCCCGGGTGCAGGTGATGCGCGGTCACAAGAAGAAGGGCGTCCGGTACTTCGGCCCGTACGCCCACGCGTGGGCCATCCGCGACACCGTGGACCTGCTGCTGCGCGTCTTCCCCGTCCGCACCTGCTCGGCCGGCGTCTTCAAGAACGCGGCCCGCACCGGCCGCCCCTGTCTGCTCGGCTACATCGGCAAGTGCTCCGCCCCCTGCGTCGAGCGGATCACCGCCGAGGACCACCGGGAGCTGGCCGAGGAGTTCAGCGACTTCATGGCCGGCCGCACCGGCACCTACCTCCGTCGTCTGGAGCGGCAGATGACGGACGCGGCCGAGGAGATGGAGTACGAGCGGGCCGCCCGGCTGCGCGACGACATCGAGGCCCTGAAGAAGGCCATGGAGAAGAACGCGGTCGTGCTCGCCGACGCGACCGACGCCGACCTGATCGCGGTCGCCGAGGACGAGCTGGAGGCCGCCGTCCAGATCTTCCACGTACGCGGCGGACGCGTGCGCGGCCAGCGCGGCTGGGTCACCGACAAGGTCGAGGCCGTCACCACCGCCGACCTCGTCGAGCACGCCCTGCAGCAGCTCTACGGCGAGGAGACCGGCGACTCGGTGCCCAAGGAGGTCCTCGTCCCGGCCCTGCCCGACCCCGTCGAGCCCGTCCAGGAGTGGCTCACCGGGCGCCGCGGCTCGAACGTCTCCCTGCGCATCCCGCAGCGGGGCGACAAGAAGGCCCTCATGGAGACCGTGCAGCGCAACGCCCAGCAGTCGCTCGTGCTGCACAAGACCAAGCGCGCCTCCGACCTCACCACCCGCTCCCGGGCCCTGGAGGAGATCGCCGAGGCCCTCGACCTCGACAGCGCCCCGCTCAGGATCGAGTGCTACGACATCTCCCACCTCCAGGGCGACGACGTCGTCGCCTCCATGGTCGTCTTCGAGGACGGACTGGCCCGCAAGAGCGAGTACCGCCGCTTCCAGATCAAGGGCCGGGTCGGGGACACGCAGGTCTGGCACGGCGAGGGCCAGGACGACGTCCGGTCCATGCACGAGGTCATCGCCCGCCGCTTCAGGCGCTACCTCGCCGAGAAGGAGAAGACCGGCGAGTGGGCCGACGGCGAGGACGCCCTCACCGAGGAGGACGGCCGCCCCAAGCGCTTCGCCTACCCGCCGCAGCTCGTCGTCGTCGACGGCGGACAGCCGCAGGTCGCCGCCGCCCGCCGGGCCCTGGACGAGCTGGGCATCGACGACATCGCCGTGTGCGGCCTCGCCAAGCGCCTGGAGGAGGTCTGGCTGCCCGGCGAGGACGACCCGGTGGTCCTGCCCCGCACCAGCGAGGGTCTGTATCTGCTCCAGCGCGTCCGCGACGAGGCCCACCGCTTCGCCATCACCTACCAGCGCACCAAGCGGGCCAAGCGGTTCCGGGCCAGCCCCCTGGACGACGTGCCCGGCCTCGGCGACACCCGCAAGCAGGCCCTGCTCAAGCACTTCGGCTCGCTGAGGAAACTGCGCGCCGCGACGATCGACCAGATCTGCGAGGTCCCCGGCATAGGCCGCAAGACGGCCGAGACGATCGCCGCGGCCCTCGCACAGGCGGCTCCGGCGGCACCCGCCGTGAACACCGCCACCGGGGAGATCATGGAGGAAGAGGAGCCCGGCACGACGGCGGACACCTCCGGGGAGCCCGTGGCGGTGTTCACGGCGGGTCCCCCGGACCGGCGACGAGGGCAGGAGACATGACCGAGCACGAAGAGCGCCCAGAACCTCATGAGCGCCCCCAGCGTCCAGAAGAACAGCACCAAGAGCACACAGGGGAGCGCGGGCGGGCCCTCAGCGCGGCGGGCGACCACGCCTCCCAGCACCCAGCGCCCCAGGAAGACGGAGCACACGTGAGTACGGGCATCGAAACAGCCGGGGTCCCCGAGGCGGCCATCCCCGAGCTGGTCATCATCTCCGGCATGTCCGGCGCCGGCCGGTCCACGGCCGCCAAGTGTCTGGAGGACCTCGGCTGGTTCGTCGTGGACAACCTGCCGCCCGCGCTGATCCCCACCATGGTGGAGCTCGGCGCCCGCTCCCAGGGCAACGTGGCGCGGATCGCGGTCGTCGTCGACGTCCGTGGCCGCCGTTTCTTCGACAACCTCCGCGACTCCCTCGCCGACCTCGAGACGAAGAACGTCACCCGTCGGATCGTCTTCCTGGAGTCCTCCGACGATGCCCTCGTGCGCCGCTTCGAGTCGGTGCGCCGCCCGCACCCCCTCCAGGGCGACGGCCGCATCGTCGACGGCATCGCCGCCGAGCGGGAGCTGCTGCGTGAGCTGCGCGGCGACGCCGACCTGGTGATCGACACCTCCAGCCTGAACGTGCACGAGCTGCGCGCGAAGATGGACGCCCAGTTCGCCGGCGAGGAGGAGCCCGAGCTGCGGGCCACCGTCATGTCCTTCGGCTTCAAGTACGGCCTGCCGGTCGACGCCGACCTGGTCGTGGACATGCGCTTCCTGCCCAACCCGCACTGGGTCCCTGAGCTGCGCCCCTACACCGGCCTCAACGAGGAGGTCTCGGCGTACGTCTTCAACCAGCCCGGCGCCAAGGAGTTCCTCGACCGCTACGCGGAGCTGCTCCAGCTGATCGCCGCCGGCTACCGCCGCGAGGGCAAGCGGTATGTGACCATCGCGGTCGGCTGCACCGGCGGCAAGCACCGCTCGGTCGCCACGTCCGAGAAGCTGGCCGCCCGTCTGGCCTCCCAGGGCGTCGAGACCGTCGTCGTGCACCGCGACATGGGTCGCGAATGACCGGACGTGCTGCTCTGCGGCTGAGCAGACTGCGCCGGGTCACCCCGGAAGGACGGACGGCCGGGCCCGCCGAGGCGCGCGGCGGCCGGGCACGTCGTCGTGGCGCCCAGCCCAAGGTCGTCGCGCTCGGCGGCGGCATGGGCCTGTCCGCCTCGCTCGCCGCCCTGCGCCGGATCACCGGCGACCTCACCGCCGTCGTCACCGTGGCCGACGACGGCGGCTCCAGCGGACGTCTGCGCGACGAGCTGGGCGTGCTCCCGCCCGGCGACCTGCGCAAGGCGCTGGCCGCGCTGTGCGGTGACGACGACTGGGGGCAGACCTGGGCTCGCGTCATCCAGCACCGCTTCAAGACCAAGGGCGACCTGCACGACCACGCCGTCGGCAACCTCCTGATCGTCGCCCTGTGGGAGCAGCTCGGCGACCACGTCCAGGCGCTGGACCTGGTCGGCAGGCTGCTCGGCGCCCAGGGCCGTGTGCTGCCCATGTCCGCGGTGCCCCTGGAGCTCCAGGCCCTGGTCAAGGGGCACGACCCGACGCGCCCCGACGCCGTCGACACCGTCCGGGGCCAGGCGACCGTCGCGCTCACCCCCGGCGAGGTGCAGTCCGTGCACCTCGTGCCCCACGACCCGCCCGCCGTGCCCGAGGCGGTGGCGGCCGTCCTCGACGCCGACTGGGTGGTGCTGGGGCCCGGCTCCTGGTTCTCGTCGGTGATCCCGCACCTGCTCGTCCCCGAGCTGCTCGACGCCCTCACCGAGACCAAGGCCCGGCTCGTGCTGTCGCTGAACCTCGCCCCGCAGCCGGGAGAAACCGATGGCTTCTCCCCGCAGCGTCATTTGGAGGTTTTGGCACGACACGCCCCTAAACTCGCCCTGGACGTGGTGCTGGCCGACGAGGCCGCCGTGCCCGACCGCGATTTGCTGACCGAGGCCGCCGAGCGGTTCGGCGCCGCGGTCGAGCTGGCTCCGGTGGCCCGGCCCGATGGATCTCCGCGGCATGATCCGGAGCTGCTGGCCGCCGCGTACGACCGTATTTTTCGGATGCATGGAAGGATCGGCCCATGGCGATGACGGCAGCGGTGAAGGACGAGATCTCCCGGCTACCCGTCACCCGGACCTGCTGCAGAAAGGCGGAGGTCTCGGCGATCCTGCGGTTCGCGGGCGGGCTGCACCTGGTGAGCGGCCGCATCGTGATCGAGGCGGAGCTGGACACCGCGATGGCGGCGCGCCGCCTCAAGCGGGACATCCTGGAGATCTTCGGACACAGCTCCGAACTGATCGTGATGGCACCCGGCGGACTGCGCCGGGGCTCGCGTTATGTGGTGCGGGTCGTCGCGGGCGGCGATCAGCTGGCCCGCCAGACGGGGTTGGTGGACGGCCGCGGCCGGCCCATCCGCGGACTGCCCCCGCAGGTGGTCTCGGGGGCCACCTGCGATGCCGAGGCCGCCTGGCGCGGGGCGTTCCTCGCGCACGGCTCGCTCACCGAGCCCGGCCGCTCGTCCTCCCTGGAGGTGACGTGCCCGGGCCCGGAGGCGGCCCTCGCCCTGGTCGGCGCGGCCCGCAGGCTGTCGATCGCCGCGAAGGCCCGGGAGGTGCGCAGCGTGGACCGGGTCGTCGTACGGGACGGCGACGCGATCGGCGCGCTGCTGACCCGGCTCGGCGCCCATGAGTCGGTGCTGGCCTGGGAGGAGCGGCGGATGCGCCGCGAGGTCCGGGCCACTGCGAACCGGCTCGCCAACTTCGACGACGCCAACCTGCGCCGCTCGGCCCGTGCCGCCGTCGCCGCCGGTGCCCGCGTCGGCCGTGCCCTGGAGATCCTCGGCGACGACGTGCCCGAACACCTCGCCGCCGCCGGACGGCTGCGCATGGAGCACAAGCAGGCCTCGCTGGAGGAGCTGGGCGCGCTCGCCGACCCGCCGCTCACCAAGGACGCCGTCGCGGGCCGTATCCGCCGACTGCTGGCCATGGCGGACAAGCGCGCGCAGGACCTGGGCATCCCCGGGACGGAGTCGAGCCTCACCGAGGAGATGGCCGAAAACCTCGCCGGGTGACAACCCGTCAGCCGCACCCCGCCTCGGCGAACTTGCCGGTGCCGAAGCCCAGTTGGGTTTTCGGCGCCGGCTTTTCGCTTGACGGGTGAATTCCCTGTGTGGCTCGTGCGGCACCCTTGACGTGATCCGGATCTGACATGAGCCTGGCGTCTGTTCGCCACTGTGGCGAACCCACGCAAGGGGGGCTCATGAGACGAAGAGCGAGATCGATCCTCGCTGCCGGCGTGCTCCTGCTGGGCGGCGGCGCGGGGCTCGCGCCGTTCGCCCAGGCGGCCGAGAACAATGGTTCCGGCGATGCGGAAGAGGTCAAGGTCTTCCGCGCCGAGGTCACGAAGGAGCAGGTACCCCTGCTTCTGGCGGCCGGGCAGGACGGACACGAACTCAGCGAGCAGGCACCGGAGAAGGGCACCGCGTCGGTCGAGGTCTACCTCACCGACAAGCAGGCGAAGGCCCTGGAGGAACAGGGCGTCGACCTCAAGGAGCACAGGCTCACCCGCAAGGCGGAGGCCCGGGTGGACGCCGCGGGCGACGGGGTCTACCGCCCCTACAGCGGCGCCGGGAACATCAAGGAGGAGATCCTCCGGACCGGTCAGGAGCACCCGTCCCTGACCAAGGTGGTCTCCATCGGCAAGTCCCTCCAGGGACAGGACATCCTCGCGCTCAAGCTGACCAGGAACGCGAAGAAGACCAAGGACGGCGCCAAGCCCTCCGTCCTGTACATGTCCAACCAGCACGCCCGTGAGTGGATCACCCCGGAGATGACCCGGCGGCTGATGCACCACTACCTGGACAACTACAAGACGGACAAGCGGATCAAGAAGATCGTCGACACCACCGAGCTGTGGTTCCTGATCTCCGCCAACCCGGACGGTTACGACTTCACCCACAAGGCCGACGGCAACCGCCAGTGGCGCAAGAACCTGCGCGACATCAACGGCGACAACGCCATCACCGTCGGCGACGGCGTCGACCTCAACCGCAACTTCGCCTACAAGTGGGGCTACGACAACGAGGGTTCGTCCCCGTTCCCCACCAGTGAGACCTACCGCGGCGCGAGCCCGGGCTCCGAGCCCGAGACCAAGGCCCTGGACGCCTTCGAGAAGCGCATCGGCTTCGAGTACGGCATCAACTACCACTCCGCCGCCGAACTGATCCTCTACGGCGTCGGCTGGCAGGTGGCCACCCCCACCCCGGACGACGTGCTCTACAAGGCGCTGGCCGGTACCCCGGAGAACCCCGCGGTCCCCGGATACCACCCCCAGCTCTCCTCGGAGCTGTACACCACCAACGGCGAGGCGGACGGCCACGCGGCCAACGTCAACGGCACGCCGATGTTCACCCCCGAGATGTCGACGTGCCAGACCGCGTCGAACATCGACCCGGCCGACGCCTGGAAGCCGGAGGACTGCGCCTCCGTCTTCACGTTCCCCGACGACGAGAAGCTGATCAAGCAGGAGTTCGAGAAGAACATCCCGTTCGCGCTCTCCGTCGCCGAGTCCGCCGCGAAGCCCGACCGGCCCAAGTCCTCGGTCGGCCTCGACGCCCCCGACTTCACCCTCGCGCCCTTCACCGCGTCGTACTCGCGCGGCGCCGACCAGGAGATCTCCGTCGTCACCCGCAGGGCGGTGCGCGACAAGGAGCTGAAGTACCGGATCAACGGCCGCGGCCGGACCTACGACCAGACGCTCAGGCCCTGGAAGGGCGGCGAGACGTTCGGCGGTGAGGACAACCTCTGGTTCGACGAGTACCGGGCCAAGGTCCAGGACGGCGAACCGGGCGACAAGGTCGAGGTCTGGTTCACCGGCGAGACGAAGAGCGGCAAGCCCACCCGCAGCGAGCGCTTCACCTACACCATCGCCGAGCGGCCCAAGGCCGACACCCTCGTCGTCGCCGAGGAGGGTGCGACCGCGACCCAGACGCAGACGTATGTCGACGCGCTGAAGGCCAACGGCAAGAAGGCGCTCGTCTGGGACGTCGCGACCCAGGGTGCTCCCGACGCGCTGGGCGTACTGAAGCACTTCAAGCAGGTCGTGCACTACACGGGCGCCGTGCGCCCCGGCGTCGCCACCCAGCTCGAACTGCGCGCCTACCTCAACGAGGGCGGCAAGCTGATCGAGGCTGGCGAGAGCGCCGGCGGCTCCGTCGACCTCGGCGGCGGCACACTGTCCAACGACTTCAGCCAGTACTACCTGGGCGCCTACAGCCGTACGTCCCTGCCCGACGCCAAGGCCTTCACGGGCAGCGGGAAGCTCTCGGGCTTCACGGGAACGCTCGGCGACGCGCCCGGCAACCCGCTGAACACGGCGGGATCGTTCGGCCTCACCTCCGATGCCCTCCCCGCCGACGCCTTCCCGCAGTTCGCGAGCGCCGGGGCGGGCCAGTACCCCGGCACCGTCAACCCGTACGGCCCGTACGAGGGCGCGTCCATGGCGGCGGTCACGCACTCCGACTACGCCTGGAACCGGCTCACCCGCACCATCGACCTCACCTCGGTGACCGCGGCCGACAAGCCCGCGCTGCGCACCCGGATCCTGTGGAACACCGAGGAGGGCTACGACCACGCGGTCCTGGAGGCGCACACCGCCGGGGCGGACGACTGGACGACGCTGCCCGAGGCGGGCGGCGCCACCTCCACCGCCGTGCCCCTCGAGTGCGAGGCCGGGTACTTCATCCAGGCCCACCCGGCGCTGAAGCGGTACCTGACCCCGGGCTCCGGCGGCTGCACGCCGACCGGCACCAGCGGTGCCTGGAACAGCTTCACCGGGGCCTCCGACGGCTGGAAGCAGGTCGAGTTCGATCTGTCCGCCTACGCGGGCAAGTCGGTCGAGGTGTCGTTCAGCTACATCACCGACCCCGGATCCGGCGGTCGTGGCGTGCTGCTCGACAACACCACGGTGGTCACCGGCGGCATCGCCGGCGCGACCGAGGGCTTCGAGACGTCGCTCGGCGCCTGGAAGACCCCCGGCCCGCCCGCGGGCAGCCCGGCGGTCGTCCGGGACTGGGGCCTGTCCGGCGAACTGTTCAAGACGTTCGGCGCGGTCACCACGAACGACACCGTGCTGCTGGGCTTCGGCTTGGAGCAGGTGCCGGGGGCGGCCGACCGCACGGCACTGCTCGGCAAGGCGTTGGCGGCGCTGAGGAGGTGAGCGCCGACTGCGCCGAAGGGCTGGTGGCAGGCCCTGGAGAGGCCACCCCGAACGTCTGGAATCAGATGATCGGGTGGCCGCTCAAAAGGTAATCAGCTTGCAAAACCCGGGCGGTCCGTACCCCTACTGGCGGGTACGGATCGCACCGGCATGTATAGGGCATCTCGATGTCACTCGACGGGCCCCGGGGAGGTAGGGTCGTAGGCGGTCGGGGACATCCCATACAGCTCGCCGGCACTGAGCCGGCGTACCAACGAGGAGATCGGTTCGTGACGATCCGCGTAGGCATCAACGGCTTTGGCCGCATCGGTCGTAACTACTTCCGCGCGCTGCTGGAGCAGGGTGCAGACATCGAGATCGTGGCTGTCAACGACCTGGGTGACACCGCGACCACCGCTCACCTGCTGAAGTACGACACCATCCTGGGCCGTCTCAAGGCCGAGGTGTCGCACACCGCCGACACGATCACCGTGGACGGCCACACCATCAAGGTCCTCTCCGAGCGCAACCCCGCCGACATCCCGTGGGGCGAGCTGGGCGTCGACATCGTCATCGAGTCCACCGGCATCTTCACGAAGAAGGCCGACGCCGAGAAGCACCTCGCCGGCGGCGCCAAGAAGGTCCTCATCTCGGCTCCGGCCAAGGACGAGGACATCACCGTGGTGATGGGCGTCAACCAGGACAAGTACGACCCGGCGAACCACCACGTCATCTCCAACGCCTCCTGCACCACCAACTGTGTGGCGCCGATGGCCAAGGTCCTCGACGAGAACTTCGGCATCGTCAAGGGCCTGATGACGACGGTCCACGCGTACACCAACGACCAGCGCATCCTGGACTTCCCGCACTCGGACCTGCGTCGCGCCCGCGCCGCCGCCGAGAACATCATCCCGACCACCACCGGTGCCGCGAAGGCCACCGCGCTGGTCCTGCCGCAGCTCAAGGGCAAGCTCGACGGCATCGCGATGCGTGTCCCGGTCCCGACCGGCTCGGCCACCGACCTGGTCGTGCAGCTCCAGCGCGAGGTCACCAAGGACGAGGTCAACGCCGCCTTCAAGAAGGCCTCCGAGGACGGCGACCTCAAGGGCATCCTCTTCTACACCGAGGACCAGATCGTGTCCTCGGACATCGTCAGCGACCCGGCTTCCTGCACCTTCGACGCCTCCCTGACCATGGTCCAGGAAGGTACGTCGGTGAAGATCCTCGGCTGGTACGACAACGAGTGGGGCTACTCCAACCGCCTCGTCGACCTGACGGTCTTCGTCGGCAACCAGCTCTGATCGACGGAAACAGGCACTTGATGTGACGGCAGGGCTCGGGCGGCGCAGCGACGCGCCGCCCGGGCCCTGACTCACGTGCGAAACGCCCCTCTTACGATCACGAGCACCACAAGTCCTCTCCGGGAGTCCCCTCAATGAAGACGATCGACGAACTCCTCGCCGGCCCGGTCGCCGGAAAGCGGGTCTTCGTCCGCGCCGACCTGAACGTGCCGCTGTCCGGCACGACCATCACCGACGACGGCCGGATCCGCGCCGTCCTGCCCACCGTGAAGGCCCTCGCCGAGGCGGGCGCCCGGGTGATCGTCGCCTCGCACCTGGGTCGCCCCAAGGGCGCCCCGGACCCGGTCTTCTCGCTCGCCCCGGCCGCCGCCCGCCTCGGTGAACTCCTCGGCGCCGACGTGGCGTTCGCGACCGACACGGTCGGCGAGTCCGCCACGGCCACCGTCACGGGCCTCGCCGACGGCCAGGTCGCCGTGCTGGAGAACCTGCGCTTCAACGCCGGCGAGACGTCGAAGGACGACGCCGAGCGCGCCGCCTTCGCGGACCGGCTCGCCGGCCTCGCCGACGTCTACGTGGGCGACGGCTTCGGCGCGGTGCACCGTAAGCACGCCTCCGTCTTCGACCTTCCGGCCCGGCTGCCGCACTACGCCGGCCACCTCATCGCCACCGAGGTCGGCGTCCTCAAGAAGCTCACCGAGGACGTCAAGCGCCCCTATGTGGTCGCGCTCGGCGGCGCCAAGGTCTCCGACAAGCTCGCCGTCATCGACCAGCTGCTCGGCAGGGCCGACCGCATCCTCATCGGCGGCGGCATGGCGTACACCTTCCTCAGGGCCAAGGGGTACGAGATCGGCAGCTCCCTCCTCCAGGAGGACCAGCTCCCGGCCGTCACGGAGTACCTGGAGCGCGCCGAGAAGACCGGTGTCGAGCTGGTCCTGCCCGTCGACGCCCTCGTCTCGTCCGGGTTCCCGGACCTGAAGGCCAAGGCGCCCGCCAACCCCACCGCCGTCGCCGCGGACGCCATCCCGGCCGACCAGATGGGTCTGGACATCGGTCCGGAGACCCGCAAGCTGTACGCCTCCAAGATCGCCGACGCGGCCACCGTCTTCTGGAACGGCCCGATGGGCGTCTTCGAGCACCCCGATTTCGCCGAGGGCACCAAGGCGGTCGCCCAGGCTCTCCTCGACTCCGAGGCGTTCACGGTCGTCGGCGGCGGAGACTCCGCCGCGGCCGTGCGCATCCTGGGCTTCGACGAGAACGCATTCGGCCACATCTCGACCGGTGGCGGCGCCTCCCTCGAATACCTCGAGGGCAAGACGCTCCCCGGCCTCGCTGCACTGGAGGACTGACCCTCGATGACTGCTGTTGAAAACGGCCGCCTGCCCCTGATGGCGGGCAACTGGAAGATGAACCTCAACCACCTCGAGGCCATCGCCCACGTCCAGAAGCTCGCCTTCGCCCTGGCCGACAAGGACTACGAGGCCTGTGAGGTCGCGGTCCTGCCGCCCTTCACCGACCTGCGGTCCGTGCAGACCTTGGTCGACGGCGACAAGCTCAAGATCAAGTACGGTGCCCAGGACCTGTCGGCCCACGACTCCGGCGCCTACACCGGCGAGATCTCCGGCCCGATGCTGGCCAAGCTCAAGTGCACCTTCGTGGCGGTCGGCCACTCCGAGCGCCGCCAGTACCACGACGAGACCGACGAGATCGTCAACGCCAAGGTCAAGGCCGCCTTCAAGCACGGCCTCACCCCGATCCTCTGCGTCGGTGAGGAGCTGGAGGTCCGCGAGGCGGGCAACCACGTCTCCCACACCCTCGCCCAGGTCGAGGGCGGCCTGAAGGACGTCCCCGCCGAGCACGCCGAGACCGTCGTCATCGCCTACGAGCCCGTCTGGGCCATCGGCACCGGCAAGGTCTGCGGCGCCGAGGACGCCCAGGAGGTCTGCGCGGCCATCCGCGCCAAGCTGGCCGAGCTGTACACCCAGGAGCTGGCCGACCAGGTCCGCATCCAGTACGGCGGCTCCGTGAAGGCCGGCAACGTCGCCGAGATCATGGCCCAGGCCGACATCGACGGGGCCCTCGTCGGCGGCGCCTCCCTCGACGCGGACGAGTTCGTCAAGATCGTGCGCTTCCGTGACCAGTGAGTAGGCGCTAGCGGCGGAACGTCGTAGTCTTGCGGGGGCATGGCTCAGCCGCCATGCCCCTGTCGTCCATCCAGATCCGAGGAAGTTGGTCCAGCCGTGGTTATGGGGTTCTCGATCGCCCTGATCGTCTTCAGCGGGTTGCTGATGCTGCTGGTGCTGATGCACAAGGGCAAGGGCGGCGGCCTCTCCGACATGTTCGGTGGCGGTATGCAGTCATCCGTCGGCGGCTCCTCGGTCGCCGAGCGCAACCTCGACCGGATCACCGTCGTGGTCGGTCTGCTGTGGTTCGCGTGCATTGTCGTACTCGGCATCCTGATGAAGGTCAACAACTGACCTGCGTCACGGACGCACCAATTCGCACGTAAAGCCCCATGCCGGGTACGCGACTTCGGGCGCGGCCTATCATGGGGCTTGCGTCTGGGGTGGGATGTAACTCCAATCACTGGACGCGCGTTGGGCCTTACGTAGACTGAGGCGCTCGCAGCGAAGCGAAACGCCGACTCGCTTCGCCGCACCATCACGCAGGGAGTTACGACCGTGGCAAGTGGCAACGCGATCCGAGGAAGCCGGGTCGGGGCGGGGCCGATGGGCGAAGCCGAGCGCGGCGAGTCCGCACCCCGGCTTCGCATCTCCTTCTGGTGCTCCAACGGACACGAGACCCAGCCGAGCTTCGCAAGCGACGCGCAGGTCCCCGACACCTGGGACTGCCCGCGCTGCGGCTTTCCCGCCGGACAGGACCGGGACAACCCGCCGGACCCACCGCGCACCGAGCCCTACAAGACGCACCTCGCCTATGTGCGGGAGCGACGCAGCGACGCGGACGGCGAGGCGATCCTCGCCGAGGCGCTCGCCAAACTGCGGGGCGAGATCTAGGAATTGAGGCCGGCCGGGCACCCCAGGGTGTCCGGCCGGACCTCTTCGCCGGACACCGCTTTCCTTCTCCAGTCCGTCGCCGCGCTGATACCGGAGCGCACGACCGACGTATCCGTTGTCGAGCCGGACGACGGCGAGACGACAGCTCCTGTTGCCTTGCCTCCATTAGGTTGGGACCGGCAGCGGGGCAAGGTACGCAGGACCAGTAGGAAAGAAGGCTGAAGTCCGAGATGAACGCAGAAAGCCGTACCAGGCTCGACCAGACGCCCGAGTGGACGGCGCTGGCCGAGCACCGGGAGCAACTGGGTCACGTGGAACTGCGGGAGCTGTTCGCGGCCGACCCCGGGCGCGGCACCGGGTACACGCTGGAGGTCGGCGATCTGCACGTCGACTACTCCAAGCACCTGGTCACCGACGAGACGCTGCGGCTGCTGCGGGAGCTGGCCGCCGCAACCGGTGTGTTCGAACTGCGGGACGCCATGTTCCGCGGCGAGAAGATCAACACCACCGAGGACCGTGCCGTCCTGCACACCGCGCTGCGCGCCCCGCGGGACGCGGTGGTCGAGGTCGACGGCGAGAACGTGGTGCCGGCCGTGCACGCCGTGCTGGACAGGATGACCGGCTTCGCCGAGCGGATCCGCTCCGGTGAGTGGACCGGCCACACCGGCCGCCGCATCAAGAACATCGTCAACGTCGGCATCGGCGGCTCCGACCTCGGCCCCGCCATGGCGTACGAGGTGCTCCGCTCCTACACCGACCGCGACCTGGTCGTCCGCTTCGTGTCGAACGTCGACGGGGCCGACCTGCACGAGGCCGTACGGGACCTGGACGCGGCGGAGACGCTGTTCGTCATCGCCTCGAAGACGTTCACCACGATCGAGACGATCACCAACGCGACCTCCGCCCGTGACTGGCTGCTGACCGAGCTGAAGGCGGGCCCCGAGGCCGTCGCCAAGCACTTCGTCGCGCTCTCGACCAACGCCGGGAAGGTGTCGGACTTCGGCATCGACACCGCCAACATGTTCGAGTTCTGGGACTGGGTCGGCGGACGCTACTCGTACGACTCGGCGATCGGCCTGTCGCTGATGATCGCGATCGGCCCGGACCGCTTCCGGGAGATGCTCGACGGCTTCCGGATCGTCGACGAGCACTTCCGCACCGCGCCCGCCGAGTCCAATGTGCCGCTGCTGCTGGGCCTGCTCGGCATCTGGTACGGCAACTTCCACGACGCCCAGTCCCACGCGGTCCTGCCGTACAGCCACTACCTGTCCAAGTTCACGGCGTACCTCCAGCAGCTGGACATGGAGTCCAACGGCAAGTACGTGGACCGGGGCGGCCGCGAGGTCGCATGGCAGACCGGGCCGGTGGTGTGGGGCACGCCGGGGACGAACGGGCAGCACGCCTACTACCAGCTGATCCACCAGGGCACGAAGCTGATCCCGGCTGACTTCATCGGCTTCGCCGAGCCGGTCGCCGAGCTCGGTGACCGGCTCCGGGCCCAGCACGATCTGCTGATGGCCAACTTCTTCGCCCAGACCCAGGCGCTGGCCTTCGGCAAGACGCCGGACGAGGTGCGGGCCGAGGGCGTGGCCGAGGAGCTGGTGCCGCACAAGACGTTCAAGGGCAATCACCCGACGACCACGATCCTGGCGAAGGAGCTGACCCCGTCGGTCCTCGGCCAGCTGATCGCGCTGTACGAGCACAAGGTGTTCGTCCAGGGCGCCGTCTGGAACATCGACTCCTTCGACCAGTGGGGCGTCGAGCTGGGCAAGGTCCTGGCCAAGCGGGTGGAGCCCGCCCTGACCGAGGGCGCCGAGGTGCCGGGGCTGGACGCGTCCACGCGGGCCCTGGTCGCCAAGTACCGGGAGCTGCGCGGCCGTCGGTAGTGGATCGGGTGGGGAGGGGGAGGCACTCCAAGCCCCTCCCCACCCTGCTCTCGGGTCCGCCGGGCTCAGCGCCCGGACCCGGCCGCGGTGACCGGCCTCAGTGCCCCAGGCCCGCGCCTCCGTCGACCGGGATCACGGCGCCGCGCACAGAGCCGGCGCCGGCCAGGAAGGCCACCGCGTCGGCGACCTCCTCGGGGTGGGCCGGTCGTCCGGCCGGGGTCTGCCGCAGCAGCTCTTTGCGCTGCTCCTCGGTGAGCGCGCGGGCCATGTCCGTCTCGATCAGGCCGGGCGCCACCACGTTGCAGGTGATGTCCCGGGGGCCGAGCTCCTGGGTCAGTGCCCGTGCGAAGCCGACCAGACCCGCCTTCGCCGCCGCGTAGTTGGTCTGTCCGGGGTGGCCGTGCAGTGCCGCCGTGGAGGAGATCAGCACGATACGGCCATGGCGTTCCCGGAGCATTCCGCGCACCGCACGCTGGGCGACGCGGAAGGCCCCGGTGAGGTTGGTGTCGATGACGGAGGTGAAGTCCGCCTCGCTCATCCGTACCAGTAGCCGGTCCTGGCTGGTGCCGGCGTTGGCGACCAGGACGGTGACCGGACCGTGGGCCGCCTCGGCCTCCTTGAAGGCCTGGTCCACCTGCTGACCGTCAGTGACATCGCACCGCACGGAAAGAAAGCCCTCGTCACTGGATGGTGCCTCACTGCGGTAGGTCACCGTGACCAGGTCCCCGGACGCCACGAAGCGGCGGGCTATGGCCAGCCCGATCCCCCTGTTTCCCCCGGTCACCAGCACCGAGCGGGGCGTTGCCTGGGTCATCGTGCCTTCCCTTCCTTTCCTGTCCTGTCGTGCCCTGTCGTGTTGTGTCGTCGGCGTCCGCCGGATCCGGTTCCTCTCCCGCAGGCGCCTGCGGCCACAGGACCCCGCGGTGCTTTCCGCGGACCCGTACGCGCGTCCCCACGACACGGACGGCGAGCGCGGCGAAGGCGAGGAGGACGATCCACAAGTGGGCTACGTACATGGCGTCGAGGAAGGCGCGGTGGGCGTCCTCCGCCAGTTGCGGCAGTCGCAGCGAACGAGCCAGTGAGCGTGCCGCCTCGGCCGGGCTCCGCGCGGGCGGCCCGAACCCCGGGGTGGACGCGCTGGAGATCCACTCCGGTTCGGCGGGGGCGCCGCCCAGGCCCCTGACCGGGTCGGCCAGGGGCGTGGCGGCGACATCGAGGACCGAGGTGTCCAGCCGGATCAGCATCTGGGCGCAGACCAGGACCAACGGCCCGGGGCCGGGACGGAGCGGACTCACCCGCTGTCCTGCTCACGTTGCTCACACCGCTCGCATCGCTCATCGGACGCCCGCGTCGTCTTCGTGGTGCCCGTATCCGCGCAGCGCCCGGTCGACCAGCGCGTCGGCCGCGCCCGTGTAGCGGGCCGGGTCGAGTAGCTCCGACAACTCGGCGGGGGTGAAACGGGCCGACAGTTCGGGGTGGCCGGACAGCACCTCTCCGATCGTCCGCCCCGTGTCGGCCGCCTCGATCGAGGCCGCGGTCAGCAGCTTCTTCGCCCGCGCCTTGCCGAGCACCGGGGCGAGGGCCACCGCCAGCCGCTCGGTGACGAGGGCGCCGCCGGTCAGTTCGAGGTTGGCCCGCATCCGGTCCGGGTGGACGCTCAGCCCCTCGGCGAGTTCGACGGCGGTGTGCGCGGCCCCGCCCGCCAGCCGCAGTGCCTCCCGCAGTGGCTGCCACTCGGCGTGCCACGCCCCGGCGGGCCGCTCGTCCTCGGCCAGCAGGCACTGGGCCAGGACGAGGGCATGGGCGGGGACCTGGCGGGCCGCCGCCACGATCAGCGTGGCGAGCGCAGGGTTCCGCTTCTGCGGCATGGCGGAGGAGGCTCCGCGCCCGGCGGCCGCCGGCTCGGACACCTCACCGATCTCGGTACGGGACAGCGTCTGCACATCGAGCGCGAACTTCCCGAGCGCTCCGGTGACCAGCTGGAGCACCGCCCCCAGCTCGGCGACCGGCGTACGCACGGTGTGCCAGGGCAGTACCGGCTCGGCCAGCCCCAGCGCCTTGGCGAACGGCCCCAGCAGCTCCACCCCGCCGCCGTCACAGGCCCCGCCGCCGCTCTCCGCGCGGTCGAGGGCCGCGTACTCGCGGTACGCGGCGAGCGTCCCGGCCGCTCCTCCGAGCTGGGCCGGGAGGGCGGACGCGACGGAGCGGACCCGGACCAGGGCGTCGGCGACCAGCCGCAGCCAGGCCGCCGCCTTCAGGCCGAAGGTGGTGGGCACCGCGTGCTGGGCCAGGGTGCGCCCGGCCAGGACGGTGTGGCGATGTGTGTCGGCCAGCGCGGCCAGGGCGGCGGCGGTGCGGTCCAGGTCGGCGGCGATCACGCCGAGCACCCGGCGGGCCACCAGCATGGCCGCCGAATCGAGAATGTCCTGACTGGTCGACCCCCGGTGCACGTACTCCGCCGCGGCCGGATCCTTCGCGGCGACCACCTCCATGAAGGCGCTCACCAGTGGCACGACGGGGTTGGCCGAGGCCCGCGCCGCGTGGGACAGGGCGACCAGGTCCAGCCGTTCCACATCGGCGACCGAGGAGATCGCCTCCACCGCGGCGGCCGGCGTCAGCCCGACCGCGTGCTGGGCGCGGGCGAGCGCCACCTCGGCGTCGAGCATGGCCTGCAGCCAGGCCTCGTCGGTCACCGCGGCCGCCGCGGGCGTACCGGCCCAGGACGGGGCGAGCAGGCCCGCGTCGGTGCCCACTGACATCCCGCTCACTCTCATCGACTCCCTCCCAGCGCCGCCCGCGCGATCGCGTCCGAGTCCTCCAGCGTCACCGAGCCGACACCCGGCCTGATGCCGACCGCCGTCACCCAGCGCACGCCCTCCGCCGGTACCCCGAAGGCGAACCGGCGAGGGTGCGCTCGGCCCGTCGCGTCCACCAACCGGGGCGGACCGTCGGTCACAGCCAGCCCGCCCGGCTCGTAACCGTCCAGCCGGTACGGGACGCACCCTCCCGAGGCGAGCAGCCCCCGCAGCAGCGGACTGGTACTGCGCGGCAGATCGACGGCGGGCAGCCGGGCCTCGACCAGTGCGTCGACCCGCACCGGGGGGTCGTTCACCAGTTCCGCGTCCACGAGGAATCCCCCCGCCCGCGCCGAGGGCCGTACCCGCATCCCGGGGCCCAGCACATGCACGACGTCCGCCTCGATCAGCGCGATCAGCTGCTCGATGCGGAAGGCGGGCGGCCCGATGGAGGTGAAGGCGTTCAACGGGGTGTACCAGTGGTCGAGCTCGGCACGGTAGGACCCCCCGGTGACGCCGCCGTGGTCGACGACCAGCCGGATCTCGTTGCGCAGGTCCCGCAGGGCGTCCAGAGCCGCCTTCAGCGGGCCGTTCACATTGCCCAGCCGCGCCTCGGCGACATCCCGCCGCAGATACTCCAGCAGCCAGTGCCGGAACTCGTCCCGGTCGGCGAAGTCCCGCTCACCGTAAGGCCGTTCGATGCGTTGCCAGTCCCACCGCTCGGCCGGCGGCACGGCGTACCGGTCGAGCAGGTCCGCCTCGGGGACGCGGCCGGCGAGACACGACCGTACGAACTCCTCGGCGGCCACGGGGCCTTGGGCAGCCCGGATCCAGGCCTCGTAGTACACCGTCCGGACCTCGCGGTCGATCAGAGGCCAGAGGTCGCGGCGAAAGCCGATCGGTCGTCGCCGCAGTCGGGCGATGACCTGCGGGGTCAGGAACCGTGGCTCGTGGCGGCCGAGCGCACCCTTCTCGTTCTCACCGCGGGCGTGGTACGGCACACCGCGCCGCGAACCGGCGTACAGCACCGGCTCGTTGCCGCTCGGCAGGTACACGAGACCGGTCTGGCCCTCCTTGAACGTGCCGCCGCGCCCCTCGGTGAGCAGCGCCAGGCAGTCGAAGAAGTTCAGACCCAGCCCGCGCAACGCGACCGGGGTGCCCGGCGCGATCCCGCTCAGGTCGGCATCGGCCGGGTTGGCGGGTGCCACGTGGACCAGGCCGTGCCGGTCGGCGAAGGAGCGCAGCTCGTCCTCCGCCGGGCTCGGCGTCAGGGCGCCGTGACCGAGGGCCAGCACGACCGCGTCCAGCCCGGTCAGGGGGGCACCCTCCGCCAGTGTCACCGTCTGCAGGCCGTCGGTGGGGTCGTCGTCGAGTGCGATCGCGGTCGTCCGGTGCGTGCGGACGGTGATCCGCGGCGGGGCGGTGTCCAGGAGGCGCCGGAAGACCCACTCCAGGTAGTGGCCGTGGAAGGCGCGCGTCGGGTAGGTGTCCGGGCCGACCCGCCCCGCCTCCTCCAGGACCCACGCGGGGAAACCGCCGGCGCCCTCCCCGGCGCGGATCATGCGCGCCCACGCGTACAGGCTGGGCCCCGGCACCGACGGTCCCGCGCAGTCCACGCTGTCGTCGGTGAACAGGGTCACCTGGGAGGCGACCGTGTTCATCAGCAGCTCGGTGGGCTGGTCGGTACGCCACACCGCGCCCGCGCCGGGCGGGTACGGGTCGACGAGGTGGACCACGACCCGCCGCCCGGCGACCTCCTCGGCATTGGCAAGGATCCGCTCCAGCACCGAGAGGCCGCGCGGGCCGGCGCCGATCACACAGAGGTTGAGAGCGTCACCGGAATCGGTCATTCCTGGCCCAGCCCGTCACGCCAGCTCGGTCTCGTCGGCTTCCAGCCCAGTGCCGCGCGGGCCCGGTCGTTGGCCGCGCCGTGGGCGGAGGTGAGCTGGTGGGCCATGAACCAGCCGAGCAGCCGGGGCGCGAGCGCCGCCGGAACCGTACGGGGCGAGGGACCGGCCAGCACACGGGCGAGATGCGGCAGCCACTGCGCCGCCGGGGCCGGGTCGTCGTCCGTCACATGGAACACCCCGGCGGCGTCCGACTCGACGGCGGCCACGGCCGCCCCCACGGCGTCCTCCACATGCAGGAACGACATGATCCCGGCTCCGCCGCCGGCCAGCGGGAGCCGCCCGGCCGCCACGTACTGCGCTGTCGCGCCGGTACGGGCGTACGCGGTGTGCGGGCCGTACAGCGTGCCGTACCGCAGGACCACGCCCGCGAGGTCGCTGCTCGTGACCAGCCGCTCCAGTTCGGCGACGGCCCGTACGGTCGAGGCCCAGCCGGGGTCGGGGGCGTCGACGTACAGCGGCGCGTCCTCGTCGAGGACCGGCTCCCCGGCCGGGGCGGCGGCGAACGCGATGGACTGGGCGACCAGCCGCCGCGCACCGGCCGCCCGGGCCGCCTCGATCAGGTGGGCGGTGCCCTCGGTGCGCAGCCGCGCGGTACGGGCGAACGCCTCGGGCGGGTCGTCGCGCAGCAGCCGCAGCGCCGACATCTGGTGGACGACCACCTCGGGACGGGCGGCCGACACCGCCGACAGCAGGGCCTCACGATCGAGGGCGTCGGCGACCACCACCTCGTCGGCCTCGGGCGCCCGCCCCTGCGCCCCCTGACGCACCAGCGCGCTCACCTCGTGGCCCCGAGCCCTGAGCGCACCCACCAGCGGACGCCCGACCACTCCGGTGGCCCCGGCGACAAGTACGCGCAACGTTCAGCCCTCCCCGCCACCGGCCGCCGGCAGGGCGACCCGCATCAGCAGTCGGCACTCCTTGTCGCCGTCCCGCAGACAGCTCTCGGCCCGGTTCTCCGTCAGCTTCACGCCGAGACCCTCCGACCAGCCCGCGTGGATGTCGGTGCACGGGCACCGATAGCCCTCCAGGGAACCGGCCATCCGGACCATCGTGATCGCGAAGTTCCGCTTCAGGGTGAGCACGATCAGGTCGTCGTCCTCGACCTCGGTGGCGGCGTTGCGCAGCTCCGGGGGGAACATCCGGTCGCCGCAGTCGTCGTACCGGCGGCGCAGCTCCTCCAGGTCCTTGCGGCCGTCACCGGTGTCGGGCAGCGGCCCGGCCCGGCGGCCCACCCGCTGCCCCACATGCAGGGCGACCTTGCGCAGCGCCTCGGCGTTGATCTCGTTCGCCACGTCCTGCCCGAACCGCGCGGCCACGCCCTGGTACCAGTTGGCGTCGTGCTGCCACCACAGGCGGTACGCCTCACTCGCCCGGGCACGGTGGTTGACGGCGTCGGCGTCGGTGTTCGTGCTCATACGTGGTGCTCCTTGGCGGCGACGACAGCGGCCGCGTCGGCGGTGAACCGGTCGCGCATCACTCGTTTGAGAACCTTGCCGGTGGCGCCCTTGGCGACGTCTTCGGGCTTCATCCGCAGGGCCCGGGTCACCGGGGGGAAACCGGCTTTCCTCAGCGCGGAGTTGACCCGCTCGGTCCACCCCGCGTCGCCGTCGCCGCTCTCGTCGTCCGCGAGCTGGAGCAGCACGTACGCGTCGGCCACCCCGTCGCCGTCCCAGTCCGCCCGTACACCGTCGGGGGCGACCCCGACGACCGTGCAGTCGGCGAGTCCGCTCAGCTCGGCCAGGAGCAACTCCTCGGTACGGGTGCTGAAGACGATGCCGGCGCGGGTGCGGATGGCGTCCGGGGCCCGGTCGAGGTGGTAGAAGTTCCCGTCCTCGTCCTGATGGGCGAGGTCGCCGGTGAGCCAGTAGCCGCCGAGCCGCATGCGGTTCCAGGTCAGCGAGTCGTTCCAGTAACCCGGCGTGAGGGTGGGCGACTTGAGGCCCAGGCGGCCGATCTCGCCGGGCGGCAGCGGGGTGCCGTCCTCCGCGAGCACGGCGGCCTCGGCGAAGCTGATCGGCTTGCCGACACACCGCGAGTACGCCGAGGTGTCCTTGGTGTGCCGGTTGTGGAAGACGGAGTAGCCCGCCTCGGACGAACCGAGCCCGTCCACGAAGACCGAGCCCGCGACACGCGTCCGGCTGAGGTCCCGGCGGATCTCGATGCGGCTCCCGTGCTGGACCAGCGCCCGGATGTGCGCTTCGTGCGCCGCGTCCCCGGTGTTGAACCACACCTGCACGCTGGACAGGTCACGGGCGCTCAAGTCCTCGGCCGCCATCTCGCCGAAGGTCCCGGAGAAGGCCAGCACGGTCGTCGGCCGGAACTCCTCGATGCCGTCCAGCACATCGGTGCCGCGCTGGCTGGAGAGCAGCTTGATGTCGGTGCGCAGCAGCAGGCAGTACAGCAGCGTCGCCACCATCGCGTTGTGCGCGCCCGGCAGCCCGACCAGCGTGCGCTCCATGTCGGTGCCGGTGGAGTAGCGCAGCCGGTGCAACTGCGCGTACATCAGCGTCCGATGGGTGTGCGGCACCCCTTTCGGCATGCCGGTGGTGCCGGAGGAGTGGGAGATGAGCACCGGGTCGGTGGGATCGTGCCGGTACGGGTACGACGCCGGGAGTGACGTGCGGTGCTCGGGCCGGATGTCGCCGGCGGTCACACAGAAGCCGAGCTCCGAGCCCTCCAGCACATCGTGGTGCGGCGCGTCCGTGAAGGCGCCCACCGCGCCCTGCCGCCGTACGTACTCACGGGCGATCTCGGGGGAGAGGTTGCCGTTGACGAACGACGGGATGGCGCCGAGGGAGGTCAGCGCCAGGAAGTTCAGGGCGAACTCGGTGCTGGAGTAGGAGTGGATGGCGACGGGGTCGCGGGGCCGGACACCGTGCGCCGCGTACCAGCCCGCGTACGTCTCCACCACCTCGTACAACTGCCCGAGCGTCAGCACCTCGGGGTGGCCGCCGTCCGGCGCCCGCCAGGTGCCGTCGGTGCGCAGGGCGGGCTCGTCGAGCGCGCGGCCGTACGCCTTGAGGCGGGCCAGGACGTTGCCGGCGCCGAGTTCGGTGTCGGAGCAGATCCGCGCCCGCTCCTGCCTACTGATGAGCATGGGTGTCGGTCTCGTTTCTTTCGGGGAGCGCGTTCGTGGGGGGTTGCGGGTCGGCGGTCAGGACGAAGGCAGGGGCCACCGTGAGCCGGTCGCCTGCCTCCAGCAGCCGCCGGTGGGCGGCGACCAGGTCGAACAGGCCCTGAACGCTGCCGGGGTGCCCGGCTCCGTCGGCTTGGGGAGGCGCCTCGTCCGGTGCGACCGTCACCGGGGTGTCGGCTCCGGGGCGGCCGAGCAGTACCGCCGCGGCCAGGCCCGCCGACTCGGGAAGAGCCGGGACCAGGCGGTCGGTGCTCGCGACCAGCTCCCGGTACGCGGCGGCCAGCCGTGCGCTGCCGCCCAGCTCCACGCCCACCACCAGGACCCGGTCCAGCTCGGGGTCCTCGAGCAGCAGGTCCGCCATCGCCAGCAACTCGGTCAACGGGTCGCCGAGGGTGGAGAGGCTGAACATCTGCCCCGTGATCCCGAACTCCCGACTCGTGTGCCCGAGGACGGAGTTGGCGGTGGCCTGCATGAACAGCAGCGGGTTGTGCACCCGGCCGGAGACCACCCGCCGGCTCGCCAGGTCCGCGGTGGTGGTGTCGCCCATCAGGCTCGCCAGCGCCACGGCCGTACGGGAGCCGTCCCCCGGGCACTTGGTCAGACACCGCGAGGCCACCTCGTACACCAGCGGACTGAACGCCGACTCCACGAAACCGGGCAGCCTCGGCAGCGCGATGTCGCCGTCGGCGCCGGTACCGTGGGTGGCGGTGGTGGCGGTGAGGATGCCGAGGGGGGAGCGAAGAGCCGCCTTCCGGGCCGACAGGGTCTTTCCGGTCGTGGTCACGGCCGCTCCAGGACGAGTGCGGTGTTGGCGCCCCCGAAGGCGGCGTTGATGGTGAGGGCCCGTCGGAGGTCGGCCCGGCGGGGATCGTTCGGCACGTAGTCCAGGTCGCACTCCGGATCCGGCGTGGTGAAGCCTGCGGTCGGCGGGAGTACGCCGTCCATGAGGGCCAGCATCGTGATCACGAACTCCACGACGCCCGCCGCCTCCAGCAGATGTCCGGTGGTGCTCTTGGTGGAGCTGACCGGTATCGCCTCGGCCCGCTCGGGGAAGGCGGCCCGCAGCCCCCGGGTCTCGGCACCGTCGTTGTACCTGGTGCCGGTGCCGTGGGCGTTGACATAGCCGAGGGTCGCCCCGTCCGGATCACCGGCGAGCCGCAGCGCCTGCCGTGCCGCGCGGGTCAGGCCGACGCCCTCCGGATGCGGCTGGGCGATGTGGTGCGCGTCCGTGGCCGCGCCCCAGCCGACGATGCTCGTCAGCGCCCGGGCACCGCGTCGCCGGGCGTGCTCGGCGGACTCCAGTACGACGGCCGCGACCCCGTCGCCGAGCAGCAGCCCGCTGCGGTCGGCACTGAACGGCCGCACCATGCCGTCCTTGGACAGCGCCCGCCCGGAGTCGAACTTGCCGAACGTCTCCTCCTCCACCAGATAGCCGCCGGCGCAGACCGCCACGTCGATGCGGCCGGAGGAGATCAGCCGACAGGCGTGGATGATCGCGGCGGCGGAGGCGACACAGGCGTTGGTGAAGGTCAGCCGGGGCCCGGTCAGCCCCAGCCCCCCGGCCAGCAACTCGGCGAGCCGCGCGGGCACGGCGTCCGCCAGCCGGTCCACCGCCCCTTCCGGCACGCCTCCCCCGGATTCGGCGGCCTTCCGCCAGTACCGAGTGATGCTCGTGCAGTCACCGGCGATACCCAGCAGCACCGCTGTCTCCGAGCCCCGGGGCAGATCCGCCATGTCGAGAGCGTCCGCCCCGCACTCGGCGAGCGCGTGCCGCAGGGCCCAGTCCTCGACGGCGTCGGGACCGTCCGGGGCGACACCGGCCATCGGCGTACGGTACGGGCCGGTGTCGAACCTGGTGGTGGGGGCGAACGAGGGGACACCCGCGAATACCCCCCGCCGCAGGGCTTCGGCACCCGTGCCGAACGCGGTGCGCACGCCGAACCCGGTCACCGTCACCTCACCGGTCAACGGGCTCACCTCCCTGCGCGGCCTCCGGCTGGGCGGCGCTCAGGAACTCGGTGAGCCGACGGAGTGAGGTGAGCTGCGCGATGTCGTCGTCGCCGGGCTCCACGACCAGGCCGTACCGCTCTTCCACCACATGCAGCAGCCAGACCAACCCGAGGGAGTCCAGGACCAGTTCGGCGTCCTCGCCGAGGTCGTCGGGCACACCGGGGAAGATCTTGCGGTCCGACAGCAGCTCCCGGACGGTGTCGGTCGTGATGACGGCCGGCGCGGAGGCTTCCGCGCTCATGCCTTGGCACCACGTCGAACGACCTCGGCGACCAGCCCGCCGAGGGTCAGGGAGGCCAGCGGCTCGATGTCGGTGTCCGGTATCTCCACCCCGAACCGCGACTCCAGCCGCAGCGTGAGCTCGATCAGCGACAGCGAGTCCACTTCCAGCCCGCCGACGGTCACCGGACTGTCGTCCGTGATGCCGTCGCGGCTGGTCAGGATGTTCATCTCGTCGATGACGGCGTTGAGAACGAACTCACGGATCTCGTCTTCCAGGGTTGACGTACTCATGATCAAGTCTCCAGTAACTGTTTTCAGCGAGGGCCGAGTCGAGCGCTCTCGCAAGGGGGGCGGGTCACCCGGTGGAACAGGCGCGCAGCGTCGTCGCCTGGCGTACGAGCTTCCCGTTCGACGTACGAGGCAAGGCGTCCAACAGCCGAACCACCCGGGGCAGCTTGTAATCGGCCAACCGCTCCCGGCACCAGCGCAGCAACTCCTCGGCGGAAGGGGCAGGTTCGACCCCGCCGGTCAGCGCCACATACGCCTCGGTCACGCCCTCGTGGACGAGCACCGCCTGCTCGACCGCCGGATGCTCGCGCAGCACCTGCTCGACCTCGGTGAGGTCGACCTTGAGGCCGCCGATCACGACGAGGGAGTCGGCCCGGCCCCGCACGGTGACGGTGCCGTCGACGTCCACGGTGGCCCGGTCCCTGGTGCGCAGCCAGCCGTCCGCGTACTGGCTGCCGCCCGAGTCGTAGAGGTACGGCGACTCGGCCAGCGCCACGTCCAATTCGCCGTCGCGGTCCCGTACGACGACACCGGGCGCGGCAGGACCGATGGCCGGCCGGGGCAGTGTGCCGCTCGCGTCCATGGCGACCACACCGGTCTCGGTGGTGCCGTACGACTCGCCGACCGGCACGCCGTACGTCTCGGTGAAGCGGGCGGCGACCTCCGGGGGCATCAGCTCACCGCCCGACACGGCGACCCGCAGATCGGGCAGGGCGGGGGGATTCATGGCGGCGGCGAGCAGCTCGTAGTGCATCGGCACCCCGAACAGGGCGGTGATCCGGTGTTCCACCGCGGTCCGCAGGAGGTCCCGGGCGCTGACCCGGGGCGCGAAGACCACGCAGACACCGGCCGCGAGTGAGTGCAGCAGCCCGGCGATCAGACCGAAGCTGTGGGCGGTCGAGCTGAGCAGCAGCAGCCGGTCGCCCTCGCCCGGCATACCGGGGATCGCGGCGAACCGCTCCACCTCCTCGGCCAGCGACCGGGCCGTCCTGCCGATCACCTTAGGCCGCCCGGTGGACCCCGAGCTGAACTGGACCAGCCGGTGCCCGGTGGCGGCGGGGCGCCCGCCCCTGAGCACCTCGGTGGTGACCTCGTACTCGGGCCGGAAACCGAACGCCGCCCGGACGTTCGTACCGGCCCCGACCATGAACTGCGGGCGGCAGACGGCTAAGAGCGCCTCCACCTCGGCCGGCTTCAGCCGGAAGTCGAACAGCAGCACCTGCGCGCCCAGCCGCCACAGCGCGAGCAGCACCTCGACCTGGGTGAAGCTGGGCGGGGTCCTCAGGCCCACGGTGCTGCCGGCCCCGATGCCGTACCCGGCGAACACAGCGGCCTGCTTGGCCACCCGTTCCCGCAGTTCGCCCCGGGTGACCGTCTCCTGCTGGTGCGTCAGATAGGGAAGCCCGTCGTCCCGGGCGTCGAACAGCCGCTCGACGAGGGGGCCCATCCCGTCGTCATCCACGAGCTGAACCATGAGGTCTCAGACCTCCTTGCAGAACTCGCCGATGGGCAGGCCCACATGGCGCTTGTCCTGGGCCAGATAGCCGAGCAGCTCGTCGCCGGTCTGCAGTTCGGTGACGTTGAGGACCTTGCCGCCCGGGCCGAGCACCCGTACGTGCCAGTCGTCCTGCACCGTCAGGCTGACCAGCCGCCCGTCCTCGGCGTGGGTGCGGATCTCGAGGAGCGGCCGCGACTCCAGTTTTGCCCGCCCGACCACCACGCGCCGGGTACGGCCGTCGGCGCCGACCGCCAGCAGCGCGCTGCCGGAGCCGACCTCGCTGAGGTAGTTGGTCCGGTTGCCGGGGCCCAACGTGTAGGAGTGCAGGGCGCCGGCGTTGACCCGGAACGGCCTGATCGGCATGTACGGCAGCGGGTGGGTCTCGCTGCAGCAGAGCACGAACCCGGAGGAGTACGAGCCGACGAGGATGCCCTCGTCCTCCTCGAAGTGCGAGCAGGTGTCCACACAGACCCGGTCGCCGAGCCCGACATGCCGGATGCTCTCCACGGTCAGGGTCGAAAGCTCCAGCTGGGGCGTGGTCGCCTCCAGCAGCCGGGCCAGTGCGAAGACGTCGTCGGCGCTCCGGGGCGTGAACAGGATGCCGTCGGAGCCGCGTTCGAGGACGTCGAAGACGATGGCCGCCTCTTCCAGGTCACCGACGACGGTCACCAGCTTGCCCTCGGCGGATTCGGCCGCCGCGAGAACGATCTCCAGCGGGATCTTGGTCGGGTCCGCGAAGTGGATCACCGTGTACGGCAACGCCATCGCGCCCGCGCAGGACAGCTGGAGCGTCCGGTCGTCACGCACGTCGACGAAGCCGGCTGCCGGGGTGCCGCTCGTGGCGCGGTTCTGCGCGGAGAGTGCGTCCAGCTCGTCCTGGGTGGTGAACTTCCTCAGCAGGACGTCGACTCCGTTGCCGGACTTGGCCTCCTTGGAGCTCGCGGAGTCCTTCGCCTCGCTGTCGCCCTTGTCGGAGGCCTTGT
The DNA here is from genome assembly GCF_055572155.1 of Streptomyces sp. NPDC030814. Classification (NCBI taxonomy): domain Bacteria; kingdom Bacillati; phylum Actinomycetota; class Actinomycetes; order Kitasatosporales; family Streptomycetaceae; genus Streptomyces; species Streptomyces sp. NPDC030814. Next base: position 566,768 of record NZ_JBVIDX010000003.1, read on the forward strand.
CGCCCGCTCTCTTCGCGGGCGCCGCGGCCGGCCCTCCCGAGACCAGCACCCGGGTGACGGTCGGTGGCAGCGTCCCGAGCAACTCGGCGTCGGCGGAGACGACCCCGGACATCCGGGCGTGGACGGCCGCGTCCACGACCGCCTGGAGCTGCGGACGGGGGACTTCACGGAGATCGATCCACGCGAACCTCATGCGACACCTGCCACGATCGTTGAGTAATGGGTATGGGGGGTGTTCGGAGTGCCGGGGGCACCTGGGGCATGGGAGGCCATGCCGATGTCGTCAGCTCCCCGGCCGCCGGCATGGACGACCTCGGCGAGCCGGGACACGAGAGCGGCGGGGGAGGGGGACGAGAAGATCCGGCGGCCGACGGCCAGCCCCCGGCAGCCGGCGGCCATCACGGCGGTGCCGTACTCGATGAGGTCGGATCCGTCCGCAGGCCCGCCCGCGGCAAGGACGGGGATGGGACTGTGGGCCACCACCTCGGCCATCCGGTCGAGCGGCAGGGCCACGGAGGTCTTCACCATGTCGGCGCCCAGGTCGGCCGCGACGTTCACGACGTGCGCGAGCAGGGCCGGGTCGTGCGGGTTCTCGATGCGGGGCCCGCGCGGGTAGACCATGGCGATCAGCGGCATGCCCCAGGTGTCGCAGGAGCGCGCCACCGCACCCAGATCGGCCAGTTGCCGTCCCTCGGTGTCCGAGCCGATGTTCACATGGACGCTGACCGCGTCCGCGCCGAGGGCCACCGCCTCCTCGACATCGCCGACCAGCACCTTCGCGTCGACATCGGCGGAGCACGCCGTACTGGCGCTCAGATGCACCACCAGCGCGCAGCTCCTGAGGATGTCCGGCGAAAGACTTCGGACCCGCCCTTTGTGGACGATGATTCCATCGGCGCCGCCGGCCACGAGTGCGCGCAAGAGCTCTTCCCATTGACCCGGAGCAGCGACCGGGCCGTCCGAAACACTGTGGTCGAGAGGGATGAGCAGGTGTCGGTCGTCGCCGACGAGGGAAAGTCTCCTCAGGCGCAATGGTTTACCAGTTTTCAGCATGGGTGAAGGGCCTTTCTCCATGGCCGAAAAGGATGGTCGTAGAACTTTCAAATTCTTCCCGCGCCAGCATTCCGTGCGTGATCGGCGGTTGGCAAGGCGTGACCGTCGATAAATTTATATGCGATGGCCGGTATGTTTATTGACAGCGGATTGACAGTAAGTGCAGGCTTGACGCTTTCGCTGAGTGGTGTTCGTGCGTTGTTATGCGGCAAGTGGTGAGGTGGCGGGTGTCGTACGCTCTGGGTGGTTTTCGGGGATGTGTCCCCACCCATAGCGGCATCACATACTTTATTGTCGTGTGCTGAGTAAAAGGGCGCTTATTCTTTCGGTGCGGATTCCGGCGGGAGGCTCGGATTCCTTGTTAGAATCGAATTCCGGGGCTTAGGCTGGCAGTCGCACTCCGGTTCGTGTTACATGCGTGGCCGTCCCCCTCTGGGCCCGGACCATTCGTGTCCGGGCGTACCGGAAGTGAGCCCCCCATGCCCGAATCCCCCGCGAAGACCGCCCCCCAGGCCGTGGGCGCCGGACGGGTCTCCTTACCGTCCGCGCCGGAGCGGTCGACGGCGCCGAAGGTCGCCGTCGCGAGCCTCATCGGCACCACGATCGAGTACTACGACTTCGCCGTGTACGGCACCGCCTCCGCGCTCGTCCTCGGCCCCGCCTTCTTCCCCTCGGGCAACGCCACGGTCTCCTCCCTGGCCGCGTTCCTCACCTTCGCCGCGGCCTTCCTCTCCCGCCCCCTCGGCGTCGTCCTCTTCGGCACGATCGGCGACCGGCTGGGCCGGCGGAACGCCCTGGTCGCCTCGCTGCTGCTGATGGGCGTCGCGACGGTCGGCATGGGCCTGCTGCCCACCTATGAGACCGCCGGACTCCTCGCACCCGTCCTCCTCGTGACGCTCCGTCTGCTGCAGGGCGTCAGCATGGGCGGCGAGTGGGGCGGAGCGGTCCTCCTCGCCGCCGAGCACGCCCCGCCCGGCCGCCGCGCGCTGTACGCGGCCGTGCCGAACGTGGGCCCCTCCCTCGGCTTCCTGCTCTCCAGCGCCGTCATCGTCCCCACGCTGGACATCGTCGGCCGGGACGGTTTCGCCGACTGGGCCTGGCGGGTTCCGTTCCTGCTCAGCGCCGTGCTCGTGGTGGTGGGGCTGTGGGTACGGACGACTGTCGCCGAGTCGCCGGTGTTCGAGGCGGAGGCCGGAGATGGCAGCCGGACACCGGCCTGGGCCGAGGCGGAGGACCGGCCCGCCGAGGCGGCACCGTCCCCGGCGTCCCGCTTCCCGCTCGGCACGCTCATCGTGCGGCACCCCGGCCGGCTGCTGCTCGGCACCGGGGCGGCGCTCGGCGGCTCGGCGGTCTACTACCTCACGATCGTCTACAGCCTGTCCTACGGCCCCAAGGCGCTCGGCATCCCGCAGAACACGATGCTGACAGCGGCGAGTGTCGGGGCGGCGGCCGGGGTCGCGATCACCCTGCCCGTCGCGCGGCTCGCCGACCGGGTCGGGCGGCGGCCGGTCCTGCTGACGGGCGCGGCCGGGTGCGTCCTGTGGGCGGTCCCCATGTACGCCTCGCTCAGCTCGGGGAACGCGCTGCTCATCACCGGCGCGTACTCGGTGGGGCTGATGCTGCTCGCGTTGATGTTCTCGCCGATGGCGGCGTTCCTCGCGGAGCTGTTCCCGGCGCGGCTGCGGCACACCGGGGCGTCGGCGGCGTTCGTCCTCGCCAACACACTCGGGGGCGGGTTCGCGCCGCTCGTCGCGACATGGCTGAACAGCCAGTGGTCGTCGCCGCTGGTGCTCGGTTTCTACACCGGCGGGTTGTGCCTGGTCAGCCTTGCGTGCCTGGCGGCCCTGCCGGAGACCAGGGAGGGGGACTTCTCGGTGTGACGGGGCCTGCCGAGGGCGCCTGACCGCTCGGGGCCGCCTGTGCGCCGCCGGCCGAGGGTGGTTCGTGGTTGCTCGCGCAGGTCCCCGCGCCCCCGCTGGGGGACGCGGGGAACCGCGCGACAAGCCATCACTCAGCCGAGCGTGTCCCTCAGGGAGACGCCGGTGGGTACAGCGAGCGGGGAAGCTCGGACGCCGCCGCCGCGTCCAGGAGCCACAGCGTGCGTGACCTCCCGTACGCGCCCGCGACCGGCGCCTGGATCTCGCCCGCGCCGGACAGGCCGATCGCCGCGGCCCGCGCCTTGTCCTCGCCTGCCGCCAGCAACCACACCTCCCGCGCCGCCCGGATCGCCGGCAACGTCAGGGTGACCCGGGTGGGCGGGGGCTTCGGAGCCCCGCGCACCCCGACCACCGTCCGCTCGGTCTCCCGCACGGCCGGCAGCTCCGGGAACAGGGACGCGACATGCGTGTCCGGGCCGACGCCCAGCATCAGCACGTCGAACCTCGGCGCCGGGCCATGGTTCTCCGGCCCGGCCGCCCGCGCCAGCTCCTCCGCGTACGCGGCGGCCGCCGAGTCCACATCGGCGCCCCACGGTCCGTCCGACGCGGGCATCGCGTGCACCCGCTTCGGGTCGAGCGGCACCGAGTCCAGCAGCGCCTCCCTGGCCTGGGTGACGTTCCGCTCGGGGTCGCCCTCGGGCAGGAACCGCTCGTCGCCCCACCACAGGTCCAGTCGGCCCCAGTCGACGGCGTCCCGCGCGGGTGCCGCCGCCAGCGCGGCGAGCAGGCCGTTGCCGTTGCGGCCACCGGTGAGGACCACCGAGGCGTAGCCGCGCGAGGCCTGCGCGTCGACGACCTTGGTGATCAGCCGGGCGGCCGCCGCCTGCGCCATCAGCTCCTTGTCGCGGTGCACGACGAGCTGCGGAGTGCTCACTGCGAGGCCGCCTTCTTCACCGGCGGCATCTGGGCGGGCGTCGGCCGCTCGCCCTCGTCGTCACCGGCAGCCGGCAACGCGGGCAGGGCCACCGAGGCCGGGGCCGAAGCGGAAGTGGTTGCCGAACCCGAAGCCTGCGCCACCGACGCCGAGGCACTCTCGGAAGCCGACGCCGACGCACCGGTTCCGGCCGAAGCCGCGCTCCCGGCCGACGCCTGGGCCGCCCCGGTCTCGGACGTCGTCGCCCCGACCGGCAGCCCGCTGCCCGCGGAGCCGCCCAGCCGGTCCACCCCGAACCGCAGTGCCGAGGCGTAGGTGTCGTCGGGGTCCAGCCGGCGCAGTTCCTCCGCCAGCAGTTCGGACGTCTCGCGGCGCTTCAGCGCCACCGCCCGGTCCGGCTGGTCCTCCAGCGTCAGCAGGGCGAGGCCGCCGGAGGGCCGGTACAGCCGGATGGGACCGGTGCTGGTCAGCATCCGCACCTCGGTCAGACCGGGGCCCGCCGACACCCCGCGCCGCACATGGACGTGCAGCCGGTCCGCGAGCCACATCGCCAGCAGCTCCACGCTCGGGTTGTACTGCTCGCCCTGCACCTCCGCGGAGATGACCTCGCAGTCCACCTGGTCGAGCGCGGCCGCCAGCATGGAACGCCACGGGGTGATCCGCGTCCACGCCAGATCCGTGTCGCCGGGCTCGTAGTTGTCGGCGCGGGCCCGCAGCTCGTCGATCGGCTTCTCGGCGGAGTAGCTGTCGGTGACCCGCCGCTGGGCGAGCGCGCCCAGCGGATCACGGGCCGGGTCGAGCGGCGCGGTGACCGGCCACCACACCACGACCGGCGCGTCCGGCAGCAGCAGCGGCAGCACCACCGACTGGGCGTGGTCCGCGACCTCGCCGTACAGCCGGAGGACGACCGTCTCGCCGGCGCCCGCGTCCGCGCCCACCCGCACCTCGGCGTCGAGGCGGGACTTCGTACGGTCCCGGGGGCCGCGCGAGACACGCTTGATGACCACGAGCGTGCGCGAGGGGTGCTCGCGGGACGCGTCGTTCGCGGCCTTCAGCGCGTCGTATGCGTTCTCCTCGTCCGTGACGATCACCAGCGTGAGCACCATGCCGACGGCCGGGGTGCCGATCGCGCGGCGGGCCTTGACGAGCGCCTTGTTGATCTTGCTGGCCGTGGTGTCCGTGAGGTCTGTCTTCATGGCCGGCGCCAGCTCCGTCCGTCTCGTTCGAGCATCTCGTCCGCCTCGACGGGGCCCCAGGTACCGGCCTGGTACTGGGCGGGCCTGCCGTGCTTGTCCCAGTACTCCTCGATCGGGTCGAGGATCTTCCAGGACAGCTCGACCTCCTCGGTGCGCGGGAAGAGGTTCGAGTCACCGAGGAGGACGTCGAGGATGAGCCGCTCGTACGCCTCAGGACTGGACTCCGTGAAGGACTCGCCGTACGCGAAGTCCATCGACACGTCCCGGATCTCCATCGAGGTGCCGGGCACCTTGGAGCCGAAGCGGACGGTGACGCCCTCGTCGGGCTGGACGCGGATGACGATCGCGTTCTGGCCGAGTTCCTCGGTGGCGGTGGAGTCGAAGGGGGAGTGGGGCGCCCGCTGGAAGACCACGGCGATCTCGGTCACCCGGCGGCCGAGGCGCTTGCCCGTCCGCAGATAGAAGGGCACGCCGGCCCACCGGCGGTTGTCGATCTCCACCTTGATCGCCGCGTAGGTGTCGGTCTTCGACTTGCGGTCGATGCCGTCCTCTTCGAGGTAACCGATGACCTTCTCGCCGCCCTGCCAGCCGGCCGCGTACTGCGCGAACACGGTGTCCCGGCCGAGGTCCCTCGGCAGTCGCACCGCGCCGAGGACCTTGGTCTTCTCGGCGGCGAGCGCGTCCGCGTCGAAGGAGGCGGGCTCCTCCATCGCGGTCAGCGCCATCAGCTGCAGGAGGTGGTTCTGGATGACGTCACGGGCGGCGCCGATGCCGTCGTAGTAGCCGGCGCGGCCGCCGATGCCGATGTCCTCGGCCATGGTGATCTGCACATGGTCCACGAAGGACCGGTTCCAGATCGGCTCGAACATCGTGTTGGCGAAGCGGAGCGCCAGGATGTTCTGGACGGTCTCCTTGCCCAGGTAGTGGTCGATGCGGAAGACCTGGTCCGGGGCGAAGACCTCGTGGACGACCTTGTTGAGCTCCTCGGCCGACTTCAGGTCGTGGCCGAAGGGCTTCTCGATGACCGCGCGCCGCCAGGAACCGCTCGACTGGTCGGCCAGCCCGTGCTTCTTCAGCTGCTGGATCACGACCGGGAACGCGGACGGCGGTACGGAGAGGTAGAAGGCGAAGTTGCCGCCAGTGCCCTGCGCCTTGTCCAGTTCCTGGATGGTGTCGCGCAGCCGCTCGAACGACACGTCGTCGTCGAAGGTGCCCTGGACGAACCGCATGCCCTGGATGAGCTGCTGCCAGACCTCCTCGCGGAAGGGGGTGCGGGCGTGTTCCTTGACCGCGTCGTGGACCTCCTGCGCGAAGTCCTCGTGCGCCCACTCGCGGCGGGCGAAACCGACGAGCGAGAAGCCCGGCGGCAGCAGTCCGCGGTTGGCGAGGTCGTACACGGCAGGCATCAGCTTCTTGCGTGACAAGTCGCCTGTGACACCGAAGATGACCAGGCCCGACGGCCCCGCGATACGCGGGAGCCGTCGGTCCGCGGCGTCACGCAGCGGATTGCTGCTCGACAAGGTTTTCAGCCCTCCGAGGGTGCGAGGCGCGTCAGCTCCGCCTCGGTCGACTTGAGCAGGTCGTTCCAGGACGCCTCGAACTTCTCGACGCCCTCGTCCTCCAGCAGCTGGACGACCTCGTCGTACGAGATGCCGAGCTTCTCGACCGCGTCCAGCTCGGCACGGGCCTGCTCGTACGTCCCGGCGACCGCGTCACCGCGGATCTCACCGCTCTCGGCGGTGGCCTCCAGGGTGGCCTCCGGCATGGTGTTCACCGTGTTCGGCGCCACCAGCTCGTCGACGTACAGGGTGGGCTTGTACGCCGGGTCCTTCACACCTGTCGACGCCCACAGCGGACGCTGCTTGTTCGCGCCCGCGCTCTCCAGGGCCGCCCAGCGCTCGCCGCTGAAGACCTCCTCGTACGCCTGGTAGGCGAGGCGCGCGTTGGCGACACCGGCCTTGCCGCGCGCGGCCTTGGCCTCGGGCGTGCCCAGGGCGTCCAGGCGCTTGTCGATCTCGGTGTCCACGCGGGACACGAAGAACGACGCCACCGAGTGGATCTTCGACAGGTCGAGGCCGCGCTCCTTGGCCTTCTCCAGACCGGCCAGGTAGGCGTCCATCACCTGGCGGTAGCGCTCCAGCGAGAAGATCAGCGTGACGTTGACGCTGATACCGAGGCCGATGACCTCGGTGATGGCCGGCAGGCCGCCCATCGTCGCCGGGATCTTGATCAGGGTGTTGGGGCGGTCCACCAGCCAGGCGAGCTGCTTGGCCTCGGCGACCGTCGCCTTGGTGTTGTGCGCGAGGCGCGGGTCGACCTCGATGGACACCCGGCCGTCCTGGCCGTCGGTCGCGTCGAAGACCGGGCGCAGGATGTCGGCGGCGTCACGGACGTCCGCCGTCGTGATCATGCGGATGGCCTCCTCGACGGTCACCTTGCGGGCCGCGAGGTCCGACAGCTGCTGGTCGTAGCCGTCACCCTGGGAGATCGCCTTCTGGAAGATCGAAGGGTTGGTGGTGACGCCCACGACGTGCTGCTGGTCGATCAGCTCGGCGAGGTTGCCGGACGTGATGCGCTTGCGCGACAGGTCGTCCAGCCAGATCGCCACGCCTTCCTCGGAGAGGCGCTTGAGTGCGTCTGTCATGGAATTACATCTCCTACGTGTCGTATGTGAGCGTCAGCGCTGGGCGGCCGCGAGCGATTCCTGCGCGGCGGCGGCCACGTTCTCCGCGGTGAAGCCGAACTCCCGGAAGAGCACCTTGCCGTCGGCCGAAGCGCCGAAGTGCTCCAGCGAGACGATGCGGCCGGCGTCACCGACGTACCGGTGCCAGGTCAGACCGATCCCGGCCTCGACGGCGACACGTGCCTTGACGGACGGCGGCAGGACGCTGTCCCGGTACCCCTGGTCCTGCTCCTCGAACCACTCGACGGAGGGCATCGACACCACCCGGGTCGGCACGCCCTGCGCCTGCAGCTGCTCACGGGCCTCCACGGCGATGTGCACCTCGGAGCCGGTCGCGATCAGAATGACCTGGGCGTCGGTGTTCTGCCCTTCAGGCCCTTCGGCCTCGAAGAGCACGTAACCGCCCTTGGCCGCACCCTCGTTGGGCTCGTACGTCGGTACGCCCTGGCGGGTCAGCGCGAGGCCGTGCGGGGCGCCCTTGCCCCACTCCTTCGTCCAGCGCTTGAGGATCTCGCGCCAGGCGATCGCCGTCTCGTTGGCGTCGGCCGGGCGGACGATGTTGAGGCCCGGGATGGCGCGCAGCGAGGCCAGGTGCTCGACCGGCTGGTGCGTCGGGCCGTCCTCGCCGAGACCGATGGAGTCGTGCGTCCACACGTAGGTCACCGGCAGGTGCATCAGGGCCGACAGCCGGACCGCGTTGCGCATGTAGTCGGAGAACACGAGGAACGTGCCGCCGAAGATGCGCGTGTTGCCGTGCAGCGCGATGCCGTTCATCTCGGCGGCCATGGCGTGCTCGCGGATACCGAAGTGGATGGTGCGGCCGTACGGGTTCGCCTCGGACAGCGGGTTGTCCGCCGGGAGGAACGACGACGTCTTGTCGATCGTGGTGTTGTTGGAGCCCGCGAGGTCGGCGGAGCCGCCCCACAGCTCGGGGATCACCGCGCCGAGCGCCTGCAGCACCTTGCCGGACGCGGCACGGGTGGCGACACCCTTGCCCGCCTCGAACACCGGCAGGTGCGACTCCCAGCCCTCGGGCAGCTCCCCGGCCGCGACGCGGTCGTACTCGCCGGCGCGCTCGGGGTTGTTGTCCCGCCACTGCTGGAAGGACTTCTCCCACACGGCACGGGCCGCCTGGCCACGGTCGCCCAGGGCACGCGTGTGTGCGATGACCTCGTCGGAGACCTCGAAGTCCTTCTCCGGGTCGAAGCCCAGGACCCGCTTGGTGGCCGCGACCTCGTCCGAGCCGAGCGCCGAGCCGTGCGCGGCCTCGGTGTTCTGCGCGTTCGGCGCGGGCCAGGCGATGATGGAGCGCATCGCGATGAACGACGGCTTGTCCGTGACGGCCTTCGCGGCCTCGATCGCCTCGAACAGCGCGGCCGGGTCGAGGTCGCCGTTCTCCTTCGGCTCCACCCGCTGCACATGCCAGCCGTACGCCTCGTACCTCTTGACCGTGTCCTCGGAGACGGCCGTCTCGGTGTCGCCCTCGATCGAGATGTGGTTGTCGTCCCACAGCATGATCAGGTTGCCGAGCTTCTGGTGGCCGGCCAGCGACGACGCCTCGGCGGAGATGCCTTCCTGGAGGCACCCGTCACCGGCGATCACGAAGATGTGGTGGTCGAACGGAGACTCGCCGACGGCGGCCTCCGGGTCGAACAGGCCACGCTCGTAGCGGGCGGCCATGGCCATGCCCACGGCGTTGGCGACACCCTGGCCGAGCGGCCCGGTCGTCGTCTCCACGCCCTTGGTGTGCCCGTACTCGGGGTGACCCGGCGTCTTCGAGCCCCAGGTGCGGAAGGACTCCAGGTCCTCCAGCTCCAGACCGAAGCCGCCCAGGTACAGCTGGATGTAGAGGGTCAGGGAGGAGTGGCCGGCGGACAGGACGAACCGGTCACGGCCCACCCAGTCGGGGTCGGCGGGGTCGTGGCGCATCACCTTCTGGAAGAGGGTGTACGCGGCGGGCGCGAGGCTCATCGCCGTACCCGGATGGCCGTTGCCGACCTTCTGTACGGCGTCGGCGGCCAGGACGCGGGCGGTGTCGACGGCCCGCTGGTCCAACTCGGTCCACGCGAGGTCTGTAGTGGTCGGCTTGGTGCTCACCCTGGGTCAGGGCTCCTCTCACATGTCCGGTGCCGGCGTTCTCGGGGCGCCGGCCGCAGTCGAGCCTACCCCCGTAACAACGCGCATTTTTTCGAGTCATTCCAGACTGCCGGGACCGTCCCGGATACGCCTCCCGACCGGCCGTTCCGCATGGTGAGACCAGCGGGTTCGGTCGGTCGACATCTGAATACGCAGCCGCTCATCCGACTGCTCAACCGAAGTGTGTTCGGCTCTTCCCGCCGCCCCGTCCAACACGACCCGACCCCCTTGAAAGGCTGGCTCTGGGCAACGTCTACAGTGGCGTGGTACGCGCGAGCCGTTACGGGGAGTTCACATCCGTGGTGCTCGCTGGGAGTCTCTGTCAGGGGTGTGCGTGACGGCCGTCGAATCCCGTCCACCGGGAGTGCTTGGCGCGAGCAGCACGAGCAGCAGCCGGGGTCAGCGGCCGTTCGGGGCCCGCGTCAAGGCCTTCGTGGCCCTCACCAAGCCGAGGATCATCGAACTTCTGCTGATCACCACCGTTCCGGTGATGTTCCTCGCGGAACAGGGCGTGCCGGACCTGTGGCTGGTGCTCGCCACCTGCATCGGCGGCTACCTCTCGGCGGGCGGCGCCAACGCGCTCAACATGTACATCGACCGCGACATCGACGCCCTCATGGAGCGCACCTCGCAGCGCCCGCTCGTCACCGGCATGGTCACCCCGCGTGAGGGCCTCGTCTTCGGCCTGACCCTCGCGGTCGTCTCCACCGTGTGGTTCGGCGTCCTCGTCAACTGGCTGTCCGCCTGGCTGTCGCTCGGAGCGCTCCTTTTCTACGTCGTCGTCTACACGATGATCCTCAAGCGGCGTACGGCGCAGAACATCGTGTGGGGCGGCATCGCCGGCTGCATGCCGGTCCTCATCGGGTGGTCCGCCGTGACGAACTCGATGTCCTGGGCCGCGGTGATCCTCTTCCTGGTCATCTTCTTCTGGACCCCGCCGCACTACTGGCCGCTGTCCATGAAGGTGAAGGACGACTACGCCCGCGTCGGCGTCCCGATGCTCCCGGTCATCGCCTCGAACAAGGTCGTCGCCCGCCAGATCGTCCTCTACAGCTGGGTGATGGTCGCCGTCTCCCTGCTGCTGACCCCCCTCGGCTACACCGGCTGGTTCTACACGACGGTCGCCCTGGTGACCGGCGGCTGGTGGCTCTGGGAGGCGCACGCCCTCCAGAACCGGGCGAAGAGCGGTGTCACCGGCGCCAAGCTCAAGGAGATGCGCCTGTTCCACTGGTCGATCACGTACGTCTCCCTGCTCTTCGTGGCCGTGGCGGTGGACCCCTTCCTCCGCTGAGGGTTCCTCCCCGAGAGACGTCCGCAACAGCGCCCCTCCAGGGGCGCGGGGCTGTACCCATCTGCGGCTCCGCCGCGCGGGCGCCAGCAACCACGACTCACCTGCACGCCCCACCTGTGTCCACGCACTACGGCGAGTGGCCAACCCCACTGCACCCACCGTCGCAGCACTGCCCTACCGATCGGTAGCATCCAGCCATGGCAGACACGAAGCAGCTCGACGAGGCCAAGGACACCAAGGCCGCAGCCAAGGCGGAGCGCCAGGCAGCCAAGATCGCCAAGCAGATCGGCGCCTTCGCGAAGGCGCACGGCGGCGCCGAGGCCCAGGTCGCCTACATCGGCGAGCGCGGCTCCCGCATCGTCCTCGTGGGCGAGGACGGCGGCTGGGGCGACCTCGTCGCCCCCACCCACGCCATCGCCGAGGAGGCCGTGCGCAAGGCCGGCGTCACGGTCCACGAGGACTTCGACGGCGAGTTCGCCGCCAAGGTACGCACCGGCCCCTACGAGTGGTCCCGGATGGCCGGAATCCAGGTCGGGGGACCGGCCAACAGCAACACCTGAGCCCGCCTCACCCGTTAGGACCTGTGGGAGCACACGGTCCAGCGACGGGGAGTCCGGATGATCGAAACGCCGTCCCTCGTGGATCAGTACTGCCACGGCGTACTGAGAACGGAGCTGGGCCTCGGCACCTTCGAGGCCCACCTCGGCCGCGGCGAGGGACCACCGGCGCCCGGCACCACCTTCTTCGACACCCAGACCGGCTTCGCCGTGCGCCGCTGGTGCCCGCCCCTGCTGGGCCTGGAACCGCACTGCCCGCCGGCCCGCTATCTCGCCCGCCGCCGTGAACTGGGCGTCCTGGAGGCGGGCCGCAGACTGCTGCGGGGCAGCGGCATCACCACCTACCTCGTCGACACCGGACTGCCCGGCGACCTCACGGGGCCGAGCGAGATGGCCTCCACGGGCGATGCGGACGCCCACGAGATCGTCCGGCTCGAACTCCTCGCCGAACAGGTCGCCGACACCTCCGGCACCGTGGAGTCGTTCCTCGCCAATCTCGCCGAGTCGGTGCACGGGGCCGCCGCGCACGCCGTGGCCTTCGCCTCGGTGGCGGGCGTACGGCACGGTCTGGCGCTCGCACCCGAACCGCCCGGCCCCGGCGAGGTGCGCGGGGCCGCCGGACGCTGGCTCGCACACCGGCCCGTCGGCGGGACCCTCACCGACCAGGTGCTCCTGCGTCATCTGCTGTGGATCGCCATCGCCTCCGGCCGCCCCCTCCAGCTCCACGCCGGCCTGAGTGAGCCGGGCCTGCGCATCGACAGCACGGATCCGGTCCTGCTCACCGACTTCGCCCGCGCCACGGCCGGCCTCGGCACCGACCTGGTCCTGCTGCACGGCTACCCCTACCACCGCCACGCCGCCCATCTCGCCGGTGTCTTCCCGCACGTCTACGCCGACCTGGGCGCCGAGCTCGTCCGCACCGGGGCGCGGGCCACCGCCGTGCTCGCCGAGGTCCTCGAACTCGCCCCCTTCGGCAAGATCCTGTTCTCCAGCGGCGCCCATGGGCTGCCCGAACTGCATGTCGTCGGGGCCCGCCTCTTCTGTGAGGCGCTGGCCCGGGTGCTGGGGACCTGGGTGGCGGAGGGCGCCTGGTGCCTGGCGGACGCCCAGCGTGTGGCGGCACTGATCGCGGGGGGCAACGCGCGACGGGTGTACGGGCTGGAGTGAGCCGTACGACGGGTGTACGGGCTGGAGTGAGCCGTACAGACTCGGACCCATGACACGGGATTCGACCAGATCCAGGACCGTCGCCCTACACGCGCCGCCCGGCTTACGGGCGCTGCCCGACACCGCCGTCGACACGGGCGCGCTGCCCGGCACGGCCGTCGCGACCGCCAACCTGGTCCGCCGCTTCGTGGACGGGCTGCGCGGCTGCCCGGCCCCGCTCGCCGTCTGGGCCCACGGCTCCGTCGGCGGGGGCGACTACCAGGAGGGCCGCAGCGATCTGGACCTGATCGCCGTCCTCAACGGCCCGATCACGGCCGGGACCGTCTGGCGGGTGGCCCGGCTGCACGCCCGGCTGCGCCACGAGCCGCTCGCCGCCCAGCTCCACTGCACCTACCTGACCCCCGACACGGCGGCCGACACCGGGCGCAGGCACCTCACCTGGGCGCATGAGCAGCTGTTCCGGCGGACGGTCACCCCGGTCACCCGCCGTGAACTGCACACCTTCGGCGTGGTCCTCCACGGCCAACCGCCCGAGGGCCTGCTGCCGCCGGTCCCGGACGTCGAGCTGGACGCCTTCGTCGTACGCGACCAGCGGGAGTTCTGGCGCCCGGCGGTCGACAAGGCCCACCTGTGGGACCGGGACGTCTGGGTCGACCTCGGCCTGCTCACCTTCGCCCGGGCCACCGCCACCCTGCGGGAGGGCCGGTTGATCTCCAAGCGCGAGGCGCTGGAGCTGCTGCCGGAGCTGGGCGCGCCCGTCGAAGTGGTCCAGGACATCCGGCGCCGGCGCTACCGGGAGCCGTCCGGCGAGGTGCCGCGCAGAGGAGAGCTGACCAGGGCGTTCCTCGGCCCGGCGATCGACGACCTGGTACGGACGTACGGCTGACTCAGCCCTGGGCCGTGACCGGCCGCTCCGCCTCCACCGGACGCGGTACGACCGCCTCGTCCGCCGGCCGCTCCCGCAGGGACAGCAGGACCCGCAGGGTGGCGATCCACACCAGGCAGGAGCCGAGCATGTGGGCGCCTACCAGGACCTCGGGGAGGTCGGTGAAGTACTGGACGTAACCGATGACGCCCTGCGCGAGGAGGACCAGGAACAGGTCCCGGGTAGCGCGCAACGGGTCGCGGGGGGCGTCGACCGCCTTGAGGACGAACCACAGGGCGAAGGTCAGCGTGACCACGATCCAGGCGAGTACGGCGTGCAGCTTGGTGATCGTCTCCCAGTTCAGCGGGATGCGCTCGACCTCGCTGGAGTCACCGGCGTGCGGCCCGGCGCCGGTGACGACCGTGCCGACCGCGATCAGCAGCACCGTCACGCCCACCAGGATCCACACCAGCTGCTGCACCGCCCTGCCGACCAGCGGACGCGGGGCGGCGTCGCCCTCCCGGGTGCGGTGCCACATCACGGCGGCGACCGCGATGAGCGCGGTGGACAGCAGGAAGTGCGCCGCCACCGTGTACGGGTTGAGGCCGACCAGCACGACGATTCCGCCGAGGACCGCGTTGCCCATGACCACCCAGAACTGCGTCCAGCCCAGCCGGGTGAGGTCGCGCCGGTACGGCTTCTGGGAGCGCGCCGCGATGATCGCCCAGCCGACCGCCGCACACAGGACGTACGTCAGCATGCGGTTGCCGAACTCGATGACACCGTGGAGGCCCATCTCGCGCGTGGCGGTGAGCGAGTCGTCGGTGCACTTGGGCCAGGTAGGGCAGCCGAGGCCCGACCCGGTGAGTCGCACGGCACCGCCGGTCACCACGATGACCACCGCCATCACGAGAGCGGCCAGGGCCGCGCGCCGGACCGTCCGGGGATCGGGGGTCCAGCGTTCGGCGATGAAGGCGAGCGGGTTGCGCGCAGCGGAGACGAGGTCGTCGCGGGTCACGTTCGGCACGCGCACCATGGTAGGCCGCCGCTTGTGCACGCGTTCACGAGGGGTCGAGCCCCTCCCGGCGCACCGCTGTGACCAGCCGTGTCACTCCCAGCGGAAGAACCGGGCGGCCGTGCCGAGCCCGAGCACCGCCCACACCGCGAGGATCCCGAGGTCCGCCCACGGCATCCCCGCGCCGTGCTGGAGGACGTCGCGCAGTCCGTCGGAGAGTGCCGCGATCGGCAGCAGCCCGAGCACGCTCTGCGCCGCGTCCGGGAACTTGTCGAGCGGCACCACGACGCCGCCGCCCACCAGCAGCAGCAGGAAGACCAGGTTCGCCGCGGCGAGTGTCGCCTCCGCCTTCAGCGTGCCCGCCATCAGCAGGCCGAGACCCGAGAAGGCCGCCGTGCCGAGGACCAGGAGCAGCAGGACGGCGAACGGGTTGCCCTGCGGTGACCAGCCCATCGCGAAGGCGATCACCGTGAGCAGGATCACCTGGAGGGCCTCGGTGACCAGCACGGACAGCGTCTTCGCGGTCATGAGGCCCCAGCGGGGGAGCGGGGAGACCGCCAGCCGCTTCAGGACGCCGTAGCGACGCTCGAAGCCGGTGGCGATGGCCTGCCCCGTGAACGCCGTCGACATCACCGCGAGAGCGAGGACACCGGGTGCCAGGAAGTCCACGGCCGTGCCCTCGCCGGTGTCGACGATGTCCACCGACCCGAACAGAACGAGCAGCAGGGCGGGGATCACGACCGTCAGGAGCAGCTGCTCGCCGTTGCGCAGCAGCATCTTCGTCTCCAGGACCGCCTGCGCCGCGATCATGCGGGGGAGCGGGGCGGCGCCGGGCCTCGGCGCGTAGGTACCGGTGGTGGTCACGAACGCAGCTCCTTGCCGGTCAGTTCGAGGAAGACGTCTTCGAGGGTGTGCCGCTCCACCGAGATCCGGTCCGGCATCACTCCGTGCTGGGCGCACCAGGAGGTGACGGTCGCGAGGAGCTGCGGGTCGACCTTGCCGGTCACCCGGTAGACACCGGGCGTCAGTTCGGCGGCGGTGGAGTCGGCGGGCAGCGCCTTCAGCAGCGAACCGACGTCGAGGCCGGGGCGGCCGGTGAAGCGGAGGGTGTTCTCGGCGCCGCCGCGGCACAGTTCCTCGGGGGTGCCCTGGGCCATCACCTTGCCGGCGTCGATGATCGCGACGTCGTCGGCGAGCTGCTCGGCCTCGTCCATGTAGTGCGTGGTCAGGATGACCGAGACCCCGTCGGCGCGCAGATCCCTCACGAGGTCCCAGGTGGCCCGGCGGGCCTGCGGGTCCAGACCGGCGGTCGGCTCGTCGAGGAAGACCAGCTCGGGGCGGCCGACCACGGCCATCGCGAGGGCGAGCCGCTGCTGCTGCCCGCCGGACAACCGCCGGTAGGTGGTGCGGCCGCAGCCGCCGAGCCCGAGGCGCTCGATGAGGGCGTCCACGTCGAGCGGGTGCGCGTGCAGCTTGGCCACGTGCCGCAGCATCTCGTCCGCGCGCGCCCCCGAATAGACGCCGCCGGACTGCAGCATGACACCGACCCGCGGCCGCAGCTCGGCCGACTGCGCCACCGGGTCGAGGCCGAGGACGCGCACCGTGCCGGAGTCCGGCTTCCGGTACCCCTCGCAGGTCTCGACCGTGGTCGTCTTGCCCGCCCCGTTCGGGCCGAGCACGGCGGTCACGCCCTCCCGGGCCACCAGGTCGAGGCCGTCCACCGCGGTCTTCGTGCCGTACCGCTTCACCAGGGCCTGGATCCGGACCACGGGCTCACATCGCATGGCCCCGAGTCTAGGGAGGCGCTCACGCCCCGGGACCGGCGGGTGGGTGCACGCCTCGTCCGCACCCTTTCGAGAGCCCTCCGTCTCGAGGCGGCCGCACCGCCGGCACCAGGGGTTCCCGCGGCCGTCGCACATCGGTGCAAGAGCCGCCACCTCGAGCATTCTGGGCTGATCGGGTGAAGCGGTCCTGACTCGCATATGCCGATCTTCTGACGGTGCTTCACTTGCCATGGTCTGCCCCGGGCGACAGGTGGACCCCTTCTCCCTTCCCCTGAAAGGCAGTTGACCCCTCATGATCGGATTCTCCTCGCGCACCCGGCTCAGGGCCGCGGCCGCACTCGTCGCCTGGGGGCTGCTGGGCGCGGCCCTCGCGGTGCTGCCCGCCCCGCGGGCGGTGGCCCAGCCCGTGCTGGGACCGCAGCTCTTCGACGACCTGGCCTACAGCACCCACCAGGATCCGCTCCTCGCCCAGCGCGGCTGGACCCTGCGGTCCGGCCAGGGCGGGCCCGGCGTGCCCGGCGCCACGTGGCAGCCGCAGAACATCACCTTCGCCACCGAGGCCGGCGCCTCCGTCATGACGATGCGTTCCGGCACCAACGGCACGGCGGCCGGCACCGAACACACCGAGATCCACCAGCAGCGCAAGTTCCAGTACGGCACCTATGCGGCGCGGGTGCGCTTCAGCGACGTGCCGATCTACGGACCCGACGGCGACCGCATGGTGCAGACGTTCTTCACCATCTCGCCGCTGAACTATTCGATGGACCCCGCCTACAGCGAACTCGACTTCGAGTACCTGCCCAACGGCGGATGGGGCATTCCCGGCAGCGCGCTGCTCGCCTCCTCCTGGGAGACGTACTCGGAGGACCCACCCCAGGAAGAGCACGTCACCACCGAGGAGCGCGCGAGCTTCTCCGGCTGGCACGACCTCGTCATCACGGTCGACGGCACGGCCGTCACCTACTACGTCGACGGCCGGCTCTTCGCCACGCACGGCGAGCCGTACCTGCCCGAGTCGATGATGAGCATCCGGTTCAACCACTGGCTGATCAACCTGACGGGGATCAACAGCCGGAAGACCCGCGCGTACGAGGAAAAGGTCGACTACGTGTACTTCGCCCAGAACCAGGTCCTGAGCCCCTCGGAGGTGCAGGCCGCGGTGGCCGACTACCGGTCTCGTGGGGTGACCTTCGAGGACACCGTCTGAGCGGGGACCGGCGCTTGACGGGGCGGTCTCAGGAGGAGGCCGCCCCGTTCTGGCCGGTGATCGGCAAACGGGCGGTGAAGGTGGTGCCCCGGCCCTCCTCGGAGCGCACCTCCATCTCGCCGCCGTGGTTCGCCACGATGCTGTGGACGATGGTCAGTCCCAGACCGGTGCCCGGGATGGCCGCGTCGGTGGCGTTCGAGGCACGGAAGAACCGCTGGAACAGCCTCTCCTGCTCGGCCGCCGGAATGCCGATGCCGTTGTCGCTGACGGTGAGGACCGCCTCACCGTTGTGGGCCTCGGCGCCCACGGTGACCTTCCCGCCCTCCGGGGTGAACTTCACGGCGTTGGACAGCAAATTCATCAGGACGCGGTCCAGTTGGTCGCCATCGGCCTCGAGCACCAGGGGCCGCGACGGGCAGTGCGTCTCCAGGGCCACCGAGGCGGCCTCGGCGGCCGGGCGGATCGCGTCGGCCGCCGACGCCACCAGACCGTGCAGGTCCACCGGCTTCTTCATGGAGCCGAAGGTCCCCGACTCGATGCGGGAAAGGGTGAGCAGATCCTCGATGAGCGCCCGCAGGCGGTTGGCGTTGCGGTCGACCACGTCCAGCATCCGCAGCTGCGGCGGGGTCAGCGGCCCCGTCTCCTCGTCCTTCAGCAGCTCGACGTACCCCACGATGCTGGTCAGCGGGGTGCGCAGCTCATGGGAGACGGTGGACAGGAAGTCGCTCTTGGCCTTGTCCAGCGCGCGCAGATTCTCGACCAGACGCGTCTCCTTCTCGTACAGCAAGGAGGTGTGCAGTGCGCGGCCCACACCGCTGGCCATGGACTCGGCGATCTCGACCTCCACCGGACGCCAGGGGCGGTCGCCGCTGGTACGGGCCGCGCACACCGCGCCGATCGGTTCCCCGCCGACTCCGATCGGTGTGACCACCGCCGACTCCAGGCCCAGCGCCGCCGCGGCGGCCCGGTTCTCGGCCGGCATGCCGACCTGTCCGAAGGAACCCGGGGCTCCCGTCATCGGGGTGGGGCCGGACAGATAGCGGGGCAGGTCGGCGACCAGCCAGACCGTTCCCCGCCGGTAGTGGTCGCGGACCACGTCCGCCGGGAGCGGCGGTATGGCCCGGGCCTCCGCCTCGGGCAGCAGACCCCGCTCGGCGGACCACACCCGGGCCACCGGGAAGGCGGAGCCGCCGTCGTCCGTGAGCAGGATGAAGACGTAGTCGGCGGCGAGGATCTCGCCCATGCCGGCGCACGCGGTGTCGAGGGCGTAGTCCACGTCGAGGCGGTCCCTGATCCGGATGCCCAGCGCGCGCGCCGCCTGCGACAGGCCCGCGCGTTCCCGCTCGACCCCGCGCAGCCGGTCGCTCTCGTCGGCGAGCACGTTGACCGACCGGGCCACCGCCCTGATCTCCTCCGGCCCCGCCTCCCGCGCCCGCGCCGAGTGCTCGCCCGCCGCCAGCCGGCCGAGCGTCCGAGCGGTGCTCATGAGCGGCCTGGTCAGGGCGCGGGTGGTGCGCACGGACGCCAGGACGGCGACCGCTCCGCCCACCGCGAGCAGGGCCCCGATGCCCCCGATGCTGGTCTCCAGGATCGTTTCGGCCCGCTCGTCCTGACGCTTCATCTCCCGTTTGAGGCTCAGGTCGAGGCGCCGGTTGGTGGCGTCGAAGGCCGCGAACCGCCGGGCCGCCCGGACGGTCAGCCGGTTCACCTCGTCGCTGCCCGGAGCGGCCTTCGCCTGCCGGTCGGCGACGGCCACATAGGCACGCAGCTCCCGTTCCTGCGCCGACAGGTTCCGCCGGGCCGCACCGGTGGTGTCATCGAGGGCGGCGGCGAGGACGGCGAAGGACTGTTCACGGGCGCGTTCGTAGCCGACGAGCTCCGTCTCGTCGCCGGTGAGGAGATAGGTGCGTACCGCACGGTGCATGTGGATCGCCTGCTCGCGCACATGCAGGTTCTCCCGCACCTGCGGCTCCAGCTCGGTGAGGACCTGACGGTGCACCCTGTTCGCCATGGCGGTGGTGATGAGCGCTCCCGCCCCCACGATCAGCAGGAGGGCGATCAACAGCGCGAAGGTCGCCGTGAGCCGGCGTGCCACACGGACGCCGTGCCGCCGCGGGGGCGTCCTCATCTCCGCTTCCCGCCTTCCCGGATCTGTTCGGAGCCGAATCCGCTGCGTGCCATCGAGCCCCACACCTGCGGGGCCCGGTGCAGCGCGTCCCACATGCCCCGCAGTCGCCACCACGCGGTGAACTGGCGGTAGCCGACGTTCTCGACGACGACACCGACGAAAGCGCCCCACACGTCACGCCACCGCGAGAACCGGTGGTACGCGTACTCCTCCACCGCGACCGACACCAAACTGACGATCATGGCGTAGACGTACGCGGCGAGCAGGAAGCGCCACAGAAAGGTCACGTCGACCGCGCCGAGCAGGACCCCGAGGGGCACCAGAACCAGCCCGGCGAGCTCCACCAGCGGGGCCGCCAGCTCGAAGAGCACGTAGAACGGCATGGCCATCGTCCCGACGCGCCCGTACCGCGGGTTGCCGATCATGCGGCGGTGCTTGAGCAGGATCTCCGTCAGACCGCGCTGCCACCGCCGCCGCTGGCGCCCCAGCACCCGCAGCTCGGAGGGTGCCTCGCTCCAGGAGATCGGCTCCGTGACGAAGACGATGCGGTAGTCGCGGCCCTGTTCCCGCATGTGCCGGTGGAGGCGGACGACGAGCTCCGCGTCCTCGCCGATGCAGTCCGGGTCCATCCCGCCCACCGCCACCACCGCGTCCCGCCGGAACAGGCCGAAGGCACCGGCGATGATCAGCAGTCCGCCGACCTTGGACCATCCGGTCCGGCCGAGGAAGAAGCCGCGCAGATACTCGACGACCTGCGCCCGGCCGAGCGGGTCGGCGGGCACGTGCGCCTCGACCACGCGTCCCGCCTTCACGGTGCAGCCGTTGGCGATCCCGACCACACCACCGGTGGCGATCACCCGCAGCGGATCGTCGCTGAACGGCTTGGCCACGGCGAGCAGCGCCTGCGAGTCGAGGATGGAGTCTGCGTCCACCATGCACACCAGCGGGTAGCGGGCCAGGTTGATCCCGACGTTGAGCGCGTCGGCCTTGCCGCCGTTCTCCTTGCGGACCACCACCAGATGCACCGGTCCGCCCCTGGGCAGATGCAGCGAGACCACCGAGCCCCGCAGGGGGACGTCCTCAGGGACGACATGGTCGACCTCGGCGAGGTCGAAGGCTTCGACGAGGGTCTCCAGGGTGCCGTCGGTGGAGCCGTCGTCGACGACGATGACCTCGAACACCGGATAGTGCAGCAGCAGCATGGCCCGGACGGCCTCCGTGATGCCCGCCGCCTCGTTGTAGGCGGGCATGATCACCGAGACGGGCGGGGTGAAGGGGCTGCCCGCGGCGTCCTCGTAGCCCGCGAAAGCTGCCCGGCGCATTCTCCTGGCGATCTCCCCGAGGGCGACGAGGTTGAGCACCAGATGCCCGCTGTTGATGGCCAGGAAGTACAGGATGATCACGGTGTCGGACACTGTGATCACGTCGTGCAGGGCACCCAGCGGTCCCTCCCAGACGCCGTTGGCCGCGACGTTCACAGGCTCACCTCCACCAGGACGTCCTGCCGCGTGCCGCCGACGGCCGCCTCCGCGAGCACGGCCCTGGCCTGTGCGGCCGCCCGCGTGTCCGGGCGGTCGCGGACGGCGCCGCGCAGCGCCGCCACGCCCGTCGGGCCGAGTCGCAGCAGGGCCCGCGCCCCGGTGCCGGCCACGTGCGGGTCGGGATCGCCGAGCAGTGCGGCCAGCGGGTCGGTCGCGGCCTCGGCGCCCAGGTTGCCCAGGGCGCCGGCGGCCACGATGCGCAGGGCGGCCGGCCGGCCGGGGCGGATGGCCGCCAGCAGCGGCTCCAGGCCGTCGGGCATGCCCAGCCTGCCCAGCGCGCGCGCCGCCCGGATACGGACCTCGGTCTCGGGGTCCTCGCGCAGGGCCCGGACGATGTCGGGGGTGCGGGCGATCGCACCGGTCACCCCGAGCACCTCCACGGCCACGGCCCGCACGAGGGGCACCGGGTCCCGGAGCCCCGCCGCGATCCGGTGCCACGCGTCGGCCCCGAGGGAGGTCAGCGCCGCGGTGATGATCTTGGGTGACACGGCGCGCGGTCCGTGCAGGCTTCTCAGCAGATGCGGTACGGCCGCCGGATCATCGGTCCGGCCCAGGGCCCGTGCCGCGGCCAGCCGCACCTCCCGGTCGTGGTCGTCGAGCAGACGGCACAGCGACGGGGTGGCCGGACGGTGGCGCAGCTGACCGAGCACCTGCGCGGCGCGCCCCCGCCGGACCGCGCTGCGGCTGCCCAGGTCGGCGACGGCCTCCGCGGCGGAGCCGCGCATCTCGTACAGCCGGACCAGCGCCGTGCGGGCCCTGCCGGACACCTTGCCCAGCATGGCCGCCACGGTCGGCTCCAGCGCCGCCCAGGTGCGCCGGTCGATCCGCGCCATGCGCTGCAGCAGCTCGCCGTGTTCCTCCTCCGGCGCGCACAGCAGCTCCAGCAGCAGGTCGCGCACCGGCGCCGCGACCCGCTCACGTCTGCGCCTGCGGTACGTACGGGCGCCGCGGATGCCCGTGACCAGCAGCGTCAGCGCCAGTCCCACGCCAAGCAGGTAGAGCAGCGCGTCGGTGACGAAGTCGAGCGGGATCACCGCTCGGCCCGGGTGAGCACCGCGTTGACCCGGCTGGACAGCTCGCGCGGGCTGAAGGGCTTGACGATGTAGTCGTCGGCGCCCGCCGAGAAGCCGAGTTCGACGTCTCCCTCCTGGGAGCGGGCGGTGATCAGGATGACCGGGAGCGACGCGGTCTCCTCCGCCGCGCGCAGCTCGCGGCAGACGTCCAGCCCGGACATCCCCGGCATCCGGATGTCGAGGAGCACGAGATCCGGCGGACGCTCGCGCAGTGCGCGCAGTGCGGCCATGCCGTCCTCGACGGCCGTGACGTGGTGGCCGCTCTGTTTCAGCTTGAACGCGACGAGGTCCCGGATGTCGGCGTCGTCGTCGGCTACCAGCACACGGGCCATTACTCCTCCTGCGATGCGGAACGGCGGTGGGAGGCGACGAGGCCTGCCACCGCCGCCTGCCGGAACGGCTTCGCCAGCAGTCCGTCCGTCGGGAGCTCGCCCAGGTCCTCCCGGTCGAGCACGGAGGCGACGACGAGACGGCACCGTTTCGTCCGCTCGTCCGCTCGCATTCTGCGGATGACCTCCCGCCCGTCGATGCCGGGCAGCAGTACGTCGACGATCGCCATGTCCGGGGGATCGGCGAACGCCAGGTCGAGCCCCTTCTCACCCGAGTCCGCGGTGGTCACGCGGCAGCCGAGGGCACCCAGATGCCGCGTCAGCAGGGCACTGACGTCCTGGTCGTCGTCGATCACCAGGACGTGGAGGGGGCCGCGTTCACCGTCCATTCGCCATCCCGATCAGTAGGCGGATGCCTACAAAATAGGATTATTTGTCACCTATCGCCACACAGGGAACACAAGTCACACGGGTGCCTCGCCGCCGGTGATCGATCAAAGATCGTTTCGGCAGGTGGGATTAGGTATGCCTAAGTGATGCAGGGCACGGTCGGGTCCCCCGGGCGCGGCTTGCCCCCCTCCGCGGAATTACGCAACAATGGCGTTGTGAAAAACGTGGGCGCGGCTCCGCAGGAGGAACTCGCGACCGGTGAGCGATCGACACGCAACCGGGTCGCGCGCTCCATCCTGGACCACGGCCCGTCCACCGTGGCCGACTTGGCCGCCCGCCTCGGCCTGACCCAGGCCGCCGTCCGCCGACACCTCGACGCCCTGGTCGCCGACGATGTCGTGCAGCCCCGTGAGCAGCGCGTCTACGGCGCGCGCACGCGCGGGCGCCCGGCCAAGGTGTTCGCCCTGACGGACTGCGGCCGCGACGCCTTCGACCAGTCGTACGACAAGCTGGCCGTGGACGCGCTCCGCTGGATCGCGGACCAGGAGGGCGGGGAGCAAGCCGTCGCCGCCTTCGCCCGCGCCCGGGTCGCCGCGCAGGCGGGCGAGTACCGCAAGGCCGTCGAGGCGGCCGCCCCCGAAGAGAAGACCGAAGCCCTGGCCAAGGCCTTGAGCGTGGACGGGTACGCTGCTACGGCACGCAGTGCCCCGCACCCGCATCAGGGTGAGCAGCTCTGCCAGCACCACTGCCCGGTAGCCCATGTGGCCGAGCAGTTCCCGCAGCTCTGCGAGGCCGAGACCGAGCTCTTCGCCGAACTGCTCGGTACACACGTCCAGCGGCTGGCCACCATCGCCCACGGCGACGGCGTCTGCACGACGTTCATCCCCAGAGTTTCCAAGACAGCCACCAACGCATCCGCAAGCACGGCCGGGAGGAACCCCGCATGACTCTCCCCATCGAGGAGACCGCCCACCCTGAGCTCGAGGGCCTGGGTAAGTACGAATACGGCTGGGCGGACTCCGACGAGGCCGGTGCCGCAGCGAAGCGCGGCCTGAACGAGGACGTCGTCCTCGACATCTCCGGCAAGAAGTCCGAGCCGGAGTGGATGACGAAGCTGCGTCTCAAGGGCCTGAAGCTGTTCGAGAAGAAGCCCATGCCGAACTGGGGCTCGGACCTGTCGGGCATCGACTTCGACAACATCAAGTACTTCGTGCGCTCCACGGAGAAGCAGGCGGAGTCCTGGGAGGACCTGCCCGAGGACATCAAGAACACCTACGACAAGCTGGGCATCCCCGAGGCGGAGAAGCAGCGCCTCGTCGCCGGTGTCGCCGCCCAGTACGAGTCGGAGGTCGTCTACCACCAGATCCGCGAGGACCTGGAGGAGCAGGGCGTCATCTTCCTCGACACCGACACCGCGCTGAAGGAGCACCCGGAGCTCTTCAAGGAGTACTTCGGCACCGTCATCCCGGCCGGCGACAACAAGTTCGCCGCGCTGAACACCGCCGTGTGGTCCGGCGGCTCCTTCATCTACGTGCCGAAGGGCGTGCACGTCGAGATCCCGCTCCAGGCCTACTTCCGAATCAACACGGAGAACATGGGCCAGTTCGAGCGGACCCTGATCATCGTCGACGAGGGTGCCTACGTGCACTATGTCGAGGGTTGTACGGCCCCGATCTACAAGTCGGACTCGCTGCACTCCGCGGTCGTCGAGATCATCGTCAAGAAGAACGCCCGCTGCCGCTACACGACCATCCAGAACTGGTCGAACAACGTCTACAACCTGGTCACCAAGCGCGCCGTCGCCTACGAGGGCGCCACCATGGAGTGGATCGACGGCAACATCGGCTCCAAGGTGACGATGAAGTACCCGGCCGTCTACCTGATGGGCGAGCACGCCAAGGGCGAGACCCTCTCCATCGCCTTCGCGGGCGAGGGCCAGCACCAGGACGCCGGCGCCAAGATGGTCCACATGGCCCCGAACACGTCCTCGAACATCGTCTCGAAGTCCGTGGCGCGCGGCGGTGGCCGCACCTCCTACCGCGGTCTGATCGAGATCGGCGAGGGTGCCCCGGGCTCCAAGTCGAACGTGCTGTGCGACGCGCTGCTCGTCGACACGATCTCCCGCTCGGACACGTACCCGTACGTCGACGTCCGTGAGGACGACGTGTCCATGGGCCACGAGGCGACCGTCTCCAAGGTCTCCGAGGACCAGCTCTTCTACCTGATGAGCCGCGGTCTGTCGGAGGACGAGGCCATGGCGATGATCGTGCGCGGCTTCGTCGAGCCGATCGCCAAGGAACTGCCCATGGAGTACGCGCTGGAGCTCAACCGGCTGATCGAGCTGCAGATGGAAGGCGCGGTCGGCTGACCCCAGACCTTCCGGTCCAGCAGCAGGCGGCCCGCCTCTCCGGGGCGGGCCGAAGATCGTAAACGTAGGAAGAGAGCAGACCGACAGCCATGGCTGAGGCTCAGAACATCCCGGTGGGGAGCACCACCGCCGGCTCGATCGCGGTGGCCGCCGAGTCGACCGTCGTCTCGCGCATGAGCGCGCCCCCGTCCTTCGACGTGGCGGACTTCCCCGTGCCGCACGGCCGCGAGGAGGAGTGGCGCTTCACCCCGCTGGAGCGACTGCGCGGGCTGCACGACGGCACCGCCGTCGCCACCGGTGACGGCATGAAGGTCGACGTGCAGGCCCCCGAGGGCGTCACCGTCGAGACCGTCGGCCGCGACGACGCCCGCCTCGGCAAGGCAGGCACCCCGGTGGACCGCGTCGCCGCCCAGGCGTACTCGGCGTTCGAGAAGGCCGGTGTGATCACCGTCCCCAAGGAGACGGTCCTCACCGAACCGATCCGCATCGCCGTGCACGGCGAGGGCGGCACCGCCTTCGCCCACCAGGTCGTCGAGCTCGGTGCCTTCGCCGAGGCCGTCGTCGTCATCGACCACACCGGTGACGCCGTGCTCGCCGCCAACGTCGACTACATCCTCGGTGACGGCGCCAAGCTGACCGTCGTCTCCGTGCAGGACTGGGACGACAAGGCCGTGCACATCGCCCAGCACAACGCCCTCGTCGGCCGGGACGCCTCCTTCAAGTCGGTCGTCGTCACCTTCGGCGGCGACGTCGTCCGCCTCCACCCGCGGGTCACCTACGCCGGCCCCGGCGGCGAGGCCGAGCTGTTCGGTCTGTACTTCACCGACGCCGGCCAGCACCAGGAGCACCGCCTGCTGGTCACGCACAACGTGCCGCACTGCAAGTCCAACGTGGTCTACAAGGGCGCCCTCCAGGGCGACAACGCCCACGCGGTGTGGATCGGCGACGTCCTCATCGAGGCCGCGGCCGAGGGCACCGACACCTACGAGATGAACCGGAACCTCGTCCTCACGGACGGCGCCCGCGTCGACTCCGTGCCCAACCTGGAGATCGAGACCGGCGAGATCGTCGGCGCCGGCCACGCCTCGGCGACCGGCCGCTTCGACGACGAGCAGCTCTTCTACCTGATGGCCCGCGGTATCCCCGCCGAGGAGGCCCGGCGCCTCGTCGTGCGCGGCTTCTTCGCCGAGCTGGTCCTGCAGATCGGCGTCGACGACATCGAGCAGCGCCTGCTGGAGAAGATCGACGAGGAGCTGGAGACCGTGTCTGGACCGGGCCGATGACCACCTTCGTACGCGCCTGCGGGCTGAGCGAGCTGGAGGAGGACACCCCGAAGCGGGTGGAACTCGACGGCACGCCGGTCTCGGTCGTGCGGACCGAGGGAGAGGTGTTCGCCATCCACGACATCTGCTCCCACGCGAACGTCTCGCTCTCCGAGGGCGAGGTGGAGGACTGTCAGATCGAGTGCTGGCTGCACGGCTCCGCGTTCGACCTCCGCACCGGCAAGCCGTCCGGCCTTCCCGCGACGCGCCCCGTCCCCGTATACCCCGTAAAGATCGAAGGGGACGACGTGCTCGTCTCCCTCACCCAGGAGTCCTGAGGCACCCATGGCAACGCTTGAAATCCGAGACCTGCACGTCACCGTCGAGGCCGACAACGCCACGAAGGAGATCCTCAAGGGCGTCGACCTCACCGTGAAGCAGGGCGAGACGCACGCCATCATGGGCCCCAACGGCTCCGGCAAGTCGACCCTCGCCTACTCGCTCGCGGGTCACCCGAAGTACACGATCACCGGCGGCACCGTGCTGCTCGACGGCGAGGACGTCCTGGAGATGTCCGTCGACGAGCGCGCCCGCGCGGGCCTGTTCCTGGCGATGCAGTACCCGGTCGAGGTCCCCGGCGTCTCGGTCTCCAACTTCCTGCGCACCTCCGCCACCGCCATCCGCGGCGAGGCCCCCAAGCTGCGCACCTGGGTGAAGGAGGTCAAGGAGGCCATGCAGCGCCTCAACATGGACCCCTCCTTCGCCGAGCGCAACGTCAACGAGGGCTTCTCCGGCGGTGAGAAGAAGCGCCACGAGATCCTCCAGCTCGAACTGCTCAAGCCGAAGGTCGCGATCCTCGACGAGACGGACTCCGGTCTGGACGTCGACGCGCTCCGGGTGGTCTCCGAGGGCGTCAACCGCGTCCGTGAGACCGGTGAGGTCGGCACCCTGCTGATCACGCACTACACGCGCATCCTGCGCTACATCAAGCCCGACCACGTCCACGTCTTCGCGGGCGGCAGGATCGTCGAGTCCGGTGGCCCCGAGCTCGCCGACAAGCTGGAGAACGAGGGCTACGAGGCATACACGAAGGGTGGCGCATCCGCGTGACACAGCTGCCGGGCCTCCTCGACACAGAGGCGCTCCGCAAGGACTTCCCCATCCTGGACCGTCAGGTCCACGACGAGCGGAAGCTCGTGTACCTGGACAACGCGGCGACCTCGCAGAAGCCGCGTCAGGTGCTGGACGCCCTGAGCGAGTACTACGAGCGCTACAACGCCAACGTCCACCGCGGTGTGCATGTGCTCGCCGAGGAGGCCACGGCGCTGTACGAGGGCGCGCGCGACAAGGTCGCCGCGTTCATCAACGCGCCCAGCCGCGACGAGGTGATCTTCACCAAGAACGCCTCCGAGTCGCTGAACCTCGTGGCGAACATGCTCGGCTGGGCCGACGAGCCCTACCGGGTGGACTCCGAGACCGAGATCGTCATCACGGAGATGGAGCACCACTCCAACATCGTGCCCTGGCAGCTGCTCGCACAGCGCACGGGCGCGAAGCTGAGGTGGTTCGGCCTCACCGACGACGGCCGGCTCGACCTGTCGAACATCGACGAGATCATCACGGAGAAGACGAAGATCGTCTCCTTCGTGCTGGTGTCCAACATCCTGGGCACGGTCAACCCGGTCGAGGCGATAGTGCGCCGGGCGCAGGAGGTCGGCGCCCTGGTCTGTGTCGACGCCTCGCAGGCCGCGCCGCACATGCCGCTCGACGTCCAGGCCCTCCAGGCCGACTTCGTGGCCTTCACCGGCCACAAGATGTGCGGTCCGACCGGCATCGGCGTCCTCTGGGGCCGCCAGGAGCTCCTGGAGGACCTGCCCCCGTTCCTCGGCGGCGGCGAGATGATCGAGACGGTGTCGATGCACTCGTCGACGTACGCCCCCGCCCCGCACAAGTTCGAGGCGGGCACCCCGCCGATCGCGCAGGCGGTCGGTCTGGGCGCGGCGATCGACTACCTCACCTCGATCGGCATGGACAAGATCCTCGCCCACGAGCACGCGCTCACCGAGTACGCGGTGAAGCGGCTCGCGGAGGTCCCGGACCTCAGGATCATCGGCCCCACCACGGCCGAGGACCGGGGTGCGGCGATCTCCTTCACGCTCGGCGACATCCACCCGCACGACGTGGGCCAGGTCCTCGACGAGCAGGGCATCGCGGTCCGGGTCGGCCACCACTGCGCCCGCCCCGTCTGCCTGCGGTACGGAATTCCCGCGACCACGCGAGCGTCGTTCTATCTGTACTCCACGCCGGCGGAGATCGACGCGCTGGTCGACGGCCTGGAGCACGTACGGAACTTCTTCGGCTGATGGGACGAGCGATCGTATGAAGCTGGACTCGATGTACCAGGAAGTCATCCTGGACCACTACAAGAACCCGCACGGGCGGGGCTTGCGGGATGGCGACGCCGAGGTGCACCACGTGAACCCCACGTGCGGCGACGAGATCACCCTGCGCGTGAAGTACGACGGTACGACCATCGAGGACGTCTCGTACGAGGGCCAGGGCTGCTCGATCAGCCAGGCCAGCGCCTCCGTGCTGAACGAGTTGCTCGTCGGCAAGGAGCTGAAGGACGCGCAGCGGATCCAGGAGACCTTCCTGGAGCTGATGCAGTCCAAGGGGAAGATCGAGCCCGACGACGCGATGGAGGAGGTCCTGGAGGACGCGGTCGCGTTCGCCGGGGTCTCCAAGTACCCGGCCCGGGTCAAGTGCGCCCTCCTCAGCTGGATGGCGTGGAAGGACGCGACGGCCCAGGCGCTGGGCGCCGACGCCGAAAGGAAGACGGCATGAGTGACACCGTGGAGATGAAGCCGGCCTCCGAGGAGGAGATCCGCGAGGCCCTGTACGACGTCGTCGACCCCGAGCTGGGCATCGACGTCGTCAACCTGGGTCTGATCTACGGCATCCACATCGACGACGCGAACATCGCGACGATCGACATGACCCTGACCTCGGCGGCCTGCCCGCTGACGGATGTCATCGAGGACCAGGCCAAGTCCGCCACGGACGGCCTCGTCAACGAGCTGCGCATCAACTGGGTGTGGATGCCGCCGTGGGGCCCGGACAAGATCACGGACGACGGCCGTGAGCAGCTTCGGGCGCTCGGGTTCAACGTCTGATACGGACGGCACATGGGTGTGGCCCCCGGCGATTCGCCGGGGGCCACACCCATGTCGGAGGGACGGCCGGTCAGGACAGGCCCTTCTCCATGGCGAACGTGGCGTCGGCGAAGTACTGGCCGCTGTGCTCGTAGCGCTCGATACGGAGCTGGAAGTTCCGGTGGCGCACGAAGTAGCCCGGGTAGTTGACCGACTCCAGCATGATCGTGTCCGAGTACGCGGAGCGCGGGCAGAAGGTGGCGTCCTGCTTGAAGAGGCCGGAGCCGTCGTTGCCCGACGCGCGGAGCACGAAGTTCTGGTGGCGGACGTAGCGACCGTCCGACATCCGGAAGGAGTAGCAGGAGGAGTTGGCCAGGCCGGCGACGACCTTGAAGGAGGAGTCCTCCCGGGTCTCGCTGCCGCTGGACGGACCCACCTGGTCGAGCCGGACGTAGCCATTGCTCAGGTGCCAGTACCGGTCCGGGTAGTTGACGGACCGTACGGACTGCAGGCTGGTGCCGGACGGCGGCTTCTTGCCGGGCGACGTCGACTTCGACGGCGCGGTGGTCGGCTTCGCCCCGCCCTGCTGCTTCTCGGAGTCCTCCGAGTCGTCGGAGTCCGACGCGTCCTTGTCGCCCTTGGCCCCCTTCGCGCCGTCCTTGGTGCTCTGCGGCTCGGACAGTCCGCTCTTCCCGTCGGGGGCCTTGGTCGGCGGCGCCGGGGGAAGGGAGAGGGGGGCGACCGGGTCGTCGGCCAGGGTGGTCCGGTCCGTACGCGTCCGTGACGTGTCGTCAGAGCCGGAGTCCTGAAGGACGATCGCGGTCACACACGACGACACGACGGCCAGGGCGAGCGCCCCGGCCAGCCAGAGACGGCGGGTGCCCGGTATTCGGGTGTCGTCGGGGGCGACACCGGTTTCCCACACCTTCGCGGATCTCAGCACCGGAAGGTTGGGGGTGTTCTGGTCCGGATCAGGTCCGGGCTTCGTTGGCGGCATGCGCGGTTCCCTCGGCGTCGCACAGGCGGACGCGAATTCGTCATGCGGGTCAGGGGAGGTGGTACGTGTCACCGGTGTGTGCAAACCCTTGCGGTCGTCACACAATCGGGAGATTGACCGTTGAAACAGTAGTGGACCAAGTGGTGTGCGGGGAGCCCTTTCGGAGAGCGCTTCCATAACGGAACGGCCCCGAAACGGGGGGCCCTTGGGGTGACATTTCCGTGCGGGTGCCCCCGTTCGGGGACGGACGGGGGCACCCGCACGAGGCGCCGGGTCTCTGTCCGTCCATCGATGTGTACGCCCGTACGTATCATGTGTACGCTAGTACACATGGGATATCTGCTGCTCGGCTTCGCCATCGCCGCCGAGGTCGTCGCCACCACCGCCATGAAGTACAGCGAAGGCTTCAGCAAGGTGGGCCCCTCGCTGATCACGGGGATCGGCTACCTGGTCTCTTTCGCCCTTCTCGCTCAGGCGCTCAAGTCGATGTCGATCGGCACGGCTTACGCGATCTGGTCCGGCGTCGGTACCGCGAGCGTCGCCGCGCTCGGCCTGGCGCTCTTCGGGGAGGGGCTGGGCACCGCGAAGGCGGCCGGAATCGTGCTGATCATCGCGGGAGTCGTCGTGCTCAACCTGGGAGGCGCCCACTGATGGCCCGGCGTTACGACCCCGAGCGGCGGCAGCGGATCATCGACGCGGCGATCCGCGTCGTCGGGGACAAGGGCATCGCCGGGCTGAGCCACCGGAGCGTGGCCGCCGAGGCGGACGTACCGCTCGGCTCGACGACGTACCACTTCAAGACCCTCGACGACCTCATGGTGGCGGCACTGCGGCAGGCCAACGAGGGGTTCGCGCGCACGGTCCTGGCCCGTGGCGCGCTGCAGGACCCGGAGACCGACCTGGCCGCCGAACTCGCCGCGCTCGGCAGCGAATGGTTCGCCGGCGACCGTACGGGCCTGGAGGTCGAGTACGAGCTCTACCTGGCCGCCCTGCGCCGCCCGGGTCTGCGCCCGGTCGCCGCCGAGTGGGCCGAGGGCTTCGCCGACTGCCTCGCCCTGCGCACCGACCCGGTGACCGCGCGGGCGCTGGTCGCCCTGATCGACGGGATCTGCCTCCAGGTGCTGCTGACGGGGGCGCCGTACGACGAGGAGTACGCGCGGGAGGTGCTGGCGCGGGTGATCCGCCGCTGAGGGGGGCGGTGCTCCGGGGTTGAGGAGCGCCGACGTGCGCGGGGGCGGGGCCGTCGGTACTGGGGAGGGGCGAGGACGGCAAGGACGGCGAGGTTGTCGACGGCAGCGGGGCCGTCGCCACGGCGGTGGGGAGGAGGGCGCGGCTGTGGGGCTCGGGGGGCGGGCGACCCGCTTCCTGGGTGAATGCGCGTTCTCTGGCGGGCGGGCCCCTGGGCGGCGAGGGTGTCCCGAGCCGACTTCCCCGCAGGGGCGCGGCCGGTGTCTTCCGGGGTGTGGCCGGACTTCCTCGGGGATACCTGTCCGAGAGCCGCGGGTGAGGGGCCGGGACCTCGTCGGACAGAGGTGCCCGGCTCCTGAGACGGCCCGGCCGTGGGTTGGCCTGGGTCGGCCCCGGACGGTTAGGTTTCCCTCATGACCGACACGACTGTTCCTCGCACCACCGGCGCCGTGGCCGCCGGCCTCGCCACGATCGCCGCCGACGGCACTGTTCTCGACACCTGGTACCCCGCGCCCGAGCTCGCCGCCGAGCCGGGCCCGTCCGGCACCGAGCGGCTCGACGCCGACCGGGCGGCCCAGCTGCTGGGCGGCGGCGCGACGGCGGCGATCGGTCAGGACACCCGTCGGGGCGTGGAGGTCGTCGCGGTCCGCACGGTCATCTCCTCGCTCGACGAGAAGCCGGTCGACACGCACGACGCCTACCTCCGCCTCCACCTGCTCTCCCACCGCCTGGTGAAGCCGCACGGCCAGAGCCTGGACGGCATCTTCGGCCTCCTGGCCAACGTCGCCTGGACCTCGCTCGGGCCGG
The DNA here is from genome assembly GCF_055572155.1 of Streptomyces sp. NPDC030814. NCBI lineage: Bacteria > Bacillati > Actinomycetota > Actinomycetes > Kitasatosporales > Streptomycetaceae > Streptomyces > Streptomyces sp. NPDC030814. The sequence goes on from NZ_JBVIDX010000003.1 coordinate 599,768, forward strand.
TCGCCGTCGACGACCTGGAGAAGGTGCGGCTCAACGCGCGCGCCGAGGGCCTGCACCTCCAGGTCACGTCCGTCGACAAGTTCCCGCGGATGACCGACTACGTGGCCCCCAAGGGCGTCCGTATCGCCGACGCCGACCGGGTCCGGCTGGGCGCGCACCTCGCCGAGGGCACCACCGTCATGCACGAGGGCTTCGTCAACTTCAACGCCGGCACCCTCGGCACGTCGATGGTCGAGGGCCGTATCTCCGCCGGTGTCGTCGTCGGCGACGGCTCGGACATCGGCGGCGGCGCCTCCACGATGGGCACCCTGTCCGGCGGCGGCAACGTCATCATCTCCATCGGCGAGCGCTGCCTGGTCGGCGCCGAGGCGGGCGTCGGCATCGCCCTCGGCGACGAGTGCGTGGTCGAGGCCGGCCTGTACGTCACCGCGGGCACCCGCGTCACGATGCCCGACGGCCAGGTCGTCAAGGCCCGCGAACTCTCCGGCGCCTCCAACATCCTCTTCCGCCGCAACTCGGTCACGGGCACGGTCGAGGCCCGCCCGAACAACGCCGTCTGGGGTGGGCTGAACGAGATCCTGCACAGCCACAACTGACCCTCGGTGGACCCCGTACGGGTTGGTCGGCGTGACCTCCGGGTGGGTTCGGCAGATGAACTGGTGGGACGCACAGTCCTATCGGAGGCCGAACCGACGAGATGAGGGGCCGGACACGATGAGGATCGACCGGGCGAGGACCGTGACTCGAATGGTGACCGGGGTGGTGGGCGCGGCCGTGGTGTGCTGGCTGCCGGCCGGCGCCGCGCACGCCGACGAGACCAACACGGCCTCGCACAACGGGCCGCGTATCGGGCTCGTCAATGTCGGGCAGGTCGACGACCCGATGGAGGACGTGCTGGAGCACACCCTGCTGTTCGGCGACGGGTACCGCTGGGGCTGAGCCCGCCCCACCCAGGAGTCCGGGGCCCGCACCGCGTTCGCGCGCGGTGCGGGCCCCGGCCCGTGTCCGGGAACTTTTTTCGGCACGTCGGCATAGCGGCGGGCCGATCCGCGCGTCACACAGAGCACAGGGGCGGGACACAGGGCCCGCCGGGGAAGAGAAGGTGACGATGGATGCCGCTGGTCAGGAGAGTTTCCGGGAGTTCGTGGCCGGGCGGTCGTCGGCGCTGCTGAAGACCGCCGTCCTGCTCAGCGGTGGTGACCGGCACGCCGCCGAGGACCTGCTGCAGAACGCGCTCATCAAGGCGGCCGGACGTTGGCAGCGGATCGACGAACCCGAGGCGTACGTACGGCAGATCCTCTACCGGCAGCAGATCAGCCGCTGGCGGCTGAAATGGCGGCGCAGGGAGGTCACCGTCGCCGAGCTGCCCGAGAGCGGCGCCGCCGACGGGGCGGCCGGTGTGGAACTGCGCCTGGTGATGCGCGGCGCGCTGGCCCGGCTGACCGCACGGCAGCGGACCATGCTCGTGCTGCGCTACTTCGAGGACCTGCCCGAGGCCGACGTGGCCCGCATCCTCGGCTGTTCCGTCGGAACCGTCCGGTCCACCACCCACCGTTCCCTCGCCCGACTGCGGGAACTCGCGCCCGAACTGGCCGCTCTCGGTCCGACCGAGGCCGTGCAGCAGCCTTCCCGTGACTTCTCGCCCGTGGAGGTGCGTCCGTGAACGTCGACGAACTGGTGCGTGAATGCCTGCGGGAGCAGGCCGCCGAACAACCGCCCCTGGAGCCGGGCTTCGCCGACCGTGTGCTGAATGTGCGACGCCGGCGCCGGACCCGCAGGCTCGCCACCGTCGCCGCGGCGACCGCCGCCGTGGTCGCCGTCGCGGTCGCCGTGCCGCTGCTGCAGTCCGGCAAGGACCAGGTGCGCCTCGCCAGCGAGATGAACAAGAGCGACATCATCGCCCATCCCGATCAGTCGCCGCCGCGCGACATGATCGCCGCCGGGGACGTGGCGCTGGCCGCGTACTACACATACTCCACCGTCAAGACGTCGAAGGACACCGCGGTCAGGCAGCGCACGTACCGGATCCTCGACCAGAGGACCGGGAAGTACGTGGAGGACGACCGCTGGTCCATGATCTCGGTCGCCCCGGGTATGCGGACCGCGGCCGTCCTGGAGCGGGACCTGCCGGTCAAGCGGATCGGGCTGCTCGACCTGCTCACCGGTGAGGTGGACCGCTGGATCCCGGTCGAACGCGGCGTCGCGGGCATCGAGTTCTCGTCCGACGGCAGCAAGCTCGTCGCCACCACCTACAGCAAGAACCCGGACCTGCTGACCAGGGTCGACTACGACTCCGACGGCGACGGCAAGAAGAACGACTACGAAACGGATTATTCGACGTCCCATCGGACCGGGTTCTACATCGTCAACGTCGACTCGGGGAAGGCCGACTGGAGCGAGGTCGTGACCGACAACCAGGACGGGCTCGTCAACTCCCGTCAGGACTTCGCCTTCAGCGGGGACGCCAAGTCGGTCTACACCGGGCTGACCATGGAACCGCACCAGCAGTACTACGATCTCAAGGGCAACAAGGTGCCCGCGCCGCCGGACGAGAGGTACCTGCACTGGTCCGTGGAGGCGCGGCTCTCCCCGGACGGCAAGCTCGGGGCAGGTGACTTCGCGGGCGGCGCCAAGACCACCGCCTCGTGGATCCTCGACCCCCGCACCGGCGAGCACCTCCACAAGGTGCGCGGCCAGCAACTGCTCGCCTGGGTCGACAACAAGCGGCTCATCGCCTGGGACATCACGCCCGGGGACAACGAGTTCCACAACGCCCTGGTGCTCGTCACCATCGGCAGCGACAAAACGCTCCCTCTCAGCGGCGCCCGCAAGGGCAACGACGGTGCCGCCGGGCGCTGGAACCCGGTCTTCGCCACCCGCTGACGCCGGGGCGCGCGCCTCAGAGAGCGACCAGTTCTTCGTACGCCCCCAGCAGCCCGTCGGCCACCTGTCGGCCGGCGGGCCGCAGCGGTGCCCGGACCGGACCCGCGGGCAGGCCGAGCCGCCCGAGCAGTGCCTTCGCCGTCACGGTGCCGGGCAGGCCCGAGGCCATCATCGCCTCCGTGAGGGGGATCGCCGCCCGCTGCAACCGCGCCGCCCGGGCGGTGTCGCCCGCGTCGAACGCGTCGACGATCGACCGGAAATGACGGGGCACCGCGTTGGCGACCGTGCCGATGTAACCGGCGCCGCCGAGCGCGTACAGCGCCAGGACGTACTCGTCACAGCCCGTGTAGTAGGCCAACTCGGTCTCCGCCAGCACCTTCTGGGTGCCGAGAAGGTCGTACGCGCAGTCCTTCACGGCCACGATCCGGGGGTGCGCCGCGAGCCGGATCATGGTCGCCGGTTCGATACGGGTGCCGGTGCGGCCGGGGATGTCGTACAGGGCGAGCGGGAGGCCGCAGCGGTCGGCGAGTTCACGGAAGTGGGCCTCGACGGCGTCCTGTGGGGGCCTGCTGTAGTACGGGGTGACCGCCAACAGGCCGTCCGCGCCCGCCTTCTCGGCGGCCAGGGCCAGCTCCACGGTGTGCAGGGTGTCGTACGTGCCCACACCGGCCACGATCGTGGCCCGGCCCCCGACCGCCGCCCGGACCGCGCGGATCAGCTCTGTCTTCTCCGTGTCCGTCGTCGTCGGTGCCTCACCCGTCGTACCGGACAGGACCAGCCCCTCGCAGCCCTCCGCCACCAGCCGGTCGGCGAGCCGCTGCGCCCCGTCGAGGTCGAGCGCTCCGCTCGCGGTGAACGGGGTGATCATCGCGCAGAGAGCGCGGCCGAAGGGGGCGGGGCGGTGCGTCACGGTGGTCATGGGGGTAGTCTCGGCGCGCACATTGTGAAGCTCCACTTAATTCTTCTACGAGGTGGGTGGGAGATTTGCTACGAAGATGAGAGAGGTAAGCCGACGGTGTCGCCCGAGTCCTTCGCCCGGCTCGCGGGGGAGGGGCCGAAGGTGACGGCGACCGCGGGGACCGGTACCGGGAAGCCCCGGCCGAGCGGCGACAGGCCGGGGATCCCGGCGTCCCCGTACTGATCGCCGAAGCGGCCCTCCTCCAGGCCCGCCTCGACTGGTTCCAGACCCAGCTCGCCCGCCTGGGGGCGCGTGGCCGGGAACCGTCTGACCGCGCCGGATGCTCAGGCGGCGACGTGGCGTACCGCGACCGCGCACCTCCCCGCCTGACGCGGGTGCACCTCCCAGCCGTTCAGGCAGTGGGGGAGTATCGCAAGGCGGAGTAGCGCCCGCGTACCAGGTGTACGCGGGCGATGCGGCAACGCGACAACGCGGCAAGGTCCCGTGCCGCGCCTCGCGAGCCGGTGAACCTTTCCGGTCACGGGACAGCGCTTACGCAGCCGACCTCGACGGCAATGGGGGGCCCGCCGGGGGCGGCCGGCACCGGACGCCGCGAGCTGTCCGGCAAACCTTTCCGGTCACAGCACTAGCGCGGGTCGGTCCGGGTACTCGGGACCTCCCGATATGTGAGGAGGCGGAACTGTGACCGGGACCCTCGAAACCAGGCCGGACCGAGCCGCGCGTTCCGGGGCGCGCGGACAGGATCACCACTCCGTGGGCGAGCTGGTGGGACAGGCCACCGAACAGCTCTCCCTGCTCGTGCGCCAGGAGATGGCCCTCGCCAAGGAGGAGCTGGCCGAGAAGGGGCGGCGCGCGGGGCGCGGCGGCGGGCTGCTGGGTGCGGCCGGAGCCGTCGCCTACGTCGGGTTCATGACGATGGCCGGCGCCGCGGTCGCGGCGCTCTCCCTGGTCGTGGACGTGTGGGCCGCGGCGCTCATCGTGATGGGTGTGCTGTTCGTGATCGCGGCCGTACTGGCCGCCGTCGGACGCGCCCAGCTCAGGCGGGCCACCCCGCCCAAGCCGGAGCAGGCGCTCCACAGCGTCAAGGCGGATGTCGACGAGATCAAGGGAAGGGCACGGCGATGATGATGGCCATGGGTGCGTCCGGCGGTGCGAAGGAGTGGGCGGGGGACAAGGAGGCCGTCGGGGCCAAGGGGCCCGACGAGCTGCGCCGACAGATCGAGGTGACCCGCGCCAGGCTCGGCGACACGGTCGAGGAACTAGCGGCGAAGGCCGATGTGAAGGCGCGTGCCCGTGAGCGCGTGGCCTCCGTGCGGCAGCGGGTGCCACGGGAAGCGGTGATCGTGGGAGGGGCGGGGGTGGCCGTGGTGGCCACCGGCGTCTTCGTGTGGCGCCACTACTACCACTAGCCACTGGTGGTACGTCCGGCGCGGACCGGGACACGCGGTGGTCGGGGGAGGGCGCCTTCGGGTGCCCTTTCGTGTGCACTCGCGGGCCGAGGGCCCCAGCGCTGATCGGGGCTCGATCCCTGGTCGGGGTGCGCGCCCCCCGACCAGGGGCCGATCGGGTCGCCCGTCAGTTGATCGGCTCGACGTCCTCCGAAGTGGTCGTCGTACGGGCCCTCGCCTCCCGCAGGGCCCGTAGACGTGGCGGCCAGGCGCGGGTGTCGCGGGGCTCGACGTACGGCTCCTCCGAGGGCGGCCGCCCCTCGACGATGGCGCGCTCGCGGGAGAGCTCGGCGTCGAACTCCAGGCCGAGGAGGATCGCGATGTTGGTGAGCCAGAGCCAGACCAGGAAGACCACGGCGCCGGCCAGCGTGCCATAGGTCTTGTTGTACGACCCGAAGTTGGCCGCGTAGACGGCGAACCCGGCGGACGCGGCGAGCCAGATCAGGGTGGCGACGACACCGCCGGGGCTGACCCAGCGCAGACCCCGGCCGCGGACGTTGGGCGCGGCCCAGTACAGCAGCGCGATCATCAGGGTCACCAGCACCAGCAGCACCGGCCACTTGGCTATGCCCCACAACGCGATGGCCGCGTCACCGAGCCCCACCATCGTGCCCGCCCGCTCGGCCAGCGGCCCCGTGAAGACCACGATCAGCGCGCTCGCGGCGATCATCAGCATCAGCACCAGGGTCAGTGCGATACGCAGGGGCGTCAGCTTCCACACGGGGCGGCCCTCCGGCAGGTCGTACACCGCGTTGGAGGCGCGGATGAACGCGGCCACGTATCCGGACGCCGACCACACCGCCGTCAGCAGGCCGACGACGGCCAGTACCCCGCCGGTGCCGCCACCGCTGTCACTCAGCTGGACGACGGCGTCCCGCAGGACGTCCCGTGCCGGTCCCGGCGCCAAGTCGCCGATGTTGTGGAGGAGTTCGTCGATCGTGCGCCGCCCGGCGACCCCGAGCAGTGAGACGGTGAGCAGCAGCCCGGGGAACAGCGACAGCACCCCGTAGTAGGTCAACGCCGCCGCGCGGTCGGCGAGTTCGTCGTCCAGGACTTCTTTGGCCGTGCGCCGGATCACCGCCCACCACGAACTCCTCGGCAGCCGGATGGGGCTGCCCGCCACCTCGGGCCCGTTCCCGTCCCCCGTCCCCGTCCCCGTCCCCGCCCCCGTGTTCGCCTGCCCGGCGTCGGACCGCATCTCGTCCATGACCAGGCGGGTCTCCCGAATTCGGGCCTCGAATCGCTGACTTGACCTGAATCTTGCTTGAGGTTGAAGGGTGGGGGTGCCCGTACAGCGAGCACCCCTGGAGAGCGCCATGACCCGTCGTACCGCTGCCCATCCCGTCCTCGACCGCCCCGGCGTCGGAGCGCCCTTCTTCAGCACCTGGCGCGTCGGCACGCCGCAACGGCAACGCCAGGTCATCGACGCCGTGGCCGACACCTGGCTGGAGCGACCCTGGCCCGCCGAAGGGCTGCTGGGCTACTTCCTCTACACCGGCGAGGACGGCTCCACCCTGCTGCACTACTCGCAGTGGGCGGACGAGCAGGCCTACGACGCCTTCGTGCGGACCCGCCGACAGGAACGCAACGACGCGATCGACACCGCCGTGCCGGACATCGAGCGCGTCCGGCTCGGGCGTTACCGCCACTACCGCAGCCTCACCGGGGGCGATCGCGACCTACGGGTGCCGGGGTGCGTCGTCATCGTCGACGTCGAGTTCGACGGGCCGGATCCGGTCCGGCAACGGGCCTGGGTGGACGCCGTGGAGGAGGCGCTGGCCGCCGAGCCGAACCCGCACCCCGGCGGTATCGCCGCCCACTTCCACCTCGGTACCGACGGCACCCGGGTGCTGAACTACGCCGAGTGGGAGAGCGCCCAGGCCCACATCGACGCGCTCGCCGCCGACGGTGACGGTGTCGGCTCACCCACCGGACTCTGGCGTCGGGTCCAGACCTGGCCGGGGCTGAAGCGCAGCACGGTCAGCCGTTACGAGTACGCCCTCGGCCTCGTACCCGACTGACGGTTGGAAGACGAGCCCGAGGCGCACCGAAAAGTTGAACCGTCTGGACAAGAAAAGTTTTCGGTGACAGGGTTGGAGCCATGTGGGACGTCACCGTCATCGAGGACCCGGAAGCCGCAGCCGCCTCGCTGGACCCCGTACGGGCCCGGCTGCTGGCCGAGCTCGCGGCCGGTCCGGCGAGCGCCACGATGCTGGCCGGGAAGGTCGGGCTGCCCCGGCAGAAGGTGAACTACCACCTCAAGGCGCTGGAGCGGCACGGTCTGGTCGAGCTGGCGGGGGAGCGCCGCAAGGGCAATGTCACCGAGCGGCTGATGCGGGCGACCGCCGCGTCGTACGTGATCTCGCCGCTCGCTCTCGCCGCCGTGCAGCCGGACCCGGACCGCTTCCGGGACCAGCTCTCGGCACGCTGGCTGCTCGCGCTCGGTGCCCGGCTCGTCCGCGACGTCGGGGCGCTGATCACGGGCGCGGCCAAGGCGCGCAAACGGCTCGCGACCTACGCGCTCGACGGCGAGGTCACCTTCGCCTCGGCCGCCGACCGCGCCGCGTTCGTGCAGGAGCTGACGGCCGGGGTGAGCGCCCTCATCCGCAAGTACGACGCCCCCGACGCCGAGGGCGGCCGGGGACACCGCGTCGTCGTCGCCGTCCACCCCACGATCACGCGCACCACGGGGACGGCGGACGAAGCAGCAGCTGAACCCACCACCGGACTTCCGGCCGAACCCACCGCCGAACCCACCGCCGGGCTCACGGCCGAACCCAGGCCCGGGAGCCCCGCCCCCGAACCGCACCAGTAGGACTCAGGAGCCACCATGTCCAAGGAATTCGAGATCGCCCGCGAGTTCGAGGTCGACGCCACGCCGGAGCAGGTGTGGGAGGCCGTCACCAGCGGTACCGGCGGCTGGCTGTGGCCGATGGAGGCGCCCGAGCCGCGGGTCGGCGGCAAGGGGCCCTTCGGGTCCGAGGTCACCGCCTGGGAGCCGCCGCACCGCTACACCAACCGGGTGGAGGACGTCGAGGGCATCTCCGAGCAGACCCTCAACCAGCTCGACTACACGATCGAGCCGCGCGACGAAGGCCGCCGCGCCTGGGTGCGGTACGTGCACAGCGGCATCTTCGTCGACGACTGGGACAACCAGTACGACGCCGCAGGCCGGCACACCGACTTCTATCTGCACACCCTGCGCCAGTACCTCACCCGCTTCGAGGGCCGCCCGGTCACCGCCTTCGCCACCTTCGACGGTCCCGAGGCGTCCTCGGGCGCCGACGCGTTCACCGCCGTCGCCCGGGCGCTGGGCCTCGCGGACGACACCGCCGAGGGCACGCGCGTCCGCGCGAAGGGACCCGGGGGCCGGCCCCTGGACGCCGTCGTCGACCACCGCAACGCCTACTTCATCGGACTGCGCACCGAGGACGCCCTCATCCGCTTCTTCGGCCGCAACCACTGGGGCCACCCCGTCGGCGTCAGCGTCCACGACTTCGCGCCGGGTGCCGACGCCGCAGCCGACGAGGCGGCGTGGAAGGGCTGGCTGAACGGGGTGTTCAGCCAGCCCTGAAACCACTCGGGATCCTCGGCCGTTACGGGCGGAACCGCAGCACCGACGGGTCGTGGTCGCTGATCTGGTCGTGGAACTCCGCGTTGATGTGCACGCTGTCGTAAGTGAACTCGCAGGAGCGCCGGATCGACGGGCTCACCAGGATCTGGTCGAGGACCTGCGCGTTGCCCTGGTAGACGTAGGAGTAACGCTCGCTCTTCGGCAGTGACTTGACCGCCGACCACAGCACGCCGTCGTCCTCCAGCAGCTTGGCGGTCTCGGAGAACTCGAAGTCGTTGATGTCGCCGAGGGCGATGACGTTCGCGCTCTTCTGCTTCGCCAGGATGTCCTTGACGAACGTGTTCACGGCGGTCGCCTGGAGGTGGCGCTGCGTCTCCGAGCTGCGCGTCGGCGGCTGGAACTGCGAGTGCAGCGCCTGGTCGCCGCCCTTGGACGAGAAGTGGTTCGCGATGACGAACACCGACTCGCCGCGGAAGGAGAACTCGCCGACGAGCGGCTTGCGGCTGTTGGTCCAGGCGGCGTTCGCCGGGTCGATACGACCGGGGGAGACCGTCAACCGGGCCCTGCCGTACGCCTTCGTCACACCGACGGCCGTGGTGGCGTCGCCGCCCGCACGGTCGGTGAAGGAGACCCGCTGGGGGTTGAACAGGAACACCTGGCGGATGTTGCCGCCGGGCTCGCCGCCGTCCGCGAGGTCGACCGGGTCGATGGAACGCCAGTCGTAGCTCGGGCCGCCGGCCGCCGCGATGGCGTCGATCAGCTTCTTCACCGTCTGGTCGGCTGCGACCGTGCCGTCCTTCGTGGCGCCGCTGTTGTCCTGGATCTCCTCCAGGGCCACGATGTCGGGCGACTTCAGGTTGTTCACGATCGCGGCCGCGTGGGCGGCGAACGTGGTGTCGGAGGGGTCGAGGTTCTCGACGTTGTACGTCGCCACCGCGAGCTCGCCGCGCGCCTGCTTACGGGTCGTCTCGCGCTCCAGGCCGCCCTGCTTCAGGGTGCCGAGCTTGCTCGCGACCAGCGTGTAACCGCCGAACTGGCTGTAGTCCAGGGGGCCCTCGGTGGTGCCCGTCAGCATGTCGCCGACGTTCGCCTTCGGGAAGTCGGCGACCGCACCGAGCGACTGGATCTGGAGCCGGCCGGTGTTCTGCGAGGTGTAGGAGCCGTAGACCGTGCCGCCGCGGCGGTTGGCGTTCTCCCGCGGCTTCACCGTGACCCACAGCTCGGTGAACCGGTCGGTCGCGGTGACCACGCGGGCGTCGGCGACCTGGACGTTCATGCCCTCCAGGGACTCGTAGTAGTCCAGGGCATAGGCGGCGGGGTCGAGGGTGAGCCCGTTGACCGAGCCGTTCGCGGCGGCGTCGCCCGCCGGGGTGTACGCGTCCGGCACGGACGCGGCGTCGACGACGGTCGCGGCCGGAACGGCGTTGCCGCTGGAGACGACGGTGACGGTGGGGCGGGTGATCTGGGTCACCGACTGGTTTCCGGACGAAGTGCCGCCCGGCACGAACTCGCCGACCGTGCCCGTCACCGTGACCGCGTCGCCCACGGAAACCTTCGGCGTGGAGCCGGTGAAGACGAAGACGCCCTCGCTCGTGGCGGGGCTGTCGTCCGCCTGGGTGTCCTGCATCCAGAAGCCCCGCGACGAACCGAAGGCCCGTACACCGGTGACGATGCCCTCGACACCGGTGACCTGCCGGCCGACCAGCGGCGAGGTGCGGGTGGTGCCCTGGATGTCGTGGATGCGTATCGTGTCCGCCGCCGCGGGCGTGGTCAGGACCACGGCGGACACGGTGGAGCAGATGGCGGCGACGGTCAGCGCGCCGATGCGCGCGGTTCTCTTGCTCGGCAAGGGGATCCCTCCGGGGACGTACATGGGCGCCGGGACGAGGGTGGACGGGGGGTGGCCAGTTACCGGTGGGGCGGTGTGACGCGCGTAGAACGCTGGGCCGCCCGACAGGGCGTCCAAGGGAGGCCGGGGTGTCGCCCCCGTAGCTACCCGTGAGTTTCTACGCGCGTCAATCTCCTGCCTGGTCAGGGCACTTGTCAAGGTTTCAGCCACGTCCGACTCCTGGCAGGTACATGAACCGGGCGGCATGGGTGGAAATCCGTCTAGGCTGAGCGGCTGCCACGGTGGTGCGCGGACCGGCCCCGCCGCGCCACCGACGATGCTTGTTCCGTACACCACTCGCCGTCGTTCGCCCCGAGGAGAACCCCGCCGATGTCAGACAGCTCGCCACTGCCGCCGGTGCGGCTCCGCTCCGAGGCGGAACTGGCGCGGGACGCGCTCGCCACCCCGCTGCTCTCGCGCGCCGCGCGACTCGCCCGCTGGGCAGGGCCGAAGACGCGGGTGGGCGCCGGGGGTGAACTCGTCGAGGAACAACTGCCCGCCGCGGCCGAGGCGCTCGGGCTCACCGGCGAGGACGCCACCGCCGACGACGCGGCGGCCCTGGCGAGCGAGGCGTGGCGGGTGGCCGTGGACACCGGGCTCGTCGAGATCGTGGACCCGGGCGACGAGGGGCAGGGCACGGTCACCGCCGGCGACGCGCTCGCGCTCCTCACCTCCGGTGCGCCCCGGGACGTGCTCGGCGTCTGGCTCGCCGCGCTGGCGGCCGCGCTGGCCGACGCGAGCGTGCCCGAACTCGACGGCCTCGTCGACGCCATGGAGTCCGGCGGCGAGATCGACTTCGCCGAGCTGGACTGGGATCCCGAGGCCGAGGCGGAGTTCCTCGACGGGGTGCTCGGCAACCTCTACCTCCTCACCGTCAGCGAGGACGGCCCAGGCGACGGGCCGGTACCGCTGCCCGCACTCGCCGCCTCGATGATCGTGCCCGACGACATGGGGGAGCCCACCAACGACGTACTGGAGCAGGTGTCGGACGCGATGATGCGGCTCGACGACCAGTTCCGGGTGCTGGAACCGGTCGGGCTGGTGGAGTACCAGCCCGTCGACGAGGCGCTCATGACGGACGCCGAGGAGACCGCGTCCGCCGAGGGGGCCGGGGCCGCACCGGTCGTCGACGAGACCGACGTCACCCGGTACGGCATGGTGCGACTCACCCCGCTCGGGCTGTACGGGATGCGGGCGCGACTCCAGGAGGCGGGACTCGTGGCGCCCGCCGTGGGGGACCTCGCCGACAAGGGCGCGGACACCCTGCTCGACGGCACGGCCGAGTATCCGCCGGGGGCGGCCCTCGCCGAGACCGAGCAGTGGCTCGCGCGCCACGAACCGCTGTCCGCCGCACGGGAGTTGCTTGCCGCCGCCCGTGGCGCCGACCAGGGGGCCCCGTTGCGGCGGCTGCGCTGCCAGCAGGCGCTGTCCCTGGTGGGGGCCGCCGCCGAGCCCGCACTGCGGGAGGTGCTCGACGACGCCGAACTGGGCGGGCTCGCCCGGGTGTGGCTCACCGAGCGCGGGGCCGGGGACGTGCCGGCACCGTCCGAGGAGATGGTGTTCTGGCTGACCATCGACACGGTGGCCGCGCAGCTGGCGGCCGAGGGGAACTCGGCTGAGCTGCGGGGACTGGTGGAGGGGCTCGCGCAGCAGCACCGGGGGTTCTTCGACGCAGCGTGGCGGGTGGGGCATCCGGCCACGGCGGACGTGCTGGAGGCGATGGGGAGGATCCACCCGGACAAGCGGGTGGCCAAGGAGGCGCGTAAGGCCGCGTTCAAGGCGCGGTCGCAGAAGGGGGAGTGAGGGGCGGGGCGCCTTAGGGGTCCTTTCCCTATGAGCGTCCGTTCAGGCCGCGTGGTCTGGTGCCGGGCATCGCAAGGCGCCGGAAGGTCCTCGTAGCGGAGCTACCAGGACCTTTGGGCAACGCGGCGAGGTGCGGTGCCGGACCGCGCGACCCGGGCGAGCATTGTGAAAGGACCCCTTATGGCTCGGGGCCGGCCGGGGGATGTCGGGCGGTGCGGGTGGATCGGGGTTGGTCGCGCGGTTCCCCGCGCCCCTTTCGGTGCCTGCGAGCGAGGGCGTGGGTGGTGGAGCGCCTGAGTGCTCGGGCGTTGTGGTGCGTCGGCGCCGTGCGGGTGCGTGGGGGCCTGTCGCGGAGTTCCCCGTGGCCCTGAAGGACGGGGCCGCGCCCCGCTTTCTCCCTGCCGTTGCCGGCGCCTCCCGTGGCCGGGGTCGCGCCCTGCCATGGCCGGCAGGGCCGCAGGCTCCTGCCAGGGGCGCGGGGAACCGCGCGACCAACCCCCACTCACCCGCACCCGCCCGACAACCCCGGTCCCCCGAGCCCTCGCGCGGTGTTCAACCACCGTTCAGCCGGGGGCGGGACAGTGCGGCGCGAAGCCTGGGTCCGCCACCCTCCACGGTCCTCCCACCGCACGCAGGAGACAGCATGTCGCTCACCCGCAGGGACTTCGCCAGTCGATCCGCGGTCGCCGGCGCCGGTGTCGCGCTGGCCGGCACCGTGGGCGCCCTCGCCACCGCGCCGAACGCCCTCGCGGCGTCGGGCACCGCCGCGGACGACACGGACGGCGCCGACCTCGACGGCTCGGACGGCACGGGGGCGCACCGGCACGGCGGGGTCGGTTACGGGCCCCTCGTTCCCGACCCCGAGGGGATCCTCGCCTTGCCGGCCGGTTTCACCTACACGATCCTCACCTACAGCGGGCGGACCAGGCTGGAGTCCGGTGAGTTCACCCCGGGCAAGCACGACGGCACCGCCGCGTTCCCCGGCCCCCGGGGCACCACCCTCCTCGTCAACAACCACGAACTGAAGGGCCCCCGCGCCAACTGGCCGCACCCGGTGCCCCTCACCGAGGGGCTCGTCTACGACCCGGCCGCGTCCGGCGGCTGCACGGTCGTGGAGGTCCGCCCCGACGGCCGGGTCGCCGAGTGGGTCGGCATCGCGGGCACCTCCACCAACTGCGCGGGCGGCAGCACCCCGTGGGGCACCTGGCTCACCTGCGAGGAGAACTCCGACCGGGCCGGCGTCAACGGCATGACCAAGGACCACGGCTACGTCTTCGAGGTCGACCCCTGCGACCGGCGCGCCAACCGCGACCCCAAGCCGCTGAAGTTCTTCGGCCGGTACGACCACGAGGCCGTCGTCATCGACCCCAAGCGCGGCCACGCCTACCTCACCGAGGACGCCGCCGGCCCCAACGGCCTCTTCTACCGCTGGACCCCGCCGAAGGGCTTCACCCACGGCCCTCGGAAGTTCCGCGCCCTCGCCGACGACGCGGGTGTCCTCCAGGCCCCCACGTGCTACGACTCCGGCGGCCGTTTCGTCGACGACCTCTCCCGCGCCACCCGGATCGGCACCGTCTACGGCGTCGACTGGGTCGACGTCCCCGACCGGGACGCGCGAACCGTCGCCGTGCGCAAGCAGTTCGACGAGATCACCCGCGCCCGCAAGCTCGAAGGCATGTGGTGGGGCGACGGCGGCGTCTACATCGTCTCCTCCTACGCCCGCGCGGAGAGCCCCGGCACCGCGCACGACGGCCAGGTCTGGTTCTACGACCCCAAGCGCCGCACCCTCACCCTGAAGGTCCTGCTCGGCGTCAACCCGGACCCGTCCGCAGACGGCGCCCTCGACGGCCCCGACAACATCACCGTCTCCCCCTACGGCGGCATCGTCATCGCCGAGGACGGCGAAGGCGTCCAGCACCTGTTCGGCGCCACCGACAGCGGCCGCACGTATCCGATCGCCCGCAACGACCTGAACATCGGCACCGAGGAGGAGCCGGAGTACAGCGAGTTCGCCGGCGTCACCTTCTCGCCCGACGGAAAGACCCTGTACGCCAACATCCAGAAGCCGGGCATCCTGCTCGCCATCACCGGCCCCTGGAAGCGGCAGAAGCGGTAATTAATTCGCTCGCCCCTCCCGCGACCGTCCTCCTAGAGTGATGCACGTCCAGGTGCGAAGGCAGGACCTACTTCCACTGATAATGGGGCGGTCGCGGGTTCGAGTCCCGTCGCCGGCACCAACACGCCGGTGTAGCTCAGATGGCAGAGCACCTACGTCGGTTCCGCCGAATTCGATCTCTGGACACCTAAAACTTCATGCACCTCCCGGTGCGCCGGCTGCGGCTCCTTCTTCTCCAAAAAGAATCCACGCCGCCGCCACCTTGATCTCGGGAGGCGCGGCACAAGGTGGGTGCCCGGTGCGCAGGCAGCGGATACTTCGGGAACTGGTGAGGGATTTCCTCCTGCGGGTTCGAATCCCGTCATCGACCCTCGGTCGATGTGGCGGAATGGCAGACGCGCCTGTTATAGGGCCGCCGCCGACCTCGATCTCGGGCACCCTCCTTCTGCCGCGCCTCCCTCCGAAAAAAGTACGCACAACGTGCGGAGGAATTCGGGGGAATTCACCATGGCGCGGTTCAACAGCAAGAGCACCCGGGCGCGGCCCACCTCGCGCGTCACCTCGACGGGACGCGTGCTCCGCACCCACCAGGGCGGTCGCGGCCAGGAGCGGGACGAGCGCTCGGAGCTGTTCCTGCTCTCGATCGCCAACTTCGTCGCCCAGAAGACGTTCTACGAGTCCGGCGAGGACCGCGACGACCGGTTCGCCGCGCTCGTCCGCCGCCTCGCCGTCACCGACCCGGAGTGGACGGCCGGCCTGCTCAGCTGGCTGCGCGGCGAGGGCAGCCTCCGTACGGCCTCCCTCGTGGGCGCCGCCGAGTACGTGAAGGCCCGGCTCGACGCCGGCGTCACCCACGGCCCGACCAACCGCCAGGTCATCGACTCGGTGCTGCGGCGCCCGGACGAGCCCGGCGAGCTGCTCGCGTACTGGACCTCCCGGTACGGCCGCGCCCTTCCCAAGCCCGTGAAGCGGGGTGTCGCCGACGCTGTACGACGCCTCTACCACCCTCGGTCGCTGCTGAAGTACGACACCGCGTCCAAGGGCTACCGCTTCGGCGACATCCTCAACCTGGTGCATGCGGCGCCGGCCCCGGACAAGCCGTGGCAGGGCGACCTGTTCCAGTACGCCCTTGACCGGCGGCACAACCCGGACACCGCGGTCGTGCCCAAGTCGCTGCCCGTGCTCGCGGCCCACCGGGACCTGATGGCCCTGCGGCCCGCCAAGCGCCGCAAGGTCGTGACCGGCGCGGGCGGAGCCCAGCGGCTCGCGGACGCGGGCGTCACCTGGGAGGCGCTGGCCGGCTGGCTCCAGGGACCGATGGACAAGGCGGCCTGGGAGGCCGTCATCCCGTCCATGGGTGCCATGGCCCTGGTCCGGAACCTGCGCAACTTCGACGAGGCGGGCGTCTGCGACGAGGTCGCGGGCCGGGTGGCGGCGAAGATCAGTGACCCGGCCGAGGTCGCACGGTCCCGGCAGTTCCCGTTCCGCTACCTCGCCGCGTACCGGCACGCGCCGTCGCTGCGCTGGGCGTACCCGCTGGAGCAGGCGCTCGGTCACTCGCTGACCAATGTGCCCGCACTGCCCGGCCGGACCCTGGTCCTGGTCGACCGCTCGGGCTCGATGTTCTACTCGCGGCTGACCGACCGTTCGTCCCTCACGTACGCGGACGCGGCGGCGATCTTCGGCACGGCGCTGGCGCTGCGGGCGGCGGACGCGGATCTCGTCGAGTTCGGCACCACGAGCCGGCCGGTGTCGTTCCGCAAGGGCGAGTCGGTGCTGAAGATCCTGGAGCGTTTCGGCGACCTCGGCGGTACCAACACCACCGAGGCGGTGCGCGCGCACTACCGCAAGCACGACCGGGTGCTGATCGTCACCGACGAGCAGGCCGCCTACAGCCACCACGGAGACCCGACCGCCCAGGTCCCGGCCGACGTGCCGGTCTACACCTGGAACCTCGCCGGCCACCGGGCGGGCCACGGCCCCTCCGGCATGGCGAACCGCCACACCTTCGGCGGCCTCTCGGACGCGGCGTTCCGGATGGTCCCGCTGCTGGAGGCGGCGCGGGACGCCGACTGGCCGTGGAGCGGATGACGACGAGGTGAAGGTGTGACGACGCAGTGAGTGTGGCCCGTACCAGCCGAGGTGCGAGCCACGCTCTTGTTCGCGGCCCGAACTGACATCTAACATTTCAGTCCATGGAGGCCATACGACCGGTGAGCCGCACCCTGCTGAGGGACCGCGCCTACCTCGCCATCCGGGACGCCATCGTGGCCGGGGAGATCGAACCAGGCGCCGTGGTGCGGGACGCCGAGTTCGCGGAGCTGCTGGGGCTGTCCCGCGCGCCGGTGCGGGAGGCCTTCTCGCGGCTGGTGGACGAGGGGCTGCTGGAGAGCAAACCGCAGAGCTATACACGGGTGACGCCCGTCGTGGCCGCCGATGTGCGCGACGCCGCCGCCGTGGTCGGCGCGATGCACGAGCTGGTCACACGGGTCGCCGTGCCCCGGCTGTTCGCGGCCGACGTGGAGACGATGCGGTCGGCCAACGCGCGGTTCGCGACCGCCGTCCACGGGGGTGATGTCGACGCCGCGCTGGACGCCGACGACGAACTGCACGACGTCCTCGTCCGGGTGAGCGGCAACCGCGCGGCCGCCGCGACCATCGCCCGCTACACCCCGCTCATCCGCCGGCTGGAGCGACGCCGCTTCGGCGAGGGCGGCAACTGCCGCTCGGCCGGGCTGCACGACCGGTTGATCGAGGCCTGCGCGGCCGGTGACACGGACGGGGCGGTCGCCGTCACCGCGGAGATCTGGCGCGGACTGGCGGCTCTCGCCGACGAACCGGACGAAGCCGGGGCCGGCCCCGCCGCCGAGGCCCAGGGGGCGTCCGGCGCCGGAGTCGAGGCCGTTCCCGCCGCCGCATCCGAAGGCGGACCCTCCGCCGAAGCCGCCGTCGAAGCCGAAGAGCCCGCCACCGGCGTGGACCACTGACCCCGGGAGGACCCGTGTCCCTTGCTTCCTACGAGCGCTACCCGCTCCTCTTCGGGCCCTCGCCGGTGCACCGGCTGGAACGCCTGACCGCCCACCTCGACGGCGCCTCCCTCTGGGCCAAGCGGGAGGACTGCAACTCCGGCATCGCCTACGGCGGCAACAAGACCCGCAAGCTGGAGTACCTCGTCGCCGACGCACTCGCCCAGGGCTGCGACACCCTGGTCTCCATCGGCGGAGTGCAGTCCAACCACACCCGCCAGGTCGCCGCCGTCGCCGCCCGCGCCGGACTCAAGTGCGTCCTTGTGCAGGAGAGCTGGGTGGAGTGGCCCGACGCCGTCTACGACAAGGTCGGCAACATTCTGATCAGCCGGCTCGCCGGCGCCGAGGTGCGGCTCGTGCAGGCCGGGTTCGGCATCGGCTTCAAGGAGAGCTGGGAGCTGGCCCTCAGGGAGGTCGAGGAGTCGGGCGGCAAGCCTTACGCCATCCCGGCCGGCGCCTCCGACCACCCCCTCGGCGGCCTCGGCTTCGCCGCATGGGCCTACGAGGTCGCCGAGCAGGAGCGGGACCTGGGCGTCTTCTTCGACACGGTCATCGTCTGCTCGGTCACCGGCTCCACCCAGGCCGGTATGGTCGCCGGCTTCGCCGCCCTGGAGGAGGCCGGCGGACGGCCGCGCCGGGTCCTCGGCATCGACGCCTCCGCCAAGCCGGACACCACCCGCGCCCAGATCGCGCGCATCGCCCACAACACCGGTCAACTCATCGGCGTCAAGCGCGAGTTGGCCGAGGCGGACGTGGAACTGGACGAGCGCTACCACGCCGGGATCTACGGCGTCCCCGACGACACCACCCTCGTCGCGATGCAGCTCGCCGCCCGCACCGAGGGCATGATCACCGACCCCGTCTACGAGGGGAAGTCGATGGCCGGGATGATCGACCTCGTCGAACGCGGCGAGATCGGCCGGGACTCGACCGTCCTCTACGCCCACCTCGGTGGCCAGCCCGCGCTGAACGCGTACAGCGGCGTCATCCAGTGACGAGGTGACGAGGTGACGAAAGGAGGGGCGGATCCGGCTGGTCCCGATCCGCCCCTCCTCGTTCCCGTCCCCGTTGCCGGTGGGTCAGAGCGCCTGGGCCGCCGGCTTCACCATGCCCCTGACCGTGCGGGACTTCACGAAGTCACCCATGGCCGTCATCTCCCACTCGCCGGAGAACTGGCGGATCAGCTTGGCCATCATCACACCCGTCTGGGCTTCGGCGTTGGTGAGGTCGAAGCGGACGAGTTCCTCGCCGGTGGCGGCGTCCAGGAGGCGGCAGTAGGCCTTGGCGACCTCGGTGAACTTCTGGCCGGAGAAGGAGTTGACCGTGAAGACCAGGCCGGTGACCTCCTGGGGGAGCCGGCCGAGGTCGACGGTGATGACCTCGTCGTCGCCCCCGCCCTCACCGGTGAGGTTGTCGCCGGAGTGGCGGATGGCGCCGCCCACGATGGTCAGCTTGCCGAAGTAGCAGCTGTCGATGTGGTTGCGCTGCGGACCGTACGCGATCACCGACGCGTCCAGGTCGATGTCCTTGCCCCGGTACGCCGGCTCCCAGCCGAGGCCCATCTTGACCTGAGACAGCAGCGGGCGGCCGCCCTTGACCAGGGACACCGTCTGGTTCTTCTGCAGGCTGACCCGGCCCTTGTCCAGGTTGATCTTCCCGGTGCCCGGAGCGGGAGGAGCCGGCGGGGCGGGCGGCGCCGGGGGCGCGGCCGGTGCCGTGGCGGGCGGTGCCGGAGGGGACACGGGAGTGTGCAGGGTGGGGGCCGGCGGAGCCAAGGGCTGGGCCGGGGTCACGGGCTGGGCAGGGGCCTGGGCGGGCTCCTCCACCGTGACGCCGAAGTCCGTCGCGATGCCGGCCAGGCCGTTGGCGTACCCCTGGCCGACGGCTCGGGCCTTCCACGCGCCGTTGCGCAGATAGATCTCCACGATCACCAGGGCCGTCTCCGTGCCGAGCTGCGGCGGGGTGAACATGGCGATCACCGAGCCGTCGGCGGCGTTGCGGAGGGTGGCGGTGGGTTCGATGCCCTGGAAGGTCTGGCCGGCCGCGTCCGGGCTGGCCGTGATGACGATCTTCTCGATGCCCGGGGGGAGGGCCGTGGTGTCGACCGTGATCGAGTCGGGGGTCGTACCGCCGCCCGAGCGGTACGTCACGCCCGGGCCGCTCGGCTGGTTGTAGAAGATGAAGTCGTCGTCCGAGCGCACCTTGCCGTCGGCGGTGAGCAGCAGGCCCGATACGTCGAGCCGCACGGGGGCGGAGACGTCCACCGCGACACGGGGGGCGGGCAGCGGGATGTTCGAGCCGGGGGTCATAGCTGTCATACGGGGTGAACGATTCAGGCCGCTTTACCGTTCCCTTACCCAGCGGGCCGGGCGGCCGTTCGGGTCAGCGGGGTTGCCGGCGTCGGTTGCGGGGGTGCTCCCGGGCGGTGCGTTCGTTGCCCCGTCGGTAGTTCCCGGTCCAGCGGGCCATGACCAGCTGCGGGTCGCCCGCCGTCACCTCGGCGAGGAAACGGTCGGCACGTGGGCCGCGCAGCGTGGTGGCCGCGCGGCCGTGATGGTCGATCGTCACCGTGCGGTCGGAGTGCTCGGTGTAGGTGAATCCCTGCGGGCGTGGCATGTGCAGGATGGTAGGGGCGGAAGGCAGGGGCGCCCCAGTGAATATCGGTCAGTGAGGTGCCCGCCCACCGCTACGGCACCACGACGATCTTCCGGCCCAACCCCGACGCGAACTGGTCCAGAGCCTCGGGGTACCGGTCCAGCGGCACCCGGTCGCTGATGAAGACGTCCGGGTCGAGCACCCCGTTCGCGAAGAGTTCCGCCGCGCGTTCGAAGCTGTGGAGGACCGCCATCGAGCCGGTGATGGTGATCTCCTGGTTGTAGACGCGGTACGGGTCGATCGTGACCCGGGTCGCGTAGTCGGCCACCCCGAACTGGAGGAAGGTGCCCGCCTTCGCCACCCGGTCCAGGCCGTCCTGGATCGCGGCCGCGTTGCCGGTGGCGTCCACCACCAGGTCCCAGCCCTGCGGCCGCTCCAGCTCGTCGGGGTTCGCGGCCGCCCCCGAGACACCCAGTCGCCGTGCCGTCTCCAGCCGCGCCGGGTTCACGTCCACGACGTCCACGCTGGCCGCGCCGGTCCGCTTGGCCAGCTCCAGCATCATCAGGCCCATCGTTCCCGAGCCGTAGATCAGCACATGTGCGCCGAGACGCGACCTGAGCACGTCGTAGCCGCGTACCGCGCAGGACAGCGGCTCCACCAGCGCCGCGTCCTGGGTGCGCACATGGTCCGGCAGCTTCACGCAGTTCGCCACGGGTGCCACCGCGTACTCCGCGGCGCCGCCGGGCGTCGTGACCCCGATCGCGGCCCACCGTTCACAGAGGTTGTTGTGGCCGGTACGGCAGTAGCGGCACTCGTGGCAGTACAGGGACGGGTCCACCGCCACCCGGTCGCCGGCCGCCAGCTCGGTGACCCGGGCGCCCACTTCCACGACCTCGCCCGCGAACTCGTGGCCCGGCACGATCGGCAGCTCGGGGGCGAACTCGCCCTGGAGGATGTGCAGGTCGGTGCCGCACAGGCCGCACGCGGCGACCCGGACGACGACCTCGCGGGGGCCCGGTGCCGGGTCCGGGACCTCGGCGACGACGGCCTTGCCCACGGACTCGATGACGGCGGCCTTCATTTGACGGCTCCCAAGGACAGGCCCTGGACCAGTTTGTCCTGGGCGGCGAACCCCGCGGCGAGCACCGGCAGGGAGATGACGAGGGACGCGGCGCACACCTTCGCCAGGAACAGGCCCTGGCTGGTGATGAAGCCGGTCAGGAAGACGGGGGCGGTCTCGGCCACGACACCCGTCAGCACCCTCGCGAAGAGCAGCTCGTTCCAGCTGAAGATGAAGCAGATCAGTGCGGTGGCGGCGATCCCCGGGGCGGCGATCGGCGCCACCACCCGGGCCAGCACCGTCGGCAGGCGGGCGCCGTCCAGGTGGGCCGCCTCGATCACCGCGACCGGCACCTCCGCGAGGAAGGACTGCATCATCCACACGGCGATCGGCAGGTTCATGGAGGTGTGGAGGAGGACCAGCAGCCAGATGTTGTCGAGGAGCCCCGCGTTCTTCGCGAAAAGGTAGATGGGGAGCAGGCCCGCCACCACCGGCAGCATCTTGGTGGAGAGGAAGAAGAACAGGACGTCCGTCCACTTGCGCACGGGGCGGATCGACAGGGCGTACGCCGCCGGGAGGGCCAGCAGCAGGACGAGCAGGGTCGAGGCCAGGGACGCCACCGTGGAGTTGATCAGGGCGGGCCAGGGGCTCGCCCCGCCGTCCACGCCGAAGAACTCGCGGTAGCCGTCCAGGGTCAGCGCGGCAGCGAAGGACGGCGGGTTGGTCGCCGCGTCGGACTCCGCATGCAGGGACGTCAGCGCCATCCAGGCGATGGGCAGGAAGAAGACGACCCCGGCGAACCAGGCCAGCAGACCGGGGCCCCTGCGTCGCAGCGTGTTCATGACCGCCCCGCCTCCTCGCGGAACAGCGACGAGACCACGCGCAGCGCGAACGTCGCGATGATGAGCGAACCGATGACGACCAGGACGCCGGCCGCCGAGGCGAGGCCGTTCTCATGGGCCTGGTAGAAGGTCTGGTAGATGGTGTACGGGAGGTTCGCCGTGCCCAGGCCGCCGGAGGTGATCGTGAAGACGGCGTCGAAGTTCTGGACGATGTGGATGGAGCCCAGCAGGGCTCCCAGTTCCAGGTAGCGGCGCAGGTGCGGCAGGGTCAGATGGCGGAAGACCTGCCAGTCGCTCGCGCCGTCGACGCGGGCCGCCTCGATCTGCTGGTGGTCGCGGGACTGCAGGCCCGCCAGCAGGATCAGCATCATGAACGGCGTCCACTGCCACACCAGCGAGGCCTCCACCGCGAGCAGTGGCGTCCTGGAGATCCAGTCCGGCTGCGGACCGCCCACGGCGTGCAGCAGGCCGTTGAACAGGCCGTACTCCGGGTTGTAGAGGACGTGCTTCCACAGCAGGGCCGCCGCCACCGGGACCATCAGGAACGGGGCGATGAGCAGGGTGCGGACGAGGCCCCGGCCGCGGAACCTCCGGTCGAGCAGCAGCGCCAGCAGCAGCCCCAGGACCAGGCCGGCCAGGACCACGGCGACCGTCAGCAGGATCGTCGTCCACACCGAGCGGCGCAGCTCGGGGTCGGTGAGGACCTCGCCGTAGTTGGCGAGGCCGGCGAAGCTCCGGGCGTCGGGGTAGAGGGAGTTCCAGTCGAAGAAGGAGATCAGCAGCGTGGCCACGAAGGGAAGCTGGGTCACGGTGATCATGAAGACGAGGGCGGGGAGGAGCGGGGCGCGGGTCGCCCAGGCGCGCAGCCGGGCGTTCGGCCGGCTCTGGGTACGTACGGGTGTCGCCGCCCTCGGCGCTGTGGTGGTCGTGGTCATCGTCCCTCGTACTCCTCGGAGATCTGCTCGGCGAGCGCCTGCGCCTTCCTCAGGGCCGACTCCACGGACTGGCGTCCGGCGATGGCCGCGCTGATCTCCAGGGAGACCTTGGTGCCGAGATCGGTGAACTCGGGGATGCCGACGAACTGGATGCCGGGCGCGGGCCGCGGCTGCACCCCGGGGTCGGCGGGCCGGGCGCCCTCGATGGCCTCGCGGGTCATCTCCTGGAAGGCGGCGGCCTCCGCGCGGTAGTCGGGGTTCGCGTAGGTCGACTCCCGCTTGCCGGCGGGTACGTTGGACCAGCCGATCCGGTCGCCGACCAGCTCCTCGTACTCCTTGCTGGACGCCCAGGAGACGAACTTCCAGGCCTTGTCGGGGTTGCGGGAGGCTTTCTGGATGCCCCAGGCCCAGGTGTAGAGCCAGCCGGAGGACTCGGCCCGCTCGACCGGCGCCGGTGCGTAGCCGATGTTCCCCTTCACGGGGGAGTCGTCGGCCTCCAGGGAACCGGCGGCCGAGGTGGCGTCGTACCACATGGCGACCTTGCCCTGGGTCATGTTGTTCAGGCACTCGGCGAAGCCGGACTGGGCGGCGCCGGACTCGCCGTGCCTGCGGACGAGGTCGACGTAGAACCGGGTCGCCCGCTCGAACTCGGGGGAGTCCAGGCGCGCCTTCCAGTCCTTGTCGAACCAGGTGCCGCCGAAGGTGTTCACGACCGTGGTCAGGGGGGCCATGACCTCGCCCCAGCCGGGCAGGCCACGCAGACAGATGCCCCTCATGCCGGGCTCGGCGCCGTCCGCCTCCGCCGCGAGCCCGGCGACCTGCCGCCAGGTGGGGCGGTCCGGCATGGTGAGCCCCTGCTCGGCGAACACGTCCTTGCGGTACATCAGGAAGGACGACTCGCCGTAGAACGGCTGCCCGTAGAGCCTGCCGTCGTCGCCGGTCAGCGACTGGCGCATCGGTTTCAGGATGTCCCCGGCGTCGAACGCGGGATCCTTCTCGACGTACGGGTCCATGTCCTCCAGCCAGCCGTTCCTGGCATAGATCGGTATCTCGTAGTTGCTCAGGGTCGCCACGTCGTACTGGCCGGCCTGGTTGGCGAAGTCCTGACTGATCTTGTCGCGGACGTCGTTCTCCGGCAGGACCGTGAAGTTCACCTCGATGCCGGTCTCCTCGGTGAAGTGCGCGGCTGTGAGCTTTCGCAGCTCCTGCATCTGGGGGTTGTTGACCATCAGTACGTTGATGGCGTCGCCGCCGGATCCCGCCCCGCCCGCTCCGGCCCAGCAGCCGGAGAGAAGCGGGGCGAGCAGCGTCCCTGCGGCGACCGCGGCGAGTGCTGCGCGCGGCCTCCGTCGGCTCGGGATTCGCATGGATCGCTCCTGGACGTATGGGGAGACAAGGGGTGCTTCGAGGCGTGGAGGTGCCGGGGGAGTGGGTCGGGTGGGAGAAGTCAGATGCGGATGACCTGGGGGCCCAGCAGGGCGTACCGGTGGGCTTCCGCCGTGGACAGTGAGGTGCTCGTGACGATCGCGTCCAGGTCGCTCACCTCGGCGAACCGGCAGAAGCTGACCGCGCCGAACTTGGTGTGGACGCCGGTGAAGACGGTGCGCCGGGAGGCGCGGATGGCCTGGGCCTTGACCTCGCTGACGGCCGGGTCGGGGGTGGTGAGCCCATGGTCGCGGGTGATGCCGTTGGCGCCGATGTACGCCAGGTCGATGACGAAGCCGGCGAGCATCTTCGTCGTCCAGTGGTCGACGGTCGCGAGGGTGCCGGGCCGCACCCGGCCGCCGAGCAGCAGCACGGTCGTGTTGCCGGCCTCGGCGAGCGCGCCCGCGGTGGCGAGGGAGGCGGTGACCACGGTCAGCGGCCGGTCGCGGGGCAGGGCCTCGGCGATGAGCTGCGGGGTGAAGCCCTCGTCGACGAAGACGGTCTCCGCGTCCCCGAGCAGCTCGGCCGCCGCGGCGGCGATCCGGCGCTTCTCGGGGACGTGGCTGGTGGCGCGGAAGGCGAGCGTCGTCTCGAACCCGGCGCTCTCCACGGGATACGCGCCGCCGTGCGTACGCCGTACCAGCCCGTGCTCCTCCAGGGCGCGCAGATCACGCCGTACGGTCTCCTTCGCCACGCCCAGGTCGGCGGCGAGTCCGGCGACGTCCACGGAGCCCGTGCGGCGGGCGGCCCTGACGATCTCGCGCTGCCTCTCCTCCGCGCTCATGGCCGACACCCGCTCTCCCTCGCCGTCGTACTGCCCGTTCGGGCCCGTTCGGGACCTCGGTGCCAGTTCTACAGGGGGTGCGTGGCGCTGACCAGGCTTGTTACGCGCCCGATGATGCCCGTCCCTGCCCGTTTCGACGGCGGCTGCCCGCCGCGGACCTGGGGCAAAGGTGCGATCGGGCAGCGGGCGTGCCCGCATACGGCGGCGGGCGGGCCCGTTCGGTGCCCGCACGCCGCTCTCGTCCGTCGCACGGCCCTCGTTTTCCGTACGACGGGCGACCTCGGCCGCCGCGTCAGTGCGGCCAGATCGGCGGCGCGCTCACGAAGTGGCCGCCCAGGCGGGCGTGCGCCTCGTTGTCGGGGTCGAGTTCGCCCTGCTCGGCGATGAGTTTGCCTGCGTACGGCTCGGAGTCGTCCTGCGGCTCGTAGCCCAGCGCGCGGGCGGTGGACAGGTCCCACCACAGACGGGTGTTGGCGGAGGAGCCGTAGACCACGGTGTGGCCGACGTGCTCGGCGGTCAGGGCCGCGTGGAAGAGCCGGGCGCCGTCGGCCGGGCTCATCCAGATCGAGAGCATGCGCACACTGGTCGGCTCGGGGAAGCAGGAGCCGATCCGCACGGACACCGTCTCCAGGCCGTACTTGTCCCAGTAGAACTGGGCGAGGTCTTCGCCGAAGGACTTGGACAGGCCGTAGAAGGTGTCGGGGCGGCGCGGGGTGTCGACCGGGATCAGCTCGCTCGGATCAAGCGGCGTGTCGCCCCTCGGGCGGGGCGTGAAGCCCACGGCGTGGTTGGAAGAGGCGAAGACCATGCGCGGGACGCCCTCCTGGCGGGCGGCCTCGTACAGGTTGTAGGTGCCCTCGATATTGGCCCTGAGGATCTTCTCGAAGGGGGCTTCCAGTGAGATGCCCGCGAGGTGGATGATCGCGTCGACGCCCCGTACGGCCTCCCGCAGGGCCTCCTTGTCGGCGAGGTCGGCGGTGATCGCGTCCGGCTCGCCCTCGACGGGGCGCAGGTCGAGGAGGCGCAACCGGTAGCCGTGGGCCGGGAGGAGTTCCCGCATCAGGGTGCCGAGACCACCGGCGGCGCCGGTGAGCAGAACGGTGCGGGGAGCGGGCATCCTCGGGTCTCCTTGCCTCGCCATTCGTACATATGGGCGTCCAGTATTCACATTCGTGGAAACGCTAGGGAGTGGGGGTCCGGTGCGTCAAGGATGCCGCCGGTGTGGGCCAAGGGCGTGAATTGGCTGGTGTGGCGGGGGTTGACGAGCTTGACCGCCCAGGTGGGGGCGCCCTAGCGTGACGTCGTTCAGAGATGTAGACACTGATCAGCGACATGGACTTGGGAGAGCCCGTGACGTCAGCCTCGCTCGCCGCTCGACTCAGTGTCCCGACCGGGCCGCTGTTCTTCCCCGTCACCGCGTACGGCCCGGACGGCCGGATCGACCCCGACGTCCTGCGCGCGCACGTACGTCGTGGCGTCGAGGCCGGGGCCGCCGCCGTCTTCGCCTGCTGTGGCACCGGGGAGTTCCACGCGCTCACCCCCGAGGAGTTCCAGGAGTGCGTCCGGGCTGCCGTGACGGAGACCGCCGGACGGGTGCCCGTCGTCGCCGGCACCGGTTACGGGACCGCGCTCGCCGAGCGCTACGCGCGGCTCGCCGCGGAGGCCGGCGCCGACGGACTGCTCGCCCTGCCGCCCTACCTCGTCGTCGCCGCCCAGGAAGGACTCCTGCGGCACTACCGCCGGCTGGCCGCCGCGACCGCGCTCCCCGTGATCGTCTACCAGCGTGACAACGCCGTCCTCACTCCTGACACGGTCGTCGAACTGGCCCGCACCGAGGGCATCGTCGGTCTCAAGGACGGAGTGGGCGACCTCGACCTGATGCAGCGGATCGTGAGCACGGTACGCGGGGAGGCGCCGGGCGACTTCCTCTACTTCAACGGACTGCCGACCGCCGAACTGACCCAGCCCGCCTACCGGGGCGTCGGCGTCACCCTGTACTCGTCGGCCGTCTTCTGCTTCGCCCCGGAGATCGCCCAGGCGTTCCACCGGGCGCTCGACACGGGCGACGGCACGACCGTGCAACGGCTGCTGGACGGTTTCTACCGCCCCTTCGTCGAACTCCGGGCCCAAGGACGCGGCTATGCCGTGTCACTGGTGAAGGCCGGGGTACGGCTACGGGGGCTGGACGTGGGTGAGGTACGGCCGCCGCTGCACGAGCCGGCGGAGGAACACGTCAAACGGCTGGGCCAGTTGATCGAGCGCGGATACGCGCTGCTGGAGGAGTGTCAGGAGGGCAAGTGAAGGCGTCTACGTTCGTCTACCCGTGGGACGTCAACGGGGATCCGGCCGCCGCGGAACGCATCGCGGAGCTCGGTGTGCGGCAGGTGACGCTCGCCTCCGCCTACCACTCCACCCGCGCGCTCACCCCGCGCCACCCCCGGCACCGCGTCGTCACCGCCGAGCACGCGGCCGTGCTGTACCCGCCGGGTGAACGCTGGGAGGGGCGGACCCTGCGGCCGTACCCGGCGGGGCAGTGGGCACCCGGCGACGCGTTCGGGGAGGCCGCCGGGGCGCTGGCCGCCGCCGGCCTCGAGGTGCACACGTGGGTGGTCCTCGCCCACAACTCCCGGCTCGGCGCGGAGCACCCGTCGACCTCCGTGGTCAACGCGTACGGCGACCGGTACCCGTGGGCGCCGTGCATCGCCCAGCCGGAGATCCGCGAGTACCTCGTCGACCTGGCGGCGGAGGCCGCGGCCCGGCCGGGCTCATGCGGTACCGAGCTGGAGTCGCTCGGCTGGTACGGCCTCCAGCACCTGCACGCCCACGACAAGACGGGCGGGGTCGGGCTCGGGGACGCCGGGCAGTACCTGATGGCGCTCTGCTTCTGCCCGACCTGCCGTGCCGGGTACGCCGACGCCGGACTGGACCCGGACGCGCTGGCCGCGGCCGTGCGGGACGCGCTGGAACCACTGTGGCGGGGCGAGCCGGTCGACGAGGGGTGGCCGGCGGTCGAGAAGCTCCTCGGCGCGCACTGGGCGGCGGGGACGCGGGTGTGGCGCGACGCGGTCGCCCGCTCCTTCCAGGAAGCCGCCGTCACGGCGGTGCGGGCCGCCGCGCCCGAGGGGTTCCAGGTGCTGCTGCACGCGGACCCCGTGACGTACCACTGCGGGGCGAACCCCGGGGTCGACCCCGCGCACATCCTGGACGTGGCGGACGGCGTCGTCGTCCCGTGCGCGGGCGGGCCGGGACTGATTCCCGCGTTCGCGGAGGTCGGCGCGGAGGGGGCGGTGCTGGCCGCCAACCTCGGCGTCGTGTCGGGGATGGGGGGCAGTCCGGGGACGCTGGGCGCGGACGCCCGGCGGGCGGCGGAGCTGGGGGCGACGGAGATCCGGCTGTACCACGCGGGTCTGGCATCGGACCAGGACCTGACGGCGGTGCGGGAGGGGTTGACTGCTGTGCCGGGCGCCCTGTAGCCGGGAGTCGTCGGCGGGCGCGGGTGGGTGGGGGTTGTTCACGCCCACGCGGCGGAGCCGCATGTGTCACCGCCCCGCGCCCCTGAAAAGCGACCGGGGCTGCGCCCCGTGGCTTTCCGGATGAAGGGCGGGCCGCAGGCCCGTCCCGTCAGGGGCGCGGGGAACTGCGCGAGAAACCACAAGCCACCCGCACCCGCCAACACCACCCGCACCCCCCCTCCCGGATGGCGCCCTGCTTCCGCGATGAGTTTTCCCCTTCACGTCGGTCTACCGAAAAGAGGCGCACACCCTCGACCGACCCGAAGGAGCCCCGGATGACCGTCGACGACACCGACCCCACCACGACCCCCCTCGATCTCACCGCTCAGACCCGCGTCGTCGCCGCTCTCGCGCGGACCGTGGGGGACGAGCAGCTCTCCGGCCCGACCCCCTGCCCGGACTACGCCGTGCGCCACCTGCTCGGGCACCTGCTCGGTCTCTCCACCGCCTTCAGGGACGCCGGCCGCAAGGACCTGGGGCCCACGACGGACACCGACCCCGGCGCCTCCCTCCCCGACATCGGCCCCGACTGGCGCGAGGCCCTGCCCCGGGCGCTCGGCGAACTCGCGGAGGCCTGGCGAGACCCGGCCGCCTGGACCGGCGCCACCCGGGCGGGCGGGGTGCCGCTGCCGGGGCCCGTCGCCGGTGCCGTCGCCGTGAACGAGCTCATGGTGCACGGCTGGGACCTCGCCCGTGCCACCGGACAGCAGTACGAGCCGGACCCGGACGTCCTGGCCGCGTCCCACGCCTTCCTCGCCGCGTCGGTCGGTGACCCGAGCCGGGACAGTATTTTCGGCCCCGTCGTGCCCGTACCGGACGACGCGCCCCTCCTGGACCGCGCCATCGGCCTGAGCGGACGCGACCCGAACTGGAAGCCGTAGACGTTCCCCAGACAGAACACGCGAAATCCGGCGCACGCCCCCGCCCGCGTCCGTACGCTCCCCCACATGCCCCTGAGCCTCACCGTCCTCGGCACCGCCTCTCCGCACCCCCGGCCGGGCCGGCCCGCCTCCGGCTATCTGCTGCGCGGCGGGGGCGCGGAGATATGGGTGGACGCCGGATTCGGCACCTTCGCCGAGTTGCAGCGGCACACGGACCCCACGAGGCTCACGGCGATCTGGCTGTCCCATCTGCACGCCGACCACAGTGCCGATCTGCTCGCTGCCGCGTACGGCTTCGCGTACGGCGGCCTCACCCTGCCCGCGCCGATCCCCGTCTATGCGCCCGGCGGCTGCGCCCGGCGGGTCGCGGCCTTCTTCGGCCGGACGGACACCGCCTTCCTCAGCAGTGTGTTCGAGTTCCGCTCGCTGTACGACGGGCACACCGCCCGACACTGGAACCTCACCCTCACCGCGCGCGCCGTCGTGCACGACGCGGAGGCGTACGGGCTGCGCGCCGAGTGCCAGGGGCGGGTGTTCGCGTACTCCGGGGACAGCGGGCCGTGCGACGCGCTCACCCATCTGGCGGGCAGCGCCGACCTCTTCCTGTGCGAGGCGGACGTCGCGGCACATCGCGAAGGCGAACCCCGGGTGCATCTCACGCCGGAAGACGCCGGAACGTACGCCAAGGGAGCGAGCCGGCTTCTCGTCACGCATGTGGGGCCCACCCTGACCAGGGAGGAAGCCGCCGGACGTGCCGCCGCGGCGTTCGGCGGGCCCACCGAGAGCGCACGCGAGGGCGACACCACGGTCGTGTGACGGCAACCACCGATTCTTTTGCCGGAAGCATTGACGGAACACGAGCCCCCTCCTACCTTCAACGCGTCGTACTTCGTACGTCATATATGAGACGCGATACGCGAGATCAGTACGAGAGATGCCGGGACCGGCAGCTCGTCGGGGGATCTCCGTGACTCCGAGAGGCCGCGCATGACCTCTGTGCCCACGCCGATCCCGTCCCGCACGCAGTTCGTGCTGGAGGGGATCAAACACCGCATTCTGACCGGCCAGTTGACGCCGGGTCAGGCCCTGGTCGAGACCGAGCTGGCCGCGCAGTTCGGGGTGTCGAAGACCCCCGTGCGCGAGGCGCTGAAGACGCTGGCCGGTACCGGACTCGTCGTGATGAGCCAGTACAAGGGCGTCACGGTGCGCATGGTGGACGCGGACATGGCACGCGAGGTCTACGACGTACGGCTGCTCCTGGAGCCGGAGGCTCTGCGGCGCTCGGTGCGGCGCGGTGCCTCATGGGACGCGGCGAGCGACGCGCTGACCAGGGCCGACGCCGCCATGGACACCGCTGAACGCTCGCTCGCCAACCGGGAGTTCCACCGCGCGCTCTACGTTCCCTGCGGCAACCCGCTGCTCGGCCGGATGCTCGACGAGGTGCGCGACCAGGCCGCCCTGGTCTCCGCCGTCGCCTGGGCCGCCGACCCCTCGTGGGAGCGGGAGGCCGCCGAGCACCGGGAGATCCTGCGGCTCGCCCTCGACGGCGACGCCGACGGCGCGGCCGCCGCCCTGCACGCGCACATCGCCTCGTTCGTCGAGCGGGCCTTCCCCGAGGCCCGCGACGACGACGGGGGCCGGCACGTCGGCCGGACCCAGGGCGACCGCGAGACCCGCAGGCCCCGCACCGCCCAGTAAGCCCCCGAGTCCACGAGTCCCGCAGCCGCGCAGGCGACGGCCTCCGCAGTCCTCGCAGAGGAAGGTCATCCATGAGCAGCGTGACGTTCGAAACCCAACGGACGGCTCTGGCCGACGTGGTGGCCATCCCGGTGACTCCGTTCGCCGAGGACGGCACCGTCGACCAGGGCGCCCACCGGGCCCTGCTGCGTCGGCTGCTCGACGGGGGAATCACCACTCTCACCCCCAACGGCAACACGGGCGAGTTCTACGCGCTGACCCCCGAGGAGCGGCGCCTGGTCACCGAGCTGACCATGGACGAGGTCGGCGACCGCGCCGTGGTCCTGGTCGGAGTCGGACACGACATCCCGACCGCGGTCGCCTCCGCCGAGCACGCCCGTGCGGCAGGCGCCCAGATGGTGATGGTCCACCAGCCGGTCCACCCGTATGTCTCGCAGGGCGGCTGGGTCGACTACCACCGGGCGATCGCCGAGGCCGTGCCGGAGCTGGGCGTCGTGCCCTACATCCGCAACGCGCAGCTGTCCGGCGCCCGTCTCGCCGAACTCGCCGACGACTGCCCGAACGTGATCGGCGTGAAGTACGCGGTCCCGGACGCGGCGCGCTTCGCGGCCTTCGCCCGCGACGCCGGCCTGGACCGCTTCGTCTGGGTGGCCGGACTCGCCGAGCCGTACGCGCCCTCGTACTTCTCGGCGGGCGCGACCGGCTTCACCTCAGGGCTCGTCAACGTCGCCCCGGCCGTCTCGCTGAACATGATCGAAGCGCTTCGATCGGGCGACTATCCGGCCGCCATGAAGGTCTGGGAGCAGATCCGCCGTTTCGAGGAGCTGCGCGCCGCGAACGGCTCCGCCGACAACGTGACCGTGGTCAAGGAGGCCCTCGCCTCGCTCGGCCTGTGCCGCCGGGACGTCCGGGCGCCCAGCAGGCGACTTCCCGAGGGCGAGCGGGCCGAGGTCGCCTCCATCGCCGCGGGGTGGTCGGTATGAGGAAGCCGGAAGAGCTCCGCAGCCACCAGTGGTACGGCACCGACGGCCTGCGCTCCTTCAGCCACCGCGCCCGCACCCGTCAGCTCGGCTATCTGCCCGAGGAGCACCTGGGCAAGCCGGTCATCGCGATCCTGAACACCTGGTCGGACATCAACCCCTGCCACGTCCACCTCCGTGACCGCGCGCAGGCGGTCAAGCGGGGCGTGTGGCAGGCGGGCGGTTTCCCGCTGGAGTTCCCGGTCTCCACCCTCTCGGAGACCTTCCAGAAGCCGACCCCGATGCTCTACCGCAACATGCTCGCGATGGAGACCGAGGAACTGCTGCGCTCCTACCCGGTCGACGGGGCCGTGCTGATGGGCGGCTGCGACAAGTCCACGCCCGCCCTCCTGATGGGCGCCGCGAGCGTCGACCTGCCGACGGTGTTCGTGCCCGCCGGGCCCATGCTGCCGGGCCACTGGCGCAACGAGGTCCTGGGTTCCGGCACCGACATGTGGAAGTACTGGGACGACAAGCGCGCCGGGCTCATCGGCGACTGCGAGATGACCGAACTGGAGTCCGGCCTCGCCCGTTCGCCCGGTCACTGCATGACGATGGGCACGGCCTCCACGCTCACCGCCGCCGCCGAGGCCCTCGGCGTCACCGTCCCCGGCGCGTCGAGCATCCCGGCCGTCGACTCGGGGCACGACCGGATGGCCGCCAGGTCGGGGCTGCGGATCGTCGAACTGGTCCACAAGAACCGAAGGTTGAGCGACATCCTCACCGCCGACGCCTTCGAGGATGCCGTCACCACCGTCCTCGGACTCGGCGGCTCCACCAACGCGGTCATCCACCTCATCGCCATGGCCGGCCGCGCGGGCGTCAAGCTCACCCTGGACGACTTCGACCGCATCGCCCGTACGGTCCCGGTCCTGGCCGACGTCCGGCCCGGCGGCCAGAAGTACCTGATGGAGGACTTCCACTTCGCGGGGGGCCTGCCCGGCTTCCTGTCCCGGATCACCGACCTGCTGCACCTGGACCGGCCCACCGTCTCGTACGACACGCTGCGCGAGCAGCTCGACGGCGCGCTCGTCCACAACGACGACGTGATCCGCACCCGGGAGAATCCGGTCGCCGCCGAGGGCGGTGTCGCCGTCCTGCGCGGCAACCTCTGCCCGGACGGCGCGGTCATCAAGCACATCGCCGCCGAACGGCACCTGCTCAAGCACACCGGTCCCGCGGTCGTCTTCGACGACTACAAGACCATGCAGCGCACGCTCGACGACCCGTCGCTCGGCATCACCGCCGGCAGCGTCCTCGTCCTGCGCAACTCCGGCCCCAGGGGCGGCCCCGGCATGCCCGAGTACGGGATGCTGCCCATCCCCGACCATCTGCTGAAGCAGGGTGTACGGGACATGGTGCGGATCTCCGACGCCCGCATGAGCGGCACGAGTTACGGCGCCTGCGTGCTGCACGTCGCGCCGGAGTCGTACATCGGCGGCCCGCTCGCCCTGGTCCGCACCGGCGACCCGATCACCCTCGACGTCGAGGCGCGCACCCTCCATCTCCACGTGGACGACGAGGAACTCGAGCGCCGCCGAGCGGAGTGGACCCCGCCGCCCGTCCGCTACGAACGCGGCTACGGAGCCCTCTACAACGACCAGATCACCCAGGCCGACACCGGCTGTGACTTCGAGTTCCTGGCCAGACCGGGCAAGGTCCCGGACCCGTACGCCGGTTGAACAACCCGACCGACCCGAGCCCCAGGTCTTTCAGGGGCGCGGGGAACTGCGCGACAAGCCCGACGCACCCGCACCCGCCAACGCACCCCAAGAGGCACCCCGTACCGCGCACCCACGCACCCACGCACACCGAGAAAGCGCTTCCTGCGCGACAGCGCACCACGACGTACCCAGAAACGGAGCCACAGTCATGGCCCAAGCCGCAGCCGTGGCGAAACCCCGTACGCCACCCCGGCGGAGCCCCGCGCGGGGCCGTGCCTCGCTGCCCTACCTGCTGATCGCCCCGGCCGCCCTGCTCATGCTGGGCTTCATCGCCTACCCGGTCGTCAGCGTCTTCTACTACAGCCTGCAGCACTACAACCCCACCAAGCCCTGGCGTAACGGCTTCGCCGGCTTCGACAACTTCGTCCACGCCTTCACCGAGGACCCGCTGTTCTGGGACACCCTCGTCTTCAGCGCCAAGTGGGTGGTCGTCGAGGTCGGGCTCCAGCTGCTGTTCGGTCTGGTGCTCGCGCTGATCGTCAACCAGACGTTCGTCGGCCGGGCCCTCGGCCGCGCGCTCGTCTTCTCGCCGTGGGCCGTCTCCGGCGTCCTCACCTCCGTGATCTGGGTGCTGCTCTACAACTCCCAGACGGGCATCACCCGTTATCTCGCGGACATCGGCATCGGCGAGTACGGCACCAGCTGGCTCTCCGACACCTCCACCGTCTTCTCGGCGGCGGTCGTCGCCGACCTGTGGCGCGGTGTCCCCTTCTTCGCGATCCTCATCCTCGCCGACCTCCAGTCCATCTCGAAGGACCTCTACGAGGCCGCCGAGGTCGACGGCGCCGGCCGCGTCCGGCAGTTCTTCCACATCACGCTGCCGCACCTGAAGGACGCGATCATCCTCTCCACGCTGCTGCGCGCGGTGTGGGAGTTCAACAACGTCGACCTCCTGTACACCCTGACCGGCGGCGGACCCGCGGGGGAGACCACCACCCTCCCGCTGTACATCGCCAACACCTCGGTCGACGCCCACAACTTCGGCTACGCGTCCGCCCTGACCACGGTCGCGTTCGTGATCCTGCTCTTCTGCTCGATGGTCTATCTGCGGCTGAGCAAGTTCGGAGGCGAGTCCAAGTGATCACCAAGGACGCCGAGAAGGTCGCTCCGCCGACGCCCGCGCCGGCGGCCCCCGAGCCCCCGCAGCGGCCCCGCAAGCAGCACCGCGCCTGGGACGAGGTGCCCCGCCGGCAGATCTATCTGCCCCTGTCGGTCTACCTCGTCTTCACCCTCGTCCCCTTCTACTGGATCCTGCTGTTCGCGCTCCGCAAGCCCGGATCCACCTCGCTCGTGCCGTGGCCCATCACGTTCGAGCACTTCGAGAAGGTGTGGAACGAGCGCAGCTTCGGCACGTACTTCCTCAACAGCGTGCTCGTCGGGGTCGTCACCCTGCTGATGACCACGCTCGTCGCTCTCGCCGGCGGCTACGCCCTCGCCCGCTTCGACTTCAGGATCAAGCGCGGCTTCATGCTGGCGCTGCTGTGCTCCCAGTTCGTCCCGGGCGCGCTGCTCCTCGTGCCGCTGTTCCAGATCTTCGCCGAGCTACGGATGATCAACTCGCTCGGCAGCGTCATCCTCGCCGAGACGGTCTTCCAACTGCCGCTGTCGATCATCCTGATCAGCAACTTCATCAAGAATGTGCCGTACTCACTGGAGGAGGCGGCCTGGGTCGACGGCTGCAACCGGTTCACCGCGTTCCGCGTGGTCGTACTGCCGCTGCTGCGGCCCGGTCTGATCGCGGTGGGGTCCTTCGCCTTCGTGCACTCCTGGAACCACTTCCTGTTCGCGCTGATGTTCCTCAGCAACCAGGAGAAGCAGACCATCCCGGTCGGCCTGAACACCCTGCTCAGCGCCGACAGCGTCGACCTGGGCGCACTGGCCGCGGGCGGCATCATCGCCGCCGTACCCGTCGTCATCGTCTTCGCCTTCATCCAGAAGTGGCTGATCACCGGCTTCAGCGCGGGGGCGGTGAAGGGATGAGCAACCGCAGGAGAGGACCCTCCCTCGTGGCGCTCGCCGGGGCGGAGCCCCGCGACGCCGGCCGGGACACGCTCGCCGTGGACGACGGCTGGACCGCGGCCGGCGGTGGAACCACGGGGGGCTCCACCGCCGACCACGGCCATGTCTTCACCGTGCGCAACCGGAGCGAGCAGGTCCGGGCGCTCGACGGCGGCTGCGACACCCCCGAGATCATCCGCCTCACGGGGACGAACGACGCCGACACCGGTGACGACGGCGAGAAGCTCGACTGCGACCACGCCACCGGCGGCTACGACCTGAGGAAGTACCTCGCCGCGTACGACCCGCGCACGTGGGGCTCCGCGAGACCCAGCGGCCCCCAGGAGGAGGCCTGCCGGACGTCGGCGGCCCGGCAGGCCGAGCGCGCGGGCTTCGGGAGCGGTCTCGTGGGGCTGCCGGTGAGCGGGGCGTGGTGCGTGCGCCCGCACGGCGGAGGGGGGCCTGGACGCGGAGCTTCGGCAACCGACGACAACGCCGCAGGTGTGCGTGCCACGCCCCGCGCCCCGGGCGCGATCGGAACGACGGGCCCTAGCCTGCACCAGAAGATCGACAGCGCCGGGAGGGCCGACCGAGAGGTGGCACGCGGCGCGGGCGCAGGGAGGAACCGATGAACCACACCACCACGTACGACACCCCGATCCCGCTCGTCCTCGCGGGCGCCCGCGGCCACGGCCGCTGGCACCTGGAGAACATCCGCCGCCTGGCCGACAAGGGGATCGTCCGACTCGCCGGCATCTGCGAGCTGACCCCGTTGGGTGCCGACGAGATCCCGGCCGGGCTCGGCACCCCCGAGCAGTCCGCCGACTTCGGCGCGCTCCTCGACTCCACCGGCGCGGCGATCGCCGTGATCTGCACCCCGATCCCCACCCACACCGACCTGGCGCTGACCGCAGCCGAGCGGGGCGTGCACATTCTGCTGGAGAAGCCCCCGGCCCCGTCGTACGCGGAGTTCCGCCGGATGGCGGACGGGGTGGCCGCTGCCCAAGTCGTGTGCCAGATCGGCTTCCAGTCGCTGGGCTCGCACGCGGTGCCCGCCATCCGGAAGATGATCGCGGACGGGCTGATCGGCGAGGTCACCGGCATCAGCGGCGCCGGCGCCTGGGCCCGCGCCGAGGCGTACTACCGGCGCGCGCCCTGGGCGGGCAAGCGCCGCCTGGGCGGTGTCGACGTGATCGACGGTGCGCTCACCAACCCCCTCGCCCACGCCGTCGCCACCGGGCTCGCGCTCGGCGACGCCGGCCGCGCCGAGGACGTCACCGGCATCGAGACCGAACTGCTGCGGGCCAACGACATCGAGTCCGACGACACCTCCTGCGTCCGGATCACCACCGCCCGAGGCGGCCGGATCACCGTCGCGGCCACGCTGTGCGCGGAGAACCCCGACGAGCCGTACAACGTCGTCCACGGCACCAGCGGCCGGATCACCTTCTGGTACAAGCAGGACCGCGTGCTCGTCCAGCGGGCCGGCCACGGCCCCGAGGAGATCGAGTACGGCCGCACGGACCTGCTGGAGAACCTGGTCGACCACCTCGTCGACGGCGCCGACCTGCTGGTCCCGCCGGACACCACCGGCGCGTTCATGAAGGTCGTCGAGGCGATCCGCACCGCCCCCGACCCCCTCCCGCTCCCGGCCGGCGCCTGGCACCGGCTGCCCGAGGAGGACCGCCGGGTCGTCGACGGCATCGACGCCCTGGTCACGGCCGCCGCCGACACCCTCTGCCTCTACTCCGAACTGAAGGCGCCCTGGGCGCTCCCCGGCACACCGGCGAAAGAGGTGGGCACCTGATGACGACCGACGAGTCCCTCATCCTGCGGGTGGCGGGGCGTCCGGTGGGCCGTTGTCTCGTGCGGCCCGAAGTGCCGGCCCGCCTCTCGCCTCGCCCCTACCTCCATCCCGTCACCACCCTGTCCGGTACGGCGGTCACCGAGCTGAGCCCCGCCGACCACCTTCACCGCCTCGGCGTCGGTGCCGCCGTTCCCGACGCCGAGGTGCACACCTTCTGGGGCGGGCGGACCTACGTCCGCGACCGGGGCCCGACCGAGCTCGACCACCACGGCTCCCAGCGCCACATCGCCTTCCAGCTGCGTGACCCCGACGGCTTCGTCGAGGAACTGCGCTGGGTGGCGTCCGGCACCGAGCTGCTGCGCGAGCGCCGTACCGTCGCGGCCACCGAACTGACCGACCGCGCTCGGGCGTTGGACTTCACCTTCTCGCTCACCCACACCACCGGCGCGCCGGTCTCGATCGGCAGCCCCGCCACCAACGGACGCTCCGGCGCCGAGTACGGCGGCTTCTTCTGGCGGGCCCGCAAGGAGACCCGGCCCCCGCGCGTGTTCACCGCCGACACCGAGGGCGAGGCCGAGGTCCACGGCACCCGCGCCGACTGGCTCGCCCTCGCGGGCGACACCTGGACGCTCGTCTTCGCGGGGGCCACCGCCACCACCCGCCACGACCCCTGGT
The DNA here is from genome assembly GCF_055572155.1 of Streptomyces sp. NPDC030814. NCBI lineage: Bacteria > Bacillati > Actinomycetota > Actinomycetes > Kitasatosporales > Streptomycetaceae > Streptomyces > Streptomyces sp. NPDC030814. Next base: position 638,380 of record NZ_JBVIDX010000003.1, read on the forward strand.
TCGTCCGCGTCGACGAGTACCCCGGCGTCGGCTCGTCCCTCGCCCACACCGAACGCCTGACCGTCGAGCCGGAGGGGACCGCCGTACGCCGGATCGTCACCGTCGTCGCGGACGGCACCCTCGACCGGGGCGAGGCGGCGGCTCTCGTCCGCAAGGCGGTGAGCCCGTGACCACCTCCGCGAGCGCACCCGCCGTGACCGAGGTGGAGCTGCGCCTCGACAGCGAGGAGCCGGGAGCGCGCGCCGGGCTCGCCGTGCTCGGGGACGCCTTCCGCTGGATCGGGCTCCAGCGGGACACCGACGGGAGCGTGCACCCCGTCCACCGGTTCGCCGAGGGGGAGCGGGACGCGCCTTTGCCGTGCCCGGCGCCCGAGGGGCGGGCCCGGCTGCGCATCGAGACGCGCGCCGGGGCACGCTGCCACTTCTCCTGCGACGTGGGGGACGGGTGGCGGTCCTCCGGCCAGGTCTTCGCCGCCACGCCCTGGCGCTGGGTCGGCGCCCCGCTCGGCCTCTTCGCGGTCGCACCCACCGGCGGGGGACACGCCGGCGCGGCCACCTTCACGAAGTTCAGGATCACCCCCTCCTCGTAAGCCGTAGGCCTGTTGGGAGCCGCAATGACGCACCTCCGCAGCAAGCGCTTGCCGACCTGGTCGGGGGCGAGCACGGGTGCGGGCCGGACCTTGGCGGCGGTCGCCGCCCTGCCGGGCTCGCTGGGGCTCGGAGCCGTCGGGAAGGACGCGCGGTTCTCGGAGTACCGCACCTACGGCCAGGGTGCCGGGGTAACCGCCGACCGCCCGCAGCTCCCGGCGCCCGACGCCCCCCACCCGCACGGTTGCCGCGTACCTCACCGGGGCGGACGGCTGCGCGCCGCACCTGCGGCGCGCCCGCCACTGAGTCCCGGCCCCCGGTGGCAGCACCGGCCCCCACAACCAGGAGCTTCGTTTCTCCCCCGCAAGCGGGAGGTACCCCCACCCCGGCCTGAAGGCCCGGGTATCCACGAAGGAAGGCCCCGATGAAGATCAGCAATCACAGAAGCAGGCGCGCCGCCCTGGCCGTCGCCCTGGGATCCGTCCTCGCCCTGACCGCCACCGCCTGCGGTGACGACGGCAGCGGGGCCGGCGGCGACAAGGGCTCCGAGGGCAGCGGCAAGGGCGAGATCGTCTTCTGGGACAACAACGGTGGTGTCCGCACCGACATCTGGAAGGAGATCATCGACGACTTCCAGAAGGCCAACCCGGACGTCAAGGTCGAGTACGTCGGCATCGCGGCCACCGAGTACCAGTCCAAGGTCGACACCGCCATCCAGGGCGGCGGTCTGCCGGACGTCGGCGGCGTGGGCGCGGCCATGGCCGCCGGGTTCGCCGCGCAGGGGGCGCTGGAACCGCTGGACGACCGGCTCTCCAAGTCCTCCCTGAGCGGCAGGCTGAACGAGGCGATGGTCGAGTCGCTGAGGTCCGCGGGCGGCGGCGAGGCCCTCTACTCGATCCCGACCTCCGCGAACAACGGCGTCCTCTACTACCGCACCGACCTGTTCAAGGCGGCCGGCCTCGACGAGCCGACCACCTGGGACAAGTTCTACAAGGCCGCCGAGAAGCTCACGGACAAGGACAAGAACGAGTTCGGCTACACCATCCGCGGCGGCGCCGGCTCCATCGCCCAGGCGCTGGACGCGATGTACGGGCAGTCCGGCATCACCTCGTTCTGGGACTCCAGCGGTGACAAGACCACCGTGAACGACCCGAAGAACGTGGCGGCGCTGGAGAAGTACGTCGGCCTCTACAAGAAGGTCACGCCCGCGGCCGACCTCAACAACGACTTCACCAAGATGGTCGCGCAGTTCGACTCCGGCACGATCGGCATGCTCAACCACAACCTGGGCTCCTACCAGGACCATGTGAAGGCGTTCGGCGACAGGTTCCGGGGCATCCCGCAGCCGATCGGCCCCGGCGGCAAGCGCGTCCAGGTCTCCAACCCGGTCGACGGGCTCGGGATGTTCAAGAGCTCGAAGAACAAGGAGGCCGCCTGGAAGTTCATCGAGTTCGCCATGTCGCACGAGGAGAACTCGAAGTTCAACGAGTCGGCGGGACAGGTGCCGGCGAACAACGACGCGGCCAAGGACGCGTGGATCCAGAAGGCCGAGCCGACGAAGCTGGCCGCCGCCGCGCTGACCGACGGGTCGACCACGATCGTGCAACTGCCGTACTACCTGCCGGACTGGAACACGATCTCGAAGGCCGACAACGAGCCGGCCTTCCAGAAGGTGATGGACGGGCAGACCAGCGCGAAGGAGTTCCTCGACTCACTGGCCGACCAGCTGAACAAGGCGCAGGCCGAATGGAACAAGCAGAAGGGCTGACGCTCCGCAGGCAGGCCGTACTTCGGCTGCCGGTCGTTTCGGCTGGTCGCGTGTTCCCCGCGCCCCTGAAGGAAGGGGGCGCGGGACCCCCGTGCAAGGCACCGCACCACCTTCGAATCCCCGCACGCCTGTTGAGAAAGGCACCCGCACGTGTCCCTCACCCGTAGACAGGTCACCACCGCGGCGCTCGCCGCGGTTCCACTCGCCGCCGCCACCGGGCCCGCTTCCGCCGCCGTCTCCTCCGGCCGGGTCCGCCGTGAGCCCACGGTCCACATCGCCGGCGACTCCACGGCCGCCCAGAAGTACGCCGACGCCCGGCCCGAGACCGGGTGGGGCATGGCACTGCCGTTCTTCCTCCGCACCGCGCTGAAGGTCTCCAACCACGCCGTGAACGGGCGGAGTTCGAAGAGCTTCATCGACGAGGGCCGCCTGGATGTCGTCCTGCGGGCCATCCGGCCCGGCGACTTCCTGGTCATCCAGTTCGGTCACAACGACTCCAAGGCCGCCGACCCCACCCGGTACACCGAGCCGTGGACCACCTACCAGGACTACCTGCGCCAGTACATCGACGGGGCGCGCGCCCGGGGCGCCCGGCCGGTCCTCGCCACCTCCGTGGAGCGCCGGAAGTTCGACGCGGGCGGGACGGCGCAGTCGACGCACGGCGAGTACCCGGCGTCGATGCGGGCTCTCGCCCGGGAGGAGGGTGTCGCCCTCCTCGACATCCAGGCGCTGTCCATCGCGCTCTGGGCCAGGCTCGGGGTCGAGGAGACCAAGAAGTACTTCAACTGGACCGGGACCGAGCAGGACAACACGCACTTCAATCCGCCGGGGGCCATCGCCGTGGCGCGGCTGGTCGCCTCCGAGCTGCTGCGACGCCGGGTGCTCGCCGACCGCGACGTGCGCCGTCTCGACGCGGAGATCCCCGAGTCCTGGATCACCTGGCCACAGGCGTAGTGCTCCGCCCCTCAAGGGGCGACCCTTCCCCCTTGCTCTTGAAAGGAAGCCGCACCCATGCGTCATCTCTGGCATGCCCATGCCATTACTGCCTTTGTCGGCTGCACCGCCCTCGTCGTCGGTGTCACCGGGACCGGCGTGGCCCACCCGGGGTCCCCTGACCTCGGCCGGCAGGTCCTGCCCGCCGGTGACGGCTGGGGCTCGGCCGAGGGAGGCACCAGCGGAGGCTCCGCGGCGGATGCCGAGCATGTCCACACCGTCACCACCTGGGCGGAGTTCAAGGCCGCGCTCAGGGCCGGTGGCGACGCACCGAGGATCATCAAGGTCAAGGGGATGATCGACGCCGTCTCCCAGGGCTGCGAGGCCTTCGTCACCGGCGGATACGACCTCCGGCAGTACCTGAAGGACTACGACCCGGCCGTGTACGGCAACGACCAGGTCGCCATGGGCCCGCAGGAGGACGCGCGGGTGGCGTCCGCCGCCAGGCAGGACGCGGAGATCAAGGCCGACATCCCCAGCAACACCACCATCGTCGGCGTCGGCAGGAACTCCGGCATCCTCGGCGGCAGCCTGCAGATCAAGGGCGTCTCGAACGTCATCATGCGCAACCTCACCATCGAGGCGCCGCTGGACTGCTTCCCCGAGTGGGACCCCACCGACGACGACCGCACAGGGAACTGGAACTCCGAGTACGACGCCGTGGTGGTCCACGGCACCCACCATGTGTGGCTCGACCACAACACGTTCACCGACGGGCGCCACCCGGACAGCGAACGCCCGGTGCACTTCGGCAAGGTCTTCCAGCAGCACGACGGTCTCACCGACATCGTGCGCGGCTCCAACCACGTCACCGTGTCCTGGAACCGCTTCGAGAACCACGACAAGAACATGCTGATCGGCAACAGCGACAGCACCGCCGCCCTGGACTCCGGCAAGCTCAACGTCACTCTGCACCACAACCGCTTCGAGGGGATCCTCCAGCGCTCCCCGCGGGTGCGGTTCGGGCAGGTCGACGTCTACAACAACCACTACGTGGTGGACGAGGACCAGAAGGACGACTACTACGTCTTCGGTGTCGGCATCTCCTCGCAGCTCCACGCCAGCGACAACGCCGTCACGCTGCCCGCCGGGGCCAAGGTCGGCAAGGTCCTGAAGAAGTGGAACGAGTCCCCGCTGACCGCCGAGAACAACTACGTCAACGGCAGGCTCTCCGACCTCATCGCCGTCCACAACGCGGAGATCCCGGCCGAGACCCTCCGGTCCGGCGCCGGCTGGACGCCGACGCTGCGCAAGAAGGTCGACCACCCGCGCGCCGTTCCCGCGATCGTCAAGGCGCAGGCGGGCGCCGGAAAGGTCTGCTGATGACCGATCGGGGGACAGCCCTGAGCAGACGGTCCTTCGTCGTCGCGAGCGCCGGAGCCGCGCTCGCGCTGGGAACGACCGTACCGGCGCACACCCGTGGCCGGTCGCCCTTCGGACGGTACGGCTCACCGGCCGCCCCGCTCGACGAGCGGACGCTGTACGTCCATGCCGGGGGCGCCGGGGACTTCACCACCGTGCAGGCCGCCGTCACCGCGGCGACCGGCAGCAGGTACACGCTGGTCATCGCACCCGGTGTGTACCGGGAGACCGTCGCCGTGAGCGTCGCCCGGAAGGACATGACCTGGATCGGTGCCTCCGGCGACGCCCGCGACGTGACGGTCGTCCACGACAACGCGGCCGGCACTCCCAAGCCCGGCGGCGGCACCTACGGGACGACCGGCTCGGCGACCACGCTCGTCCAGGGCGACGGGTTCACGGCGAGGGACGTCACCTTCGCCAACGACTGGCTGCGCGCCGACCACCCCGAGATCACCGGTACCCAGGCCGTCGCCCTCAAGGTGCAGGGCGACCGCTCGGCGTTCGTGCGGTGCCGGTTCCTCGGGCACCAGGACACGCTGTACGCCGACTCGATGGCGCTCGGCACGTTCGCCCGCCAGTACTTCCGGGACTGCTACGCCGAAGGCGACGTGGACTTCGTCTTCGGTCGGGCCACCGCAGTGTTCGAGCGCTGCCGCTTCCACACCCTGACCCGGACCGACCTGGCCTGCGCCCCGTACGGGTTCGTGTTCGCGCCGTCCACCGCGGGCGCCAACCCGCGCGGCTGTCTGGTGACCCGCTGCCGGATCACCAGCGGGGCCCCGGACGCCCACTACAAGCTGGCCCGGCCGTGGGTGCCCAGCTCCGACACCACCGCCAGGCCGATGCTGACGGTCCGCGAGACCCGGCTCGGGGCCGGGATCGACGCGGTGGCCCCGTACACCCACATGTCCTCCGGTTTCCCCTGGCAGGACCAGCGGTTCGCGGAGTACCGGAACACCGGCCCCGGCGCCCGGATCACCGTCCCGGACAACCGGCCCCAGCTCACCGCCGAGGAGGCCGCCTCGCACACCCGTGAGGCGTACCTCGGCGACTGGGCGCCCTGGAAGGGGTGCTGACGTGCGCCGGCGCACCCTGCTCACCGGGCTCGCAGGCGGCCTTGTGGCCGTCGGCGCCACCCCCGCCTTCGCCGCCGGCCGCCGGGTCCTGCACGTCCGGCGCGGCGGCTCCGTCCAGGCCGCCGTGGACGCGGTGGACGGCCCCGGCTGGACGATCGTGGTGCATCCGGGCACCTATCGCGAGGTCGTCGACATCCCGGCAGGAAAAGGTGAGTTGACGCTCCTTGGGGCCTCGCGGGACCCGCGCGCCGCAGTGATCGTCTTCGACCGGGCCAACGGCACCCCCCGGCCCGAGGGCGGTACGTACGGCACGGCGGGCTCGGCCACCTTCACCTCGGCGGCGCCCGGACTGACCGTCCGCGACCTGACCCTCGCCAACGACTGGCTGCGCGCCGACCACCCCGACATCGCCGGGACCCAGGCGGTGGCCGCGCACGTCACCGGTGACCGCAGCCACTTCGAGAACGTCCGGTTCCTCGCCCACCAGGACACCCTCTTCGCGGACACCACCGCGCTCGACGCCTTCGACCGGCAGTACTACCGCCACTGCCACATCGAGGGGGACATCGACTTCGTCTTCGGCCGGGCGCGGGCGGTCTTCGAGTCCTGCCGCTTCCACACCCTCCAGCGGGACGTCCCCTTCACCCCCAAGGGCATGGTCTTCGCGCCCTCCACCGCCCGAGCCAACCCCTACGGGTTCCTCGCCCTGCGAGGCCGGATCACCTCCGGCGCCGAGAACGGGGCGTACAGGATCGCCCGCCCCTGGGTCCCCTCGTACGAGACGACCGCCTGGCCCTGCCTCGTCGTACGGGACACCTGGATCGGCCCCGGCATCGACGCCGTCACCCCGTACACCAACATGCGCGAGGCCTACCCGTGGCAGACCATGCGCTTCCGCGAGTACGGCAACTCCGGTCCCGGGGCATCCGTCACGGTGCCCGAGAACCGGCCGCAGCTCACCGAGGCCGAGGCCGCGCTGTGCACCCGGCGGACGTATCTCGGGGACTGGAGGCCCGATGGCTGCCCGTGACCCCGGCGACGGCCCCGACCTGTCGGGCGCGCCTGGACCGGGGGAGGTCCGCGAGCGGGTCGGGCGCCGGGCCTTCGTCACCGTCGCGTCGGCCGCCGCCCTGTTCGCCGGAACCGGTGCCGCCGCCGTGGCGGCCGAGCCCCCGGCCCTCGCCGGTCTCGACGGCACCCCCCCCGGCTTCCACCCCCTCCTCAAGGACGAGCTCCGCTTCCCCCTCGCCCGGGGCACCTCCCCGATCCGCGACGTCCGCGCCTGGCGGCGGGCCGCCCGCGCCAAGGTCGAGGAGCCCCTGTGCGTCGCCCCGGACCACACCCCGTTCGCGCCCGGGTTCGGCGAACAGCGCTCCGAGGGGGACGGCTGTACCCGTGAGCTGGTCACCTGCGCTGTTCTTCCCGGACGGCGGCCTCGATCCGCCGTTCCCCGCCGACGGCGTGCGCGTGGCCCACCACAAGCCGCGCACCGTCTGGCGTTCCCGCCGCGCCGAGGAGCGGCTGCGGCTGAAGACCTGGCCGGACCTCGGCCATGTGTTCACCGCGACCCAGCAGGACGAGGTCGTCGACTGGCTCGACTCCGTCCTGTGAACACCCCACCCGCACGAGAAAGGAACCGCTCTCCATGTCTCGTCGTACCGCTCTCGCCCTGGGCACCGCCCTCGCCCTCGGCACCGGTCTGGCCGTGCTCCCCACCCAGGCGCACGCCGCGACCGTCGTCGTCAACACCACGACCGCCCTGTCCAACGCCCTCAAGAACGCCACCCCCGGAACTGTCATCCAGGTGCGCGGCGGCACGTACTACCCGACGGCCACCCTCCAGTCCACGGCGAACGGCACGTCGTCCAGCCGCATTCACCTCCAGCCGTACGGCTCGGAGACCGTGAAGATCGACGGCTCGAACCTGCCCGACGGCGACTGGATCTTCAAGCTGACCGCGGACTACTGGACCGTCTCCGGGATCACCTTCCAGAACTCCCCGGACAGCGCGGTCGTCTGCCAGTCCTGTGCCTCCACGGTCTGGGACACCATCAAGACCATCAACGGCGGCGACTCCGGCTTCACCCTCACCGGCGACGGCACCACCGACAACACCGTCCGCAACATCGACTCCTACGGCCACTACGACCCGGCGACCCACGGGGAGAACGCCGACGGCATCGCCGTGAAGTTCGGCTCCGGCTCGGGCAACCTCATCACCGGTGCCCGTCTCTACAACAACGCGGACGACGGCCTGGACTTCTGGTCGTTCTCCTCGCCCGTGACGGTCGAGCACACCTGGGCGATGGGCAACGGCAGGAACCGCTGGGGCGACTCCGCCTTCGCGGGCGACGGCAACGGCTACAAGCTGGGCGGCGACGGCGAGACCGTGGCCCATGTCATCAACAACTCGGCGGCCTGGGACAACGCCGGCAACGGCATCACCGAGAACAGCAACAAGGGCGCCATCGTCATCAACCGCACGACCGCCTACGCCAACGCCAAGTGGGGCTACTACTTCGCGACCGGCGGGGCCCGCCTCGGCAGGAACCTGGCCGTCGGCAACGGCTCCGGTCCGGTCACCAAGGGCTCGTCGGTCGTCTCGTCCGGCAACAACTGGGACTCCGGTGTCTCGACGCCCGCGTTCCGCTCCACCAACGCCTCGACGACGTACAACGCCCGTCGGTCGAACGGCGCGCTGCCCGTGACCACGTTCCTCACCACGGGCAGCAACACGATCGGCGCGACGATGGACTGAGCCTGGGGCGCGGCAACCTTTCCCGGCGGGGCGACGACCAGTGATCAGAAGCGGGCCGGGGCGGCCCCTCCGGCCCGCTTCGTTCCTCGTCCCCCTGAGAAAGGAACCCCTGTGCGTCAGAGCATCGGGCGCCATCGCAGATCCGGCACCCTGTCGATAGCCGCCGCGGTGGCCGTCGCCGCGGGGGCGGGCGGCGTCTTCCTCGGCCTCTCGAACGACGGCGCCCAGGCCGCCGCGACCACGGTCACCGTCTCCAGTACCGCGTCGCTGGAGTCCGCCCTCGCCCGCGCCACCGCAGGAACGACGATCAAGGTGCGTGGCGGCACCTACCGGCCCACCAGGACCCTGAAGTCCACGGCCGACGGCACCGCCTCGGCCCGGATCACGCTCACCGCGTACGGGCACGAGAAGGTCAGGATCGACGGCTCCGCGCTGCCCGCCGGGTCCTGGCTCGCCGCCATCGACGGCGACCACTGGACCGTCTCCCACATCACCTTCCAGAACTCCCCGGCGCAGGGTTTCGTCGCCACGTCGTCCGTCGGCGGGATCTTCGACACCCTCGTCACCGCGAACAACGGCGACTCCGGCTTCACCCTGCGCGGCGACGGCACCACCGGCAACCTGGTGCGGAACCTGGACAGCCACGGCAACTACGACGCCGGGAACCACGGCCAGAACGCCGACGGCATCGCCGTGAAGTTCGGCTCCGGCAGCGGCAACAGGATCACCGGCGCCCGCCTGTACGACAACGCCGATGACGGGCTCGACCTGTGGCAGTTCTCCTCGCCGGTCACCGTCGAGCACTCCTGGGCCTTCGGCAACGGCAGGAACCGCTGGCACGACAGCGCGTTCGAAGGCAACGGCAACGGTTTCAAGCTGGGCGGCGGCGGTGCCTCCGTCGCCCACCGGGTCAACGACAACGCGGCCTGGGACAACACGCTGCACGGCTTCACCGAGAACTCCAACACCGGGGCGATACGGCTCCACCGCAACACCGCCTACGCCAACAAGGCGGACGGGTTCCACTTCGCGACCGGCAGGGCCCGGCTGGCGCGGAACCTCGCGGTGGGCAACGGCACGGGGAAGGTCCGGCTGGGCTCGCGCACGGTGTCCGCGGCCAACAACTGGGACAGCGGGGTGGCCACCCCGTCGTTCAGGTCCACGGACGCTCGCGCGGCCCACGGGGCACGCGGGGCCGGTGGTTCGCTGCCGGCCACGGCGTTCCTGACGACCGGCTCCACGACCGTCGGCTCGACGATGCGCTGATCCGCGAAAAGGGCGCCCCCCGCCGGTCGTCACCGGCGGGGGGCGCTTGTCGTGCCGACCGAGGGGGGCTCAAGTCGGCACCACTGCCGGCCGAGGGGGGCTCAGGCCAGCAGGTCCACACAGTCGAACGAGGTGCCCGGGCTCAGGAAGGCCGTGCCGCTCGATCCACTGACGATATCGATCCTCAGTACGTTGTACTCACTGGTGTTCGACTTCCATGCGCTCGCAGGGACGCTGAACCGGAACGTGTGGTTGTTCCCCCGGTACGAACCCGTGGTGAGGGACCGTGTCGAGGGCTGGTTGGGGGCCGCCGGGATCGACGACACCCACTCGTTGATCGATACCCGGGGCCGCCCGTTCGAGAACGCGTCCGTGACACCGATCCTCAGCGTGTGCGCGGCGGCGGCCTGCGCGGCGGTCAGCTTGAAGTACACGCGGACCCCGTTGTTCACGTCCTGCCACACGTACGCCGGGAAGTTCGCGGCCGGCTCCCCGCCGCCCAGGGTGACATCGCCCGTCCACTTCGCCGCACGGCCGTCGGAGGGGTGCGCGTACGTCATCAGTTCGGCGTTCTTGAACCCGCGCGGCGTGCCGTCCCAGTCGCCGAGCCGCCAGAGGGTCTTCGCCGCGGACGGATCCCCGGTGATGGTGATGCTGTTGAGCGCGGTGGTACCGCCCGCCGTCACTTTCACCTGCCGGGTGTGCACGGCCAGCTCGCCCTTGTAGACGGTCAGGGTGTACGTGCCCGGCAGCATGCCCTTGCAGGAGAAGGCGCCGCTGCCGGTCGAGGCCTTCGTCCAGTACTGGGCCTCGGCGGACGCGAAGCCGAGCGTGTACGCGTGCTTCGGATCCATGCCCTTGAGCCCGACGCCGGCCACCCTGCCGCGCCCCGCCCTGCCGACCCAGCCGGTGATGCCGAGGCCGTCCACCCAGGACGTGTCCAGCCTGTCGTGGGCCAGAGAAGAGGAGGGGGCGCCGCCGTCGGTGAAGGCCAGGACGTACGGGCCCTGGAGGCCGAAACGTTCCGGCTCGGTCTGGGCCTGGTTGTAGTGCAGGATCTCGTAGAGCCCGGCGCCCTTGTCGTTGGAGTGACGCAGCAGCGAACGGTAGAAGGGACCGCCGGATGCCTTCTCGTGGTTGGAACGGACGATCCACAGACCGACCTCACCGGTGGTGAAACCGATGTGGTCGTAGTCGATGACCCGCTTGCCCGAGTAGTGCTTGGAGTGCGTGGTGCCGTCGGAACGCCGCCACACGTCACCCGCCTCGATGACCTTGTCGGAGCTCTCGATCCAGGAGTCCGGGCCCTCGTTGGGGAACATCCCCGGCTTGATGCGGACGAGGAAGCGGGTCGCGGTGAAGGAGGCGTCCGCCTTGTGCGTCCACAGGTAGATGTTGTTCTGACCGCTGCGGGCCGCGTACCACTGGGTGATCGCGCCGTGCACGGCCTTGACCAGGATCGTCGGCCCCGACTGCCGGAGCGTGACGGTGGCCGTGCCGAACCCGGACTCGACATGCGAGTGCCTGCCGCCGTAACCCTCGTACTCCTTGCCCCTGTACCGCAGGGACGTGAGGTCGCCGGTGGATTTGGAGATCTTGAAGACCAGGCCGGCGCCGGTGTCGACGACGAAGTTCCGGCCGTCGTCGGAGTGCCCGAAACCGGCGGCGGACGCGGTGGACAGCAGGCCGGTGCCGCCCGCCACGGCGGCTCCGGTGGCGGCCACGCCGATCGCCGTGGCACCGAGCACCCGTCTGCGGGTGAGGCGCGGTCTCTTGTGCGTGCTCAAGGGGGGTACTCCGGGAATGGTGGATTCCGTATCGCTCGTACGTGAGAGCAGATGACGGAAACGGACGGCCGGTTCCCTCCTGCTCTCACGTCATCCGGTTGCCGCCGGCGGGCAGGAGGTTGCCGCCCCGCGAGATTTTTTTCTACGAGTCGCCGTCGTCGGACGAGTCGTTGCCGTCGCCGCCCTCGAAGCCGCCCGCCACCGCCAGCTCCTTGCTGCCCGCCTTCGCCGTCATGGCGTAGCGGTCGTCGCCCGCGTCCCGGCCGCCGCGCTCGTGGTTGTACTGCCCGGCGAAGACGAACTCGCCCTTCGGGACCGTACGACCGTCCTTCAGCACCCAGGTGTAGACCAGGAAGCCGTCGTCCTTCGCGACCGTCAGGTCGAAGTCCTGTTCCGGCAGCGAGCGCCAGGCACCGGACGAGGAGACCCCGCCGGTCTCGGCGATGCGCAGCTGGACGGTGAGCTCGGTGAGCTGCTCGCTCGTCCTCAGGGTCAGATTGCTCTGCGCCCAGAAGTCGTTGCTGTGCGGGTCGACCGAGCCGTCCGACCGGAGGGGGCCGTCCTCCTCGTCCCCCGAGGCGGGCAGCTTCGGGGCGGGGGAGTCCTGGGCCGGCGGCGCGCTCGACGGCTTGGAGCTGGGCGTGCGCTCGGACTCCCCCCGGGTCGGGGCCGGGTCCGGCGGGATCGGCGCCCGGCTCGTCGCGGCCGGGGACTCCTCCGGCGTCGGCGACACCGCGACCGTCCGGTCGCTCGGCTTCTCCTCGCCCTTCACCGCCGACGCGACGGCGTAACCGCCCACCGCGAGCACACCCGCGACACCGGCGGTCGCGCTGACCACCCGCACCCAGCCCCACAACGGCGGCCGCGTGGCCCTACGGCTGCGGCGCCGCTCCTCGGGAGCCGCCATACCGCGCTCGATCCGGGCCAGGATGCGGGCGCGGTCGGGCTCGTGAGCCTCGGCCGACTCACGCAGCCGGGCACGCAGCTCCTCGTGCACGTCCCTCATCGGTCCCTTCTTCCGCTGCCCGGCACACCCGCGCCGGTCACCCTCGCACCCGTGACTCCCGCGCCCGTGACGCCGGCGCGCATCCGCCGGGGGGCGTGCTCGGTGCCGAGCAGCTTCTGCAGCTCGGCCATCCCCTTGGACGTCTGGCTCTTCACCGTACCGACCGAGACACCGAGGGCGAGCGCCGTGTCCTTCTCCGAGAGGTCGAAAGCATGCCGCAGCACCACACACGCCCGCTTGCGGAACGGCAGCCGGCGCAGCGCCGACTGCACGTCGACCACTCCGGCCATATCGGGATTCTCGGCCTTCTCCTCGCGCTGCGACCAGAACAGCGTGATCCGCCGGCGCTCCCGCACCGCGCTGCGGATCCGGGTACGGGCCAGGTTGGCGACGACACCGCGGGCGTACGCCACCGGGTGCTCCGCCCCGCGGACCCGGTCCCAGCGGTGCCACATCGCGAGCAGCGCGTCCGCGGCGAGATCGTCCGCCGCGTCCGCCTCCCCGGTCAACAGATGTGCCAGACGGGACAGTTCGGCGTAGTGCCGTTCGAAGAAGTCGTGGAACTCCACGGAGGCTGCGTCGTCGACGACCGTGCCCACGGGCGACCTCTCTCCTCGCTTCGGCTGGAGGCACCGGGACCGGGTGCCTGTGCGTGTCGTGTGAATGACACGTGATCGTCGGGGGGTTCCCCCGACGAGATCCGGAAGAGTAGCAGTGATCGTGAACGAAGTTCGCACGAGGCTTCGAACGCCGTCTTACAGGGCGAACGCCGATTCCGTAACACGGAGAAAACCTGAACGGGGTTCAACGGGGGAACAATCCAGCCAGCATCCGCGCGTAGCACACACGTCACTAGGAGCACCGCACATGTCCGACGCACAGAAGGTGGCCGACCGGCAGAGCCCCCCACCGACCGGGGTGAACAGTGTCGATCGCTTCTTCAAGATCACCGCTCGGGGATCCACCTTCGCCCGCGAGATACGCGGCGGCTTCGCCACGTTCTTCACGATGGCATACATCCTTGTCCTGAATCCCATCATCCTGGGGAGCGCCAAGGACAAGTACGGTCACACCCTCGACGGCGCCGAACTCGTCACCGCCACCGCCCTCGTGGCGGCCGTGATGACGATCATCATGGGCGTCGGCGGGAACCTGCCGCTCGCCCTCGCCGCGGGCCTCGGACTCAACGCGGTCGTGGCCTTCCAGATAGCCCCGCTGATGAGCTGGCCCGATGCGATGGGCCTGGTCGTCCTCGAAGGTCTGCTGATCTGCGTCCTGGTGGTAACGGGCCTGCGCGAGGCGGTCATGCACGCCATCCCGCAACCGCTCAAGCAGGCCATCAGCGTCGGCATCGGCCTGTTCATCGCCTTCATCGGCTTCGTCGACGCCGGGTTCGTCACCCGGATACCGGACATCGCGAACACCACCGTGCCGGTCCAACTCGGCGCCTCCGGCGCGCTGTCGGGCTGGCCCATCCTGGTCTTCTGCGCCGGCGTCCTGCTGACGATCGCCCTGCTCGCCCGGAAGGCGAAGGGCGCGATCCTGATCAGCATCCTGACGATGACCGTCATTGCGATCGTGATCAACTCGGTGGCGGACGTCAAGAGCTGGGGCCTGACCACACCGAAGGTCCCCGACGACATCGTGGCCGCCCCTGAGTTCGGACTGATCGGCGACTTCAGCCTCTTCGGCTCCTTCGGCGAGACCACCGTCATCACGGTCGTCCTGCTGCTCTTCACCCTGCTGCTCTCGGACTTCTTCGACACCATGGGCACGGTCGTGGGCGTCAGCGCCGAGGCCGGGCTGCTCGACGAGGAGGGCAAGGTCCCGCACCTCGGCCGGGTCCTGCTCATCGACGGCGCCGCCGCGGTCGCCGGTGGCGCCTCCTCCGCGTCGTCGGCGACCTCCTACATCGAGTCGGCGGCTGGCGTCGGCGAGGGCGCCCGCACCGGCTTCTCCAACCTGGTCACCGGTGGGCTCTTCGCGATCGCCCTCTTCCTCACCCCGCTGCTGACCATCGTCCCGATGCAGGCCGCCGCCCCCGCGCTGGTCGCCGTGGGCTTCCTGATGATGATCCAGGTCAAGAACATCGACTGGGACAGGTACGACATCGCCATCCCCGCGTTCCTGACCATCGCGGTGATGCCGTTCACCTACTCCATCACCAACGGCATCGGCGCGGGTTTTCTCGCGTACGTCCTCATCAGGACGGTCCTCGGCAGGGCCAAGGAGATCCACTGGCTGCTGTGGGGCGCCTCGGCGCTGTTCCTGGTGTACTTCGCGATCAACCCGATCCAGCAGCTGTTCGGCGTGAGGTAGCCGCCATGAGGGAAGGGCCGCCCCCCGAGGGGCGGCCCTTCGTCCTCGGACAGTCCTCGGACAGTCCTCGGCCGGTCCTCGACCTGTGCCCTCAGCCCTTCAGCGCCGCCTCCATCACGGCCTTCGCGACCGGCGCCGCCAGCCCGTTGCCGCTGACCTCGGAGCGGGCCGCGTTCGACTGCTCCACGACCACCGCCACGGCGACCTCCTTGCCGTCGGCCTTCGCATACGACGTGAACCACGCGTACGGCGTCTTGCTGTTCTTCTCGCCGTGCTGGGCGGTACCGGTCTTGCCGCCCACGGTCGCCCCGCCGATCCGCGCGTTGGTTCCCGTGCCGTCCTCGACGACCGTCTCCATCGCCGACCGCAACTGCTCCGCGGTGGACGAACTGACCACCCGCTCGGTGCCGGCCTCGGAGTCGTAGTCCTCCAGTACGTCGCCACCACCGTCGGTGATCTGCGACACCATGTGCGGCGACACCAGCTCGCCGTCATTGGCGATGGCCGCCGACACCATGGCCATCTGCAGCGGCGTCGCGGTGACGTCGTACTGTCCGATACCGGTCAGCGCGGTGGAGGACTCGTCCATGCCGGACGGGTACACGCTCGTGTACGCCCGCACCGGCACGTCCTGCTCCGTGTCGTCGAAGCCGAACTTCTCCGCCATCGCCCTGACCTTGTCCTGGCCCAGCTTGACGGCCATCCGCGCGAACACGTTGTTGCACGAGTACTGCAGCGCCGTGCGGATGGAGGCGTTCTCGCAGGGAGCGTCCGGGTTCTCGTTGCTCAACTCCGTCGTCGTGCCCGGCAGGGTGTACGGGTCGGGGCTCTCCGTCCGCACGTCCACCGAGTCGTACAGCCCGTCCTCCAGCGCGGCCGCCGCCACGACCAGCTTGAACGTCGACCCCGGGGGCAGCGGCTGCCGCAGCGCCCGGTTGGTCAGCGGCTTGTCCGGGTCCGCGTTCAGCTTCTTCCAGGCCGCGCCCGCCGTGTTCGCGTCGGTCAGCGACGACGGGTCGTACGACGGGGTCGACACCACCGCCAGGATCTCCCCGGTCGTCGGGTCGATCGCGACGGCCGCGCCCTTCTTGTCGCCGAGCGCCCTGTACGCCGCCTTCTGCACGGCCGGGTCGATCGTCGTGATCACGTCGCCCGGGTCGGCCCGCTCGCGGGTGAGGGTGTCCAGCACCGTCCTCAGCCGGGTGTCCGTGCCGTTGAGCAGGTCCTGGTAGATGCCCTCCAGCTGCGTCGGCGCGTAACTCTGCGAGGCGTACCCCGTCACCGCCGCGTACAGCTCGCCGCCCTTGTAGGTGCGCTTGTACGCGAGGTCGCCGCCCTTCGTCCGCGCGGAGCCGGTGATCGCGTCACCGCCCACGACGATGTTCCCGAGCGGCGCCGCGTACGTCTCGATCGCGTTCCGCCGGTTGTCCTTGGCCTCCGCGAGCGCCGTGCCCTCGTAGAACTGCACCCAGGTCGCCCGCGCCAGCAGGGCGAGCACCAGCAGCAGTGTGAAGACGGCGCTGCGCCTGATCGTCTTGTTCATCGCACCCGGACAGACGGGCGGAACGCGGCCGGTCGTTCCCTTCCGTCCCGCTTCTCATGAGGTCTTCATGTGCCCGGGGGTGCCCGTATGCCCGGGTCAGAGGCGGCGCGTCGCCAGGGTCAGCCGGTCGCGGGCGTCGAACAGGGCGTCCTTGACCAGTTGCTCGTGCGCCGGGGTGAGCCGGGCCACCGGCACGGAACAGCTGATGGCGTCACGGGCCGGGGTGCGGTACGGGATCGCCACGCCGAAGCAGCGCAGACCGAGGGTGTTCTCCTCGCGGTCGACGGCGAAGCCCTGCTCACGGACCTGGTGGAGCTCCTCCATGAGCTGCTCGCGGTCGGTGATCGTGTTCTCGGTCAGCGCCGGGAGGGTCTCCGGGAGCATCTTGCGGACCTGCTCGTCGGTGTGGGTGGCGAGCAGTGCCTTGCCGAGCGAGGTGGAGTGGGCGGGCAACCGCCGGCCGACCCGGGTGAAGGGGCGCAGATAGTGCTGCGACTGCCGGGTGGCCAGATAGACGACGTTGGTGCCGTCGAGGCGGGCCAGGTGGATGGTCTCCGTGGTGTCGTCCGAGAGCCGGTCGAGCGTGGGGCGGGCCAGCGCCACCACCTCGTCCCCGTCGATGTACGAGGTGCCGACGAGCAGGGCCCGTACGCCGATGCCGTACCGCGTGCCCGTCGCGTCCGTCTCGACCCAGCCGAGCTCCACGAGGGTGCGGAGCAACATATAAAGGCTGGACTTGGGATAGCCGACGGCCTCCTGCACCGCCGCGAGGGAGTGCATTCCGGGGCGCCCGGCGAAGTATTCGAGCAGTTCGACGGTCCGTACCGCCGACTTGACCTGCGCTCCGCCGCCCGTCTCGACTGCCGACATCGCCCTTGACCCCTTCGTTCGACGGGAAATAGTCTCCAACACCATATTCATCATTGAAGACGGCGTTCAGCATATCGAACGACCCTGGTGAATGACCCAGACAATACCCCTGGGAATGACCCAGAAATACGTGAAGGGACCCGCGGTGGCAGCAGCACCAGTCTGGAGTGTCGACCCCCGAACCGGGAAGCAGCGCGAGCAGGTTGCGGTGGAGGCCACAGCCCAGGAGGTGGACGCCGCCGTCCGCGCGGCCCACGCGGCCCGTGGCGCCCTCGCCGACCGCACCGTCCGCTCGGCGTTCCTGCGTACGGCCGCCGACCAGCTCCAGGCGGCCAGGGACCAGCTCGTCGAGGTCGCCGACGCGGAGACCGCGCTCGGCCCGGTCCGGCTCACCGGTGAACTCGCCCGCACCTGCTACCAGCTGCGGGCCTTCGCCGACATCGTCGACGAGGGCGCCTTCCTCGACGTGGTGATCAACCACCCCGACGACACCGCGACCCCGCCCATTCCCGACCTGCGCCGCTACAAGGTCCCGTTGGGCGTCGTCGCCGTGTACTCGGCCTCCAACTTCCCGTTCGCCTTCTCCGTCCCCGGCGGCGACACCGCGAGCGCGCTGGCCGCCGGGTGCCCGGTGGTCGTCAAGGCCCACCCCGACCACCCGGCGCTGTCCGAGCTGGTCGCGATCGTGCTGCGCCGGGCCGCCGCCCAGCACGGCATCCCCGAGGGCGTCCTCGGTCTCGTCCACGGTTTCGAGGCGGGCGTCGAGCTGGTCAAGCACCCGCTGGTCGCCGCCGCCGGCTTCACCGGCTCCGTACGCGGCGGCCGGGCCCTGTTCGACGCGGCGGCCGCGCGGCCGGTGCCGATCCCGTTCCACGGCGAGCTGGGCTCCCTGAACCCCGTCCTCATCACCGAGGCAGCGGCGGCCGAGCGCGCCGAGGCGATCGGTTCGGGGCTGGCGGGCTCCATGACCCTCGGTGTCGGCCAGTTCTGTGTGAAGCCGGGCCTGGTGCTGGCGCCGGCGGGCGACGCCGGCGACCGTCTGGTCAAGTCGCTCACCGACGCGGTCAGCGATGTCGACGCGGGTGTCCTGCTGGACCACCGGATGCGCGACAACTTCCTCGCCGGTGTCGCCGAGCGCGCGGAGCTGCCGGACGTGGAGTCGCCGGTGACGGCGGGCGCGGGCGGCGAGCACACCGTCAGCCCCGGCTTCCTCACCGTCCCCGCCGCCAAGCTGGCGTCCGAGGGCGAGCACGACCTCCTGCTGGAGGAGTGCTTCGGGCCGCTCACGGTCGTGGCGCGCTACGAGGACGAGGCCGAGGCGAAGTCCGTGCTGTCCCGGCTGCCGGGCAACCTCACCGCCACGGTGCACCTGTCCGGTGAGGAGGCCGCCGGTGAGGGGCGTGGCCCGGAACTGCTGGCGGAGCTGACGCCGCTGGCCGGGCGCGTGCTGGTCAACGGCTGGCCGACGGGTGTGGCCGTGGCCGCGGCCCAGCACCACGGCGGGCCCTACCCGGCGACGACGTCGACCTCCACCTCGGTGGGCGGCACGGCCATCGAGCGGTGGCTTCGGCCGGTCGCGTACCAGGGGGCGCCTCAGGCGCTGCTGCCGCCGGAGCTCCGGGACGACAATCCGCTGGGGCTGCCGCGCCGGTTCAACGGCGTGCTGGAGCGGTAGTGCCGTAGGGAGTCCGCCCGGATTCGGGCCCGCGGTCCGGTGTGGCCGTTCGCGCAGTTCTCCGCGCCCCCAAAAGGGGCGCGGCTGCCGACCGCGGGCTGTAAGAATCCCCCAATGGATCTCGAACTTCCCGAACTCCCTTTCCCTCTTCGTACGTATGGGCCCGATGGGCACTGGTCCTATGAGGACGGGGTGCTCACCGGGTGGGCCGGCGCCCGGCAGGACCGGTTCGTGCCGCCCACGGACGAGGGGCTGGACTCCGTCACGGACGCGCCCAGGCTGTTGGGGGCGCCTGAGGGGGACTTCCAGTTGATCGCTCGCGTCACGGTCGGCTTCGCCGCCGGGTTCGACGCGGGCGTGCTGTATGTGCACGTGGGGGAGCGGGCCTGGGCGAAGCTGTGCCTGGAGTACTCGCCGGACGTCCCCACCGTCTGCACGGTGGTCACGCGAGGACATTCCGACGACGCCAACTCCTTCACCGTGGAAGGGAGTTCGGTGTGGCTGCGGGTCAGTCGCACCGGTCGGGCGTTCGCCTTCCACGCTTCCCGCGACGGCAAGCGCTGGACGTTCGTCCGGCTGTTCACGCTCGCCGGGGAGCAGGAGAGCGGAGCCGCGCTGGTCGGCTTCATGACGCAGTCGCCGATGGGGGAGGGCTGCGTGGTGACGTACGACGAGATCGAGTTCCGTCCGAACTGGCCCGAAGATCTGAGGAACGGCAGCTGAGGGCCGTGGCCGAGGCGGCCCGGACGTGGCGCCCGGTATCACCCCGGGCCGGAACCGTCGGGGCGTCCGGCTCGTCCTCCTCCGCATGATCAACGACCGTGTGGAACGAGTGACCGGAGCGCGTGTGATCAGGACCGCGCTCCCCGCCGAGCTCCGGGACGTCGTCGCGCTGCACGCCCGTGCCCGAGCGACGTACTACCCGGACGGCGTCCCCGACGACGGCACGGACTGGCTCGCCGGCTGGCGGCGGGCCATCGAGCGGCCGGACGGCCGTGTGCTCTGCGCGGTGGAGCACGGCCGGATCACCGGTATCGCCTCCTTCCGTACGGCGGAGGACGCCTCCGCCGACACGGTGTACCTCGCCCAGCTCCACGTGGACCCCGACCAGTGGCGCCGGGGCACCGGCCGGGCCCTGCACGCGGCCTGCGTGGAGGAGTGGCGGGCCGACGGCAAGCGCACGGCCACACTCACCGTCCATGTCGACAACCACCGGGCGCGGGCCTTCTACGCCCGGCTCGGCTGGACGCCGGACCCGGTGAACCCGCCGGCCGCGGACGATCACCATCTGCTCCTCACCTATGCGGTCACCGGGGGATGAGCCGGGGCGGGGACAGGGGCGCGGGAATGAGCCAGGCTGCTTGAACGTTCATCCATCGCAGAAGCGGAGCGCATCTCCGTCCACCCGTACCCGTACGACCGAAGAGAGCTGACACCATGCGCGTCGAGATCTGGAGCGACATCGCCTGCCCCTGGTGCTACGTGGGCAAGGCCCGCTTCGAGAAGGCGCTCGCGGCCTTTCCCCACCGCGACGGCGTCGAGGTGGTGCACCGCTCCTTCGAGCTCGACCCCGGCCGCGCCAAGGACGACATCCAGCCCGTCCTCACCATGCTGAGCAAGAAGTACGGGATGAGCGAGGCGCAGGCCCAGGCCGGCGAGCACAACCTCCGGGCGCAGGCCGGCGCCGAGGGCCTCGACTACCGGGCGGAGGGCCGCGACCACGGCAGCACCTTCGACATGCACCGGCTGCTGCACTTCGCCAAGGAGCACGGCAGGCAGGGCGAGCTGCTCCAGCTGCTGTACCGGGCGAACTTCGCCGAGGAGCGCTCCGTGTACGCCGACGCGGACGAGTTCCTGATCGAGCTGGCCGTCGAGGCGGGGCTCGACGAGGGTGCCGCACGGCAGGTGCTGGCCGACCCCGCCGCGTACGCGGACGCCGTCCGCGCGGACGAGCGGGAGGCGGCCGAACTCGGCGCGAACGGCGTGCCGTTCTTCGTGCTGGACCGCAAGTACGGGGTGTCCGGCGCGCAGCCCGCCGAGGTGTTCGAGCGGGCGCTCGCGCAGGCCTGGGGGGAGCGGCCGCCGCTCCAGGTGATCCAGGACGAGAGCGCGGAGGCGTGCGGGCCCGACGGCTGCGCGGTGCCGCAGTCCCGGTGACCCTGCCGTCGGCGCCGCAGGGGTGCGGTGGTGCGCGGGCCGCGGGTGCGTCCGTGGTTGCTCGCGCAGTCCCCCGCGCCCCTTCCGGAGCGCGGAAGCGCAGGTCGGCCGGCATGTATAAGCAATGCTTTGCATTACCGCGCAAAACCTCTCAATGGACGGGGAGGTCGTCGGGCCTCACAGTGGGGGCATGGAGACCTTCGAGAGCCTCGTCCGTGCCGAGTTCGCGCCGAAGAACACCTTTCTGAACACCGCCAGCAGTGGTCTGCTGCCCGCCCGAACGGTGGCCGCGTTGCGGGAGGCCGCGCTGCTGCGGGCCGAGGGCGGGGCGCTGGACCCGCTCTTCGACGACGTGGAGGCCGCACGGGCCGCGTTCGCGCGGCTGGCCGGAGTGCCGGCCGGGCGGGTGGCGGCCGGAACGTCGGTCTCCGCCCACACCGGTGTGGTCGCCGCGTCGCTGCCGCCCGGCGCCGAGGTGCTCACCGCCGAGGGCGACTTCACCTCCGTCCTCAACCCCTTCCACGTCCGCGGCGACCTCAAGGTGCGGGCCGTGCCGCTGGAGCGGCTCGCCGAGTCGGTGCGCCCCGGGACCGCGCTCGTCGCGGTCAGCGCCGCCCAGTCCGCCGACGGCCGGGTCGCCGACCTGGCCGCGCTCCGCGAGGCGGCGCGGAACCACGGGGCCCGGACGTACGTCGACTTCTCCCAGGCCGCCGGTTGGCTGCCGATGGAGGCCGACTCGTACGACTACACCGTCTGCACCACCTTCAAGTGGCTGCTCGGCCCGCACGGCGCGGCCTTCCTCGTCGTGCCCGAGGACTTCGGCGGGCTGACACCGGTGCTGGCCGGCTGGGTCGCGGCCGAGAACCCCTGGGACAGCTGCTATGGCCCCGTCACCGAACTCGCCCGCTCCGCCCGCCGCTTCGACCTGACCCCGGCCCTGTTCACCTACGCCGGGCTGCGCCACTCCCTCGCCCTCATCGAGGAACTCGGCGTGGCCGCCGTCCACGCCCATGACCTCGCCCTCGCGGACCGTTTCCGCGAGGGTCTCGCCGCCCTCGGCCACGAGCCCGTGCCCGCACCGGGCTCGGCGATCGTCTCCGTGCCCCGACTTGGCGTCAGGCAGGCGGAGTTGAGCGCGGCCGGCATCCAGGTCTCCGCCCGTGCGGGCAATCTGCGGGTCTCCTTCCACCTCTACAACACGGCGGCGGACGTCGACCGGGTCCTGGAGGCCCTGTCTTCCTGAACCACTGGCGCGAGCCCGTCCGGGACGCTAGGAAGGGCACCAGGGATGGTGGTGCCGGTGGAGCCGACGCTCGAACAGTCGTCCATCGATGTGGAGTTGCATCGGCGGCTGGTGTACGGGGACGAGTCCGCGCTGCGTGAGGCCTACGCGGCGTACGGGGCACTCGTGCGCCGGGTGGCCGTCCGGGTCACCCAGAGCCCGGCGGCGGCCGAGGACGTGGCCCAGGAGGTCTTCGCCCAGCTGTGGACCAGCCCGTACGGCTTCGACGCGCGCCGCGGCTCACTGCGCACCTGGCTGTCGATGCTCGCCCACCGGCGGGCCGTGGACTGGGTGCGCAGCGAGGCCCGGCACCGCAAGGACGCCCACGCGGACGACTCCGCGCTGCACGCCATCCCCGACGCCGGACCCGGCCCGCACGAGACGGTCGTCGACCGCGAGCGCTCCCTGCTGCTGCACACCGCCCTCGCCGACCTCCCGCGCACCCAGCGGGAGGTCGTCCACCTCGCCTACTTCGCGGGCCGCACCTACCGCCAGGCCGCGGTGGAGCTGGGCATCCCCGAGGGCACCGCGAAGACCCGGCTCCGCTCGGCCCTGCGCAAGCTCGCGGACTCCCTCGCGGATCCACCGGACCCGGCAGCGGCGAGGGGCACGTGATGGCGACAGGTCCTCACCGCACCGCCGGGGCCGTACCGGCTCTGCGTATCGTGGCAGCGGCACGGCGAAAGGGCGGCGCGCGATGACCAACGACCACGACGGCGTACGGGAGCTGCTGGCCGCCTGGGCCGTCGGCGCGCTGTCACCCGCCGACGCCAGGGCGGTCCCGCTCCATCTCGCCGACTGCGAGACCTGCGCGGCGGAGGCCGAGCGACTCCGCGCGACCGTACGGCTGCTCGACGGCACCCCCGACCCGGCCGCCGGACCGATCGGTGCCGCCGGCGACCTGGACGCCGGTGCGGACAGGGTGCTCGCGTCGGCCCTGCGCTCCCGCCGGCCCCGTGCCCCCGGCGTCGCCCCGCACGCGCAGCCGTACGCCGCCGCCGTCACCGCACTCCAGGCGCTGGTCCGGGAGCTGGACGGCCGCTGGGCGACCCCCGTCGTGCACGACTGGGACGTGCACGCCACCGTCGCCCACCTGGTCGCCGCCGACGAACACCTGGCCGTGGCGCTCGGCGTCGGCGCCCGGCTGCCCGTCTCGCGCATCCCGCCCGGGACCCCCGCCCCGGACGCCTGGGAGCTGCGCACCGCCGACGTCATCGTCCACGAGCACGCCCGTACGCCCGAGGAGACCGTCGCCACCTGGGCCGCGCAGGCCGCCGAGCTGCTGGCCACCCCCGAGGCCCGGGACCCCGGCCTGGCGGCCCGCGCGACGACGGTGATGGGACTTCGGCTGCCCGTCGCCGACCACTTCGTCATCCGGGCCTTCGAGGCCTGGATCCACGCCGACGACATCGGCCGGGCGCTCGGCATCGCCGTACCGCCGCCGCCCGACGAGCATCTGGAGCAGCTGGTCCGCCTCGCCGTCCGCATCCTCGGCCTGGCCCTGCACGACGCGCCCCCCGTCCTCGTCGAGGTCACCGGGGCCGCGCCCGGCAGCGGCTGGGTCCTCGGCTCGGACGCCGAGCCCGTGGCCGCCGAACTGACCCTGGACCCGGTCGACTTCTGTCTCCTCGTGGGCGGCCGCTACGCCCCGGACGAGGTGCCGCGGGGTCTCACGGGCGATGAGCGCGCGGCACGGAACGTCCTGGACAAGGCGGCGTCGCTGGCCTGGCTGTGAGGCCCGCCGTGCGGCGCCGCATGCCGTGGCCGGACGCCCCGCGCACGCACGACGGACCGGGCGGTCCCTCAGGGGGCAGGGACCGCCCGGTCCGGTCATGGTGACGGCGAGGTCGAGGTCACCGCACGGGGGTGAAGTCCCGCGCGCCGATGAACTCCGGCCGTCGTACGGGAGCCGCGAACGGCTCGACCGCCGCGTTCTCCACGCTGTTGAAGACGATGAAGACGTTGCTGCGCGGGAACGGCGTGATGTTGTCGCCGGAGCCGTGCATGCAGTTGCAGTCGAACCAGGTCGCCGAACCGGCCTTGCCCGTGAACAGCTTGATGCCGTACTCGGCGGCCATGGCCGTCAGCGCCTCGTCCGACGGGGTGCCCGCGTCCTGCATCTGCAGCGACTTCTTGTAGTTGTCCTTCGGGGTCGCTCCCGCACAGCCGAGGAACGTCCGGTGCGAGCCCGGCATGATCATCAGGCCGCCGTTGGTGTCATGGTTCTCGGTCAGCGCGATCGAGACGGACACCGTCCGCATGTTGGGCAGCCCGTCCTCGGCGTGCCAGGTCTCGAAGTCGGAGTGCCAGTAGAACCCGGAGGCGCCGAAGCCCGGCTTCACATTGATCCGCGACTGGTGGACATACACGTCGGAGCCGAGGATCTGCCGGGCCCGCCCGACGACCCGCTCGTCGCGCACGAGCCGGGCGAACACCTCGCTGATGCGGTGCACCTCGAAGACGGACCGGATCTCCTTCGACTTGGGCTCGATGATGGAGCGCTCGTCGGCCCGGATCGCGGGATCGGTGACGAGCCGCTCCAGCTCCTGCCGGTACACGGCGACCTCGTCGGGCGTTATGAGCTCCTCGACGGCGAGGAAGCCGTCCCGCTCGTACGTCTGGAGATCGGTGAGGGAGATCGGTCCGGGGGTGCCGGGGGCGCCCCACACGACCGGGTCCTGGCGCGGGACCGACACCTCGGTGGCGCCGCGGCTGGGGTAGAGGTCGGGCACGCTGGTGGCAGTGTTCATGGTGGTGGTCGTGGTCATGGTGATGTCACACCTCCTCGGGTTCGGTGAGCAACGGGTAGACGCCGTTCTCGTCGTGGTCCTCCCGGCCGGTCACGGGCGGGTTGAAGACGCAGAGGCAGCGGAAGTCCTCCTTGACCCGCAGCGTGTGCCGCTCGTGGCCGTCCAGCAGGTACATGGTTCCGGGCGTGATCGTGTACGACCGCCCGGTCTCGTGGTCGGTGAGCTCGGCCTCGCCCTCGACGCACACGACGGCCTCCACGTGGTTCGCGTACCACATGGACGTCTCCGTGCCCGCGTAGAGGACCGTCTCGTGCAGGGAGAAGCCGACGCGTTCCCTGGCGAGGACGATCCGTTTGCTCTCCCAGGTCCCGGACGCCGCCTTCACATGCCGGTCGGTTCCTTCGATGTCCTTGAATGAACGGACGATCACGGTGTCGCGATGCCTCCTAGCTGGGTTCTGCGGTGAGTTGTGCCGTGGGTCGAAGACCGGGTCTCAGACGGTTTCCCGTACGGCCCGGGCGAGGACGCGCAGGCCCTCGTCCAGCTCGTCCGGGGTGATGGTGAGGGCGGGCAGCAGCTTGACGACCTCGCTCTCCGGGCCGGACGTCTCGATCAGCAGCCCGAGTTCGAAGGCACGCTTGGCCACCCGGCCCGCGCGGGCCTTCTCGTGGAACTCCATGCCCCACACCAGCCCGCGGCCCCGGTACTCCTTCACGTCGGCGAGGTTCTCCTCGGTGATGGAGATCAGCGCCTGCTCGACCTGTTCGCCGCGCGCGAGGGTCTGCTTCTCCATGACGGAGCCGTCCGACCAGTACGTCTCCAGGGCGGCGGTCGCGGTGACGAAGGCCGGGTTGTTGCCGCGGAAGGTGCCGTTGTGCTCACCCGGCTCCCAGATGTCCAGCTCCGGCTTGAACAGGCAGAGCGACATCGGCAGGCCGTAGCCGCTGATGGACTTGGAGACGGTGACGATGTCGGGGGTGATGCCGGCCTCCTCGAACGAGAAGAAGGCGCCCGTGCGGCCGCAGCCCATCTGGATGTCGTCGACGATCAGCAGCATGTCCTGCCGCTCGCACAGCTCGGCGAGCGCGCGCAGCCACTCCGGGCGGGCGACGTTGATGCCGCCCTCGCCCTGGACCGTCTCCACGATCACGGCGGCGGGCTTGTTCAGCCCGGACCCCTGGTCCTCCAGGATCCGCTCGAACCACAGGAAGTCGGGGACCTGCCCCTCGAAGTAGTTGTCGAACGGCATCGGCGTCCCGTGCACCAGCGGGATGCCCGCCCCGGCCCGCTTGAAGGCGTTGCCGGTGACGGCGAGGGAGCCCAGGGACATGCCGTGGAAGGCGTTGGTGAACGACACGATGGCCTCGCGTCCCTTCACCTTCCGCGCCAGTTTCAGTGCGGACTCCACGGCGTTGGTGCCGGTCGGCCCCGGGAACATGACCTTGTACGGCAGGTCGCGCGGCCGCAGCACCAGGTTCTGGAAGGACTCAAGGAACGTCCGCTTGGCGCTCGTCGACATGTCGAGCGCGTGGGTGACGCCGTCCCGCTCCAGGTAGTCGATCAGGGCGCGTTTGAGGACCGGGTTGTTGTGGCCGTAGTTGAGCGAACCGGCTCCGGCGAAGAAGTCCAGGTAGCTGTGGCCGTCCTCGTCGCGCATGCGGCTGCCCTGCGCGGTGTCGAACACGGTGGGCCAGCCGCGGCAGTAGCTGCGCACCTCGGACTCCAGGGTCTCGAAGACGCTCAGGTCGGGCTGGGTGATGGTCACGGCGAATCGCTCCTCGATGCGTGGGGGGTGCGGGTGTGCGGGGTGGGGGAGAGGGGGCGGCCCAGTGGTGGGCCGGCGGTGCTCAGGGGGACAGCGGGCCGATGCGGTGCAGTACCTCGGGCTCGTGCGGACCGTCCGGGAAGTCCCCCGCCTCGAACAGGACCGTGCGCTCCACGGTCGCGCCATGGCGTTCGGCGAACGCGGCGAACAGCCGCTCCGAGGCGGTGTTGCCCGGGGTGATCGTGGTCTCGACGGCGGTCAGCGCGTGCCGTCGCGCGACCCGTGCGGTCAGGCCGTCCAGCAGCGCCCCCGCGAGCCCGCGCCCGCGGTGCGCCTCGTCGACGGCCACCTGCCACACGAGGAGGGTGTCCGGCCGCTCCGGCCGCACGTACCCGGTCACGAAGCCGACCGGGTCCCCCGTCGTGTCCCGCGCCACCGCCGAGGTGTCCGCGAAGTCCCGGCACCACAGCAGATAGCTGTACGAGGAGTTCAGGTCGAGGGTTCCGGAGTCCCCGGCGATGCGCCACAGCGCGCTGCCGTCCGCCACGTCCGGGCGGTCGATCCGAATCCCCTCGGCGATTTCCGGTTGTGATTCCAGGTGTGGGATGTGCAGGTCTGCTTGTGCGGCAGTCATGCGGCTTGAATTTACCCAGCGGAATTTCGAATTGCATCGCCGTACGGGGTTACGAATGGACGTCCGGTGTGTTATCACGCGGGCGCGAGCGAGCGCGCGATTCCGGGGGCGACCTGCGCGGTTATGCCCGGAAATAACCTGGCAAAAAGGGCGCGCTGTGGAGTCCGTCACATGCGCGTAACCCTCACGGGACCTACCCGAATCACGCCCTCTGTTGTTCGCGAAACCTTTGCGTTTAGAGGAGGTGGAAGCGGGCAGAAGGATACGGGGTCCTACCCAGTGAATTGTAGGACCCTTTCTGCTGGAAAAGCGACCTTCTTTTCCTCCGTTTCCGCCGTTTCCGGCCCACGCCACCCTTTCGCGCCCCCCTTCCCCGGCACGGGAACACCGGCCCGTGCGGGCGGTTTTCCACCGGTACCGCAGCGCGGCCAGGATCGGATACAAAATTCTGGCGAGGTCGGTGCCCTGGGGACGAGGACGCGGATGCCGGAGCGGTCGTGGGCGGCGCTGACGCGGCCGGCGGCAGCGCGGGGTTCGCGGTGAGGGCCCTGGCGATCAGTTCGGAAGCGTCGACACCGGTCGGCACCCGGAGGGTCGTCGCGACCGGGGCCGCGTCGCGCGCCTCGGGCGCATACGGCTCCAGGCCCAGCAGCGCCTCGCCCTGGGTGAGCACCACGTCCTGCTCCGTGGAGAGCAAGCGGGCCACCTGGTCCTCGATCGACGCGTAGTGCGCCGCGGTCGACGGGGCCAGATCCAGAAACGGGTGCGTCGCAGGGTGCTCTCATCGCTCACTGGGGTAGAGGTGTCCAGGGTGGGCCGACACGTGTCGGGGTACGTCGGGCGTAATCGGCGCATCCGGCCGTCCCGATCCACGATCCGTCCCCCGGAGGCCGACCGCCCCGCAGCCCCCTCGACCGATGACTCTGAGGTCAAACGGCCCAGTGGCCATCGGATTGGTTTGAGTGAGTCAAACATTTCCTTATAATCGGATGCCTACGTTCCCCACAGGAGGTCTCCCCGTGAACTCGGTCCTCGCACGCCGGACCCGCATCCTGGCCGTCACCACCGCCGCGGTCGGGCTGCTGCTCGTGGCCGGTTGCACCTCGACCGACGACGGCGGCAGCGGCGGCACCAAGACGGCCGCCGGCGGGGTCGAACTGGTCAAGGCAGGGCAGCTGACGACCTGCACCCACCTCCCGTACCCGCCCTTCCAGTCGGAGATCGACGGCAAGGTGCAGGGCTTCGACGTCGCGCTGATCGACCTCGTCGCCAAGGACCTGGACGTCAAGCAGGAGATCCTCGACACCCCGTTCGAGAACTTCAAGACGGGTGCCTTCCTGAACTCCGGTGAGTGCGACCTCGCCGCTGCCGGCATGACGATCACCGAGGAGCGCAAGAAGAACGTCGACTTCTCCGACCCGTACTTCGACGCCACCCAGGCCGTGCTCGCCGACAAGGACGCCGGTATCGGCTCCTTCGCGGACCTCAAGGGGAAGAAGGTCGGCACCCAGGCGCAGACCACCGGCGAGGACTACGCCAAGAGCAAGGGCCTCGACCCGGTCTCGTTCGAGTCCTCCGACGCCGTCCTCAACGGTCTGCGCACCGGCCAGGTCGACGCCGTCGTCATCGACTACCCGGTCGTCCAGGGCTGGCTGAAGGACAAGGCGAACGCCGCCGCGTTCGAGGTCGCGGACAACCTCAACACCGGTGAGCAGTACGGCTTCACGGTCAAGAAGGGCAACACCAAGCTCCTCGCCGCGATCAACAAGGCGCTCTCCGAGGCCAGGGCCGACGGGACGTACCGCGAGCTGTACGAGCAGTGGATCGGGCCGTACGACGAGAGTGCCGCCTCCGCCTCCCCGTCCGCCTCCTGACCCATGGCCGACACGGACGCAGTGGTCCAGCCCAGGAAGAAGGGGCTGACCCGGCGGCAGAAACGCAGTCTGTCGCGCGGCGTGCAGTACGCCGTCTTCGTCGCCGCCGTGATCGCCTTCGCGGTCTCGGCGGACTGGAGCCGGCTGAGGAACCAGTTCGCGCAGGCGGACATCGCCGAGCAGATGTTCCCGGACGTCATCACGATGGCGCTGAAGAACACCGTGCTCTACACCCTGTCCGGCTTCGCCGTCGGTCTGGTCCTCGGCATGCTGATCGCCCTGATGAGGCTGTCGTCGGTGGGCCCGTACCGCTGGTTCGCCGGTGTGTACATCGAGATCTTCCGCGGTCTGCCCGCTCTGCTGATCTTCATCTTCATCGGTGTCGCCGTCCCGCTGGCGTTCCCGGGCACGGAGATCGTCGGCGGCACCTACGGCAAGGTCGCCCTCGCGCTCGGCCTGGTCGCGGCGGCGTACATGGCGGAGACGATCCGCGCCGGCATCCAGGCCGTCCCCAAGGGGCAGATGGAGGCGGCCCGCTCGCTGGGCTTCTCGCCCGCCCGCGCGATGGTGTCGATCATCATCCCGCAGGCGTTCCGGATCATCCTCCCGCCGCTCACCAACGAACTCGTCCTCCTCTTCAAGGACTCCTCGCTCGTGCTGTTCCTCGGCGTCACCCTGGAGGAACGCGAACTGTCCAAGTACGGGCGGGACCTGGCCAGCACCACCGCCAACTCCACCCCGATCCTGGTCGCCGGCCTGTGCTACCTGCTGGTGACGATCCCGCTCGGCTTCGTCGTGCGCCGTATGGAGGCGAAGGCCCAGGAGGCCGTGAAATGACCGAGAGGACGCGGGGCGGACACCCCGAGATCCAGGTCCGCTCCCTGCGCAAGTCGTTCGGCGACAACGAGGTCCTCAAGGGCATCGACCTGGAGATCGGCCGCGGCGAGGTCGTCTGCGTCATCGGCCCGTCCGGCTCCGGCAAGTCGACCCTGCTGCGCTGTGTGAACCTCCTCGAAGAGCCCACCGAGGGGCAGGTCTTCGTCGGCGGCACCGAGCTGACGGATCCGGACGTCGACATCGACGCCGTACGCCGCCGTATCGGCATGGTCTTCCAGCAGTTCAACCTCTTCCCGCACCTCACGGTCACCGAGAACCTCACGCTCCCGCAGCGCCGGGTCCTGAGGCGGGGCAAGGCGGAGGCGGCGCGGGTGGCCGCCGAGAACCTGGAGCGGGTCGGTCTCGCCGAGAAGGCGGACGCCTACCCCTCCTCCCTCTCCGGCGGCCAGCAGCAGCGCGTGGCGATCGCCCGCTCACTGTCGATGGGCCCCGAGGTGATGCTCTTCGACGAGCCGACGTCGGCCCTGGACCCGGAGCTGGTGGGCGACGTCCTGGCGGTCATGCGCAGGCTCGCACAGGAGGGCATGACGATGATGGTCGTCACCCACGAGATGACCTTCGCCCGCGAGGTCGCCGACCGCGTCGTCTTCATGGACGGCGGCGTGATCGTCGAGGACGGCGCCCCGTCCCGCGTCATCGGCGCCCCCCAGCACGAGCGCACCCGCCACTTCCTGTCCCGTCTGCTCGACCCCGCGATGGCGGAGGTGGAGGAGGAGACATCGAACCAGGTGGGCGGAAGCGACTGAGAAGGGCATACGCGCTTCTGTCGCCCGGAGCGCTCCACCCGACATCGTTCGGGGCATGACGAATCCCGACGACGCGGGCGGCCCCGCGGCCGGGACGGCGGGCCGCAGGCCCGCTCCCTTCAGGGAGGCGGCGAACCGCGCGAACAACCTCCACGCACCCGCACCCGCCGGTGGTGAGCGGCCGGGCCCGGGCCCGGGGCCGGGTGCCGGCGCGGGGCCCCTGGGAGTGATGGCGTCCCGCTGGCTAGGGTGCGGGGTATGAGCGAGCGCGCCGTGCTGCATGTGAAGGGGCGGGTCCTGGTCGGGCCCGACGACGTCCGGGACGAACTGTGGGTCGTGGACGGCCGTGTCTCCTACGACCGCCCCGCCGCCGCGCGCGACGTGCGGACGGTGGAGGGGTGGGCGCTGCCCGGTCTGGTCGACGCCCACTGCCATGTCGGCCTCGGCGCGCACGGGCCGGTCGACGCCGGCACGGCGGAGAAGCAGGCCCTGACCGACCGTGACGCCGGCACCCTCCTGATCCGCGACGCGGGCTCCCCCTCCGACACCCGCTGGGTCGACGACCGCGACGACCTTCCGAAGATCATCCGCGCCGGCCGCCACATCGCCCGTACCCGCCGCTACATCCGCGGCTACGCCCACGAGATCGAACCGGACGACCTCGTCGCGTACGTCGCCCGGGAGGCCCGGCGCGGTGACGGCTGGGTGAAGCTGGTCGGCGACTGGATCGACCGCGAGGCGGGCGACCTGACGGCGTGCTGGCCGCGCGGGGCGGTGGAGGCGGCGATCACCGAGGCCCACCGCCTGGCCGCCCGCGTGACGGCCCACTGCTTCGCCGAGTCCTCCCTCCGCGACCTCGTCGAGGCCGGCATCGACTGCGTCGAGCACGCCACGGGCCTCACGGAGGACCTGATCCCGCTCTTCGCCTCCAGGGGCGTCGCGATCGTCCCCACCCTGGTGAACATCGCCACGTTCCCGAAGCTGGCCGAGGGCGGCGAGGCCAAGTTCCCCGTCTGGTCCGCCCACATGAGGCGCCTGCACGAACGCCGCTACGACACCGTCCGCAACGCCTACGACGCCGGAATCCCCGTCTACGTGGGCACCGACGCCGGCGGCACCCTCCCGCACGGCCTGGTCGCGGACGAGGTGGCCGAACTGGTCAGGGCCGGCATCCCCCCGACCGAGGCCCTCGCCGCGACCACCTGGGACGCCCGGGCATGGCTCGGCCGCCCCGGCCTGGAGGAGGGCGCCCCGGCCGACCTGGTCGTCTACGCCCAGGACCCCCGCACGGACGTCCGCGTCCTGGCGGCGCCCCTCCGCGTGGTGCTGAACGGGACGATCGCCGCCTGACGAAGGCCAACACCTCCGTGTGTCGGGGCTGGTGATCCCAGCGACGGTCATGGCGGGCGACGCCGGCATCCTGCCGGACCTTCGCGATGCCTTCTCCGGGGTCCTCCCGCCCCGTCGAGTTCGTCCACCGCGGGCCCGGTCCTCGTGCTCCTCCGCGCCGATGTCCGGGCGCCACGCACGGGCGCAAACGCCGCGGTCACCGTTGACGGCACGGTCGGGATCCGCTTCCCGGACGGCAGCCGGGAGAGCGTGCGCGGGGCAGGCCGGCCCCCAAGGGCAGTGGCCGAAGGGACAATTTCCGGGAACTCGCCCGCTCCTTAGGTTGGTTGCGCACCGCACGCCCGTCCCGAATGTTCCGTCCAGCACCAGGGAGGCTTCCGTGCCCAACCGTTCCCCTCTCCTCCGCAGACTGTCGCACCTGGCGGTCGCGGGGGCCGCCATGCTCGCGGTCCTCGCCCCCGCCGGCGCCGCGTCCGCCAGCAGCGACGCTCCCGTCGCCAAGAAGACCGAGACGACGGTCGCCCAGCAGGACACGACGGCGGCGGCCGGCGTCAAGCTCCGCAAGCTCTACGACTGGCGCTTCCACGTCAAGCCCAACAACGCCAAGTACATCGGGCGGCCCTGGAAGCCCAGCGAGGCCATCCAGGAACTCAAGAAGTGCTTCAACTGCACGTTCCCGGTCAAGAACGCGCCGAAGGCGTACCCCAGGGAAGGCCAGCTGATCAAGCTGAAGGCCTGCGCGGCAGGTCCCTTCGGCTGCAAGAACGCCCCGGTCAAGTTCTACTCGAAGGGCGTGAAGAACGGCTGGTACTTCGTCGCGCAGAAGGGCCACTTCGACGGCGCCGGCTCCAAGGTGTACTTCCAGTTCTACAACGAGAAGAGCACCGGCTACCTGATGCTCCATGTCTGGGCCTACGTCGCCAGGCCGAGCGTTCCCGACGGCGTCAACAAGTCGTTCGCACGGGGCAAGTGGCAGGACTTCAACCACAAGATGGGCGTGAAGCTCCACTGCAAGCACAGCTCGCTCTGCTGACGCGGTAGCACCGCCCGCCCCCGACCCGCCGGCGGACCGTCGAGCCCCCTCAGCTCAGCGGTCCGCCAGTGTCATCGCCCGGTCCAGCGCCTGGAGGAAGCCGTTGACCGTCGTACGGTCGCGGACGGCCAGGCGCAGCCAGTTCTCGTCCAGGCCGGGGAAGGTGTCGCCACGGCGTACCGCGAACCCCAGGGTGCGCAGATGACGGCGCACGGCCACCGCGCGAGGCAGGCGGACGAGGACGAACGGCCCCTCGGCGGGCTCCGCGACGGTCAGGCCGTCGGGGGCGAACTCCCGCAGCCCGGCGACCAGATGGGCACGGTCGGCGGCGATGCGGTCGGCCGCGTCGGCCGCCTCCGTGAGCGCCCGGTCGGACACGCACGCCTCGGCCGCCGCGAGCGCCGGCGTGGACACCGGCCACAGCGGCTGGGCCCGCTCCAGCTCCTCGATCGTCCCCGGGGCGGCGAGGACATAACCGATCCGCAGCCCGGCCAGGCCCCAGGTCTTGGTGAGGCTGCGCAGCACCACCAGCCCGGGTATGTCCGTCCGCCCGGCCAGCGCCTCCCGCTCACCCGGCACCGCGTCCATGAACGCCTCGTCCACCACCAGCGTCCGCCCGGGCCGGGCCAGTCGCGCGATCACCCCGGCCGGGTGCAGCACCGACGTCGGGTTGGTGGGGTTGCCGAGGACGACCAGGTCCGCGTCGTCGGGCACGGCCGCCGGGTCCAGGCGGAAGCCGTCCGAGGCCCGCAGCAGCACCCGGTCCACGCTGTGCCCGGCATCCCGCAGTGCCGCCTCCGGCTCGGTGAACTGCGGGTGCACCACGACCGGTTGACGGACCTTCAGGGCACGCGCCAGCAGCACGAACGCCTCCGCGGCGCCCGCCGTGAGCAGCACCCGCTCGGCGGGCAGCCCGTGCCGGGCCGCCACCGCAGCCCGGGCGGCCCGCCCGTCGGGGTAGGCGGCCAGTCCGGTCAGCGACCCGGCGATCCGCTCCCGCAGCCAGGCGGGCGGCGTGCCGGCCCGCACGTTCACGGCGAGGTCGGTGAGCCCGGCCCCGTCGTCCCGCACCTCGGCGTCACCGTGATGCCGAAGGTCGTGCGGTCCGGTCTGGGGTTCAGTGTGCATGGGAGTGCGCGTGTCCCCCGTGATGGTGGTGGCCGTGGTGGTGCCCGTCGTCGTCCGGGTGGAAGTGCGGCTGCTGCGGCATCCCCACCTTGTCCTCGAACCCGGGCAGCGCGATCCGGTAGACGCAGGAGTCGCAGTTCATGCGCAGATCACCCTCCAGCGCCTCCCGGTAGCGCTCCATGACCAGATCGAGCAACTCCGGTTCCGGACCGATGACATCGGCCGACCGTACCTCGATCTCCGGGTGCGCGGCAGCCCAGCCCTCGGTCTGCTGCCGTACCCGGTCCGGCAGGATGCCGGTGAACAGGAAGTACGGCAGCACCACGATCCGCCGGGCGCCCAGCCGCACGCACCGGTCGAGGCCGCTCGGCACGTCCGGTGCCGCCAGCGACACGAACGCCGTCTCCACACCCGCGTAGCCGCGCCCTTCCCACAGCAGCCGGGCCGCCTTGAACACCTCGGCGTTGGCGTCGGGGTCGGTCGAGCCGCGCCCGACGAGCAGCACCGTCACATCGGCACGGTCCTCGGGGCTGCGGCCCGCGCCGCCGAGCGCCTCGTCCAGCCGCCGCTCCAGCACGCTCAGCAGCGCCGGGTGCGGGCCGAGCGGACGGCCGTAGGTGTACGAGATCCCCGGGTGCCGCTCCTTCTCCCGGGCCAGCGCCGCCGGGATGTCGCCCTTGGCGTGCCCGGCGGACACCAGCATCAGCGGGACGGCGGCGAACCGCCGTACGCCCCGCTCCACCAGCTCGGCAACTGCCTCGCCCAGCGGCGGCGGGGACAGCTCGATGAAGCCGCCCGCGACGGGCAGTTCGGGGTGGCGGCGCCCCAGTTCCCGTACGAAGTCGCGGAACGCCTCGGCTCCGGCATCGTCCCGGGTGCCATGACCGGCGATGAGCAGGGCGGGCGGCGGGGTGGTCACGGTTTCTCCTCGGAGTCTGGAACGGGGTGGTACTGCGGGGCGACGGGCGCCGCGGCCGGCGCCGGCCCGCCCGTCACGGTCACCTCGACGTGCGAGGCGTACCGGTGGGCGGCCGGTCGCCAATACGGCTCCCGCCCGGTCGGGTGGACCACGTGGCTCACTCGGCGTCCTCCGGGTTCTCCTGCCAGCGGTAGCCGCGGGGCGTCACCATACGGCCCGCGATCTCACGGGTCGCCGTGTTGCCCACGGTCACCACGGTCATCATGTCGACCGTCGCCGGGTCGAGCGCGGCCAGGGTCGTCAACCGGTGCGATCCGTCCGGCCGTGAGGCGTTCCGCACGACCCCGACGGGCGTCGTCGGCTCCCGGTGCCCGGCCAGGATGGCGAGGGCCTTCGGCAGCTGCCAGTCCCGGCCCCGGCTGCGCGGGTTGTAGAACGTCACCACGATGTCGGCCTCGGCCGCCGCCCGCACCCGCCGCTCGATGACCTCCCACGGCGTGTGCAGGTCCGACAGGCTGATCGACACATGATCGTGTCCGAGCGGCGCCCCGAGGATGGCGGCCGCCGCGAGGGCGGCGGTGACCCCGGGCACACCGATCACGTCGATGTCGTCGGACGCCTCGGCGAGCGCGGGCGAGGCCATGGCGTACACACCGGCGTCCCCGCTCCCGATCAGCGCGACGGCGTGCCCCTGGCGGGCCTCGGCCACCGCCGTCCGCGCCCGCTCCTCCTCCGCGCCCAGCCCGGACTCCAGGACACGGGTGCCGGGCCGGAGCAGATCCCGGACCTGGTCCACGTACTGGTCCAGCCCCACGAGCACGGACGCCCGCCGCAGTTCGGCCTTCGCCCGCGGCGTCAGCAGATCCCGGGCACCAGGTCCGAGCCCGACCACCGCGAGCCGCCCCCGCGCGGGCCGCCGTACGACGGCACAGGTCGCCATCGCGGGCTTCCCGTCCGCCCGCTCGGACTTCCGTTTGGGGACGAGGAGTTCACCCCCGCGTACGAGGGCGGCTGCCTCCGCCACGGAGGGGGTGCCCACGGCGGCGAGAGGGGCGTCCGACGGGTTCGGCACCTCCACCGCGGCCAACTCCTCGGCGGAGCAGGTGACCAGCGGGACACCGAGACGCGCGGCGGCCTCGACGATGCCGGGTTCGTCGGCCTTGGCGTCGACGGTGGCGAGCTCGGCGAGGGACCGGGGGGAGAGGCCGGCGTCGCGCAGGGCGCTCCCGATCAGCCCGAGCACCTCGTCGGCGGGGGCGCCCCTGGACGCTCCCACGCCCACCACGAGGGAGGGCGGACGGAGGACCACGCGCGCGTCACCGGCGTCCAGCACCCGGTCGGAGACGACGATCGTGTGCCGGGCGGGCGGCGCGTCCGGCGCCGGACGCCGCACGTTCGGCGGGAGCGCGGGCAGGGGCCAGCCGATCTCCTCGTCCAGCTCCACGGCCTCCCCGTCGAGCACGGCCCGGGACACCCCGGCCACATCCCCCTCGACCGGCATGCCGAGCGTGTCCAGGCCGGGCACCCCCACCGCGTCGGTGGCCGTGGTCACGACCGGTTCGGCGCCGAGCACCTCGCCCACCTGGACGGCCAGCGCGTTGGCACCTCCCGCGTGCCCGCCGACCAGCGACACGGCGTACCGCCCGCCCTCGTCGACGCACACCACACCCGGATCGGTCCCCTTGTCCCGCAGCAGCGGCGCGATCAGCCGCACCACGGCCCCGGTGGCGAGGAAACACACCACCTGCTCGCACTCACCGAACGCGCGCCGCACCGCGTCCCCCACGGGCCCCTCGTACAGTCGGGTCCGCTCGGGCCACGCCGAGGCGAGCCGCTGGGCGGCAACGGCCCCCGCGGCGGTCGCGGAGATCAGGCC
The DNA here is from genome assembly GCF_055572155.1 of Streptomyces sp. NPDC030814. Classification (NCBI taxonomy): domain Bacteria; kingdom Bacillati; phylum Actinomycetota; class Actinomycetes; order Kitasatosporales; family Streptomycetaceae; genus Streptomyces; species Streptomyces sp. NPDC030814. Next base: position 675,801 of record NZ_JBVIDX010000003.1, read on the forward strand.
GATCACCGGTCAACTCCTTCACTGTGCGCCGGAGGCCTCACGCCCCACAGCAGGAAAACGGGATTGGTCGCCGCCAGCCGGGTCACGTCCCCCGGCAGCGGCGCGAGCCGGGACGCCTGCAGCAGGACGCCGTCACAGGTCAGCCCGGCCGCCACGAGGGCCTCCCGGGCGGCCGGGACCCGGTCGAGCGCGGCCATGGCGACCACCACGGTCCGCCGGGCGCGCCGCGCGCACGCGGTGACGATCGCGGGCAGTTCGCGCCCGCCGCCGCCGATGAACACGGCGTCGGGATCGTCGGGCAGCCCGGCCAGCGCGTCCGGCGCGGCCCCGTGCACCACCCGCACGTCGACGCCGTGCGCGGCGGCGTTGGCGCGGACCCGCTCGACGCCGTCCGCCGTCCGCTCGACCGCGGTGACGGCCGCGCCGAGCCGCGCGCACTCCACGGCCACCGAACCGGAGCCCGCGCCGACGTCCCAGACCAGGTCGCCCAGGCGGGGCCCGAGCCGGGCGAGGGCGAGCGCCCGCACCTCGAACTTGGTGATCATCGAGTCGCGGTGCGCGAACTCGCCCTCGTCCAGCGCCCACCGCTCCGGAGCGGCCGGCGCCCCGGCGACGGTCCGCACGGCGGACACGGCGTGCGCCTCGTCCAGGCACAGCACGACGCTGACCTCGGCCCCCCAGTCCCGCGCGGCGGCCTCGGCCGGTGTCACCCGCTCCACACGCTCACGCTGCGGGTCACCCAGCGCGGACGCCACCACGAGCGTCCGCCGGCTGTCCAGCAGCCCCGCCCCCAGCTCGGCGGGCCCGCAGCCGGGCCCGGTCAGCACCGCCGCCTTCGGCCGGGCCCGGCACACGTTCAACGCGGTCCGCAGCGCACGTCCGTGCGCGCTCACCACGACCGCGTCGTCCCAGGGCAGCCCCAGCCGGGCGAACGCGGTGGCCACCGAGGACACCCCCGGCCGCACGTCCAGCTCGCCGGCGCCGAAGCGTTCGGCGAGCGCCCGCACGATCCCGAAGAACCCCGGATCACCGGAGGCCAAAACAACGACCCGCCGGTCCCGGTACGCCTCGATCGCCTGGAGGGCGGGCGCCAGCGGCCCGAGGACGACCTGCTCGGCCGTCGCCGGAAGCGGGGCCGCCGCCAGATGCCGGCGTCCGCCCACGACGAGCGCCGCCTCGGCCAGCACGGCCTCGGCGTCGGGGGGGAGGGGCGCCCCCGTGCCCGTACCGATGACGGTGATCACGGCGTGCCACCGCGGCCGCGCGCCTCCCGCAGCGCCCTGCGCGCCTCGGGGTCGGCCTTGCGGTACCCGTGGAAGTGGCCGGGGTGGTAGAGGTGCGAGCGGGTGCCGTGCGCGTCGAGGGCCGGCCCCACGAGGAACAGGGTGTGCTTCCAGAGCTTGTGCTCCTTGACGGTCTCCTCCAGCGTCTCGATCGTGCACCGCACGACCAGTTCCTCGGGCCAGGTCGCCTGGTAGGCGATGACCACCGGCGTACCGGTCGGATAGCCGCCCTCCAGCAGCTCCCGCACCAACTGCCCGCTGCGCGCGGCCGACAGGAAGATCGCCATCGTCGTGCCGTGCCGCGCGAACTCCCGCACCTCCTCACCGGGCGGCATGGGCGTCTTGCCCCCGCCCAGCCGGGTCAGGATCACCGACTGAGCGACCTCCGGGATCGTCAGCTCCCGCTGGGCGAGCGCGGCCACGGCGGAGAACGACGACACCCCGGGGACGACCTCGGTCTCTATGCCCAGCGCACGGCACCGGTCGAGCTGTTCCTGCGTACCGCCCCACAGCGCCGGGTCACCGGAGTGGATCCGGGCGACCTTCAGCCCTTCCGTGAGGGCCCGCTCGTACACGGCGACGACGTCCTCCAGGGACATGGCGGCCGAGTCGAGGATCTCCGCTCCCGCGCGGGCGTGGTCCAGCACCTCGGCCTGCACCAGGCTGGCCGCCCAGATCACGACGTCCGCCTCCGCGATCGCCCGCGCGGCCCGGAACGTCAGCAGATCGGCGGCTCCGGGTCCGGCCCCGACGAAGGTCACCTTGCCGGTGGGGGCTTCGGCCATGGAAGTCATCGTTCCTCTCTCGAAGGCAGTGCGGCGCGCAACGGCTGTGCGGGGCGCAACGGCTGTGCGGCGCGCAACGGCTGTGCGGGGCGCGAAGGCTGTGCGGGGCGGCGCCCCTTGGGGTCCCGTCCCGCGGGACCGGCGTCGGACCCCGGAACCCGGCCACCGTCACGGGGCGGCGCGAGGAAGAGACCTGGCTCTTCCGGTAGCAAGGACCCATGGCGGTGTTCGTGGCGCTCGGCGCGTTCCTCATGACGCTCATCGGCGGCTGGACGGCCGGACGGGTCACGGACCGCCGTCACCTGGTCCTGGGCCTGGCCGGCGGTCTGATGCTGGGCGTGGTCGGCCTCGACCTGCTGCCGGAGGCGCTTCAGGCCGCCGGCGGCGACGTCTTCGGCGTACCGGCGGCGCTGCTGCTGTTCGTCACCGGTTTCCTCATGGCCCACCTGGTGGAACGCCTGCTGGCGGCCCGTCAGGCGGCGCACGGCGCGGAGGAGCACGACGGGCGCGCACCACAGGTCGGTCTGACGGCGGCCGCCGCGATGGTCGGCCACAGCGCCATGGACGGCGTCGCCATCGGCGCGGCCTTCCAGGTCGGCGAGGGCATGGGCCTCGCGGTGGCGCTCGCGGTGATCGCCCACGACTTCGCTGACGGATTCAACACGTACACGTTGACGAGCGTGTACGGCAACGCCCGCAGACGGGCGGTCACGATGCTGGTCGCGGACGCGGTGGCGCCGGTGCTGGGCGCCGCCTCCACGCTCCTGTTCACGATCCCCGAGGGGCCGCTCGGCTGCTACCTCGGCTTCTTCGCCGGCGCGCTGCTGTACCTGGCGGCGGCCGAGATCCTCCCCGAGGCGCATCACGCGCACCCGGCGCGGTCCACGCTGCTGTGCACGATCGCCGGGGCGGCGTTCATCTGGGTGGTGGTGGCCGTGGCCGAGTGAGCGGCCGGCCCCGAGGGCTCCGCTCACAGCTTGCCGCCGCGTCCGCCGTCGCGCGGGGCGGGCGCGATGAGCGTGGACAGGTACGGCAGGGGGCGGCCGTCGACGTCGCCGGCGGCCTGGATGGACTCCTCGGCGAGGCCCAGCGCGGACCCCCACACGGCGTCCTGGAGCCGCCCGGTCTCCCGCAGCACCTCGACGACGGTCTGCGCCTGCCGCCCGAACTTGTACGCCACCACGGTCCCCGGTCCGCTGAGCGCGTCCTTCAGCACGGCCGCCCCCGCGGTCACGGGCACCAGCGTGAGCGGCTCGGTCCCCTCGGTCAGTACGGCACCGGAGCGCGCGGCGAGGTCCTGCATCGCGGTGATCCCGGGCACCGTCTCGATGACGGTCCCCGGCACCAGCTCGCCGACGGTGTGGGCGAGATAGGTGAACGTCGAGTACACGTTGGGGTCGCCGATGGTGGCGAACGCGACGGCGGCGTGCGCCTTCAGCAGCTCGGCGACCCGCTCACCGGCGGCGTCCCAGGCGGCCTCGCGCCGCCCCCGGTCGGTCCGCTCGTTGAGCGCGAACACGACCCGGACGACCTTCTCCGCACCCACGTAGTGCAGCACGGTCGCCTCGGCGCGTCCCCGCTCGCCGGTGTCCATCACGGGCACGACGACGACGTCGGCGTCCCGCAGCGCGTTGACGCCCTTGACGGTCACCAGCTCCGGGTCACCGGGGCCGACACCCACTCCGATCAGCCTGCTGCTCATGACGTCCGGCACCTCTCCACGAACCGACGGGCGACACCGGGCTCGGACGCCCAGTGCGTGTGCAGATAGCTCGCGTGCACACCGCGCTCCACAAAACCTTCGACCCGCCGCAGGGGACCGCGGATCCCCCACGCGGGAGCGGCACCGGCCCCCGGCCCGACGACCGTCCGATGGAACTCGTGCCCCCGCATCCGCGTCCCCGCGGGCGCCAGCACACTGTCGCTCACCGCCACGGCGTCCCGGTACCCGAGCGTCAGCCGCGCGTCCATCCGGGCCGTGGCGTCGAGCACCCCGCACATGGGCTGCCCGTCCAGCTCCCGGCACAGGTACAGCAGTCCCGCGCACTCGGCGGCCACGGGCGCCCCGCCCAGCGCAAGCTCGGCCACGTCCTTCCGCAGCGCCTCGTTGGCGGACAACTCGGCGCCGTACACCTCGGGAAACCCACCCCCGATGACCAGCCCCCGAGTCCCCTCGGGCAACCGCTCGTCCCGCAGCGGGTCGAAGGCCACGACCTCGGCACCGGCGGCGGCGAGCAACTCGGCGTTCTCGGCATAGGAGAAGGTGAACGCGGCCCCGCCGGCAACAGCGACGACCGGCGCTTCGCCCCGCACCGCTTCCCTCTCCGGACCCGCGCCTTCCGGCGCCGGCCGAGACACCTCCGGCCTGTCCGCGCCTGCGCTTTCCGGCGCCGGTCCAGGTATCCCCAGCCCGTCCGGTGTGTGAGGACGAGGCCGTGCGGGCCGATGGCGGGGGTCCGGGGGCGCGGCCCCCGCGGAGGGGACGGGTCGGGGCGGCGGGGCCGAGGAGGCCACGGCCGCCTCCGCGTCCCATACCCCTCCCGGCAGCGCCCCCGCGCTCCGCGCGAGCGCCACCAGCCCCTCCAGGTCACACCCGGCGGCCACCTGCGCCCCCATCGCCGCCACGGCCTCCACCGCCGCCGAACGCCGCTCGGCGACCGGCACCAGCCCCAGATGCCTGGACGGCGTGTCCACCTGGGCCACCCGCCGCAGCACACCGAGCACCGGCACCCCGGCCGAGTCCAGCGCCTCCCGCAGCAGCTCCTCGTGCCGGTCCGACGCGACCTTGTTGAGGATCACGCCCCCGACCCGCACCTCGGGATCCCAGGACGCGAACCCGTGGACCAGCGCCGCCACCGACCGCGACTGCGACGACGCGTCGACGACCAGCACCACCGGCGCCCGCAGCAGTTTGGCCACATGCGCGGTGGACGCCAACTCGCCCTCCCCGGCGGCACCGTCGTACATCCCCATCACACCCTCGACGACGGCGATGTCGCAGCCCCGCGCCCCGTGGGCGAACAGGGGCGCGATCAACTCCGGCCCGCACAGATACGCGTCGAGGTTGCGCCCCACCCGCCCGCTCGCGAGCGCGTGGTACCCGGGGTCGATGTAGTCCGGTCCCACCTTGTGCGGGGACACGGCGAGCCCCCGCGCGGCGAACGCGGCCATCAACCCCGTGGCGACGGTGGTCTTGCCGCTGCCCGAGGAGGGCGCGGCGACCACCAGCCGGGGGACGGACGACGAGGAGTTCACGACGACATCACCACTCGATGCCCCGCTGGCCCTTCTGGCCCGCGTCCATGGGGTGCTTGACCTTCGACATGTCCGTCACGAGGTCCGCGAAGCCGACGAGCTTCTCCGGTGCGTTACGCCCGGTGATGACCACATGCTGGGTCCCGGGCCGGTCCCGCAGCACGGAGATCACCTCATCGGTGTCCACCCACCCCCAGTGCATCGGGTAGGCGAACTCATCGAGCACGTACAGCTTGTACGTCTCGGCGGCGAGGTCCCGCTTGACCTGCTCCCAGCCCTCGCGGGCCTTCTCCTCGTTGTCCATCTGCGCGTCGCGCTGGACCCAGGACCAGCCCTCGCCCATCTTGTGCCAGTCGACGGAGCCGCCCTCACCGCTGGCGCCCAGCACCCGCAGCGCGTTCTCCTCGCCGACCTTCCACTTCGCCGACTTGACGAACTGGAACACCCCGATCGGCCAGCCCTGGTTCCAGGCCCGCAGCGCGAGCCCGAACGCGGCGGTGGACTTGCCCTTCCCGATGCCGGTGTGCACGACGACGAGCGGTCGGTTGCGCCGCTGCCGTGTCGTCAGCCCGTCGTCCGGCACCACACTCGGCTGTCCCTGAGGCATTACGCGGCCCTCCTCGAAGTTCCCTGCACATCCCTGACCAGCCCGGCGATGGAGTCCGCCCGCAGCTCGTCCAGCGTCACGGCCGTACCGCCCAGCTCAGCCGCGAGCTGCCCGGCCAGCCCCAGCCGCACGGGCCCCGACTCGCAGTCCACCACCACGGAGGCGACGCCCTCGGCCGCGAACAGCCGACCCGCCCGCCCCGCCAGCGCCACCGGCTCGGGCCCGCCCGTGGCCCGCCCGTCGGTCACCACGACGACCAGCGCCCGCCGTGCCGGATCCCGCAGCCGCTCCACCCGCAGCACCTCGTGAGCCTTCAACAGCCCGGCGGCCAGTGGCGTGCGCCCACCCGTGGGCAGTGACTCCAGCCGGACCGCGGCGGCCTCGACCGACGACGTCGGAGGCAACGCCACATCCGCGGCCGTCCCCCGGAACGTCACCAGCCCCACCTTGTCCCGCCGCTGGTACGCGTCGAGCAGCAGCGACAGCACGGCGCCCTTCACGGCGCTCATCCGCTGCCGCGCCGCCATCGACCCGGAGGCGTCCACCACGAACAGCACGAGGTTCCCCTCACGCCCCTCACGGGTCGCCTGCCGCAGATCGTCACGCCGTACGACGAGCCCCGGCCCGGACCGCCCCCGCGCCCGCTGATGCGGCGCGGCGGCCTGCACCGTGGCCGCCAGATGCAGCTTGGTCAGCGTGCCGCGCGGACGGCGTGCCCCGGTGGTGCGCCCGTGCTCGGTCCGGGCCCGCGAACGCCGCCCGGCGGCGCCCTCACCCAGCCCCGGCACGCTCAGCACCTTCGTACGGAACGGCTCGGCGGCCCGTACGGCGGACTGCTCGCCCGCACCCGCGCCGGAAGGCTGCGGCTCACCGCCCTCCCCGGCCTCGGGCCGCGCGCCGGTGTCTCCGCCCCGCGGCCCCTCGGGGTCCGACGACGGCGGCTGCCCCCCACCGCCGGGCCCGTCCGGGCCGGGGTCGGGGTCCTCGTCCTCGGACGATCCGCCGAACTCCTCCAGCGTCTCGTCGAGCTTGTCCTCGTCCAGGCCCGGCGCGTCGAACGGGTTGCGGCGCCGCCGGTGCGGCAGTGCGAGCAGCGCCGCCTGCCGTACGTCCTCCGCGAGCACGTCGGTCCGTCCGGCCCACGCGGCCAGCGCGGTCGCCGTCCGGGCCATGACGATGTCGGCCCGCATGCCGTCCACCTCGAAGGCGGCACAGGTCGCCGCGATCTGCCGCAGCGCCCCGTCGCCCAGCCGCACCGACGGCAGCAATTCCCGTGCCGCGACGATCCGCGCCCGTACGGAGGCCTCCTCGTCCGCCCAGCGCGCGGCGAAGGCGGCCGGGTCGTCGTCGTAGGCGAGCCGCCGCCGTACGACCTCCACCCGCTGGTCCGGCTCCCGCGAGGCCGCCACCTCGACGGTCAGCCCGAACCGGTCGAGGAGCTGCGGCCGCAGCTCGCCCTCCTCAGGGTTCATGGTGCCGACGAGCAGGAAACGCGCCGCGTGCCGTACGGAGACGCCCTCGCGCTCCACGTACGAGGCACCCATCGCCGCCGCGTCCAGCAGCAGGTCGACGAGGTGGTCGTGGAGGAGGTTGACCTCGTCCACGTACAGGATCCCGCGGTGCGCGTCGGCGAGGAGGCCCGGCTCGAACGCCTTCACACCCTCCGCGAGCGCCCGCTCGATGTCGAGGGCGCCGACGAGCCGGTCCTCGGAGGCGCCGACGGGCAGCTCGACCATCCGGGAGGGGCGGGTGGTTCCCGGTCCCGGCTCGTGCGGCCCGTCCGGGCACGCCGGGTCCGGCTTCGCGGGGTCGCACGAGAAACGGCACCCGGCGACGACGTCCACCTGAGGCAGCAGTGCCGACAGCGCCCGCACGGCGGTGCTCTTCGCGGTGCCCTTCTCGCCGCGCACCAGCACCCCGCCGACCGCCGGCGACACGGCGTTCAGCAGCAGCGCGAGCCGCAGGTCGTCCTGGCCGACGACGGCCGTGAACGGAAAGGGAGTACTCACGCGGCGATCACTCCTTCGAGTGCTTCAGGACCCAGGTGCGGGCGCCGCAGCTGCCCAGCTGTCACGGTCAAGGCATGCTCCCCGCTGACGCGGGGGTGGTCCGAAGTCAAACCCGTGGGCACTGCGCGGGATGACGTGCTCCCCGCCGACGCGGGGGTTCGGAGGGGCCTCATGCGTCTCCCTCCAGATCGCCCTCGAGTTCGAGGTAGGTCGCGCGGAGCCGTTCGAGGGTCTCCTGGTCCGGCTCCGCCCAAAGGCCACGGTCTGCCGCCTCAAGGAGTCGCTCGGTGATGCCCCTGAGCGCCCACGGGTTGGACTTCTTCATGAAGTCCCGGTTCTCCGCGTCGAAGACGTACTCCGCGCTGAGCTTCTCGTACATCCAGTCGTCGACGACCCCGGCCGTCGCGTCGTACCCGAAGAGGTAGTCGACGGTCGCCGCCATCTCGAAGGCGCCCTTGTAGCCGTGGCGCCGCATCGCCGCCATCCAGCGCGGGTTGACCACGCGGGCGCGGAACACCCGGTGCGTCTCCTCGCCCAGCGTGCGCGTCTTTACCTGGTCGGGTGTCGCGGAGTCCCCCACGTACGCCTCGGGGGAGGCGCCCGTCAGGTGCCGCACCATGGCGACCATGCCGCCGTGGTACTGGAAGTAGTCGTCGGCGTCGACGAGGTCGTGCTCCCGGGTGTCGACGTTCTTCGCGGCCACCGCGATCCGCTTGAACGCGGTCTCCATGTCCCCGCGCGCCGCCCGGCCGTCGAGCCCCCGCCCGTACGCGTAGCCGCCCCAGACGGCGTACACCTCGGCGAGGTCGGCGTCGGAGCGCCAGTTGCGGGCGTCGATCAGCGGCAGCAGCCCGGCGCCGTACGCGCCCGGCTTGGAGCCGAAGACCCGGGCCGTCGCCCGCCGCCGGTCCCCGTGCTCGGCGGTGTCCTCGTCGGCGTGCGCCTTGACGAAGTTCTGCCCGGCGGGCTCGTCCAGCTCGGCCACGGCCCGCACCGCGTCGTCGATCAGTCCGACCACGTGCGGGAACGCGTCCCGGAAGAACCCGGAGATGCGCACCGTGACGTCGATGCGCGGCCGCCCCAGCTCCGCGAGCGGCACGATGTCGAACCCGGTCACCCGGCGGGAGGCGTCGTCCCACACCGGCCGGCAGCCCAGCAGCGCCAGGATCTCGGCGATGTCGTCGCCCTGGGTGCGCATGGCGGACGTGCCCCACACCGTCAGCCCGACGGACTTCGGGTACTCACCGGTGTCGGCCACGTACCGCTGCACCAGCGAGTCGGCGAGCGACTGCCCGACCTCCCAGCTCAGCCGGGACGGGATGGCCTTGGGGTCGACGGAGTAGAAGTTGCGGCCGGTCGGCAGGACGTTGACGAGGCCGCGCGTCGGAGAACCGGACGGCCCCGCCGGGACGTAACCGCCGTCGAGCGCCTTGAGGATGTGCCCGATCTCGTCGGTGGTCCGGGCGAGCCGCGGCACGACCTCCCGGCACGCGAACTCCAGCACCGCGACCGCGTCCGGGAGTTCGGTGCCGAGCACGCCACGCACGAGCGCCGGGACGACCGTGACGTCCCAGTCGCGTGCCTCCATGCCCTCCGCGACCCGCCGGCACAGCCGCTCAAGGAGGTCGATGGCGTCCGCCGCCGTACGGGAAGGGCCCTCCACCAGGTCGCTCAGCTCGACCGGCACCTTCACCGGCGCCCCAGGCTCGGCCAGCAACTCCTTCTCGACCAACCCGAAGTGAGCCGCCAGCGAGGCCCTGAGCCCCGGCAGCGCGTTCGCCTGCCCGCCCCACACCTGCGAGGCGCGCAGCACCGCCAGCACCAGGTTGACGCGCGGCTCACCGACCGGCCCGCCGCCGAGGATGTGCAGACCGTCGCGGATCTGCACGTCCTTGATCTCGCAGAGGTAGCCGTCGATGTGCATGACGAACTCGTCGAAGTCGTCGTCGCCCGGCTGCTCGTCCACATGCAGGTCGTGGTGGAGCTCGGCCGCCTTCACCAGCGTCCAGATCTGCGCCCGCACGGCCGGTGCCTTCGCCGGGTCCAGGTCGGACACCAGCGCGTACTCGTCGAGCAGCTGCTCCAGCTTCGCCAGGTCGCCGTACGTGTCGGCGCGCGCCATCGGCGGTACGAGGTGGTCGACGACGGTGGCGTGCCCCCGCCGCTTGGCCTGGGTGCCCTCGCCGGGGTCGTTGACGATGAACGGGTAGACGAGCGGGAGATCGCCGAGCACGGCGTCCGGGGCGCAGCCCCCGCTCAGACCGAGGCCCTTCCCGGGCAGCCACTCCATCGTGCCGTGCTTGCCCATGTGCACGATCGCGTCGGCGCCGAAACTGTTCTCCAGCCACCGGTAGGCGGCCATGTAGTGGTGCGACGGCGGCATGTCCGGGTCGTGGTAGATCGCGATGGGGTTCTCCCCGAAGCCGCGCGGCGGCTGGATCATCACGACGACGTTCCCGAACTGGAGGGAGGCGAGCACGATGTCGTCCCCGTCGACGTACAGCGAGCCCGGCGGCTCGCCCCACGCCTCGAGCATGCCGTCCCGCAGCTCCGGGTCCAGCTTGTCGAACCACGCCCGGTAGTCGGCGAGCGGCACCCGCGCGGGCGCGGACGCCAGCTGCTCCTCCGTCAGCCACTCCACGTCGTGGCCGCCGGCCTCGATGAGCCGGTGGATCAGCTCGTCGCCGTTGTCGGGGTACGCGGTGACCCCGTACCCGGCCGCCTTGAGGGCGTCCAGGACCCGCACCGCCGAGGCGGGCGTGTCGAGGCCCACCGCGTTGCCGACGCGCGAGTGCTTGGTCGGGTAGGCGGTGAAGACCAGCGCGAGCTTCTTCTCCGCGTTCGGCTTGTGCTTCAACGCCGCGTGCCGCACGGCGATCCCGGCGACGCGCGCGGCCCGCTCGGGGTCGGCGACGTACACCGGCACGTCGTCCGGACCCTGCTCCTTGAACGAGAACGGCACCGTGATGAGCCGTCCGTCGAACTCGGGGATCGCGACCTGCATCGCCGCGTCCATGGGGGAGAGGGCGGCGTCCGACTCGTCCCACGCGGCGTGCGACGAGGTGAGGCACAGGCCCTGGAGGACGGGGATGTTCAGCTCGGCGAGCGCGCCGATGTCCCACGCCTCCTCGTCCCCGCCGGCCGACGCCTCGGAAGCGTGCGTACCGCCGGCGGCGAGGACCGTCGCGACCAGCACGTCCGCCTTCGCGAGCAGCTCGTACAGCCCGGCGTCGGCGCCGCGCAGCGAACCGCAGTACACGGGCAGGGCGTTGGCGCCCTTCGCCTCGATCGCGTCGCACAGGGTGTCCACGAAGGCGGTGTTGCCGCTCAGCTCGTGCGCCCGGTAGAAGAGCACCCCCACCGAGGGCCGCCCCCCGACGAAGGGACGCTCCCCGTGCAGCCCGTACTCCGGCATCTTGCGCGGCTCGACGAACCCCTCGCCGGTCAGCAGCACGGTGTCGGAGAGGAAGCGGGCCAGCTCGGTGAGGTTGTCGGGCCCGCCCTCCACGAGGTACTTGAGCGCCTCCGCCACCACACCGGCCGGCACCGACGACTCGGCCATCAGCTCGGCGTCCGGCACGGCCTCACCGCCGAGCAGCACGGTCGGGATCCCGGCGGCCTTCAGCGCGGCGAGCCCGTCCTCCCAGGCCCGCTTGCCGCCCAGCAGCCGTACGACGGCGATGTCCGCGCCGTCGAGGAGAGCGGGCAGCTCGTCCCTCACATCGACGCGGGTCGGGTTGCCGATCCGGTACGAGGCGCCGGTGGCGGCCCGGGCCGCCAGCAGATCCGTGTCGGCGGTCGACAACAACAACACAGTGCCAGTGCTCATGCGGGCGCTCCCGGTGGAATGAAAGGCAGTCCTTGCGGCGCGCCCGACTCGATGAGCCGCCACAGCGCGTCCGTGTCCGCGTGTTCCTCGATCAGATCGCCGAGCCGGTCCAGCTGCTCCTCGCGCAGCGCGGCGAACGACGTGTCGGCGGCCGGCACGAAACGACGGCCCGCGGCGGCCGCCACCTCGCGCAGGAAGGCACGCCGGAATCCGTCCGACTCCAGCGACCCGTGCCAGTGCGTGCCCCAGGTCTGGCCGACCCGGCACCCGTCCAGGAAGGGCTCCCCGCCGTGGACCTCGGCGACCCCGTGATGGATCTCGTACCCCGTGACGTGCTCCCCGAGGGCTTCGCCCTCCGGCCGGGTGAGGGTCTTCTCCCGCGCGAACCGCACTCGTACGGGCAGGATTCCGAGCCCGTCCACATGTCCCCGGCGGCTCTCGACGTCGTCCTCGATGTGCTCGCCGAGGACCTGGAAGCCTCCGCAGATGCCGAGCACGGGCCGGTGCTCGGCGGCCCTGCTCCGCAGGGCGTCGGCGAGACCCCGCTCGCGCAGCCAGTCCAGCGCCCGTACGGTGCCCCGGGTGCCGGGGACGACGACGAGGTCCGCGTCGGCCAGCTCCTCGGGCCGGTCCACGAACCGCACCACGACACCGGGTTCGGCGGCGAGCGCGTCCACGTCGGTGAAGTTCGACATGAGGGGGATCGCGCAGACGGCGACCCGCAGCACGTCCTCCCCGACGGGCGGCGACACGTTCGACTCGCGGACCGTCCCGCGCAGGGACACCCGCAGCCCGTCCTCCTCGTCGATGCCGAGACCGTGCCGGAACGGCAGAACCCCGTACGTCCGACGCCCCGTCAGCCCGTGCAGCATGTCGAGCCCCGGCTCCAGCAGGGAGACGTCCCCGCGGAACTTGTTGACGAGGAACCCGGCGACGTGCGCCTGGTCCTCGGGCGACAGCAGCGCCACCGTCCCGAAGAACGAGGCGAACACCCCGCCTCGGTCGATGTCGCCGACGACGAGCACGGGGAGCCCGGCGTTGCGGGCGATCCCCATGTTGACGATGTCGGTCCGCCGGAGATTGATCTCGGCGGGACTCCCGGCCCCTTCACAGATCACCGCGTCATACGTGCCCCGCAACTCGGCAAGACAGTCGAGCACGGTGCCCAGCAGCCGCTGCTGCCGTCCCCCGTGGTACCCCCGCGCGCTCAACTCCCCGACCGGCTTGCCGAGCAGCACGACCTGGCTGCTCTGCTCCCCGCCGGGCTTGAGCAGCACCGGATTCATCAGCGCCGTCGGCTCCACCCGGCAGGCCTGCGCCTGCATGGCCTGGGCCCGCCCGATCTCGGCGCCCTCCCTCGTCACGAAGGAGTTGAGGGACATGTTCTGCGCCTTGAACGGCGCGACCCCGACCCCCTGCCGCGCGAGCCACCGGCAGATCCCGGCGGTGACGACGCTCTTGCCGGCGTCGGACGTCGTACCGGCGACCAACAGCCCCCCGCCCGTCATGACGACACCCCCCTCGACCGCCCGTGGCGGTCGTTCGTGACCCCTTGCGCCGGGCGCCTCGTGATCCGGCTCCGCAGCAGCGACGCGCCCGCGCTGACGCCGAGCGCGAGCCAACTCACGCGCCGCGACAGCCGGACCGCCCGCTCGATGTCCCCCACGGCGACGGCCCGCCCTTCCGTGTTCAGCACGGGCCGGTGCTCGACCCGCCCCCCGTACGACAACGTGCCTCCCAGCCGGACGCCGAGCGCCCCGGCGAACGACGCCTCCACGGGCCCGGCGTTGGGGCTCGGATGCTTCCGCGCGTCCGCCCGCCAGGCCCGTACGGCCCCCCGGGCGTCCCCGCCGGCCGCCGCGGCCAGCAGGGCGGTGAGCCGGGCCCCCGGCCACCCCGCCATGTCGTCGAGCCGGGCGGACGCCCACCCGTACCGCCCATGGCGCGGCGACTTGTGCCCGACCATGGCGTCCAGCGTGTTGACGGCCCGGAACCCGACGAGTCCGGGCACACCCCCCACGGCCCCCCACACCAACGCCCCGACCACGGCGTCCGAGGTGTTCTCGGCGACGGACTCGACCACGGCCCGGGCGATCCCGTCCGCGTCCAGCGCCTGGGGGTCCCGTCCGCACAGATGCGGCAGCCGGGCCCGCGCGGCCTCGACGTCCCCCTCCTCCAACGCCCGCCCGATGGCGCGGGCCTCCCGCGCGAGAGAGGTCCCCCCGACGACGGCCCAGGTGGCCGCGCCGGTCAGCGCGACGGACGCCGCACGGGACGGCCGTGCCGCCGCCGCGGCCACCGCGCCCAGCGCCACGGCGCCTCCGGCGCACACGATGGTGTGCAGCGCGCCCCACCCCCGGTGGTCCCGCCACAACACCCGTTCCACGGCGCCCGCGGCGCGTCCGAACACGGCGACGGGGTGCCCCCGGCGGGGATCGCCGAGCAGCAGGTCACCGAGGAGCCCGGCGGTGGCGCCGTACGCGAAGACGCGATCGGCACGCACGCGGTCAGCCGATCGCGGGGTCGGGCAAGGACGGGGTGCTGAATCTCAGGTGGCAGCCGCGCATGGCGATATGTCCTCACTCAGGGTGTCCACGCCCTGGTTCGACGAGACCGACGACGAGAGTTCCTGGCTCCCGGGAAGGTTCTTCCCCGGTGACAGTGGCGGGACCGCGCCGGACTCGCACCGGCTTCCTCTCCTGCCGTCGTGGATGGCCCCGGCAGTCCACCACGCCCCCGGAAGAGCCGTCAACTTGCTGTTGACCTGCGGCGCAAGGGTGTGCTGAGCCCCACATCGCTGAAACGGTGTCAGTCGCCCGAATCGGCGCTTTCCGTGGCCTTTCCCGTCGTCCGTCCCGGGGGGTTGCTCGGGTCGGCATCAGAACGCTCTGCTCTTCTTCCGTCACACGGCGTGCTGTGGTTTTCTGGCGGTGCTTGGGGACCCGGGAGCGGACGGCTCGTGCAGACCTGTCCGGAGAGCGGGAGGTGCACGCGATGGAGGATCGGACCGAGGGTGCCGCGCGGGCCCGCACGGGGGCGTCGTGGGACCGGCGGACGCTGGTGGCGGCAGCCGCCCCGCTGGTGCTCTTCAGCACGGTCGCCGGGATGCTCGCCGTCGGAGCCGGCGCCCTCGCCTCGCTGTGGGTGCCGGGGGCGGAGGCGCGGGCCGTCGTCTGGATGGTGGTGACCACCCTCGTCGCCACGGGAGCGGGCCTGTGGTGGGGCCTGAATCCCGCTCAGCGGACGCCCTGAACGAGACGGCGAACCCCCTGGGCCGGGGTGACCGGCACAGGGGGTTCGCCGCGGTGTTCCGTCGCGGGCGGCGGGAACGGTGGCCGGCGTGACCTCGGGCCGTGGGCTCCGGCCTCAGGCCATGATCAGGTAGATCCCGTAGCCCACCGCTGCCGCGCACGCCGCGAAGCAGGCGTACGCCGCTGTCGTGGCGAGTGCGGCCGAGCCGCCGGAGGTGGTCGCCGTCTCCCGCTTGGAGAGGCCGACGATCCCCAGGGTGAACAGGCCGACGAGGGCCACGGTGACCACGAGGCTGACTCCGAAGACGGAGCCGAGTGCTGCCCAGTCGATGTGCATGGTGGTGTCTTCCTAGGGGGCGCGGGGCTCAGACGGCCGGTGTGGGGGCGGAGGGGCCGGTCGGGGCCTCGGCGGTGGCGGTCGCGGCCGCGGGGGCCGGGATCGTCGCCGCGAGGTCCTCGGTCACGGTGCCGGCGGGCGGCGGGGTCACCGCGGCGATGGCCGTGGTCACCACACCGGGCGGCTCCTCGGTCTCGTTCACGTTGGTGTGGTCGACCACCGCACGGCGCGAGATCACCCAGATCGCGACGCTGGAGGCGATGAGGAAGACCGCGACGACGGCCGTGCCCCAGGTGCCCTGCGACGTCACCCACTCGGCGAGCGCGGCGACGAGTGCCGCGGCCGGCAGGGTCAGACCCCAGGCCACGAACATCCGGGTGGCGGTGGACCAGCGGACCACACCGCCCTTGCGGCCGAGGCCCGCGCCCATGACCGCACCGGAGACCGAGTGCGTGGTGGACAGGGAGAAGCCCAGGTGGGAGGAGGCCAGGATGACCGTCGCCGCGCTGGTCTGGGCGGCGAAGCCCTGCTGCGGCTGGAGGTCGGTCAGGCCCTTGCCCATGGTGCGGATGATGCGCCAGCCGCCCAGGTAGGTGCCGAGCGCGATGGCCATGCCGGCGGAGACGATGACCCAGACCGGCGGGTCGGAGTCCGGTGCGAGAGCGCCGCCGGCGACCAGGGCCAGGGTGATGATGCCCATCGTCTTCTGGGCGTCGTTCGTGCCGTGGGCCAGCGAGACCAGACCGGCGGAGGCGATCTGACCGGCGCGGTAGCCCTTGCCGGCGGCCTTCTCGTTCGTGTGCTGCCCGAGCTTGTACGTCAGCCGCGTCGCGAGCATCGCCGCGATGCCGGCGACCAGCGGAGCCGCGACGGCGGGGATCAGCACCTTGGTGACGAGCACGTCGCCGTGCACCGCGCCCGTGCCGACCGAGGCGATCGTGGCGCCGATCAGGCCGCCCATGAGGGCGTGCGAGGAGCTCGAAGGGAGTCCTACGAGCCAGGTCAGCAGGTTCCAGAGGATGGCGCCCACGAGCGCCGCGAAGATGACCTCTGGCTGGATGCCGGACTCGTCGACGAGTCCCTTGGAAATGGTGTTGGCGACCTCGATGGACAGGAACGCGCCGACAAGGTTGAGCACGGCGGACATGGCCACCGCGACCTTGGGCTTCATGGCGCCGGTCGAGATGGTGGTGGCCATCGCGTTGGCGGTGTCGTGGAAACCGTTCGTAAAATCGAACGCAAGCGCGGTGATGACCACGATCGCGAGGATCAGCGAGAAGTTTTCCATTTACCCGGGCTTCTTTCGGACGTCAGTGGCACGTGGACCGTAGGCAACCTGGGTGAACGGAAGATGAACTGAGGCAGGCCAGCGGGTGTAGCGATCGGGCCGCCGTCATTCCGTTTGTGCCGACGGGGGCGTGTTCCGGCGGAACGGCGGCGCCCCTTCCCCGATTCCGTCGAACTGAAACGGAGCGTCGGCCTCCGTCCGCGCCCGGCGTCAGCCGCGGGAGGACTCCTCCGGCCGGGCCGTGGAGCCGTCGAACGATTACGGCCACCCGGCGGGCGCCCGGTGGGACGCATCACACATCCGGCGGCGCGGAGCGATACCAGCCATGGCTCGGCCCCGCGCTCCGTGAGCCGGGGTACCGCCGGCACAGGTACGGGGTCCGACCCCCGCCCTGCCCCCGGGGGGCTCCTGGCAGGATCGCGGCATGACTGAGCAGCGACGGAACGCACGGGACCCGCGGGGCGCGGGTGGGGACGGGGATCCGCAGGAGACGGGGGACGCCACGCCCGGTGCGGCGCCCGACGACGTCGCGCGAGCCTGGGACGAGCTCGTCACCACGGCCCGCCGTACGGTGGCCGACGGCCTGGTCGTCGGAACCTCCGGCAATGTCTCCGTGCGCGTCGGCGACACCGTCCTGGTCACACCGACGGGCGTCCCGTACGACCGCCTCACCCCCGACGACGTGACCGGGGTCGATCTCGCGGGCCGCCAGACCCTGGGCACCCTCCGCCCGACGAGCGAACTGCCCATGCACCTGGCGATCCACACCACGACCGACGCCCACGCCGTGGTCCACACCCACGCGGTCCACGCCACCGCCGTCTCGACGCTCGTCGACGAGCTGCCGCTGATCCACTACATGTCCGGCGCCCTCGGCGGGCCGGTCCGCGTCGCCCCCTACGCGACGTACGGCACGCCCGAGCTGGCCGAGAACATGCTCCGCGCCCTGACCGGGCGCACCGCCTGCCTGCTCCAGAACCACGGCACGATCACCTACGGGCAGAGCCTCACCGAGGCCTTCGACCGCACCGCCCAGCTCGAATGGATGTGCCGGGTCTGGCTGACGGCCTCCTCGGTGCCCGGCCTGTCCCCCCGCCTGCTCACCCCGGACCAGGTGGCGGAGGCCAGGGAGCGGTTCCGGGGGTACGGCCAGCCGCGGTAGCCGCCGGCCGGCCGCCACCCGGCGTCACAGACGCCCCCCGGACCCGTCCCCTTTCCGGTCTCCGGCACCTGACGCGGCGCCGGGGCCGTCCCCCGAAGCCGGGTAGCCGCCACCCGGCCGGTGGCCACGCCGCCCCGCCCACTGGCCCCGGACGGTGTCCGCCAGGACACTGGACGTGTGCGTGCAGTGAGAGCAGCAGCCGCGGCCGTCGGGGTCGCCTTCGCGGCCGGGGCGGCCAGTGTCGCCGCCGGCCGACTGGCCAGTGATGCCGCGCTGAAGGCCCCGCCGGGCAGACCCCTGCCCACGGAGCCCCGGCTGACCGTCCACTCCACCGCCGCCGGCCACATCACCCTGACCAGGGCCTTCGCCTCACAGCGCCCCGGCGTCTACGGCCTCACCGGCGACGCCGCCCACGCCGTCGTCGGCTCCGTCGTCGACGGCGCCCCGCACGCCGCCGACACCGTCGTACGCCGACTCGAACGCGTCAGCCAAGGCAGCCTGGAGCCGGGCGACAAGGTGTGGCTCACCCCGAACACCCATATCGGCGATCCGCGCACCGCCCTCGGCCTCGACCACACCGAGGTCGAGGTCCCCGGCGAACTCGGCACGCTGCCGGCCTGGTTCGTCCCCGGTGCCCGCGACACCTGGGTGATCACCGTGCACGGTCTGGGCGCCACCCGCGAACACCCCCTGAACGTCATGGGCTTCCTGCACCGCCACGGCTTCCCGGTGCTCGACCTCGCCTACCGCGGCGACCTCGGCGCCCCCCGCCCCCCGGACGGCCTGAGCCACCTAGGGGAGACCGAGTGGCGCGACGTCGACGCGGCGATCCACCACGCCGTCCGG
The DNA here is from genome assembly GCF_055572155.1 of Streptomyces sp. NPDC030814. Lineage (NCBI taxonomy): Bacteria > Bacillati > Actinomycetota > Actinomycetes > Kitasatosporales > Streptomycetaceae > Streptomyces > Streptomyces sp. NPDC030814. The sequence continues at coordinate 694,453 of NZ_JBVIDX010000003.1, forward strand.
TTCGGCGCCGAGAAGGTCGTCCTGCACGGCTGGTCCACCGGCGCCACCATGGTGCTGCGCGCCGCCGCACGCTCCGGGCTGCGCGACCGTGTCGCCGGGCTCGTCCTGGACTCGCCGGTCCTGGACTGGACGGCCACCCTGCGGGCCCTCGCCTCCGCCCGCCGCACCCCGAGCGCCCTGCTGCCCCTCGCCGTCCGCGCCGCACAGGGCCGCACGGGGCTGGGCGCCGCCCAGGCCGGCGAACCGCCGCGCCTCGCGGTACCGGCCCTGATCTTCCACGGCCCGGACGACGTCGTCGCCCCCTGGGACACCTCCCGCCGGCTCGCCGCCCACCACCCCGGCCGCGTCACCCTGCGCACCGTGCCCGAGGCACCCCACGCCGCCATGTGGAACGCCGACCCCGCGCGCTACGAGGAGTCCCTGCGCCGTTTCCTGACACCGCTGATGTGACGCCGGGGGAGAGGACGACCGGTGTGCCCCGGCCGCCGCCTCCGCTGCCCCCGATGCCCCGCCTCGGTGCCCCCGGGTACCCCGCCCGGGGCGCCGTCGCGAAGCCCCGCAGACGGGCCCCTCGCAGACAGGTACGCCACATTCCGTTTAGCGCTGAACCAAGGCGCTCCTCGCCGGTGTCACGCCCCTGAGGGGCCCGTGCGTTGGCCACCCCTGTCGCCCGCTGTGACATTCCGTTTGGGTTTTCGGACCGTCAACCGGAAGACTGCCCCCGTGACGTCCCGTAATCCGCGCGACTCCAGGCTCCGACTCGTCAGCCCGCGAACCCTGGCCGCCGCTCCCCGAGCAGCAGTGACCCAGCGCCGCCGACCGGCCCCACGGCCCCCGGAGGGCACCCCGCCGCCCGCGGAACTGGCCCGGATGGCCCGCACCGTCCTTGCGGACGCGGCCCGTGTCGCCCGCTGGGCCGACGCCGCCCTGCGTCCCGGTCGCGAGGGCGCCGGCTCCGACGGCAAGGGCACCCTCTCCGCCGCGACCGCCGAACGGGCGGCCGCCGACCTCGGGCTGACCCCGGATCAGGTCCGCCACGACTGGGACACGGCACGCCTGGCCGGCCTGGTCGAGGTGCACGGCGACAGCGCGCGTCCCGGCTGGCGGCTGCGTGCCTGGCACCGCGACGACAGCGCCGTACTGCGGGGCTGGGTGGCCCTCTTCGACGCATGGTCCCTCGCGCACCCCGAGCCCGGGGTGCGCGAGCCCGCCGCCGTCGCCGAGGTCGTCTCGGCCATGCCGCAGGTGCTCTCCTTCCTCCAGCTCTCCGCCGGGCCCGTCCCCGTGGAGCAGCTCCTCGACCTCCTCGAACAGAGGGTCACGGAACTGCGCACCGAGCGCTGCGAGATCCCCTACGGCCCGCAGCCCGAGCCCGGCGCGGAGCCCGCCGCGGAAGCCGCCGCCGAGGACACCCCGCTCGCCCCCCTCCTCGACTGGGCCCTGCGGGCCATCGCCTCCGTCGGCGCCCTCACCTACGGCGACGGGCAGGCCACCCTCACCCCGCTCGGCAGCTGGGCGGTGTGGGTCAAGCTGGAGCAGATCTGCGTCGCCGCGCAGAGCCCCGCCGGGAACATCGAGGTCTCCGCCGAGGACATGCTCCGCGGCTGCGCCCAGCTCCGCCCGAACGCCGCCCGCGCCGAGTACCGCGCCTGGCTCGCGGCCCGCACGGTCGGCGCCGCCGTCACCGAACTCATCGACGCCGCCCGCGGCGAGGACGCCCTCATCCGGGGCCTCGCCTTCGAGGCGCTGCGCGTCGTCGGCGCCCCCGCCGAGCCCGATGTGCGCACCGTCGTCGACGAGACACCGCTGCGGCCCTACGCGCTGCTCTGGCTCGCCGAACACGACGGCGCCGACCCCGAGGACGCCCACGAGGTGCTCACCCGTGAGGAGGCGACCTGGCTCTGGGTGGACACCGCGGCCGCCGTCGCCGACCACGGCGAGGCCCCGCTGCTCGTCCGCCACCTGGAGTCCGCCGTGCAGGCCACCGTCCCCGCGCTGCTCGACGAGGTCCGCGCGGTCGGCCACCCCCGCACCGTCCAGGTGCTGGTCGCGCTCGCCGCCGCCCACCCCGACCCGGCACTCGCCAAGGCAGTCCGCCGCGCCGCCTTCCAGGTGCACACCGGAGGCAGCTGAGCCGAGGCCGGGACCCGGAGGCGGCGGGGCCGGGACGCGGAGCGCGCGGGACCCCGCCGGGCCGGGCGGGGCGTCAGCCGCCCAGCTCGGGGGCGTACGTACCGAAGCTCCACACATTGCCCTCGATGTCCCGGGCCATGTAGTCGCGCGAGCCGTAGTCCTGGTCCGTCGGGGGCATGAGGATCTCCACCCCGTGCTCCACGGCTCTGCGGTGATGGGCGTCCACGTCGTCCACGACCACGTACACGCCTGCGGGACCCGCGCCCTTCATCGCCGTGTCGAAGGCGCTGCCGGTGCCCCGGGAGCCGAGCATCACCACGCCGTCGCCCTGTGCCAGCTCGGCGTGGTGGACCGTCCCGTCCTCGCCCTCGTACACCGACAGCTCGGTGAAGCCCAGCCCCGTCGTGAGCTGCGCGATGGCCGCCTTGGCGTCCGTGTACAGCAGCGTCGGACAGACGCTCGGACGTCCGTCGCCCTTGCCCGCCATACCGATCACGACCTCTCTGTCGCCCGGAACGCAAACCGCTGCCCAGTCTTGCACCCGGTACCGACAACGACCCGCCGGGCAACGGCCGTCGGGCGGGGGTGACCGGGCGGCGGGCGGTGACCGAGACCACGTGATCCCTTGGGACACGGGCGGAAAACCGCTTGCCGGCCCCCGTTAGAATCGGCCCATGGCCATTCTCCTCGCGCATTAGACGGCGGGAACGTCCTCAGCCGCCCACCCGCCACCCAAGTCCGCCCTGGAGTCTGTCCGTGATCTCCGCCTCCGGTATCGAGCTGCGCGCCGGTGCCCGCGTCCTCATCGAGTCCGCCACCTTCCGTGTCGCCAAGGGCGACCGCATCGGCCTGGTCGGCCGCAACGGCGCCGGGAAGACCACCCTCACCAAGGTCCTCGCCGGTGACGGCATCCCCGCCGCAGGCACCGTCACCCGCTCCGGCGAGGTCGGCTACCTCCCGCAGGACCCCCGCACCGGCGACCTCGACATCCTGGCCCGCGACCGCATCCTCTCCGCCCGCGGCCTCGACGTCCTGATCCGCAAGATGCGCGAGAACGAGCAGCGCATCGCCAACGGCAAGGGCTCCACCCGCGAGAAGGCCATGAAGCAGTACGAGCGCCAGGAGACGGAGTTCCTCACCAAGGGCGGGTACGCCGCCGAGGCCGAGGCCGCCACCATCGCCGCCGCGCTCAACCTGCCCGACCGGGTGCTCGGCCAGCCCCTGCACACCCTCTCCGGCGGTCAGCGCCGCCGTATCGAGCTGGCCCGCATCCTCTTCTCCGACGCGGACACCCTCCTGCTCGACGAGCCGACCAACCACCTCGACGCCGACTCGATCGTCTGGCTGCGGGACTACCTCAAGACCTACCGCGGCGGCTTCATCGTCATCAGCCACGACGTCGACCTGGTCGAGACGGTCGTGAACAAGGTGTTCTACCTGGACGCCAACCGCGCCCAGATCGACGTCTACAACATGGGCTGGAAGCTCTACCAGCAGCAGCGCGAGGCCGACGAGAAGCGCCGCAAGCGCGAGCGCGCCAACGCCGAGAAGAAGGCCGCCGCGCTGAACGCGCAGGCCGACAAGATGCGCGCCAAGGCCACCAAGACGGTCGCCGCGCAGAACATGGCGCGGCGTGCCGACAAGCTGCTGGCCGGTCTGGAGGCGGTCCGACAGAGCGACAAGGTCGCCAAGCTCCGCTTCCCCGAGCCCGCGCCCTGCGGCAGGACGCCGCTCACCGCCGAGGGCCTGTCGAAGTCGTACGGCTCGCTGGAGATCTTCACCGACGTCGACCTCGCCATCGACAAGGGCTCCCGCGTCGTCATCCTCGGCCTCAACGGCGCCGGCAAGACCACGCTGCTGCGCCTGCTCGGCGGCGTCGAGAAGCCCGACACCGGCCAGGTCATCGAGGGCCACGGTCTCAAGCTCGGGTACTACGCCCAGGAGCACGAGACCCTGGACCCGGACCGCACGGTCCTGGAGAACATGCGCTCGGCCGCCCCCGACATGGACCTCGTCGAGGTCCGCAAGGTGCTCGGCTCGTTCCTGTTCTCCGGCGACGACGTCGACAAGCCCGCCGGTGTCCTCTCCGGCGGCGAGAAGACCCGGCTCGCCCTCGCCACCCTGGTGGTGTCGTCGGCGAACGTCCTGCTGCTCGACGAGCCCACCAACAACCTCGACCCGGCCAGCCGCGAGGAGATCCTCGGCGCGCTGCGGACCTACAAGGGCGCGGTCGTCCTCGTCACCCACGACGAGGGCGCGGTGGAGGCGCTCCAGCCGGAGCGGATCATCCTGCTGCCGGACGGGGTCGAGGACCTGTGGGGCGCCGACTACGCGGACCTGGTGGCACTCGCCTGATCAGCCGGAGCCGCCGGACGTCCGATCGGACAGCTTGATCAACTGCCTATGGATCATTCGGCTCACCCGTGATCCATCATCTGAGTGAGATCTCCTCGTACCGAGGTGTGGCGTACACGAATTTCACGGCCGAGCCCCGCTGTGCGCAGGGCTCGGCCGTCGGGCGTCTCTGACCTGCCACTTCGTGAATCCACTCGTTCGGCCGTACGGACAAGCCCGTGCGGAATTCCAGGTTCCGCTCATGGGGACGCGCTCCTGTCGTCACAAGCTTGTCCCACGGACCTTGCCGAATGGGTGGCCATCACGCCCCAGAGGGGTGATCATGAGGAGACCAGAGCGCACTTCCCATGAGGAGGACCGGGTGGCCGAGACTCTGAAGAAGGGCAGCCGGGTTACCGGCGCCGCGCGCGACAAGCTCGCGGCAGACCTGAAGAAGAAGTACGACTCCGGTGCGAGCATTCGGGCACTGGCCGAGGAAACCGGCCGCTCGTATGGCTTCGTGCACCGGATGCTCAGCGAGTCGGGCGTCACGCTTCGAGGGCGTGGCGGCGCGACGCGCGGCAAGAAGGCCGCGTCGGCCTGACGCCGGGCGGCCCATCGGCTTCGATGGTGACCACCCGGTCGGTTGTCTGATCGGCCGGGTGGTTACTGTGCAGTCACTTAGCTCTGCTCTGCTGACCGCACCCATCGGAGGCGCTCCATGGCTTCGCCCGAACCACTGCTCGACAAGGACGGCGTACGGCTCACCGTCGACGACGCGATCGCCACGGTGACGCTGACCAACCCGGCCAAGCGCAACGCGCAGAGCCCCGCTCTGTGGCGGGCGCTTGCCGAGGCCGGGCGGTCGGTGCCGGGCTCCGTCCGGGTCGTGGTGCTGCGTGCCGAGGGCAAGTCGTTCTCTGCCGGGCTCAACCGGCAGATGTTCACGCCCGAGGGCATTGAGGGCGAACCGTCGTTCGTCGACCTCGCGCGTCGTGACGACGCCGCGCTGGACGCGACCATCGCCGAATATCAGGAGGCGTTCACCTGGTGGCGGCGGAGCGACATCGTGTCCGTCGCCGCCGTACAAGGGCATGCCGTCGGCGCGGGTTTCCAGCTCGCGCTCGCCTGTGATCTGCGCGTCGTCGCTGACGACGTGCAGTTCGCCATGCTCGAGACCAGTCTGGGGCTGGTGCCCGACCTCACCGGCACGCACCCGCTGGTGAGCCTCGTCGGCTACGGCCGCGCGCTGGAGATCTGCCTCACCGGTCGTTTCGTCCAGGCGGAGGAGGCCGAGCGCATCGGCCTGGCGAACCTCGCCGTGCCCGCCGACCAGCTGGACGGCGCGGTGCGCGACCTGGTCGCCGCGCTCGTGGCCGCACCGCGCGACGCCGTGGTCGAGACCAAGGCCCTGCTGCGCGGTGCCGAGGGCCGCGGCTATGAGGAGCAGCGCGCCGCGGAGCGGGCCGCTCAGGCGCGTCGGCTGCGGGACCTCGCCGGAGTCGGGGAGTAGCGGCGACGCGAGAAGGCGAAGGCCGAATCACCTCACCGGCGGGCAGGAGCAGCGGGCTACGCGCCCGCCGACGTGCCGGAGTGGCTGCCGAGCCCCTCACCGGCGTGCCGGGGTACCGGCCGGCTCACTCGACGGCGGTGACGAGGACCGCCACCGACGGATGGTCCGGCAGTGCCTCGCCCACCGTCGTGCGGACAGCGCGTGCGACCTCCAGGGCCCGTCTCTCCTCCGTCACCGCCAGTTCGACGCGGACATGGCGACGGGGCAGTGCGGGCCCTGTGTCGATGTGGACCGCCCGGGCCGGACCGCCCAGCGCGCCGGTCAGACGGCTCACCCCCGCGACCCCGAGAGTCGCGGCGGTCACACGGGACTCCTCGCCGTCACCCGTCGGGAGCGGCCCGGCGGGACCGGAGCCGCCGGGACCGGAGCCGCCGGGCGACGCGGGCATCGCCGACGCGGGCGGGCCGCCGGGCTCGTCGGTCTCCAGCAGATCCGTCATCCGCAGGTCGATCTCCGTCACCGCCAGTCCCAGCCGCTGAGCGGCGGCCTCGGCGAGGGCCGCCCGCAGCCGGTCCGCCGTGACGGGGAACGGCTCGGCGGGCGGGGCCGCCGACGCGAGGAAGTCGGCGGTGACCCGCAGGGGGCCCGGCGGGAGGGCGCTCGGGGGAGCGGGGACGGCGGGGACGTCCGCCCCGGACGGGTCGGCCAGCGCGATGCGCAGGGCGCCGAGACGCACCCCGCGCATCGAGGCCACCGCCCGTCGTAGCGCCGCGGTGGCCGCCGCCTCCGTGATCCATGCGCCGTCGTGCGGGCCGCCCAGGGGGAGGACCCGGCCGAGGCCCAGCTGTTGTCGTACCGCTTCTGTCCAGCCGTCCGCCGTCATTCCTCCAGCCTGCCGCATTCCCTGCGCAATGCGGCGCAACCAGGCTTAATGTGGGCAAAGCAGGACAACCGGAAGGAACGTGCGCCATGAGTGACATGACGGAGCGGAACCGGACGGAGAGCCCCGACACCACCAAGGACCCGACGCAGACCGGGGGCCGCAAGGCCGTCCGGCGCGGTGGCGGCGACCCGGCGACCCGGGGACGCACGACCATCGCCGACGGTGTGGTCGAGAAGATCGCCGGGCTCGCGGCACGTGACGTGCTCGGTGTGCACACCATGGGCAGCGGGCTGTCCCGGACCTTCGGCGCCGTCCGCGACCGGGTGCCCGGCGGCTCGAAGGCCGTCACCCGCGGCGTGAGCGCCGAGGTCGGCGAGGTGCAGACCGCACTGGACCTGGAGATCGTCGTGGACTACGGCGTGTCCATCACCGACGTCGCCCGCGCCGTGCGCGAGAACGTCATCACCGCCGTCGAGCGGATGACGGGCCTGGAGGTCGTCGAGGTCAACATCGCCGTCAGCGATGTGAAGCTGCCGGAGGACGAGGACGAGGAGTCGGAGACCCGGCTGCAGTGACAGAAGCGTCCGAGCCCTAGGAGCACAGCATGACTCTGGCCGTGATCGGCATGATCGCCGGGATGGCGCTGGGCTTCGCCGGATACTTCGGCGGATTCGGTGCCTTCCTGCTGGTGGCGGCGCTGGGCGCCGTCGGCTTCGTCGTCGGCCGGTTTCTGGAGGGGGACCTGGACCTCGGCGACTTCTTCCGTTCCCGTGACGAACGACGCCGATGACCCTCGCCGAAAGCGGCCGCGGCCCGGGGACGCGGGCCGTCACGTCCGGCGAGCGCGGCGCGACCCGGATCGCCGACCGGGTCGTCGCGAAGATCGCCGGCCAGGCGGCGCGCGAGGCACTGGGGGCGCCGCCGCCCGACTCCGCGCCCCCGCACGCGACGGTCGTCGTCCATCATGAGACCGCGCGCGTCCGCGTCGCCCTCGAACTCCCCTACCCCTCCGACATCGGCGGCCAATGCGCTGCGGTGCGTCGCCGTGTCGTCGAGCGGGTAGGGACGTTGGCGGGAATGCACGTATCGGAGGTGGCCGTCCAGGTCGAACGGCTGCACCTGGCGCACGCACACGACGCGGCACAGGGGAGGACGCGATGAGCGAACCCCAGCGCTCCGAAGGCACCACTCAACGCCTACCCGTCATGGAGAAGGCCGACGAGACGACCACCGACCAGGCGCCGGACCAGCCGGACCAGTCCGCGTCGGCCGCCGCCTACGACCCGCCGCCCGTCCTCGAGGACGGACACGGGGGCGGCAGGCGCTTCTGGTCCGCGCGCCGCGTCCCCGCCGGCATCCTCGCCCTGCTGCTCCTCGCGGGTGCGGGCCTCTTCCTGTACGACATCGCCGCCGTGCGCGCCGACCGGCCCGCCATGGCCTGGCGCCGCTCGCTGGCCCGGGAACTCGCCGAGCGCCCCCTCGACGACGTCTGGGTGCTGACCGGCGCCGGGATCGCCGTCGTCCTCGGACTCTGGCTGCTCGTCCTGGCCGCCACACCCGGCCTGCGTGATGTGCTGCCGATGCGCCGCGTCGACCCCGGCATCCGGGCGGGCCTGCACCGTCCCGCCGCCGCGCTGGTGCTGCGCGACCGGGCCATGGAGGTGTCCGGCGTGCAGTCCGTACGGGTCCGCGCCGGCCGGAAGAAGGTCGACGTCCGCGCCGTGTCCCACTTCCGGGAACTCGACGAGGTCCGAGCCGACCTCGACGCCACGCTCGCCGACGGCATCCGGGGCCTCGGCCTCGCCCGGCCGCCCGCCCTGTCCGTGCACGTACGGCGCCCCGGCCGGAAGGGGTGACACTTATGCTGCGGATCATCAACAGGGTGTTGCTCGGCCTCGTCGGCCTGGTGCTCCTCGCCCTCGGCGGCGCCGTGCTCGCCGTCGGTCTCGGCCTGGAACCGCCCTCCTGGTGGCTCCACGACGGGCCGCACGACGTGCTGCTCAGCGACGCCGAACGCACCCGGTGGCGCGACGAGGGCTGGTGGTGGCCGACCGTCATCGCCGTACTCGCCCTGCTGGTGCTGCTCGCCCTGTGGTGGCTGACAGCCGTGCTCCGCCGCCACCGGCTCACCGAGGTCCTCGTCGACACCGGCGACGGCGAGGGCGCGCTGCTGCGAGGCCGCGCGCTGGAGGGCGTCCTGACCGCCGAGGCCGCCCGGCTGGACGGTGTCGAACGGGCCAACGCCCACCTCACCGGCCGCCGCAACGCCCCCGAGGCCCGCCTCCGCGCCCGCCTCCAGCCCCACGCGCACCCCGCCGACACCTTGCACCGCCTGACCACCGAGGCGGTGGCCCACGCCAGGGACTCGGCGGGGCTGGCGGCCCTGCCGGCGGAGGTCAGACTGCGCGGAGTCAAACACCGGGCGGAACGCGTGACCTGACGAAACCCCGACGAGCATGGACGAGGGTTCAGAAGCCGTGCCGCATCCCGCCGTCGACCGGCAGCATGAGCCCCGTCAGATAGGACGCGGCCGGGGACAGCAGGAACGCCGCCGTTCGGCCGAACTCCTCCGGCCTTCCGTAGCGGCGCAGCGGGATCCGTGACTCGTGCGCGGCGCGTGTGGCCTCCGGGTCGGCGGACAGCCCGTCCAGTTCCCGCACCCGGTCCGTGTCGATGCGGGCCGGCAGCAGCCCCACGACCCGGATCCCCCGCGGCCCCAGCTCGTCGGAGAGGGACTTGGCGAACCCGGCCAGACCGGGCCGCAGGCCGTTGGAGATCGTCAGACCGGGGATCGGCTCGTGCACCGACCCGGACAGCACGAACCCGATGACACCCCCTTCGCCGAGCTCCGCCGCGGCGGCCCGCGCCAGCCGGACCGCGCCCAGGAACACCGACTCGAACGCGGCGGTCCACTGCTCGTCGGTGTTGTCCGCGACGAACCCGGGGGCCGGGCCGCCCACGCTGACGAGGATGCCGTCGAACCTCCCGAAGCTCTCGCGGGCGACGTGGATGAGACGGTCGGCGGTCTCCGGGTCGGCGTTGTCCGCGGCGACACCCACCGCGTTCGGCCCGAGTGCGGCGGCGGCCTCCGCCGCGCCCTTCTCCTCGCGGCCGGTGACGACCACCTTCGCTCCATCGGCGACGAGTTCCCGCGCCGCCGCGTTGCCCAGTCCGCGGGTCGCCCCGGTGACGATGTAGACACGGTCCTTCAGCCCAAGATCCATGGCCCTATCCTGCCTCGTCGCCGTCGAACAGGGCGAGGGCGGTGCCCACCAGACCGACGTGACTGAACGCCTGCGGGAAGTTCCCGAGCTGCCGGCCCGCGACGGGGTCGTACTCCTCGGCGAGCAGCCCCACGTCGTTGGTGAGCCCGAGCAGCCGCTCGAACAGCTCGCGGGCCTCCTTCGTACGGCCGGTCAGATGCAGGGCGTCGGCCAGCCAGAACGAACACACGATGAACGTGCCCTCGCTGCCCGGCAGCCCGTCGACGGAGGCGGTCGGGGAGGGACGGTCGGCGCTGTAGCGGCGTACGAGCCCGTCGTGGCCCAGCTCCTCGCGGATCGTGTCGACCGTGCCGACGACACGGGGGTCGTCCGGCGGCAGGAACCCCATCCGGGGGATGAGCAGGAGCGAGGCGTCGAGTTCCCGGGAGCCGTAGGACTGGGTGAACGAGTTGCGCTCGGCGTCGTAGCCGCGTGCGCACACCTCGTGGTGGATCTCCTCGCGCAGCGCCCGCCAGCCGTCGAGGTCGCCGGACAGCTCCGGGTCGTCCTCCAGGGTGCGCACGGCCCGGTCGGCGGCCGCCCAGGACATCACCTTGGAGTGCGTGAAGTGCCGGCGGGGCCCGCGCACCTCCCACAGTCCCTCGTCGGGCTCCCGCCACACGGACCGCAGGTACTCCATCAGGGTGCGCTGCATCCGCCACATCTGCGGCTTCGAGGGCAGGCCCGAGCTGCGGGACAGGGACAGGGAGTCCATGACCTCGCCGTACACATCGAGTTGCCGCTGCCGTACGGCGTCGTTGCCGATGCGGACGGGTCGGGAGTTCTCGTAGCCGGCCAGCCACGGCAGTTCGTACTCGGGCAGACGCCGTTCACCGGCCAGGCCGTACATGATCCGCAGGTCGGCCGGGTCGCCGGCGACCGCGCGCAGCAGCCAGTCACGCCAGGCCTCGGCCTCCTCCAGATAGCCGCAGGCGAGCAGTGCGCCGAGGGTGAGAGTGGAGTCGCGCAGCCAGCAGTGGCGGTAGTCCCAGTTGCGGACACCGCCGATCTCCTCGGGGAGCGAGGTGGTGGCGGCGGCGACGATCCCGCCGGTGGGCTCGTAGGTGAGGGCCTTGAGGGTGATCAGGGAGCGCACCACCTCGTCCCGGTACGGACCGTCGTACCGGCAGCGTGCCGCCCAGGCCCGCCAGTCGTGCAGGCTCGTCCGCAGGGACTCGTACGGGTCGACCAGGCGGGGGCGCGGCTCGTGCGAGGGATGCCAGGTGAGCACGAACGCCACCTTCTCGCCCTGCTCCACCGTGAACTCGGCGTAGGTGGCGCGGTCCTCGCTCCAGGTGCGCGCCTCGGGTTCGCTGCGCAGCCAGACCGCGTCCGGACCGGCGACCGCCACGCGGTGGCCGTCCGACCTGCGCATCCAGGGGACGGCGGAGCCGTAGTCGAAGCGGAGGCGGATCGTGGAACGGACGGTCACCCGGCCCGCGAGGCCCTCGACGACGCGTACGACATCGGGGGCGCGGTCGCGCTGTGGCATCAGGTCGGTCACACGGACCGCGCCGTCGGCCGTCTCCCACTCGGTGTCCAGCACCAGCGTGTCCCGCCGGTACGCGCGCCGCGCGCACATCTCGGCGCCTTTCGGGGCGATCCGCCAGTGGCCGTTCTCCTCGGTGCCCAGCAGTGCCGCGAAGCAGGCCGCCGAGTCGAAGCGGGGCAGGCACAGCCAGTCGATCGAGCCCCGGTTGCTCACCAGGGCGGCCGTCTGGTGGTCACCGATCAGCGCGTAGTCCTCTATACGGGGGTGCACGGAAGCCGGGTTCCCTGAGCCGGGGATGATCAGTCCGACGGAATGCGGCCCGCCGGGCATCCGGTGTCGTCACCCACCCGCTCCCTCAGCCCGGCCCCGTGCCCGCCGTTGTGCCGCCGACCCCCGAGAAGATCACTCCCGGGCTGGACGGCGTCTGGTTGAGGACCCAGAGGCCGATCAGGGTGGCCAGCGCGAAGACCACCATGATCAGTACCGCGAGGACGAGCCGGCGGCGGCGCTCGCGCCGGAGCCAGTCGCCGCGGGCCGTGCGGTAGGCGTCGGGGGCCGCGTGGACCCCGCCCGCGAGCGCGGCGAGGGCCTCGGCCAGCTCCCGCTCGGTGCGGTCCCGCCCGGTGTCGTTGCCGGTGGTGTCGTTCATCGCCGGGCCTCCATCGCCTGGGTCAGGGCGGCGAGGCCGCGTGCGGTGTGGGTCTTGACCGAGCCGCAGGAGATCCCCATCGCGGCCGCGATCTCGCTCTCCTTCAGGCCGAGCCAGTGGCGCAGCACGAGCGCCTCCCGCTGCCGGGCGGGCAACTGCTGGAGCGCGCCGATCAGCACCCGCTGGTCGTCGTGGAGCAGGGCGGTGCTCTCGGCGGAGGCGACCGCCTCGTCCGGCGGGGTCTCCGTGTGCTTGCGGACGACCTGGAGGTGCCGTATCCGCATCCGGGTGAGGTTGCAGACCGTGGAGCGCAGATACGCCTCCGCCGCCTCGGCGTCCTTCAGGCGCCGCCACTTGCGGTAGATCTGGTAGTACGCCTCGGCCACCACGTTCTCGGGGTCGTCGGCGCCCAGCAGTACCGCGAGCCGCAGCATCGAGGAGTAGTGCAGCTCGAAGAGACGGGCGACACCGGCTTCCCGCTCCAGGTCGGCGGGGTCGCTCATGGCGGGGGCCAGGGGCTCGCCCCGGTGCGCCGGCCGCGGCACCAGCGGTTCGACGGCCGCCGTGGGCCGTACGCCGCCGCCGGGCGGTTCGCAGGCGGGGGCTGTCGGTGGTGGCACCGGCACGCGTATGTGCTGTCTGCGTCTCACGGGTTGCTCGCTCCCGTCTCGGGGCGCCGCCTGACGGCCAGGCGGGACGGTAGGTCGGTCGCGTCGGCGCCGCGCGGGACGCCGAGCCGTTCGAGGACCGCGGTGGCGGCCACCGCCACGGTCAGGTTCACCAGGAGGGCGAGCAGACCGGCGTAGACCTCCAGCGAGCCGCCGCCCAGCAGCACGATGGAGGAGAACCCCTCCCGTACCACCAGGAACGTGCCGGTCACCATGCCCACGGCCCACCCGGCGAGCAGCGCCCGTGGATGCAGCCGCCCGGTGAACAGGCCGACCGCCACCGCCGGGAAGATCTGCAGGATCCACACCCCGCCCAGCAGCTGGAGGTTGATGGCGTCCTGGTCGCGCAGCCCGAACACGAACGCCACCGCCCCCACCTTCGCGGTCAGCGACACCGCCTTGGCGATCCGCACCTGCCGCTTCGGCGTGGCCGTCGGCTGGAAGTACTCGACGTACACATTGCGGACGAAGCCGGTGGCGGCCGCGATCGACATCACTGCCGCCGGGACCAGCGCGCCCACGGTGATCGCCCCGAACACCAGCCCGGCCAGCGGCCCCGGCATCAGCCGGTCCACCAGCATCGGGACGGCCGCCTCGGCGCCGCCTGCCGGTGCCCGCACCCCGGTCGCGAGCGCCGCGATCCCGAGGAATCCGAAGAGGGCGAGCAGCCCGGTCCAGGCCGGCAGGGCCACCGTGACCTTGCGGACGGTGCGCGGGCCGTCGGCGGCGAACCCGGCGGTCAGGACGTGCGGGTACATCAGCAGGGCGAGCGCCGAGCCGAGCGCGAGGGTGGCGTAGGCGGGCTGCTGCTCGGGAGACAGGAGCAGGGCCGGTCCGCCGAGGCGTTCCGCCGCCCCCTCGAAGACCGGGCCCGGACCGCCGAACCGCCGGAGGACCAGCCAGCACACGGCGGTCAGCGACACGAAGACGGCCACCGCCTTCAGCGCCGAGATCACGGCGGGCGCCCGCAGCCCGTGCCGGTACGTCGCCACGGCGAGCCCCGCGAACAGCGCGACCATCACGAGATCACCGGCCGCGCCCTTCGGGTAGACGCCCCCGGCCGTCAGCACCGCCCGGATGCCGAGCAGTTGCAGGGCCAGGTACGGCATCGTCGCCAGGATCCCGGTCAGCGCCACCACCAGCGCGAGCGGCGGCGAGCCGTACCGCCCGCGCACGAAGTCGCCGGCCGTCACGTACCCGTGGCGCCGGGCCACCTCCCACAGCCGGGTGAGCAGCACGAAGGCCAGTGGGCAGACGATCACCGTGTACGGCACCGCGAAGAACGCGGGGGCCCCGTTGCCGTACGCGAGGCCGGGCACGGCGGTGAACGTGTACGCGGTGAAGATCGTGCCGCCGAGCAGCAGCCAGGTCCACACCGGACCGAGGGAGCGGTCGGCCAGGGCCCAGCCCTCCAGGGACGGCAGCCGGTCGACGGGGCGCAGCCGGCGCGCGGTGACGGCAAGCAGCGACGCGCCGCCGATCACGGCGAGGAACGTCGCGGTCATGGCAGCGTCCGCCATGGTTCACCGTCCTTGGTGTGCCTGGCCCCGCACCGTCCCGGGGTGCCGCGCCGCCTTTGGCGCGCCGGGGGCCTTCACGCGGTAGTTGCGTACACCGCCGCTTTGGTTGACCGGATCCCGGAGGAAATTTCGCGGAATCTCGTGGAAATTCGCTGTCAACCGATCCGGGCGGGTGGGCAACTCTTGCACAGACCCACAGGAAGCGGGAGAGGAGCGCAGGTCATGCCACGGACCGGTCATCACCGGCTACGGCGCGTCTCGATCGCCGTACTGCTCCTCGCGCCCGCCGCGGGCCTGCTGTGGGTCCCCTGGTACGCCGGTGCCGAGCCGCGACTGGCCGGGACGCCGTTCTTCTACTGGTACCAGCTCGCCTGGGTGCCGGGATGCGGCCTCTGCCTGCTCGCGGCGTACGCGCTGACGGACCGACAGCGAGACCGACAGCGAGACCGGCACCGATACCGGCGCCGATACCGCCCTCGCTGAGCCGCACCTCCTTCTTGCCTTCCTCTCTCCGTCTTTCTTGCCGCACACCCGTTGAGGTCAGGAGCCGCCATGCCCACATCAGCCGTGCCCGAATCCGGCCGCACCGCGCCGGAGAAGTCCCGAATGTCACCGAGATCCCTCGCGATCTGGATCACCGTCGCCCTCGTCGGCGCCATCGGCTGGGCCGTGCTCGCCCTCTCCCGGGGCGAGGAGATCTCCGCCGTCTGGCTGGTCGTGGCGGCCCTCGGCTCGTACGCGATCGCCTACCGCTTCTACTCCCGGTTCATCGCCCGCCGGGTCCTCCGGGTCGACGACACCCGCGCCACCCCCGCCGAACGGCTGGAGGACGGCGTCGACTACCACCCCACCGACAAGCGGGTGCTGTTCGGCCACCACTTCGCCGCGATCGCCGGCGCGGGCCCACTGGTCGGCCCCGTCCTGGCCGCGCAGATGGGCTATCTGCCGGGCACGATCTGGATCATCGCGGGCGTCATCTTCGCCGGTGCCGTCCAGGACATGATCGTCCTCTTCCTCTCCATGCGCCGGGACGGCAAGAGCCTCGGCCAGATGGCCCGTGACGAGATCGGCAAGGTGGGCGGCGCCGCCGCGCTGATCGGCGTCTTCGCCATCATGATCATCCTGCTTGCGGTCCTCGCGATGGTCGTCGTCAACGCCCTCGCCGCGTCCCCCTGGGGCACCTTCTCGGTCACCATGACCATCCCCATCGCCCTCTTCATGGGCTTCTACCTGCGCTACCTCCGCCCCGGCCGGGTCGTCGAGACCAGCTTCATCGGTGTCGCCCTCCTCCTGCTCGCCATCCTCGGCGGCGGCTGGATCCAGGACTCCTCCCTCGCCGAGTACTTCGTCTGGAGCCCCGAGACCCTGGTCTTCTGCCTGGTCGGTTACGGCTTCGTCGCCTCGGTGCTCCCCGTGTGGATGTTGCTCGCCCCGCGCGACTACCTCTCCACCTTCATGAAGGTCGGCACCATCGCCCTGATGGCCGTCGGCGTGGTGATCGCCGCCCCGAACCTCAGGGCCGAGTCCGTCACCGAGTTCGCCCACACGGGCACCGGCCCGGTCTTCGCCGGTTCCCTCTTCCCGTTCCTCTTCATCACCATCGCCTGCGGCGCCCTCTCCGGCTTCCACGCCCTGGTCTCCTCCGGTACGACCCCGAAGCTCATCCAGAAGGAGTCCCAGGTCCGGCTCATCGGCTACGGCTCCATGCTCACGGAGTCCTTCGTCGCCGTGATGGCCCTGATCGCCGCCTGTGTGCTGGAGCCCGGCCTCTTCTACGCCATGAACTCCCCGGCCGCGCTGCTCGGCCCGACCGTCGACACCGCCGCCGAGGCGGTGAAGAACCTCGGCTTCACCATCACCCCCGAGCAGCTCACCGCGGCGGCCAAGGCCGTGGAGGAGGAGACCCTGGTCGGCCGCTCCGGCGGCGCGCCCACCCTCGCCGTCGGCATGTCGGAGATCTTCGCCGGAGTGTTCGGCGGCGCCGGGATGAAGGCCTTCTGGTACCACTTCGCGATCATGTTCGAGGCGCTGTTCATCCTCACCACGGTGGACGCCGGCACCCGCGTCGGCCGCTTCATGCTCCAGGACATGCTCGGCAACGTCTGGAAGCCGATCGGCCGGGTCACCTGGAAGCCGGGCATCTGGATCACCAGCGCCCTGGTCGTCGGCGCCTGGGGCTACTTCCTCTACGCCGGTGTCACCGACCCCCTCGGCGGCATCAAGCAGCTCTTCCCCCTCTTCGGCATAGCCAACCAGCTGCTCGCCGCGGTCGCCCTCGCCGTCACCACGACCGTCCTGATCAAGTCCGGCAAGCTCCGCTGGGCCTGGGTCACCGGTATCCCGCTGGCGTGGGACGTGGCCGTCACCTTCACCGCGGGCTGGCAGAAGATCTTCTCGGACAACCCGGCGATCGGCTTCTTCGCCCTGCGTGACAAGTACGCGGCGGCCATCGACAAGGGTGAGCTCCTGCCGGGCGCCACCACCATGGACGACATGCACACCATCGTCCTCAACAACACGGTCGACGGCGTGATCATGGCGATCTTCCTCCTCCTCGTCCTCACGGTCCTGGTCAACTGCACGGTGGTCTGTGTGCGCGCCGTACGCTCCCCGTCCGCGCTCCCGACGACGGAGGCCCCGTACGTCGAGTCCCGCATCGACCTGCCCGAACGCTCCGGCGAGGAACTGGTAGGGGCCCGCCAGTGACCGCCCCGGACGTCCGCCGCTGGGCACGGACCGTGCGCTGGTACCTCCGGGAGCTGACGGGGGAGGCGGAGTACGACCGCTACTGCGAGCGGCACCGCCTCCGGCACGCCGGGGTGCCGGTGCCGACGCGGAGGGAGTACGACGTCCTGCGGACCCGCCGCCGGGAGGAGCACCCGGAGGGCCGCTGCTGCTGACGCGTACCTGAGCGAGCTGGGGCGGGGGAGGGAAACCCCCGCCCGTCCGCACCATCGGGGGCCCGCTCGCCGGCGGGTGCGGGTGGGTGGGGGGCGCGGGGAACCGCGCGAGAAACCACGAACCACCCGTACCCGCCGGCCCACAGCGTTCCCCCGCCATGACGTGCGCGGGCGCCCGGCGACCCGTGACGCCCACCCCCTTCCCCGCCCCCAGCGGGCCGACCTTCCTCACCCCTGACGGACCCTTCTCGCCCCGACCGGAGCCGGCCCACGATGCTGAGACGCCGCCCCGCCCTGCTGATCCGCCCCGAACTGGACGACGACCCCCTGCACGCCACGCTCACCGAAATGCGGCCCGCCCAGCAGCTGCACGGCCTCGGCGCCGGCCGCACCCGGCCCGTCTGGGAACCGGTGGCAGGCCTGCTGCGCACCACGGGCCGGGACTGGGACCGCCGGGCGCACCGGATCGCCGTACTGGCCCGGCGCCTGCCCGCCGCCGTCTCGCAACGCTGGATCGCCGACCGCCCGACGGACGGCGACGCCCTCGTCCTGCGGGCCTTCGTCGAGGTGGACCGGGCACCGGCCGCCGACCACGCCGCCGTACGCCATGCCGAGCACCTGTGCCTCCGCGCCACCGAGGCGTGCCCCGAGGACCCCACCCCCTGGCTGGCCCTGCTGTCGCTGATGCACACCTGCGCCGTACCGGTCAAGGACGCGGTGCCGGTGTGGACGGAGGCGGTCAACCGGGCACCCTGGCTGCGCACGTCCTACCACCGGCTGCTGCGCTACCTCTCTCCGCGCGGCCACGGCACGGTCCCCGACATGATGGACTTCGCCTGGCAGGCCGCCGTCCGCGCCCCGCACGGCTCACCGCTCGCCCTGCTCCCCGTCTCCGCCCGTGTGGAACTCATGGCCCACCGCCAGGGGGACACACCGCTGGAGTCCCTGGGGACGGGCGGCAACTGGAACGAGCCGCGGGCGGTCCACGAGATCGACCTGGCGCTGAGGAACTGGTTCGACGCCGGGACACCGCCGCACGCGGAGGCCGTCGCCGACCTCAACATCCTGGCCTTCGCCCTGACCCGCGCCCACCGCCCCGACGAGGCCGCCCCCGTCTTCCAGCGCCTCGGCCGCCATATGACCCCCCACCCCTGGGACCTCCTCCCCGAGCCGGAACGGACGTTCCGGTACTGGCGGGACAGAGCGACGGGGCGGTGACGCGGCGGCGCCGCTACGCGGAAGAGGGCGTCGTCTCCTCCTCCGCCTCCTCTGCCTCATCCGCCTGCTCGGCGGCGGCCGCCTCGCGGTCGCGGCGCTCGCGGCGGGCGAGGATGACGTAGCCGACGGGGACGGCCGCGGCGAAGAGCCACCACTGGAGGGCGTACGCGTAGTTCAGCGCGGCGTTCTCGTCGCCGGGGCTGCCGAGGAGTTCCGGGGTGTCGCCCTTCGGCTCGGGCGCAGTCTGGGCGACGTAGCCGCCGAGCACCCGGGCGTCGAGGCGCCTGGCCTCCTGCCCGCTGTCGATGAGCATGACCTGCCGGTCCGGCAGGCCCTTGAGGTCCTTGATCCCGCTGGCCTCGGTCGTCTCGTCGGGCATCAGCCGCCCGGTGACGGTGACCTCACCGGCGGGCGGCGCGGGGATCCTCGGGAACGCGGTCTGACTCGGCCCGTCCGCGGGGATCCAGCCGCGGTTGACGAGCAGGACCTTGCCGTCGCCGAGGACGAACGGCGTCAGGACGTGGAAGCCCACCTCGTCGTCGGCGTTGGTGCGACGGCGGACGACGACCTCGTCGTCGGTGTCGAAGCGGCCCTGCGCGGTCACGGTCCGGTAGCGCTCGGCGCTGGTGACCGTGTGCCCCGGGGACGTCAGCCGCTCCACGGGCACCGGCTTCGCGGCCAGCGCGTCGGCGACGAGCTGGTTCCGCGCGGAGCGCTCCTCGTACCGATGCATCTGCCAGAAGCCCAGCCTGACCATCGTCGGGATCAGGATGAGCGCGAGCAGCGTGAGGATCACCCACTGCCGGGACAACAGGAAGCGGTACACCCCACGACCGTACAACTCGGTCGTGGGGCGCGTTCGGGCGGGTGTGTGTGCTCGTGCCGGGATCGGCCCTCGCCCGGCGGACGGGTCAGACCTTGTCGACGATCCCCACCCTCCCCTCGGCCCGCGCGCAGTGGGCGCCGCAGTACCAGTGGCCCTCGACCTCGACGCCCTGGCCGATGATCTGCACCCGGCAGTGCTCGCAGATGGGGGCCATACGGTGGATCGCGCAGGCGAAACAGTCGAAGACGTGCACCGCGCCCTGCGCGTGCACCTCGAACGTCATGCCGTAGTCGTTTCCGCAGACTTCACAACGTGCCATGCGCCACAGGGTGCGGCGCCGACGCGGCACGGGCGAGCGGACCGCGGGCGAGTCGCCCGTCAATCACCCGTACGCTCGTGTCACTCCTCGGCGGCGGGCTCCACGTCCCGCAGCAGCTGACCGAACGCCGCCTCGTCGATCACGGGCGTCCCGTACTGCCGTGCCTTGACCGTCTTGGACGTACCCGAGTCCGGGTCGTTGGTGACGAGCAGACTGGTCACCCGGGACAGACTCGTCGCCACATGCAGCCCCGCCTCCACCGCACGGTCCTCCAACAGCTCCCGGTCGACCGAGGTGTCCCCCGAGAACGCCACCCGCATGCCCTGCTTGAGAGGTTTGCCCTCTTCGTACCGGCCGGGGTTGGGGTACGGGCACGGGGGCCGCTTGCGCGAGGGCCGCCAACTGCCCGCTCCGTAACCACCGGACGGGGAGTGGCCGCCGGACGCCTGCCGTCCGATCCTCGGCGAGGCGGACCACTCGGTCAGCGGCCGGCACTCGAGCAGCGGCAGCCGCACACCCCGGCTCGCGGCGGCGTGCAGACTGGGCCTGAACGCCTCCGCCAGCACCCGCGCGTCGTCCAACGCGTGGTGGGCGCGCTGCTGTACGACGCCGAAGTGGGCCGCGAGCGACTCCAGCTTGTGGTTGGGCAGCGGCAGCCCGAGCTCCTTCGACAGCGCGATGGTGCACAGCCGCTGCCGCACCGGCGCCTGGGTCTTCGCGCGCGCGTACTCCCGCGCGAGCATCGACCAGTCGAACACCGCGTTGTGTGCGACGAGTACGCGGTCGGCGAGCCGCGAGGACAACTCCTGCGCGATATCCGGGAACAGCGGCGCCCCTTCGAGCACATCACTCGTCAGTCCGTGGATCCACACCGGCCCCGGATCCCGCTCCGGGTTCACCAGCGTGTACCAGTGGTCCTCGACCTCGCCCCGGGCGTCCAGTCTGTACACAGCGGCGGAGATTATCCGGTCGTCCCGGGCCAGCCCGGTCGTCTCCACGTCAACGACCGCGTATCCCTGCGGATACGCGGTCGGCCAGGGAGCCGGCGACGCCGCGGTCGAAAGGTCATCGAGCATGGTCCCTGAGGATACGGGCCACGACTGACAGCTTGTCACCCGATGGTGAGGCAGCACCGATGTCCGGCCGGCGGGAAGGAGTTTTGAGGTCGGGTCATCGGGTGCGCGCCGCGTTCGTGGCCGGCCGCGGTTCCGCGTGGCGGGCCGCCCCCCGACCATGCCCGCCGGATTGGTGAAGGACACCAAGAAGCAAGCGCGTACCACTGGGAATACTTGTCAGTAACAACGTCTAGCCCCAGCTCACCAGCGGTTCTACGGTGCCAACATGCCGAACCTGCCCGATGTCGTGCTGTGGTCGATGCCCGCGTTTGTGCTGCTCACCGTGATCGAGGTGATCAGTTACCGGCTCCATCCGGACGAGGATGCCGCCGGGTACGAGGCGAAGGACGCCGCGACGAGCGTCGGCATGGGGCTCGGAAGTCTCGTGTTCGACTTCCTGTGGAAGATCCCGATTGTCGCCGTCTATACGGCCATCCACGAGCTGACCCCGCTGCGCGTGCCCGTGCTGTGGTGGACGGTCCCGTTGATGCTGCTCGCTCAGGACTTCTTCTACTACTGGTCGCACCGGGGCCACCACGTCGTCCGGATCCTGTGGGCCTGCCACGTGGTGCACCACTCCAGCCGGAAGTTCAACCTGACCACCGCCTTGCGGCAGCCCTGGACCACCTGGACCGTATGGCCGTTCTACATCCCGCTCATCGCCCTCGGTGTGCACCCGGCGGCGCTCGCCTTCTGCTCGTCGGCCAACCTCGTGTACCAGTTCTGGATCCACACGGAGCGGATCGGCAAGCTGCACCCGGCCTTCGAGTTCGTGTTCAACACGCCGTCGCACCACCGGGTCCACCATGCCTCCCAGGGCGGCTACCTCGACCGCAACTTCGGCGGCATCCTCATCGTGTGGGACCGGCTGTTCGGGTCCTTCGTCGCGGAGACCGAGCGGCCGGTCTACGGGCTGACCAAGAACATCGACACCTACAACCCCCTGCGGGTCGCCACCCACGAGTACGCCGCCATCGCCAAGGACCTGAGGGCGGCGCGGAGCTGGAGCGAGCGGGCCGGGCGGGTCTTCAGGGGGCCCGGCTGGGGGCCGGCGGCACGGCGCGCGGCCGTCGAGGAGCAGCCGGCGGTCAAGGAGACCGTCGCGTGAGACGCGACAGCGGACAGATCGCCCTCGGCTGCTTCGGCATCGCCGCCGCCGTCGACCTGGGCTCCCTCGCTGTCGGGTTCACCCCCGGGCACCTGGTCGCCAAGCCGCTGCTGATGCCGCTGCTCGCCGCGTACGTCCACGCGCGCGGCGGACCCCGGCCACTGATCGCCGCCCTCCTCTTCGGGTGGGGCGGCGACGTCCTCCTCCTCTCCGACGCCGACCCCGCGTTCCTCGCCGGGATGGGCTCCTTCGCCGCGGGCCACGTCTGCTACCTCGTCCTGTTCGGGAAGCGGGCGCGGCAGGTGAGCGCCCCGAGCGATGCGGTGGGGAGGGGGACACGCGCGCGTGCCTGCGTGTTGCCCGCCGTGTACGCCGTCGCCCTGGTCGTCGCCGTCGCGAGCCTGTGGCCCGGTCTGCCGGCGGAGCTGCGCGTGCCGGTCGCCTGCTACAGCGCGCTGCTGACGGCGATGGCGTGCTCCGCGGCCCGGCTTGGGGTCGTCGCCGGCGTCGGCGGCGCGCTGTTCGTGCTGTCGGACATGCTCATCGCGACCGGGGTGGCCGAGTGGCCGCGGCTCCCGCGCCCCGACCTGTGGATCATGTTCATGTACCTCGCCGCCCAGTACCTCCTGGCGCGGGGAGTCCTCAGGACGCTGGGCTCCCCGCAGCCGGCGCTCACCAGCGGATCGGTGCCGGCAGCGCGGTGAGCAGGGCCGACACCGCCACGACCACGCCCAGGACCATCAGTTCGGCGCGTGCGGGAGCGCAGGCGTCGAGCGGGTCGGTCAGGCGGCGCAGCCGTATCCGGGCCCGGAGAGCGAGGGCGGCGACGGCGGCCACGAGGAGCGTCTTGGTGAGCAGGGCGCGCCCGTACGCCGTCTCCGTCAGCTGGTCGAGGACCGTCCCCGGCGGCATCCGGCGGAGCGTGCTCCCCACCCCGGTGGCGGTGACCAGGGCCAGCAGGACGGCGGCCACGCGCGCGTAGAGGCCCAACAGCGCGGCCCCCGTTTCCGCCGTCGCGCGCCACGCCCGCGTGGCCAGCGTGCGCAGGACGGACAGCAGTCCGCCCGCCCACAGTGCGGCGCACGCCAGGTGAACGAAGGTCAGGACCGTGCCGACGAGCGGGCTGTGCTCGGTGGTGGGGTGTGCCCGCAGGGCCTCCGCGACGACGAGCGCCGTCAGCGGCACCAGCTGGGTGAGGGGGCGGCGGGACCGGGCGCACAGGGCCGCGGCCGCACACGCGTTGACCTCCAGCAGGGCGAGCCGGCCGTCCCTCGTCTCGTGGAGGCCGCCGACGTCCATGTCGGCGGGGGAGTCCGGCACGAGGTTGCCGGTCGCCACCACCGAGGCCAGCCCCAGCGCGGCCACGCAGCCGACGGCACCCGCCCCGGCCGCCCAACCGCGTGGCGTCTCCCGGGGAGCGCCGGGCACATGCCGGGCCAGCCACACGACGAACAACTCGCCCGCCGGTACGCACAGCGCGGCCAGCAGCACGGTCCTGAGCAGGGCGATCCCCCCTGCCCCGGGAGCCGCGGCCTCACCCGTGCCGTCCAGCGCGGCACGCGGCCCGAACAGCGGGATCAGCGCACCCACGGCCACCAGCAGGAGCAGCCCGACCGCCCGGCCGACGCCCGTCGGCAACCGCCGCACGCGTCCTTGCCCGTGTCCCTCACGTTTTCCGACGGGCCGCCTGCCGTCCCCCTGGCTTCGGGCCCCGCTCTCCTCTGTCATCCGTCTCGTCAGGCTCACCCCGAGAAGTCCCCCAGTCGCGTCAGAACCGGGCAAGTGCCGGAAAGCAGCCGTCAGTTCGACATTCCACCCGTACGTACGACTCCGCGCGGCCCACTTCCCAGGGCGGCGCACGCGCCAAGAAGCGCGGGGGCGGCGCACGCCTCAGACGCGCGCCGCCCTCTCGCGCCCGGACACCGCAGCCCTCCGCCCCGGGAACCTCATCTCCACCCCGCCTCGTCCGCCGCCCAAGGTCCCGGCGGCCGAGCCCAGTCACCAGGACCACCCTCGAAGGACACCGGCGGCAGCGCGTACCGCAGCCGTCCGACGCGGCTGTCCCGTTCGGCGAGCCACGCCTCCGCCCCGCCGAACTCCTCACCCCCGCCGCCAGCGGCGCGATGCGTCTCCCCACCCCGTGCGGCGCCCTCCAGGAGCCACGCCGCCGTGCGCGCCAACGACAGCCGTACGACCCGTCCGTGACCGTCCGCCGACCGCTCGGACAGCGACCGCAGCACGGCCGCCGCCAGCAGGTACCCCGTTCCGTGGTCGAGGGCCTGCGCGGGCAGCGCGCCCGGCCGCTCCGGCGAACCCTCGACCGCCGCGATCCCGGTCGCCACCTGGACGAGGCTGTCGAAGCCCCGCCGCCCGGCCCACGGCCCGTACGAGCCCCACGCCGAGAGCTGCGCCACGACGAGGCCGGGCCGCCGGGCGATCAGCGCTTCCGGGGACAGATCGAACGGGTCCAGGGCACCCGGCCGGTACCCGGTGACGACGGCGTCCGCGGCGGCCAGCAGGTCCTCGAAGACACGCCGGTCGGCGGCGCGGGCCAGGTCCAGTGCCGTCGACCGTTTCCCGAAGCCGGTGTCGATGTGCTGGTCGGGGAGTTCGGGCATCCCCGGCGGGTCGACGCGCAGCACGTCCGCGCCCAGCAGGGCGAGTGTCCGGGTGGCGACCGGGCCCGCGATGACACGGGTCAGGTCGAGGACCCGGACTCCGGCGGCAGGCAACAGGGCAGTGCCACCCGGCCGGGCCGAAGCAGAAGCCGAGGACGCGGACGGTGCCGAAGGCGCCGAGGCCCAGGAGGGCGGCACACGCGCGTGCGCGACGTCCGCCCGGTGGCGCTCGACCAATGGCCGGGCCGCCACCGCCGCGGCCTGCTCGTGCGCCGCCCATTCCTCCGCCGTCCGCAGCGCGACCGCGAGGCCCCCGGCCGCGTACACCGCCTCCTCGACCTCCAGCGACGACCGTGCGGCGAGCGCCGCCCCGACGGCACTCACATCACCCTCGGGCAGCCCCAGTGCCGACAGCAACCGCTCCCGGTGGTGGGGGTAGTTGGCGTGTGTCCGCACCCAGCCGTCCGCCGTCCGCCACAAGCGCGACAGCGGCGCGAAGGCGACCGGCGCCCGCCCGTCGATCAGCAGATGCCGCTCGCTGACGAAGGCCGTGGCCACCGCCCCGTCGTCCACCCGTACGCGCGGCACCTCCCCGAGCCCGGTCCGCCGCGCGCCCAGCTCGGCGGCCGCCAGCGCGCACACGCCCACGCAGGCGCGTGCCAGCTCCCGTACCGGAAGCCGAGCCGGCATCGCCCCGTCCCGTGCGACCGTCGAGACCCGTGGCAGCAGGCCGGGATCGCCGCCCAGCGCCGCCCACGCCGAGGCAAGGCTCACGACCGTGCCCGCACCCGCACCTGTGTCCCCGCTCATGTCCGCACCCCTGTCCGCACCCCTGTCTGCGCCCGTGTCCGTCATGAGACCACTGTGCGGTGTGGACGCGATCAACACCGGCGCCGGGGCAGCGCAAAGGGGCCGGGCGGTACCCGACCGCCCGGCCCTGACGCACTCTTCGGGGGAGGACCTCTACTTGGTGACCGCGTCCAGTGCGTCCGCCGTGCCGAAGCCGTAGAAGCCGTTGTAGTTCTTCGGCCCCTCGCACACCGCGTCGACCTTGCCGTCACCGTCGATGTCGTACGGGTCCGTGCACGGCGTGGCGTCCGCCTGCGCGTACAGCAGGGCCTTCACGAGCGGTGCCGGCGCGTACGGGTGGGTCGACTTGATGAGGGCCGCGACACCCGCGACGTGCGGGGACGCCATCGACGTGCCCGCCATGTACCCCCACTTGCCGCCGGGCAGCGGGCCCAGGACGAGGCCGCTGGTGGCGGGCGGGGCCGGGGTCTGCAGGCGGGTCGAGTCGCCGCCGGGTGCGGCGATGTCGATGACGCCCAGACCGTGGTTGGAGAACGACGACTTGATGCCCTTCGCGCCGGTCGCGGCGACCGTGACGACACCGGGCAGCTGGGTCGGGATGTCCAGGCACTCGGACGGGTCGATCACCCGGTCCGACGGCGTCGAGTCGTTCGGGGACACCGGGTCGGTGATCTCGTCGGCCGCGAGGTCGTAGTTCTCGTTGCCGGCCGCCGCGACGTTGACCGTGCCCTTCTTCTCCGCGTACCGCGACGCCCGGGTGATGGCCTCGACGAGCGCCTTCTGGTCCGGGTCGTCCTTGCAGTTGAAGTACCAGGGGTCGGTGTAATAGCTGTTGTTGGTGACGTCCACGCCGTGCTCGGCGGCCCACATGAAGCCGCAGACCACGGCCTCCGTGTAGAAGAAGCCGGCCGTGGTGGACACCTTGATGCCGGACACCTTCACGCCCGGTGCCACACCCGTGACCCCGACGCCGTTCCTGGCGGCGGCGATCTCACCGGCCACGTGCGTGCCGTGCGGGCTCTCCGTGGGTCCCGGCCGCCAGGCACCGTCGGCCGTGTCGGGTTTGCCCGTGACACAGTTGACCGACGCCTTCCGGTCGAAGTTCGGCGCGATGTCCGGGTGGGTGTCGTCGACGCCGGTGTCGATGACGGCGACCGTGACGTCGGGGCTGCCCAGGGACACCTCGTGGGCCTTGTCCGCCTTGATGGCCGGCAGGTCCCACTGCAACGGTTCCAGCGGGTCCTGACCGTCGGCGGCCTCGGCGGCCGCGGCCTCCTGGGCGGTCAGCACCCTGGGGGTGCCGACATCGGTGGTCGACTGAGCGGGCAGCGGCGCGGTGCGCGTGGCACCCGCCGACTCCACCCCGCGGACCTTGCGGATCGTGCCGGCGAAGTCGGCGTTCGCGGAGTGGACGACGATGACGCCGATCTTGTCGTACGACGTCACGATCGTGCCGCCCGCCTCGGTGATGGCCTTCTTCACCTGGGCGGACGG
Organism: Streptomyces sp. NPDC030814; assembly: GCF_055572155.1. Taxonomy (NCBI): domain Bacteria; kingdom Bacillati; phylum Actinomycetota; class Actinomycetes; order Kitasatosporales; family Streptomycetaceae; genus Streptomyces; species Streptomyces sp. NPDC030814. The sequence goes on from NZ_JBVIDX010000003.1 coordinate 721,316, forward strand.
ACCGTGGCCGGGGCGGACGTTGACCACATAACTGAGCTGCGTCGCGTCGGCCGCGGCCCGGGCGGTCACCTCTGCCGCCGAGGCCGTGGCGTTCGGTACGACCACGAGCGCCGTCGCCAGGGCCATACCCGCGGGGATCGCCGCCATACGACGGGAGCGCTTACGAGGCGCTGTCATGCTGTCTCCAGTTCGTTCGCGTGATGAGCGGTACGAGCTGTGCGGGAACCCGATCCCGCCGGGGTGTCGGTCCGCCCCGGCGGCCGGTTACTTGACGGCCTTCAGGGCGTTGACGATGCCGAACCCGTAGAAGCCGTTCACACGGGGGCCACCCTCGCAAACGGCGTCCGGGGTGCCGTCGCCGTTCTGGTCGTACGTCTGCGGGCAGGCCTGCTTGTCGGCCTGGGCCTTCAGCAGCCACTGCAGCTGCTCCGGGGACGCCCACGGGTGCGTCGACTTCAGCAGCGCGGCCACGGCGGAGGCGTGCGGCGCCGCCATCGACGTGCCCTGGAGGAAGCCGTACTTGCCCTCCGGCATCGTGGACAGGATGCGGCCGTCCTTCGACGGGGTGTCAGGCAGCTGGTAACGACGGTCGCCGCCCGGCGCGGCGATGTCGACCACGCCGTTGCCGTACGTGGAGTAGTACGACTTCTCGTTCTTCACACCCGTCGCGCTCACCGTGACGACACCCGGCAGCTGGGTCGGCACGTCGAAGCACTCGCTCGGGTCGATGGTGCGCTCGACCGGAGTGGTGTCGTTGGGGCTGGAGGCGTCCGCGATCGCGTCGGAGGCGAGGTCGTGGTTGGAGTTGCCCGCCGAGGCCAGGTGCAGGGTGCCCTTCCTCGTGGCGTACTTCTGCGCCCGGTTGACGGCGTCGACGATGGCCTTCTGGTCCGGGTCGTCCACGCAGTTGTACAGCCAGGGGTCGACGTAGTAGCTGTTGTTCGTGATCTCCACGCCGTGGTCGGCGGCGAACACGAACGCGCAGACGACGCTCTCCGCGTAGAACAGCCCGCTCTTCCTGTCGGTCACATTGATGCTGGAGACCTTCACACCGGGGGCCACACCGGCGACGCCCACGCCGTTGCGGGCCGCAGCGATCTCACCGGCCACATGCGTGCCGTGGTAGTCGGCCGCGGTGTACGGCCGCCAGGCACCCTCGGTGGTGTCCGCGACACCGCCGTCGCAGTTGGCCGACTGGGACTTGGAGAAGTTCGGGGCGAGGTCCGGGTGGGTGTCGTCGACGCCGGTGTCGATGACGGCGACCGTGACCTTCGTGCTGCCGTCGTTGATCTTCGCGGCCTTGTCGGCGCCGATCGAGCGCAGGTCCCACTGGTCCGCCTCGAGGGGCTCGGCGTCGGGGATGTCCGCCGAGGCGGCCTTCACCTTCGCGGCCTCCGCGTCCGTCAGGTAGTCGACGGCGCCCTCGTCCGTCGTACCGGCGGGGGCCAGCGGCGAGGTGCGGGTGGCACCGGCGGACTGCACACCGCGCACCGCACGGATCGTCGCGCCGAACTCCGGGTTGGCCGAGTGGACCACGATCACACCGATCCGGTCGTACGTCACGACGACCTTGCCGCCCGCCGCGGCGATCGCCTTCTGCACCTCGGCCATGGTGCGCTTGTCGGTCCTGGTGTTCACGACGTACGAGAGGTTCGGGCCCTCCGCGGTCGCGTTAGCGGTGGCGGCTGCGGCGAGCGGCGCCGCCGAGGCGACACCCGGCAGGAAGCCGAGTGAGGCGGTCAGCGAGAGCGCGACCGGTACCGCGAGTGCGAACCGCCGGCTGGAGCGCAGATGAGCCATGGGGTCTCCACATCATCCTCAAAGAAACCGGCCCAGGGCACACGGCTGCCTGGGCAGGTACATGACTTGGTGGTGCGCCCCGAAGCTATCCCCCGCCGTCCCTGGCCAGCAATGACTTGGCGGGCCGGGGAACGAAGTAGAGGGGTATCCCTTATCGACAGGCCTGTGTCGATCCGTCGCCGAATCGATTTTCGAAACAGCGGCAGATGGTTGAACCGGTCCTCCCGTGCCGCCGTGACGTTGAGCAGGGAGCCCGAGCACGATCGTGCGCCCATCACGCTAGGAACAGAGCCGACCAGATGTCCGTAAACGACCCGTCCCCCGATCCGACGGCGAAATCGTCCCCATCCACCGTCGCGAACGCGGCGGATAAGCGAGGAGACTCCGTGGCAACCGACGCACCGCCCCCAGCGAAGGCAGAGCACCATCTCCCCTCGGCCGAGGAGTTCGCCGCAGTCCAGCAAAGCGCCGAGTTCGGTGAACTGCGCCGCTCCCACCGGTCGTTCGCCTTCCCGCTGACCGTCGCCTTCATCGCCTGGTACCTGCTGTACGTCCTGCTCTCCAACTACGCCGGCGACTTCATGGGGACCAAGCTCCTCGGCAACATCAACATCGCCTTCGTCCTCGGCGTCGCCCAGTTCGTCACCACGTTCCTCATCGCCTGGTGGTACTCGCGGCACGCCGCCGCGAAGCTCGACCCCAAGGCCGAGGCGATCAAGTCCCGGATGGAGGGCGGCGCATGAGCCCCGTTCAGCAGACAGTCCTCGCGGCCAACGAGGCCAGCGAGCACCGGCCGCTCATCATCACCCTGTTCGCGTTGTTCGTCCTCGCGACGCTCGCCATCACCGTGTGGGCCGGCCGCCAGACCAAGGACGCCGCCGACTTCTACGCGGGCGGCCGCCAGTTCAGCGCCTTCCAGAACGGCCTCGCCGTCTCCGGCGACTACATGTCGGCCGCGTCGTTCCTCGGCATCGCGGGCGCGATCGCCCTCTTCGGCTACGACGGCTTCCTCTACTCCATCGGCTTCCTCGTCGCCTGGCTGGTCGCCCTGCTCCTGGTCGCCGAGCCGCTGCGGAACTCCGGCCGCTACACCATGGGCGACGTGCTCGCGTACCGCATGCGCCAGCGCCCGGTCCGCACCGCCGCGGGTACCTCCACGATCGTCGTGTCGATCTTCTACCTGCTGGCCCAGATGGCGGGCGCGGGCGTCCTCGTCTCCCTGCTCCTCGGCATCACCTCCGACGCCGGCAAGATCCTGATCGTCGCCCTCGTCGGCGTCCTGATGATCGTCTACGTCTCCATCGGCGGTATGAAGGGCACCACCTGGGTCCAGATGGTGAAGGCCGTGCTGCTGATCGGCGGCACGCTCCTCATTACGTTCCTGGTGCTGCTGAAGTTCAACTTCAACATCTCCGATCTGCTCGGCACCGCCGCCGAGAACAGCGGCAAGGGCGCCGCCTTCCTGGAGCCCGGCCTCCAGTACGGCGCGACCGGCACCTCGAAGCTGGACTTCATCTCCCTCGGCATCGCCCTGGTCCTCGGCACCGCCGGTCTGCCGCACATCCTGATCCGCTTCTACACGGTGCCCAACGCCAAGGCCGCCCGTAAGTCCGTCAACTGGGCCATCGGCATCATCGGCGGCTTCTACCTGATGACCATCGCCCTCGGTTTCGGCGCCGCGGCGCTGATCTCGCAGGAGGAGATCATCGCCTCCAACCCGTCCGGCAACACGGCGGCACCGCTGCTCGCCCTGCACCTGGGCGGCGTCGACTCGGCGTGGGGCGCGATCCTGCTCGCGACGATCTCGGCGGTGGCCTTCGCGACCATCCTCGCCGTGGTCGCCGGCCTCACCCTCGCCTCGTCGTCGTCCTTCGCGCACGACATCTACGCCAACGTCATCCGCAAGGGGAAGGCGTCCGGCGCCGAGGAGGTCCGCGCGGCCCGCTGGGCAACCGTCTTCATCGGCATCGTCTCCATCGGCCTCGGCGCCCTCGCCCGCGACCTCAACGTGGCCGGCCTGGTCGCCCTCGCCTTCGCGGTCGCGGCCTCCGCCAACCTGCCGACCATCCTCTACAGCCTGTTCTGGAAGAAGTTCACCACCCAGGGCGCGCTGTGGTCGATCTACGGCGGTCTGATCGTCGCCGTCGGCCTGGTGTTGTTCTCGCCCGTCGTCTCCGGCGACCCGAAGGCGATGTTCCCGGACGTCGACTTCCACTGGTTCCCGCTGAAGAACCCGGGCATCATCTCCATCCCGTTCGGCTTCCTCATGGGCTTCCTCGGCACCGTGCTGTCCAAGGAGAAGCCGGACGAGGCCAAGTACGCCGAGCTGGAGGTCCGGTCCCTCACGGGCACCGGCGCGCACTAGCTCCGCCGGGAGCCGCCGCACGGCGCGTGCCGCGGCCGCGTCGCGAAGGGGTCGTCGTAGGATCTACGGCGGCCCCTCGCCGTGTCTCGTGCGATCGGGCCTGTGATGTCGTCAGTGGTGTCACGTAGGCTCGCAGGTGTCAGGGAACCAGTGATCCGGCGCGGGAGGGGGCCCACGTGCTCATCGACACCTATGGCCGAGTGGCCACCGACCTGAGGGTCTCGCTGACCGACCGGTGCAATCTGCGCTGCACCTACTGCATGCCCGAGGAGGGCCTGCAGTGGCTGGCGAAGCCCGACCTGCTCGACGACGACGAGATCGTCCGGCTCATCGGCATAGCCGTCGGCACCCTCGGCATCACCGAGGTCCGTTTCACCGGCGGTGAGCCGCTGCTGCGACCCGGCCTGGTCGGCATCGTGGAGCGCGTGGCGGCCCTGGAGCCCCGCCCCCAGATGTCCCTCACCACCAACGGCATCGGCCTCAAGCGCACGGCGACGGCCCTGAAGGCCGCGGGCCTGGACCGGGTGAACGTCTCCCTGGACACCCTCCGCCCCGACGTGTTCAAGACCCTCACCCGCCGGGACCGCCACAAGGACGTCCTGGAGGGCCTCGAAGCCGCCCGTGAGGCGGGCCTGACCCCCGTCAAGGTCAACTCGGTCCTGATGCCGGGCCTGAACGAGGGCGAGGCCCCGGACCTCCTCGCCTGGGCCGTCGAGCACGACTACGAACTGCGCTTCATCGAGCAGATGCCGCTGGACGCCCAGCACGGCTGGAAGCGCGACGGCATGGTGACCGCCGGCGACATCCTGACCTCCCTGCGCACCCGCTTCGACCTCACCCCCGAGGGGCAGGACGAGCGGGGTTCGGCCCCCGCGGAGCGCTGGCTCGTCGACGGCGGCCCGCACCGGGTGGGTGTCATCGCCTCCGTCACCCGCCCGTTCTGTTCCGCCTGCGACCGCACCCGCCTCACCGCCGACGGCCAGGTCCGCACCTGCCTGTTCGCCCGCGAGGAGACCGACCTCAGAGCGGCCCTGCGCTCGGGCGCCCCCGACGAGGAGATCGCCCGCATCTGGCGCCTGGCCATGTGGGGCAAGAAGGCGGGCGCCGGGCTGGACGACCCGTCGTTCGTCCAGCCCGACCGGCCGATGTCCGCGATCGGAGGGTGAGGGCCCGCACCGCGCGGCAGCGGGCTACGAGGCGCGGTCCTCCCACTCCTCCAGCCTGACGACGTCCTTGAGGAACCCCCGCACACCCAGGAACTGGGACAGGTGTTCCCGGTGCTCCTCGCACGCGAGCCACGTCTTGCGCCGCTCCGGCGTGTGCAGCTTGGGGTTGTTCCAGGCGAGCACCCAGACCGCGTCGGCACGGCAGCCCTTGGCGGAACAGACAGGGGAGACGGGATCGGAACCCGGGACGTTGAGGATGTTCACCCGTCGACCCTAGCCGCAGAAAAGGCGACGCCGAGCAGCCACGGGGGGAGCTGCCCGGCGTCGGTCTGTCGCTCCGACGGGGGATGCGGAGCGCGTACGAAGTATGTCACGGGTGACCCTCTGCCCGGCACAGGAACTACATGATTGATCTGAGCTTTTCTTGAGGTTGGCGGCCGGAGGGATTCCGCTTGGAGCGGATCCCCGCGCCTCAGGCCCTCTCGCGCGGCTCACTCCGCTGACTCTCCGCGGAGTCCGCCGGGACGTCTTCCGAGAAGGATTCCGCGAACCCCTCGGCAGGGGGCGGCGTGATCATCGGCCGCACCGGCGGGGCGATGAACGTGGAGGGCAGGGACGGCGCGTTCTCCCGTCCCGCGTTGGCGATCACCACGGCGATGTACGGCAGGACCATTCCGAGCACCAGTGCGACGACGGCGACGTGCCGTTCGACGTTCCAGAGGACCGCCGCGGCGATCACCGAGAGCGTGCGGACCGACATCGAGATGACATAGCGTCGCTGCCTGCCCCGGACGTCGTCGGCGAGCCCCTGCCGGGCGCCGGTGATCCGGAAGACCTCGGCCTTGCTCTGCTTCCGCATCACGTTCCACCACCCGCCTTCATCGGACGCTCCGGCCCGTTCCCCTGCCGGTCCCGCCCGGTGAAACGGCAGGCCGGTCCCTCCCCACGTTACGCCGCGTGTGCGCCGCCTACGAGACCGGGTCTCCGCACGCCGGGAGGGGGCGACATGCGCCGTCCCGTGTACTGCGCCGCCCGACATGCGGCGTAGAGGAGCCGGGTCGACACTGGCCCTACAGCTCACGTCGAGCCGTACGAGGAGGCAGCCATGGGCTGGTTGTGGGCGATCATCGTGGGATTCGTGCTCGGCCTGCTGGCCAAGGCGATCATTCCGGGCAAGCAGCACAGCCCGCTCTGGCTCACGACGATCTTCGGCATGCTGGGCGCCGTCGTCGGCAACGCCGTCGCGCGGGGCTTCGGTATCGAGGAGACCCGGGGCATCGACTGGAGCCGCCACATCTTCCAGGTGATCGCCGCGGTGATGATCGTGTACCTCGGTGACAGCCTCTACATGGCGACGCTGGGCAAGAGGAAACACCGAGCCTGACAGGCGCGCGCCGCGCCGGGGGGCATGAGACCCGCGCGGCGGTGCCCACCGGCTGTGGCTCCGCCGCGCAGGCATGAGCGACCACGGCGAACACCGCAGCCGCTCCGCCCCGCGCCCCCAGATGCCTCTACTCCCCGGTCACCTCGACGGCGCCCAGGTTCTTCTTCCCGCGCCGCAGCACCAGCCACCGCCCGTGGAGGAGATCCTCCGACGCCGGCACGGCGTCCTCGGCGGTGACCTTCACGTTGTTCACGTACGCCCCGCCCTCCTTGACGGTGCGCCGCCCGGCGGACTTGCTGGGCACCAGCCCGACCTCGGCGAAGAGATCCACGACCGGAGCCAGCTCGGCCACCTTGGCGTGCGGCACCTCCGACAGGGCGGCGGCCAGCGTCCGCTCGTCCAGCTCCGCCAGCTCACCCTGTCCGAAGAGCGCCTTCGACGCGGCGATCACCGCGGCCGTCTGGTCGGCACCGTGCACCAGCGTCGTCAGCTCCTCGGCCAGCGCGCGCTGCGCGGCCCGCGCCTGCGGACGCTCCTGGGTCTGCTGCTCCAACTCCTCCAGCTCCGCACGGGACTTGAAGGACAGGATGCGCATGTACCGCGAGATGTCCCGGTCGTCCACGTTCAGCCAGAACTGGTAGAAGGCGTACGGCGTCGTCATCTCCGGGTCGAGCCAGACGGCGCCGCCCTCGGTCTTGCCGAACTTGGTGCCGTCCGCCTTCGTCATCAGCGGAGTCGCCAGCGCGTGCACCTCCGCGCCCGGCTCCAGCCTGTGGATCAGGTCCAGGCCGGCCGTGAGGTTGCCCCACTGGTCGCTGCCGCCCTGCTGGAGCGTGCAGCCGTACCTCCGGTAGAGCTGGAGGAAGTCCATGCCCTGGAGGATCTGGTAGCTGAACTCGGTGTAACTGATGCCCTGGTCGGACTCCAGACGGCGGGCCACGGAGTCCTTCGTCAGCATCTTGTTGACGCGGAAGTGCTTGCCGATGTCCCGCAGGAACTCGATCGCGGACAGGCCCTCGGTCCAGTCGAGGTTGTTGACCATGACGGCCGCGTTCTCACCCTCGAAGGACAGGAACGGCTCGATCTGGGCGCGCAGCTTTCCGACCCAGCCTGCGACCGTCTCCGGGTCGTTCAGCGTGCGCTCCGCCGTGGGGCGGGGGTCGCCGATGAGACCCGTCGCGCCGCCGACCAGTGCCAGCGGCCGGTGGCCGGCCTGCTGGAGCCGGCGCACGGTGAGCACCTGCACCAGGTGCCCGACGTGCAGGGACGGCGCGGTCGGGTCGAAACCGCAATAGAACGTGACGGGACCGTCCGCGAGAGCCTTGCGCAAAGCGTCCTCGTCGGTGGACAGGGAGAACAGCCCCCGCCACTTCAGCTCGTCGACGATGTCCGTCACGGTTCTCGTGTCTCCTCGATGATCTTCGGATGGTGGCCGGCAGCCGGGTGGCGGCCGACCACGAACGACTACGAGGTTATACGCCCTGGCTGACAGAGCTCATATTGAAATCCGGCACCCGCAGCGCGGGGGTCGCGGCCCTGGTGAAGTAGTCGCTCCACTCCCTCGGCAGCGTCTTCTCGGTGCGCCCCGCCTCGGTGGCCCGCCCGAGCAGGTCCACCGGCGACTCGTTGAACCGGAAGTTGTTGACCTCGCCCGTGACCTCGCCGTTCTCCACCAGGTAGACGCCGTCGCGGGTCAGCCCGGTCAGCAGCAGCGTCGCCGGGTCGACCTCGCGGATGTACCACAGGCAGGTCAGCAGCAGCCCGCGCCCGGTGTTCGCGACCATCTCCTCCAGGGAGTGGTCCTCGCCGCCGTCGAGGATGAGGTTGCCGATGGCGGGCACCACCGGCAGGCCGGTCAGACCCGCGCTGTGCCGGGTGCTGGGCAGGTGCGCGATCTCGCCCTCGCGGATCCACTCGGTCGCCTTCAGCGGGAGCCCGTTGTCGAACACCGAGCTGTCGCCGCCGGAGGAGTGGGCCAGCACGAAGGGCGCCGACTCCAGCCCCGGCTCGTAGGGGTCGCTGCGCAGCGACAGCGGCAGATCGGTGAGCCGCTCGCCGATGCGCGTGCCGCCGCCGGGCTTGCTGAACACGGTCCGGCCCTCGGCGGCGTCCCGCGCCGACGCCGACCACATCTGGTAGATCAGCAGGTCGGCCACGGCCGTCGGGGGAAGCAGCGTCTCGTACCGCCCGGCGGGCAGCTCGATCCGCCGCTCGGCCCACCCGAGCCGTACGGCCAGCTCCGCGTCCAGGGCCGCCGGGTCGACGTCCTTGAAGTCCCGTGTGGAGCGGCCCGCCCAGGCCGAGCGCGTACGGTCCGGGGACTTGGCGTTGAGCTCCAGCGTGCCGTTCGGCTGGTCGTGCCGCAGACGCAGCCCCGTCGACGTGCCCAGATAGCTGGTGACGAGTTCGTGGTTGGCGAACCCGTACAGCTCGCGCCCGCCGGCCCGCGCGCGTGCGAACGACTCGCCGAGCGCCGGGGCGAAGTCGGCGAACACGGCCGAAGAGGTCTCGGCGGGCGGCTCCGTGAAGTCGGGGGACGGCTGCACGCCCGTCACCAGCGGCTGGGCGTCCTCGGCGGGCCCGGCCCCTCGTGCGGCCTCCTCCGCGGCCCGTACCAGCGGCTCCAGTTCCTCCGCGGTGACGGCCGACCGGGACACGACACCGGAGGCGGTGCCCTCCTTGCCGTCGACCGTGGCGATGATGGTCACCGACCGCCCGCGCGTGACCCCGTTCGTGGTCAGCGCGTTGCCCGCCCAGCGCAGGTTGGCCGACGAGTACTCGTCGGCGATCACCACGCACCCGTCGGCCCGGGACAGTTCGAGTGCCCGCTCGACGATCTCGTGCGGCTTGTGTGCCTTGTTGACGGGCGCGCTCATCGACCTGCCTCCTGCGTGGTGTTCAGAATGTTGACGCCCCTGAAGAGGGCCGACGGGCAGCCGTGCGAGACGGACGCGACCTGGCCCGGCTGGGCCTTGCCGCAGTTGAAGGCACCGCCGAGGACATAGGTCTGCGGCCCGCCCACGGCCGCCATGGAACCCCAGAAGTCCGTCGTCGTCGCCTGGTACGCCACGTCCCGCAGCTGACCGGTGATCCGCCCGTTCTCGATCCTGAAGAACCGCTGCCCGGTGAACTGGAAGTTGTACCGCTGCATGTCGATGGACCACGACCGGTCCCCGACGACGTAGATGCCGCGGTCGACGCCCCCGATCAGATCCTCGGTGGACAGCCCGGCCGGATCCGGCCGGAGCGACACGTTCGCCATGCGCTGCACCGGCACATGGCCGGGGGAGTCGGCGTACGCGCACCCGTTGGAGCGCCCCAGGCCGGTCAGCTTGGCGATACGACGGTCGAGCTGGTAACCGACCAGCGTCCCGTCCTTGACCAGGTCCCAGGACTGCCCCGCCACCCCCTCGTCGTCGTACCCGATGGTCGCAAGGCCGTGCTCGGCGGTGCGGTCACCGGTGACGTTCATCAGCTCGGAGCCGTACCGGAGTTTGCCGAGCTGGTCGAAGGTGGCGAAGGACGTGCCGGCGTAGGCGGCCTCGTAGCCGAGCGCGCGGTCCAGTTCGGTGGCGTGCCCGATGGACTCGTGGATGGTCAGCCACAGGTTGGACGGATCGACCACGAGGTCGTACAGACCCGCCTCGACGCTCGGGGCCCGCATCTTCTCCGCGAGCAGTTCCGGCATCCGCGCCAGCTCGTCGTCCCAGTCCCAGCCGGTGCCCGTCAGATACTCCCAGCCGCGGCCGACCGGCGGCGCCAGGGTCCGCATCGAGTCGAACTCACCGCTGGACTCGTCGACGGACACGGCGGTCAGCGACGGGTGCAGCCGGACCCGCTGCTGGGTGGTCACGGTTCCCGCGGTGTCCGCGTAGAACTTGTTCTCGTGCACGGTGAGCAGCGAGGCGTCCACGTGATTGACCCCGGCGGCCGCCAGCAGCCGCGTGCTCCAGTCGGTGAGCAGCGCGGTCTTCTCCTCGTCGGGGATGGTGAACGGATCGATCTCGTACGAGGAGATCCAGGTCTTCTCCGCGTGCACGGGCTCGTCCGCCAGCTCGACCCGCTCGTCCGACCCCGCGGCCTTGATCACCTGTGCCGACAGCTTGGCCATCGCCACCGCCTGCGAGGCGACCTTCGCGGCGGCGTCCATCGTCAGGTCCACACCGGAGGCGAACCCCCAGGTCCCGCCGTGCACCACCCGCACCGCGTACCCGAGGTCGGTCGTGTCCGACGACCCGGCGGGCTTGGCGTCCCGCAGCCGCCAGGACGCGCTGCGCACCCGCTCGAACCGGAAGTCCGCGTGCTCGGCCCCGAGCGCACGCGCGCGGGCGAGCGCGGCGTCGGCCAGGGCCCGTAGCGGCAGTGCCGTGAAGGCTTCGTCGATGGAATGAGGCACCGAGGTCTCCCTGCTGTCGTGGCCTGTCGGGTCCGATCATGTCGCGCCCGCGGGCACCGGGACCACATCTTTCCCCGCCGACCCCGGTGGCTTTCTGTAGGGACCCCACAGTGAGTCCCCCACGCCACTGTCACTGCCCGAATGCCCGCGCGACGGGCCCGACCGATAGGTTTTCGAGGAAGGCGCCTGCCGTCCAGGCAATCGGGCAGGTGTGCAGACCGCTATGGAAAGGGTGATCCGTTGAGCCGCTCGGTTCTCGTCACCGGAGGCAACCGGGGCATCGGCCTCGCCATCGCCCGCGCGTTCGCCGAGAACGGCGACAAGGTCGCGTACACGTACCGCTCGGGTGAGCCGCCGGCCGCCCTCGCGGAGTTGGGCTGCCTCGCGGTCAAATGCGACATCACCGACTCCGAGCAGGTGGAGCAGGCCTACAAGGAGATCGAGGCCGAGCACGGTCCGGTCCAAGTCCTCGTCGCCAACGCCGGTGTCACCAAGGACCAGCTCCTGATGCGGATGTCCGAGGAGGACTTCACCTCGGTCATCGACACCAACCTCACCGGCACCTTCCGTGTCGTCAAGCGCGCCAACCGCGGCATGCTCCGCGCCAAGAAGGGCCGCGTCGTGCTGATCTCGTCGGTCGTGGGCCTCTACGGCTCGCCCGGCCAGGCCAACTACGCCGCCTCCAAGGCCGCCCTGGTCGGCTTCGCGCGTTCCCTCGCCCGTGAGCTGGGATCGCGCGACATCACCTTCAACGTCGTCGCGCCAGGTTTCGTCGACACCGACATGACCAAGGTCCTCACCGACGAGCAGCGCGCGGGCATCGTCTCGCAGGTGCCGCTCGGCCGGTACGCGCAGCCCGAGGAGATCGCCGCGACGGTGCGGTTCCTCGCCTCGGACGACGCCTCGTACATCACTGGAGCCGTCATCCCCGTAGACGGCGGACTGGGAATGGGTCACTGATCACCATGAGCGGAATCCTCGAGGGCAAGCGCGTCCTGATCACCGGTGTGCTGATGGAGTCCTCCATCGCCTTCCACACCGCCAAGCTGGCCCAGGAGCAGGGCGCGGAGATCATTCTCACCGCCTTCCCCCGGCCCACGCTGACCGAGCGCATCGCCAAGAAGCTCCCGAAGCCCACCAAGGTCATCGAGCTCGACGTCACCAACGACGAGCACCTCGGGCGCCTGGCCGACGTCGTCGGTGAGGAGCTCGGCGGCCTCGACGGCGTCGTCCACTCCATCGGCTTCGCCCCGCAGGACGCGCTCGGCGGCAACTTCCTCAACACGCCGTTCGAGTCCGTCGCGACCGCCATGCACGTCTCGGCGTACTCCCTGAAGTCGCTGACCATGGCCTGTCTGCCGCTGATGCAGAACGGCGGCTCGGTCGTCGGCCTCACCTTCGACGCGAAGTTCGCCTGGCCGCAGTACGACTGGATGGGCCCCGCCAAGGCCGCCCTCGAGGCCACCAGTCGTTACGTCGCACGCGACCTGGGCAAGCAGAACATCCGCTGCAACCTCATCTCCGCCGGCCCCCTCGCCTCCATGGCCGCCAAGTCCATCCCGGGCTTCGGCGAGCTGGCAGCCGTGTGGGACCACCGTTCCCCCCTGGAGTGGGACCTCAAGGACCCCGAGCCGGCCGGCCGCGGTGTCGTCGCCCTGCTCAGCGACTGGTTCCCGAAGACCACCGGCGAGATCATCCACGTCGACGGCGGGCTGCACGCGATCGGCGCGTGACGCCGCCCGCCCCCACGGACGGTCGAGGGCCCGTGTCCACCCGGACACGGGCCCTTCGCGCGTCCCCCGTTCGGCCCATCCGACGGGCCGCCCCGGCCGGGTGCCGCGCACGCTGGACGTACACCGCCCAGCCGCTCGGCCGAGGAGGTCTCCCTTGTGCGCCTGTCCCGCAGCTTCGCCCCCGTGGCCGTCGCCCTGGCTCTCGTACTGTCCCTTCCGTACGAAGCGATCCCGTACGCGCCTGGGGAGACCCGGAACGGATCCGTACCACGACACGCGCGCGTGACGGCCGACCGTCCCGAACCCTTCGGGGCGGCCTGCAACAGCACGGTCTACGGCTCCCAGGTGATCGGGTACTGCTTCAACCCCTACCCGGACCCCGACCGTGTCCGCCTGCACATCGAGTGCGCGCGCTGGTGGGACATCGACAGCGACGGCGCCCCCGTCGAGACGGGTCCCGCGCAGACGGTGCGGTTCACCGGGCGCTGCTGGAAGGAGGTCCGCGCCGTGTGGTTCAGCCACCAGCGGCCGGACGACTGACCCTTCCGGGGCGGCAGTGGAACGGATATCCGGCGGCCTGCGCCGCCGCGGACTCCGTGTCGCCCGCGCGGATGGCGTCCACGAGCCCGGCGTGGTCCAGATACGACTCCGGGGTCAGTTCCGCGCCGACGTCCTCGCGCAGCCAGTCCCGCAGCACCTCGCCCAGGTCCGCGTAGACGGCGGTGACGACGTCGTTGTGGGACGCGGCCACGACCGCCAGGTGGAAGGTCGCGTCGGCCGCCACGAAGCTCTCCGCGTCTCCGGACGCCCATGCCTCCTCCCGACGGGCGAGGAGCGCGTCCAGCTGCTTCAGGTCCTTCTCGGTGCGCCGCTCGGCGGCCAGCTTCGCGGCGCTCGACTCCAGGGCGGAGCGCAGCTCGGCGATGTGCCGGGGGTCGGCGTCCGCGAAGCGGCGGTGCATGACCCCCGCCAGCTCGCTCGTCGCGACGACGAAGGTGCCGGAGCCCTGCCGGATGTCCAGCAGACCGTTGTGTGCGAGGGCGCGGACGGCCTCGCGGACCGTGTTCCGGGCGACGCCCAGCTGCTCGACCAGCTCGGGCTCCGTCGGGATGCGTGAGCCGACCGGCCACTCGCCCGAGGTGATCTGGTTCCGCAGCGCCGCGATGACCTGCTCGGACAGCGCCGAACGGCGGGGATGACTCAGGGGCATGGCACACCTTCGCACGGTCGGGGGCGAGGGGCGGGACCGACCCGTCGACAACCAATCATCCTATGATTCTATGATGTAGGGCATGGTGAGCGAGGAAACCCTGAGGACGAAGCCCGTGCCCACCCGCGCCCCCGACCGGATCGGGCCATCGTCCCCACGCGCGTGGACGACACGGCTGATGGTCCTGGGCATCGTGCTGACCGCCCTCAACCTCCGGCCCGCCGTCACCAGCCTCGGCGCCCTCCTCGAAGAGGTGCGCCACGGACTCGGCATGAGCGGCAGCGTCGCCGGACTCCTCACCTCCGTACCGCCCCTCTGCTTCGCCGTGTTCGGCAGCCTCGCCCCACGCCTGGCCCGCCGCTTCGGCCCGGCCGCCGTGGTCTGCGCGGGCATGGCCGCGGTCGCCACCGGGCTGCTGGTCCGGCCGTACACCGGCACGACCGCGGGATTCGTGGCCGCGAGCGCCCTCGCCCTGATGGGCATCGCCGTCAGCAACGTCCTGATGCCGGTCATCGTCAAGAGCTGGTTCCCCGACCGGGTGGGCTCCATGACCGGCCTGTACTCCATGGCCCTCGCCCTCGGGACCTCCGCCGCCGCAGCCGTCACCGTCCCCCTGACCGAGGCGCTCGGCGGCAGCTGGCAGACCGGCCTCACCGCCTGGGCGACCCTCGCGACGATGGCGGTACTGCCGTGGCTGCCGCTCGTTCGGGGGCGGGCCGCGCAGCCAGACGGGGCCGCCGAGCGGCATCCCGGCCCCCGGGACACGGCCGCCGGGCCCGGCCCCGCGCGGGAGAACGCGGCCGCGCCGCGCATCACCCGGAGCCGTACCGCCTGGGCGCTCGCCGTGTTCTTCGGGCTCCAGGCCACCGCCGCGTACATCACGATGGGCTGGATGCCGCAGATCTTCCGGGACGCCGGGGTCCCCGCGGACACGGCCGGTCTGCTGCTCGCCGTGACGATGGTGATGGGCGTACCGCTGGCCTTCGTGATCCCCCGGCTCGCCACCCGGCTGCCCCACCAGGGGCCCCTCGCGGTCGCCCTGGGCCTGTGCGGGCTCCTGTCGTACGCCGGTCTGTACCTCGCCCCGGCCGGCGGAGCCTGGGTGTGGGCGCTACTGCTCGGCGTCTCCAACTGCGCCTTCCCGCTCGCGCTCACCCTGGTCGGCATGCGGGCCCGGACTGGCGAGGGAGTCGCCAAGCTGTCCGCCTTCGCGCAGAGCACCGGCTATCTGATCTCGATCCCGGGCCCGCTCCTCGTCGGCGTCCTCTACCAGCACAGCGGCGGCTGGGGCCTGCCCTTGGCCCTCATGGCGGCCCTGATGGTGCCGCAGATCGTGGTGGGCGCCCTGGCGGGACGTGACCGCATGGTGGAGGACGAGACGGTCACGACGGCACGGTGAGGCCCACCCCGGGGACGGAGCGGCGGGTCGGGGTGCGAGACTGGGCGCATGCCCGTGCTCGACCCGAACCCCCAGAACGGTCAGAAGAAGATGCTCGTGGTCTTCGGCTCGTTCCTCGCCATCTTCATCGTCATCGGCATCATCGCGGCGATCGCCTCACCGTGACGCCCGGCCGGCGTCCGCCGGCGCGGCCACACGGCGTCCGCCGGCGCGGCCACACGGCAGCCGCCGGCCGACCGCACGCCATGTGATGCGGCCCCGGCCGCTCGCGCAGCCACCCTCAGGTGGGGCCAACCCCCCATCCCCTAGGGGGTGAGTCTCAGGGTGAAGTGGGTGGATCACCGGATGGGCGGTGCCACCCGGATTCCGTAGCTTCGAAGTGTGGCCGCGGGGGACTCGCGAGGACCCTACGCAGGAGCGGCCACCGACGACGCGAAGACCACGGAGGCGGCATGTCGGCCCGTACGCACACGCGACCCCACCCGGCGGCCCCGGCGCCCACGGGCGGCGTGGACATCCGGCTTCCCTGGTGGGCCCTCGCCCTGCCCGCCCTCGGCTTCGTCACTCTCATGCTGCTGATCCTCAATCCTGCGGATGCCCATGCCGCGACCGGCGACCCCCTGCTCGCCCATGTCTTCGAGCGCATACAGCGGGCCCTGACGGCCCTCGTCCCGTGAGGGTCGGCCGGGCCCCCGGCGGCACGGACACCGGTCTCGGATATCCGCACTTCAACTCCCTGCGCCCCATGGCCTGTTTCGTGCGAAGCTGGGACCCATGAGCGTCGCAGAACCCCGCAGGATTGTCCTCTTCCGGCATGCGAAGGCCGACTGGCCCCAGGTCTCCGACCACGAGCGTCCGCTCGCCGACCGGGGCCGTATGGACGCCGCCGTCGCCGGACGCAAGCTCGCCGACAGCGGCATCTCCTTCGACCTTGCCCTGTGCTCCACCGCCGTCCGGACCCGCGAGACCTGGAAGCTGGCCGTCCACGAGCTGCCCGAGCGACCGAAAACCGTCTACGAGGAGCGGATCTACGAGGCCTCTCCCGGCGAGCTGATCGCCCTGCTCAACGAGACCCCGGACGACACGCAGAACGTCCTCCTGGTCGGCCACAACCCCGGCGTGCAGGCCCTCGCCGAGGTCCTCGCCGGCAGCGCCGAGGGCGACGCCCGCGAGCGCATGAGCCGACGCGACTTCCCGGCCGCCGCCTACGCCGTCCTCACCTTCGAGGGCTCCTGGAAGAGCCTGGAGCCGGGCGTCGGCACCCTTGTCGACTACTGGGCGCCGACGGAGTAACCACCCCGGCACACAGCACGCCGAAGGCCCGGCAGCGAGGAGCTGCCGGGCCTTCCCTCATCGTCACACGCCGTCGCCCACACTCACTGCTCGTCGTGCGTGTCCGCCGCCTCGACCTCTTCCCGTGTGACACCGAGGAGGTAGAGCACGGTGTCGAGGAACGGGAAGTTCACCGCGGTGTGCGCGGCCTCCCGGACGACCGGCTTGGCGTTGAAGGCGACGCCCAGCCCGGCCGCGTTCAGCATGTCGAGGTCGTTGGCGCCGTCGCCGATCGCCACGGTCTGGGCGAGCGGCACCCCGGCCTCGGCGGCGAACCGGCGCAGCAGCCGTGCCTTGCCCGCGCGGTCCACGATCTCCCCGACGACCTTGCCGGTCAGCCTGCCGTCGACGATCTCCAACGTGTTGGCCTGCGCGAAGTCCAGCCCCAGCCGGTCCTTGAGATCGTCCGTGACCTGGGTGAAGCCGCCCGAGACCACACCGACCTGGAAACCGAGCCGCTTCAGCGTGCGGATCAGTGTGCGCGCCCCCGGGGTGAGCCGCACCTCGCTGCGCACCTTCTCCACCACCGACGCGTCGAGCCCCTCCAGCAGCGCCACACGCGCGTGCAGCGACTGCTCGAAGTCCAGTTCCCCGCGCATCGCGGCCGCCGTCACCTCGGCGACCTCCTTCTCGCACCCGGCGTGCGCCGCGAAGAGCTCGATCACTTCGTCCTGGATGAGCGTCGAGTCCACGTCCATCACCACCAGCCGCTGGGCCCGCCGGTGCAGCCCCGCCGCGACCACGGCCACGTCCACGCCGAGCGCCACCGATTCGGTCACCAGTGCCGTGCGCAGCGTCTCCGGCTCGGTGCCGGACACGGCGAACTCCACCGCCGTCACCGGGTACTTGGCGAGCCGGAAGATACGGTCGATGTTGCCGCCGGTCGCCGTGATCCGGGCGGCGATGCGGGCCGTGGACTCGGCGGTCAGCGGGTGCCCCAGCACGGTGACGTGCGAGCGGCCCAGACCACGGGGCCGGTTGTCGCCCAGGCCGGAGATGATCTCCGCCTGCATCTTCATGGACTCCGCCCAGCCGTGGACGGTGGCCCGCAGATCGCCCTCCTGCCCGGCCGGCGGCACGGTCACCAGGGCGCACAGCACGATCCGGCCACGGGTGACGACCTGCTCGATGTCGACCACGTCGACGGAGTACGCGGCAAGGGTGTCGAACAGCCCGGCGGTGATGCCCGGCCTGTCCTTGCCGAAGATCTTGACGAGGAGAGTGGGGACGTCAGAGGAGGTCTGCGAAGCGCTCATGATGGTCCAACCGTATCCGGCACCCGGCGCCTTCCGCCCCTGAGGTCCGCCCAGCGGACGGAGAACACTGGGTTACGGGTGACCGACGTGCACGCGGATCGTGTACGAAGCGCCGGGGCGGCACCGGAATGCCCCCTTCCACCGGCGCGGGCGCCCTCCGTGCCGAGCCTCTCAACGAGCCTGCGGCTCTGCCCCGGCGCCCTCTGCGCCGGGCCCCTCACCCGCCCCGCGGCCCGGCCCCCGGCGCCGGAGGGGGCGGCGCAGGCGGAGGCGGCGGCCCGTCGTCCGGTGGCGGCGGCGGAGCCGGCCACCGCCCGGCCCCCGAACCGCCACCAGCCCCTGACCCCGACCCCGATCCCGCGCCCGAGCGTGGCCCTGCACCCGTACCCGCCCCCGTGCCTGGCCGCTGCCCCGGCCGTCGAGGCGGCGGCGTGAACCGCCTCGCCACCGTGGGCGCGCCGTACACATCGGGCGGCCGTCGCCCCTCGGGCCCCGGACCGCCGCTCCCCGTACCCCGGTCCGCCTCGGGCACCCCTCGCCCGCTCCCCGCGCCCCGGTCCTCCCCGCCCCACCCGGCGACCTCTTGCCCGCCCGCTGTACGTCGGTCTGCCCCGGCCACCCCCTGCCCGCTCCCGCCCGGTCCCGACGCCTCCGGAGTCCCCCGCCCATCTCCTCGCCCGTCACCCTGGCCCCGTCGCCCCTCCTCACCCTGGTCCCGTCGGTCCCCAGCCCGTCCAGGCCGCAGCAGCCCCTCCGGCACCCGCAGATAGGGGTTGGTGTCCGGGTTCGGCGGCCGGTAGGGCGTACCCGGCGTGTACGGACCCGACGGGGAGGCCAGCGAGGGGGAGCACCCGGCAGCCGGTGCCGCACGGCCCGCACCGAGGGCCAGGGGAGCGGCCCGGCGGCCCGCCGCCCCCGTGGCGCAGGCCAGCAGCGCCCCGGCGGCGCCCGCGCCCGCACCCCACACCGCGCCCAGCACGAGAGCCGTCGCCGCCCGCCCGTGCAACGCGATGCCCGTGTCGAACGCGTCGATGCCGAACACGGCCAGCGAGGCGTCCACCGACACCTCCGTCAGCAGGACAAGGAGGGGGAGTGCCACCGCCGTCGCGATCCCCAGCCGAAGTGCGCAGATTCCCGCGAACCCGAGCGCGTCTCCGCCCCGTGCACCCGCATCATCAGCACCCCCGGCCGTCAGGGGAGACGCTTGCCCGGCGAAAGGCGTACGGACGGCGGTCAGCACCCCCGCGCACAGCATCATCAGGGCGGCCGCCACGCCCAACAGCCAGACCCTGGTGTCCAGTTCCGCCAGGCGGCCGAGGGTGACGGGTTCGCTCGCGTCGGCGCGCAGCAGTGCGTCGAGCGGGTCGGGCAGCAGGTCCGCGAGCGCCCCCGCGGCCTTGCCGTCCCAGGGGACGAACAGGCCGACGGGGACGCCGAGCCAGACGCCGTTGGGCGCTCCGAGCAGGGCCGCGCCCGCGATCCGCCTCGGGTGGGGGTCGCCGACCGCCGCGTACGCCGCCGCCGCGAGCCCCGCCGCGACCGCCACGAGCAGCACCGTGACCACCGCGGACACGGCGGGCCGTACCACCTGGTGCACGGCGTCGAAGCCGTGCGGCAGGGGAGTGCGGCGCGAGGCCAGCAGGGCGATCAGCAGCACCCCGAGGCACCACAACAGGCCACCCAGCACCGTGGGCACCGCGTCGACGGTGAAGCCCACCCGGGCGTTGGCGTCGGCGAGGTCGCCGAGCCGGTCCGGGAGCAGGCCGCCGCCGATGTCCCCGACATCGCCGAGCCCGGGGATCTCGATGCCGTCGAGGCCACCGCCGCCGGACAGCTCGTCGAGGCCCAGCTCACCGCCGTCCAGCGTGATGACGGCATGGCCCGCCCAGGCCAGACCGCCCATCAGTCCCGCGAAGAGCACAACCACCGCGCCCACGCGCGCGAGGAGTTCAGCCGTGGTGACGACAACTCCCGTGCCACGCAGGGACCGCAGGAAGAACCACGACAGCAGGAGCGCCCCCACGAGGCTCACCCCCAGTGGCGTGATGTCGATGGCGGTCGTGGCCTGCGCTCCTTCCAGGCCGAAGACGGACACATCACCGGACGGGGTCACCGACCCACCCGCACCGAGCGCCACAACCGCCGCCGTCATGGGCCCGAGTCGGCCCGCGGAATCCGCTTCCAGCAGATGCAGACCGAGTGCCGCCGTGCCCGCCATCCCGATCAACGACCAGCTCACGGCGGCGATCGCGGAGAACAGGACGTCCCCCCACCGCACGCTCCTGGGATGGCCGGCATTTCGGTTGCTCATGGCGGGACCCCCCGATCCACATCGCGGTGTTGCACCGCCGATGTCCCCCTCGCGTGGGATTACCACTCTCCGGCCCGTTTTCAACCCCGTCAACGGGACGGGCCGACGCCCCCGTACGTTCTCTTCACAAGGCCCGACTTTCGGTCAAGGGGCTGAGCCTGAAATAGTTCCCCCCGATGTTCGACATCCCTAGACTCCCTGTGATGGGGGTAACTCGGGGGACAACTCAGTGGGGCATGGAGTGCCGGAACTCGTACTGGAATTGAACGGACAAACCTGGACGCTCGATCCGTCCAGGGCATACACCCTCGGACGTGATCCGCAGGGGGATATCGTGCTCGACGACGCCAGGGTCTCCTGGCGCCACGCCACGATCAGCTTCAGCGGCCGTAGTTGGGTGATCGAGGACCACGGCAGCACCAACGGCACATTCGTGCAGGGCCAGCGGATCCACCAGTTGGAGATCGGCCCGGGCTCGGCCGTGCACCTCGGCAACGCGACCGACGGCCCGAGAGTCAGCCTCTCCGGTACGGCCGCGGCGGTGGCGCAGCCCCAACAGCAGCCCTACGCCGCGCAGGGCGCGAGTGCCGGGTACGCCGCCCAGCAGGCACCGCAGCAGCAGGCGGGCTGGCAGGAGCCGCAGCAGGCACAGGTCCCGCATCAGCAGGGCCTCCCGCAGCAGGGCCCCGGTGGTGGCGCGGGGGCGCCGCCGGTGTACGGCGACCGCAGCCCGACCACGTTCCACCAGCTGGCCCTCGGTCGTGTGATGCGCATCGGTCGTGCCCTGGAGAACGACCTGGTCGTCTCCGACCTCCAGGTCTCCAGGAACCACGCCGAGTTCCACGCGACGCCCGACGGCCGCTTCGAGATCCGTGACCTCGGGTCCCACAACGGAACGTTCGTCAACGGTATGCCGATCGCCAAGGGCGGCACGGCACTCCTCGGCCCGAACGACATCGTCGGCGTCGGCCACTCGACGTTCCGCATCGTCGGCGACCGCCTCGAGGAGTTCGTCGACACCGGTGAGGTCTCCTTCTCCGCGCGCCATCTGACGGTCACCGTCGACGGCGGCAAGCAGATCCTCAAGGACGTCTCCTTCGGCGTCCCGGAGAAGTCGCTCATCGCGGTCATCGGCCCCTCCGGCTCCGGCAAGTCCACCCTGCTCAAGGCGCTCACGGGCTACCGCCCCGCCAACCAGGGCGACGTCCTCTACGACAACCGGAACCTGTACAAGCAGTTCGCCGAGCTGCGCCAGCGCATCGGTCTGGTCCCGCAGGACGACATCCTGCACAAGGAACTGACCGTCAAGAAGGCCCTCAAGTACGCGGCCAAGCTCCGCTTCCCGGCCGACACCACGGCCACCGAGCGCGAGGCGCGCATCGACGAGGTGCTGCGCGAACTGAAGCTCGACATCCACAAGGACAAGAAGGTCACCTCCCTCTCCGGCGGACAGCGCAAGCGCGTGTCGGTCGCCCTGGAGCTGCTGACCAAGCCGTCGCTGATCTTCCTGGACGAGCCGACCTCCGGCCTCGACCCGGGCATGGACCGCGACGTCATGCAACTGCTGCGCGGCCTCGCCGACGACGGCCGTACGGTCCTGGTGGTCACCCACTCGGTCGCCGAGCTGGCGATCTGCGACAAGCTGCTGGTGATGGCGCCGGGCGGCTCGGTGGCGTACTTCGGTCCGCCCGAGGAGGCCCTGAACTTCTTCGGCTACGAGACCTGGGCCGACGTCTTCTCAGCCTTCGAGAACTACCGCGACTACGACTGGGCGGGCCGCTGGAAGGGCTCGCAGCACTACCAGATGTACGCCGCGGACATCGACGCCGTCGCCCCGCAGTCGGTGCACATGCCGCCGCCGCAGTCGATGCGCCCGCCGAAGCCGCAGAGCTGGTTCTCCCAGCTGGCCACCCTCGTCCGCCGCTACCTCGCGGTGATCGTGTCCGACAAGGGCTTCCTGGCGCTGACGGTGGTCCTGCCGGCCGTGCTCGGCGCGGTCAGCCTGCTCATCGACCCGGACAAGGACCTGCTGGTCCGGGGCGTGAACAAGGCGACCGGCCTGCCCATCCCGAACGGCACGGCCACCACGGTCCTGCTGATCCTCGCGGTCGGCGCGTGCTTCGCGGGCGCGGCCAACTCCGTTCGTGAGCTGATCAAGGAACGGGTGATCTACGAGCGGGAGCGGGCGACCGGCCTGTCCCGCTCGGCTTATCTGATGTCCAAGGTCATCGTCCTCGGCACGGTCACCGTGCTCCAGGGCGCCATGGTCGGCGCGATCGGCTTCGCCAGCAGGACCATCCCCGACGAGGCACTGCTCTTCGGCGAGGGCAAGTTCGCCGTGATGCTCGAACTCTCCATCCCGATCATGGGCCTCGGCTTCACGTCGATGATGTTCGGCCTGGTCATCTCCTCGCTGGTGAAGACCGCGGAGAAGACCATGCCGCTGCTGGTCATGTTCGCGATCGTCCAGGTCGTCTTCACCGGCTGCCTGTTCGCCCTGCACGGCAGCCCCGGCGTCAACGAGTTCTCGTACCTGATGCCGTCGCGGTGGGCGGTCGCCGCCGCCGGCGCCACGCTGGACTTCAACAACATCAGCCCGCCCAAGGAGGCCGGCGACACGGACCCACTGTGGGACCACACCGTGGGCGTCTACGCCTTCGACATGGTCGCCCTCATTCTGATCGGCGTCCTCTGCGGCTTCCTCGTGGCCCGCTTCCTGCGCCGCCACGAGCCCGAGGTCATGCGGAAGTGACCTGAGGCACCCGCACACACGCCGAAGGGCGGCATCCCCACCAGGGGGTGCCGCCCTTCGGCGCTTCACCGGGGTCCGCGCCGACCTCAGTAAGCGCTGTTGACGTTGTCGATCGACCCGTAGCGGTGGGCCGCGTAGTTCGCGGCGGCCGTGAGGTTGGCGACCGGGTCGTACTGGCTCCACGCGGTGCCCGGGACGTGGTAGGCGTCGAAGGTCGGCTTGATGACCTGGAGCAGACCGATCGACGGGACGCCGTTCTTGGCGTTGATGTCCCAGTTGTTGATGGCGTTCGGGTTGCCCGAGGACTCCCGCATGATGTTCTTGTGCAGGCCGTGATAGGTGCCCGGGATCTTGTGCTTCTTCATGATGTCGAGCGCCTCGCGGATCCAGCCGTCGAGGTTGTTCGGGTAGCTCTTCGCGGCGGGGGCCTTGGCCTGGGCCGCACGCTTGGCGGCCCGGCTTGCGGCCTCCTTCTTCGCGCGCTCCTGGGCTGCCTTCTTCAGCGCGGCGGCCTCGGCGGCCTTCTTCTTGGCGTCGGCCTTGGCGTCGGCCTTTGCATCGGCGGCCTGGTCGGCGATGCTCGCCTTGGCCGTCTGGGCCGGGCTCTGGCTGAACGCCACGGGCGCCGCGGACACCGTCTTCGTGGCGGTCTGCGCCTCGGCCGGCACCAGCGAGAACGCGACAGCGGCGGCGCCGGTGGCGGCCACTCCGGCGATCGAGAGCTTGCGGGCCTTGGACAGCACGGGACGGCGAGCGGAGTTCATGGCGTTCTGCGACATAAGTGATGGACCTCTTCGAGATAGCGCGGAGGTCGCTCTACGGCCGGGAGGGGACACTGCTTTCCAGCACAAACGCCGCGGGCAAAGCCCCACGGCGTCGAGCGACGAGAGCAATTCTTAGCGGCCGCAAAATCGGGTGGCAAAGGTGTGACCTACGAGGCTGCTTAGTGGACGCGGAAGCGGCAAAACGGGACAGACCACCATGTCTGTCCCGCTCAAACCGGGCGTATCCATCAACTAGGGAACTTCGTACGTGATGTGCGCCCTATGCCCGGCCTCACATCGGAGGCATCCGATCCTTACCTGCAGTTGCTGGCGCAATGCACAGGGTGAGGCGCCTTGGCGGGAAGGATGAGATGCACGTCCCCGAATTCGTGCCACAGGTAGGACCCCGCCATCGCCTCCTCGTACGCGCGGTCGACCGCCGCCCGTCCCGCGACCGCCTCCAGCATCAGCAGATGCGACGCCTCGGGTTCGTGCAGCCCGGTCACCAGCCCGTCGACCACCCGCACCCCCCGCTCCGGAGTGACCACCAGATCCGTCCACCCCGCACGGGCTCCTACGGCCCCGTCGGCACCCGCCGCGGACTCCACGGCCCGCACCGCCGTCGTGCCCACCGCGATCACCCGGCCGCCACCCGCCCTGGCGGCGTTGATCAGCCGAGCCGACGCCTCCGGCAGCGCGAACCGCTCCGCATACGGCGGCTCGTGCGCCTCCGTCGACGCCACCCCCGTGTGCAGGGTGACGGGGGCGAACTGCACCCCCCGGCTCACCAGCTCCGCCACCAGGCGTGTGGTGAAGGGCCGCGCCGCACTCGGCATCTCCGCACTGCCCGCCCCGTCCTCGGACGGCAGCGCGAACACCGTCTGGTACACCGACAACGGCTGATCCCGCTCCGTATAGGAGTACCGAATGGGCCGCCCGTGCTCCCGCAGCAGCCCCAGGACGTCCGGCGAGGACAGTCGCGCCCACCACAGCCGCTCGCCCCGCTCGCTCAGCGGTTCCTCCAGGACCAGCCGTACGCCCCCGGGCAGCCCCACCTCCGTTCCCCGGGGACCGCCCGCCCGCGCGCGTGAGGTGCCCCTCCCGTCCGGATCCCGCAGCTCGACGGCCCACCGCCCGTCGTCGCCCCGCGTGGAGAAATGCACCACCACACGCGTGTGCCCGATCCCCCCGTCGACGGCCGCCGCCAACGTCGGCGACGTGTTCACCACCAACAGGTCCCCGGCCCGCAGCAGCCGCGGCAGTTCCACGAACGCGTGGTGCGACACCTCCGTACCGTGCGACACCAGCAGACGTACCGAGTCCCGGTCGAGTCCCGGCCCGCGCTGCTCGACCGGCACCCGCGCCAGCCGGTCCCCGGGCACCTTCAACGCCGTCGTCATCGCGTCGCCAGCAGGGACGGCGCCCCATAACGGCCGCTCGGCGGCCGCCGGTCGATCAGCCGCAGGAACGCCGGCACCACACTCTCCGGACGCGGCCGCGGATCGTCGTCGTCCGGCACGGCCGCCGCGTACAGGTCGGTGCCCATGTCCCCTGGATCGACCGCCCACACCCGCAGCCCCTGCTCCTCGACGGCCAGCACCGCCGACAGATGATCCAGCGCCGCCTTCGACGCCCCGTACCCGCCCCACGTCTCGTAGGCCTCCGCCGCCGCGTCCGAACTGACGTCGATCACGGCGCCCGCCGCGGAGGCCCGCAACAACGGCAGCGCCTCCTGAGCCAGCCCCAGCGCCGCCACCACATTGACCTCCAGGGCCCGCCGCAGCCCGTCCAGCGCCAGCTCCTCCAGTCGTACGAGCGGCTCGGCGCCCAGCGCGCTCGCGTTGTTCACCAGCAGGTCAAGCCCGCCCAGCGCACGGGCCGCCGCGACCAGCCCGGCCCGGTGCCCGGCATCCGTCACATCCCCGGGCAGCGCCTCGACCCGCGTCCCGTACGCCGACAGCTCCTGTGCGGCCTCCGCCAGGACGTCCGCGTTCCTCGCGTCGAGCACAAGGTCCCACCCGCGCTCCGCGAGGCCCTCCCCGAGCGCCCGTCCGAGGCCCTTCGAAGCCCCCGTGATGATCGCCACCGGCATGACATCCGTCCCCTCGTCGTCCGCCGCCTCCCGCTCCGGTCGGCGGTGATCCCAACGTAGGAACGCACCCCTTGCCACCGCCTCGGGCGCGGGCCGCAAGACGCCGGGCCCTTCGCCCTAGGCCGCCGGTCGGGGCCCCCGGTCCCAAAGGGCTGGTCCCGTAATCCCCGGCGGGCGCACGACGTCGGCTGCGGCACCTCGCCGCGTTATCGGAATGTCCGCATACATCCGGAACGCGGACGCCCCTCCGCCTTGCGATGCTCCCCCACTGCCTGAACGGCGTGGGAGGTGCCCCCAGCATCCGACGCCGTGCGCTGATCCACCGCGGATCACCGGACAGCCCTTCAGGCCCGGTCGTAGTCAGGACCCCTGAGCCCGAGGGCTCTGGCCCAAGCCGCCGGCGGTCCGATCCGCACTGTCGGACCCCGCCGGTACGGTGAGCTCATGAGTCAAGGTCCCCGGTCGGGCCTCGCCGCGGTGAGTGCCGCGCTGCTGGCCATGAGCAGACACCTGGAGGTGCGCGACGTCCTCAAGACGATCGTCGCCTCCGCCCGCGAGCTGCTCGACGCCGAGTACGCCGCCCTCGGCGTCCCCGACGACCACGGCGGCTTCGCCCAGTTCGTCGTCGACGGTGTCACCGACGCGCAGTGGAAGGCCATCGGCCCCCTCCCGCGCCAGCACGGGATCCTCGCCGCGATGCTCCACGAGGCCACCCCGGAGCGCCTCGCCGACGTGCGCAAGGACCCCCGCTTCGAGGGCTGGCCCACCGCCCACCCCGACCTGGTCGACTTCCTCGGCCTGCCCATCCGCGACGGCGACGAGGTCATCGGCGCCCTCTTCCTCGCCAACAAGCGCTGCCCCCGGCCGGAGGGCGGCTGCGGCTTCACCGAGGACGACGAGGAACTGCTGTCGATCCTCGCCCAGCACGCCGCGATCGCCCTGACCAACGCCCGCCTCTACGAGCGCAGCCGCGAGCTGACCATCGCCGAGGAGCGCTCCCGCCTCGCCCACGAACTGCACGACGCCGTCAGCCAGAAGCTGTTCTCCCTGCGCCTGACCGCCCAGGCGGCGGCCGCCCTGGTCGACCGCGACCCCTCACGCGCCAAGGGCGAGCTCCAGCAGGTGGCCGCCCTCGCCGCCGAGGCCGCGGACGAACTGCGCGCCGCCGTCGTCGAACTGCGCCCCGCCGGACTCGACGAGGACGGCCTGGCCGCCACCCTGCGCACCCAGGTCCATGTCCTCGACCGTGCCCACAGTGCCCGCGTCACCTTCTCCGGACGCGGCGCCCGTGCGCTGCCGGCAGCCCAGGAGGAGGCCATGCTCCGGGTCGCCCAGGAGGCCCTGCACAACGCCCTGCGCCACTCGGGCGCCGAACATGTCGACGTCACCCTGGAGCGCCGCGGCACTGGAGCCGTGTTGCGGGTCACCGACGACGGCAGCGGCTTCGATCCGCAGGCGATACGCCGCGCGGGACGCCACCTCGGCCTCGTCTCCATGCGCGACCGGGCCGGCGGGGTCGGCGGCACGCTGACCGTGGAATCGGCGCCCGGGAAGGGCACCACGATCGAGATGGAGGTCCCCGGTGGCTGACGCAATCAAGGTGCTGCTCGTCGACGACCACCAGGTGGTCCGCCGTGGCCTGCGCACGTTCCTGGAGGTGCAGGACGACATCGAGGTCGTGGGGGAGGCGGCCGACGGTGCCGAGGGCGTCGCCCGCGCCGAGGAGCTCCGGCCCCATGTCGTCCTCATGGACGTCAAGATGCCGGGCATGGACGGCATCGAAGCGCTCCGCAGACTCCGCGATCTCGACAACCCCGCGCGCGTGCTCATCGTCACCAGCTTCACCGAGCAGCGCACGGTCGTCCCGGCCCTGCGCGCCGGCGCCGCCGGCTACGTCTACAAGGACGTGGACCCCGACGCCCTCGCCGGCGCCATCCGCTCCGTACACGCCGGGCACATCCTGCTCCAGCCGGAGGTCGCCCGGGTACTCCTCTCCCAGGAGGAGGCCTCCGGCCAGGGCAGAGGCGGTTCGCTCACCGAGCGGGAGCGCGAGGTGCTCGGCCTGATCGCCGACGGCCGCTCCAACCGCGAGATAGCCCGTGCCCTGGTGCTGTCCGAGAAGACGGTCAAGACACACGTCTCCAACATCCTCATGAAGCTCGACCTCGCGGACCGGACCCAGGCCGCGCTGTGGGCGGTGCGCCACGGTATGACCGGATGAGATGTCGATGGTCCGGCACCCGGAAGGTTCCACTCCAGTCTGAGATTCATACCGTCGGGTGTATGTCCTCCGGGTGGCGCATCCTCCGCGGACCACGGCCGTTCTTCAGTGCGTGCTGCGAGCGACCGCCGCAGTGATCGCAAAGGGAGGGCTCAGAAGTGAAGAACCTGAAGAAGGCCGTCGCTGTCACGATGGTGGCGGGTGGCCTCGTCGCCGCCGGTGCCGGAATGGCCTCCGCCACCGACGGCGGGGCGCACGCGGGTGGCCAGGCCATCGGCTCGCCGGGTGTCATCTCGGGCAATGTCATCCAGGCCCCGATCCACATCCCGGTCAACGCGGTCGGCAACAGCGTGAACGTCGTGGGCATCCTGAACCCGGCCTTCGGCAACATGGGTGTCAACCACTGACGTTCCACCCCGGAACATCGGTGACCACCGGCCTTCCAGACCCCTCTGGAAGGCCGGTCAGCCATGTCGGCGGCCTCCCGGGCCTTCCCTCGCCCCCCTCCGGCCCCACTACCCCCGCTCCCGTTCCTCCACGAACGCGTTGTACGCCGCCACCTGAGCCCGCCGAGCCGTCCGCTCCACCGGTCGCAACGCGGCCACCCGGTTCGCCATCTCGGACGCGCTCGCGGCACCCCCGTGACCGTTCTCGTACGCCAGAGAGATCAGCAACCCCACCCGCTGCGCCAGCTCCAGCACCCGCACGGCCCGCGGCGGATACCCCGGCGCGAGCACCTCCCGCCCCCGCTCCGCCCGCGCCCGGTACGCGTCGATCGCCGCCTCCGCCACCGGCCCCGACGCCGCCACGTCCAACCGGGCCAGCACAGTCGTCGCCTCCCGCAACGCCTCCGCCAGCTCCCGCTCGGCCTCCCCCAGGGACGGCACATCGGCGGGCGGCGCCTCCCGCACCTCCAGGCAGTGCCAGACGACCTCGACGTGCTCGTCTCCCGAGGGCCCCGCCGCGTACACCTCCGGCACCAGCCCCAGCGCACCCCCGTGACACACCACGGCCTCCTCCGCCTCCAGCGCCCGCTTGTTGAACTCCGGCGGTCCACTGAGCCCCAGCGGATGCCCCGGCGCGGGCAGCGCCACCCGCAATCCGGTCACCCCCAGAGCCCGCAGCCGCCCGAGCGCGAGCGTCAGTCCGACGGGCGCCGACTCGCCGGGCAAACCCTCCACCCGATGCACCGCGTCCTCCCCGACGATCGCGAGCACCGCGTCATCCGGAGAGACAAGTCCGGCAAGAAGCGCATTTCCCCATGCGGCAAGGCGTCCTGAGCGTGGTTCCGAGAGCATGCCCCCACCCTAAGGACCGGCCGATGGAATCGACGGCCCGACCGGTGGCGTAGATTTCCCTGAGGGCTGCGCCCACCCGGCGGTGGCTCCAACCACAGGCGTACGCGACAGCCGAGACAGGCCGACACTGCAAGGGGAGACAGCGCGCTCATGAGCGATGTTCTGGAGCTGGAGGACGTATCCGTGGTCCGCGAGGGCCGGGCTCTGGTGGACCAGGTCTCCTGGTCGGTCAAGGAGGGCGAGCGCTGGGCCATCCTCGGCCCGAACGGCGCCGGCAAGACCACCCTCCTGAACGTCGCGTCCAGCTACCTCTACCCCAGCAAGGGCACCGCCACGATCCTCGGCGAGACCCTCGGCGGGGTCGACGTCTTCGAACTGCGCCCCCGCATCGGCATGGCCGGCATCGCCATGGCGGAGAAGCTCCCCAAGCGCCAGACCGTCCTGCAGACGGTGCTGACCGCCGCGTACGGCATGACGGCCACCTGGAACGAGGACTACGAGGAGATCGACGAGCTCCGCGCCCGCGCCTTCCTCGACCGCCTCGGCATGACCGAGTACGTCGACCGCAAGTTCGGCACCCTCTCCGAGGGCGAGCGCAAGCGCACCCTCATCGCCCGCGCCCTGATGGCCGACCCCGAGCTGCTGCTCCTCGACGAGCCTGCGGCCGGCCTCGACCTCGGGGGCCGCGAGGACCTCGTGCGCCGTCTCGGCCGCCTCGCCCGCGACCCCATCGCCCCTTCCATGATCATGGTCACGCACCATGTCGAGGAGATCCCCCCGGGCTTCACCCATGTCCTGATGATCCGCCAGGGCAAGGTCCTCGCCGCGGGTCCGCTCGAGCTGGAGCTGACCTCCCGCAACCTCTCCCTCTGCTTCGGTCTCCCGCTCGTCGTCGAGCAGGTCGGCGAGCGCTGGACGGCCCAGGGCCTGCCCCTCACCTGACCGCCAACCCCTCCCGCGGCTCCGCCAGTCGGGTGCCACGGCTCCACAACCCGGGCCGGAGGCAACCGACTTGGCGGATCCGCTGTAAGCGATCTTTGACCGTGCGCTCTGTCGGCGGGGCGATCCCGGTCCTACCATGGACGATGTGGACAGCATCGACGCATGGGTGTGGTGGCTGATAGGCGCGGCCGGGCTCGGGATCGCGCTCGTCGTGACCGCGATGCCGGAACTGGGCATGCTCGCCCTGGGCGCCGTCGCCGGCGCCGTGACCGCAGGGCTGGGCGGCGGTGTCGTACTCCAAGTGGTCGTCTTCGCCGTCGTATCCGTGGCGCTCATCGCCGTCGTACGGCCCGTCGCGGCCCGCCACAGAGCCCAACGGCCCGAACTCGCCACGGGAATCGACGCCTTGAAGGGCAAACACGCCGTCGTCCTGGAACGGGTCGACGGCACGGGCGGCCGTATCAAGCTGGGCGGTGAGGTCTGGTCGGCCCGCGCCCTCGACTCCGGGCTGACCTACGAGGTCGGCCAGGAAGTCGACGTCGTGGAGATCGAGGGAGCCACCGCGATCGTCATGTGACCTCGTACGACGCGGTCACGACGCGATCACGCAATGCACCGAACGTCCCACCTGGCAGGCGCTGTTCTGCCAGACTCGACGAGCAAGATCCTCAACAGGCAAACAGGCATAAGATCTTCCACAGGCGCCACGGCGGAGAAGGGCACGGGGAGCGAACGATGGAACCGATCATCATCGTCCTGATCATTCTGGTGGTGTTGGTCTTCATCGCCCTGATCAAGACCATCCAGGTCATTCCACAGGCGAGCGCCGCCATCGTCGAGCGCTTCGGCCGCTACACACGGACGCTCAACGCGGGCCTCAACATCGTCGTCCCGTTCATCGACTCCATCCGCAACCGCATCGACCTCCGCGAACAGGTCGTGCCGTTCCCGCCCCAGCCGGTGATCACCCAGGACAACCTGGTCGTGAACATCGACACGGTGATCTACTACCAGGTCACCGACGCCCGCGCCGCCACCTACGAGGTCGCCAGCTACATCCAGGCGATCGAGCAGCTCACCGTCACCACGCTCCGCAACATCATCGGTGGCATGGACCTGGAGCGGACCCTGACCTCCCGCGAGGAGATCAACGCGGCCCTGCGCGGCGTCCTCGACGAGGCGACCGGCAAGTGGGGCATCCGCGTCAACCGCGTCGAGCTGAAGGCGATCGAGCCGCCGACCTCCATCCAGGACTCGATGGAGAAGCAGATGCGCGCCGACCGTGACAAGCGCGCCGCGATCCTCACCGCGGAAGGTACGCGCCAGGCGGCGATCCTGACCGCCGAGGGTGAGAAGCAGTCCCAGATCCTGCGCGCCGAGGGTGAGGCCAAGGCCGCCGCCCTGCGCGCCGAGGGCGAGGCCCAGGCCGTGCGCACGGTCTTCGAGGCCATCCACGCCGGTGACCCGGACCAGAAGCTCCTCTCGTACCAGTACCTCCAGATGCTCCCGAAGATCGCCGAGGGCGACGCCAACAAGCTCTGGATCGTCCCCAGCGAGATCGGCGACGCCCTGAAGGGCCTCTCCGGCGCCATGGGCAACTTCGGCAACCTGGGCGGCGGCCCCACCGTTCCCAGGCCGGCCGACGGCAACACCGAGCGCCGCGAGAAGCCGGCCATCGACTGAACACGGCGATGGGCCCGCCCCTCCACGAGGAGGGGCGGGCCCATCGCGTACAACACCCGTTCAGAAGGCGGTTACGCGGCTCCCTTGGACAGCCAGTCCGGCAGCGCGTCGAAGTCGTCGTGACCGAGGGACAGCAGCATCGCGTCCGCAGGCGTCGGCTCGAACGGCTGCCGCAGCAGCGGCATCCCCGCCTCGTCCGGAGTCCGGTTCGCCTTGCGGTGATTGTCCTCCGCGCACGACGCCACCGTGTTCAGCCAGCTGTCGGAACCGCCCTTGGACCGCGGCACCACATGGTCCACGGTCGTCGCCCGCCTGCCGCAGTACGCGCACCTGTGCCTGTCCCGTACCAGCACGCCCCGCCTCGACCACGGCGCTTGTCTTCGGAACGGCACTCTCACGTACCTGCAGAGTCTGATCACCCGGGGCGCAGGTATGTCGACCGCGGCTCCGCGCATGCGCAGCTCGGGGTGGGTCTGCTCGACGACGGCCTTGTCCTGCAGCACCAGAACGACGGCTCGGTTGAGCGTCACCGTCGACAGCGGCTCGAAGCTCGCGTTCAGTACCAGCGTGTCCCGCATTCCAGCCCACCTCCTGTGCACCAGCCCACCCCCCGGCGGGCTTGGATCAACTGTGGCCGGGCACGCCGAGATGGACAACGCAATAAAAAATGCCCGCCTCTGATCACTTCCAAGACCAGAGGCGGGCAAACGTTCAATGAACGTCCGGCTGCGTCACTTTTCCGCTACAGCCGCGTACTCCCCGATGAGCTGGGCGCGTGCCAGCGTGTGGAAACGGAGGTTGAATCCCACCACGGCGGGCGAAGCGTCAGAATCCGGACCGAGCTTCTCCTGATCCACGGCGTACACCGTGAACACATAACGGTGTGCCGGGTCCCCGGGCGGCGGCGCGGCCCCACCGAAATCACGTGTCCCGTAGTCGTTGCGCACCTGCACCGCGCCCTCGGGCAGTCCCTCGAACTTCCCCGAGCCCGCACCGGCCGGCAACTCCGTCACGGACACCGGGATGTCGAACACGACCCAGTGCCAGAACCCGCTGCCCGTGGGGGCGTCCGGGTCGTAGCAGGTCACGGCGAAGCTCTTGGTCTCCGGCGGGAAGCCTTCCCAGCGCAGCTGCGGCGAGGTGTTCCCGCCCGCGTAGACCTGAGCGTCCTTGAGCGTCGCCCCCGGCTCGACGTCCTCACTCGTGACCGTGAAGGACGGCACGACCGGATGGAAATCGTGGGGGAGCGGCGGCCTCTTCGGCTCGGTCACCTCGGTACCTCCTGGTGGATCTGGTGGGTCGGTTCAGAGCCTAGAACCAGCTGCGCTTGCTGCCGACCTCCGACAGCCACTGATTCAGGTAGGCGGCCCAGTCCGTGTTCCCGTAGTCCTGCAGTCCCACCCGGAACGAACGGAACGAGTCGCTGCCCTCACTGAACAGCCCCGGCTTCTTGTCCATCTCCAGCACGACGTCCATCTCGCGCTCGTCGGCGACGAAGCTCAGCTCGACCTGGTTCAACCCGTGGTACTGCTGCGGCGGGAAGAACTCGATCTCCTGGTAGAAGGGCAGCTTCTGCCGCGTACCCCGGATGTGCCCGCGCTCCATGTCCGCGCTCTTGAAGCGGAAGCCCAGCTGGATGAAGGCGTCCAGGATCGCCTGCTGCGCCGGCAGCGGGTGGACGTTGATCGGGTCCAGGTCACCGGAATCGACCGCACGCGCGATCTCCAGCTCCGTCGTCACACCGATGTGCATCCCCGGCAGCGTGTGACCCTGGATGGTGGTGATCGGCGTCTCCCACGGGATCTCCAGCCCGAACGGAACCACGTGCACCGCCTGTGCCTTCAGCTCGAAGGCACCCCCGAGAGGCTGCTTGACGAACTCGATGTCCTGCTTGTACTCCGCGTCCTGGCCCTCGACCTCGACCCTGGCCTGGAGCCCGACCGACAGCGCCTCGATCTGCTGGTCCACGGAACCGCCCTGGATCCGCACCTCACCCTGGACGACACCGCCCGGCACCACGTTGATCTCGGTCAGCACCGTCTCGACCGAAGCGCCACCGGCCCCCAGGCTCGCGAGCAGTCGCTTGAACCCCATGTCTGTTCCTCCCGTCAGGCAACGCCTGTGTATCTGTGTGGCTCTGTAGTTCTGTCTGGGTGGATCGCTCTGTGTGGCGTGGATCCTTGATCCCTACAAACGCGAACCGGCGGTGACCGGTTCCGTGCCCCCACACTTCCAAGGAGGGCGTTTCCTCGCCACCCGTCGGCCCGCACCCGTCTGGACTACGCTCGTACGCCATGATCGCGACCCCCGACCGTACGCCCCCAGCCCGGGAGTTCTTCGACCGCCCCCTCCTGGAGGTCGCCCCCGACCTTCTGGGACGCGTCCTCGTGCGCACCACCCCGGACGGTCCGATCGCACTCCGCCTCACAGAGGTCGAGGCCTACGACGGTCAGAACGACCCCGGTTCGCACGCCTGTCGCGGTCGCACCGCCCGCAACGGCGTGATGTTCGGTCCGCCCGGCCATGTGTACGTGTACTTCACGTACGGCATGTCAAGGCAGTCAGCATGAACGTTGATCTCCTCTCCCATCCCGCTGAAGAGGTCGCCCCCAAGCTGCTCGGATGCGTCCTCACCTGCAAGACTCCCGAGGGGACTGTGGGCATCGCCATTACGGAGACCGAGGCGTACTCCGGTGCAGCTGACCCAGCCTCCCATGCTTACCGAGGCCGGACACCCCGTAACGCCGTCATGTTCGGACCCGCAGGACACCTGTACGTCTACCGGTCCCACGGTCTCCACTGGTGCGCCAACGTCGTCACCGGGACGGACGGCATCGCCTCGGCTGTCCTCATCCGGGCAGGCAGAGTCATCGAGGGGGAAGACCTGGCACGCAGACGGCGAGGGGAGAAGGTCGAGAGTCCACGCCTTGCCCGGGGTCCCGGGAACTTCTGCCAGGCACTCGGCATCACGGCGGAGCACAACGGTGCAGATCTCCTGACAGGTACCACGGTCGTGTTGTCCGAGGGTGAGCCTGTACCTGCCGCGCTCATCCGGGTTGGTCCTCGGGTAGGTGTGAGCAAGGCCCACGACTGGCAGCACCGGTTCTACCTCGCCGGTGATCCGACGGTATCGGCGTACCGACTGAGCCCGAGGGCCAAGCCGTCCGCCGGAGCCTGAGCCGCTGTGCGCCTTGCTCACAGCCCGTCGGTGGGTGGGCGCGGCGCCACCCCCGACGGCGAGGTCTCCCTCAGACTGCCCGCCCCGTTGGCGTCTTCGGCGAACGCCCCGCACGGCCGTTTCGTGCTCGCCGCGAGGGTGGCGTTCGCGCATCGGGGTGAGCAGTGGGCCGACCGCATCAGCGCGAACCGGGCTGTGGCCTATCGCATCCACGAGGACACCGCACGCGGCTGCTGGTACCTCACCGCCTCCTGGACGACCCCTGTGGTGCAGACCGTGCCGCTGGCCACGGTCCGCGCGGGCGGCCTGGTGAGGGTGGACACCAACGCCGACCACTTGGCCGCCTGGCGGCTGGACGCCCACGGCAGCCCCGTCGGCGCACCCCGACGGTTCGGCTACGACCTCTCGGGCAGCGCCGCCCACCGCGACGCGCAGGTCCGGCACGCCCTGATCCGCCTGCTGCACTGGGCCCGCCGCCATCACCTCGCCCTCGCCGTCGAGGACCTCGACTTCACCGGCGAGACGACCCGCGAGAAACACGGCCGCCGTAAACAGTTCCGCCGGCTGATCTCCGGCCTGCCCGTGGCCAGACTGCGGGCCCGGCTGGTGTCGATGGCCGCCGAACTCGGCATCCCCGTCGTCGCCGTCGACCCCGCCTACACCAGGCGCTGGGGCGCCCCACACTGGCAACAGCCCCTGGCCGGCACGACCCGCAAGACCACCGCGCCGGCGAGGTCATCGAGGGCGCCGAGCTCGCCCGCAAACGTCGAATCTCGGCCCGAAATGACAAGGAACTGGCCAAAGGGCCGGCTCGCCTGGCCACTGCCCTGGACGTGGACCGAGCCCTCGACGGTACGGACGCCTGTTCCCCCGATGACCCCCCTCTTACGGTGCTGACCGGCACTCCTGTCCACTCCGACCAGGTACGCAACGGTCCCCGTAGCGGTGTCGCGGGGTCGGAGGCGTCCACCCCTGGCGCTTCTGGAACGCCGACGACCCCACGGCGAGCCCCTACCGGGCCCACGTCTCCCGTCGCCGCCGAACTTGACTCGCCTCCGGCCGGTCCGTAACGTAGCCCGAGCCGCTTGAACCGGGTACGGCAGTCAGCCAGCAGCCGGAAGCGGCCACCCACTACCTACGACATCCCCTCAGCGGGGGCGAATTAGGCATGCCCTGATTCGAGTCCGCAGAACTCAATTATGAGTTGCCGGGGGAATCGGCTAACGTAGTGAATGTCGAAAGGCCGCGAGGGAAACCGAGAGGCCCGAGACAGCCGAAAGGCAAATCCCGCCGACAGGGAATCGGATCGGAAAAAGATCTGATAGAGTCGGAAACGCAAGACCGAAGGGAAGCGCCCGGAGGAAAGCCCGAGAAGATACTCGGGTGAGTACAAAGGAAGCGTCCGTTCCTTGAGAACTCAACAGCGTGCCAAAAATCAACGCCAGATATGTTGATACCCCGTCCATCGGACAA
>NZ_JBVIDX010000004.1:0-41035 GCF_055572155.1 Streptomyces sp. NPDC030814
ATCACCGCCCACAGCTCGTCGTCGACTTCCCACGGCTTCGGCCGCGCCACCTCGCACCCCCGGATCATCGGTCCCGGAGTGATCCAACCACCTCGGAGATCATTTCGTTAGGACTTCTTAGGGGATGTCACAGCTCGGCCGCAAAGGCGGGCCGGTGACCCCCGGTCCCGCACACCGCTCGCCGGGACCAGGTACGTTCGATGACGTGGCTGGATTCAGGATCGGACGCGGCCGGGACAACGGCGCTCCTCAAGCGCGACCGCAACACCCCCCGCACGGACAGCAGGCCCCGCAGGCCGGCGGCCCGTCGTACGGCTATCCCCAGACGCCCTCAGGACCGCCGTACGGCGGCGGCCGGGGCGGCAACCAGGGCTGGCCCCAGACGCACGGCGGCCGACCCGGCACCTACGGGCCCCAGGGCCATCAGGGGCACCACGGCGAGCCGGAGTACTTCGGCGACGACGGCGGCCGGCACGGCGGCGCGGACCCGTACGCGGCCAACAACCCGGGCCACACCCAGATGTTCGCCGTGGGCGAGGACCCCTACCAGCAGAGCGACACCTACCGCGCCGGGAACGTCCCCGCGGCCCCGGTCGGCCCCCGCCTGCCCTGGAAGGCCCTCCTCAGGGGCATCGTCACCAGCCCGAACCAGACGTTCCTGGTGATGCGCGACTACGCGGTGTGGGGCCCGGCCCTCACCGTGATGTTCGTCTACGGCCTGCTCGCCGTGTTCGGCTTCGACACGGCCCGCGAGGACGCGATCAACGCGACGCTGTCGAACGCCGTGCCGATCGTCCTCGTCACCGCCGTGACCATGGTGCTGAGCACCTTCATCCTGGGCGTGGTCACCCACACCCTCGCCCGCCAGCTCGGCGGCGACGGCGCCTGGCAGCCGACGGTCGGCCTCTCCATGCTGATCATGGCGCTCACGGACGCGCCCCGCCTGGTCGTGGCGATGTTCGCGGGCGGCGACGCGCCCTTCGTCCAGATCCTCGGCTGGATCACCTGGGTCGCCGCGGGCGCCCTGATGACCCTGATGGTCTCCAAGTCCCACGACCTCCCGTGGCCGAAGGCACTGGGCGCGTCGGCGATCCAGCTGGTGGCGATCCTGTCCCTGATCAAGCTGGGCACGTTCTAGAGGCACCCGGCGTCGAACGAACACGAGTGAGGGGCTCCCGGCCGGTCGGCCGGGAGCCCCTCACTCACTTGAGGCGATCACGCCCCCGTTCGAAGTGTTCCGGGTGCGGGTACGCCTCGCTACGATCACCGGCATGACGACCGTCCGGCGGCTGGTCAGGCAGGCTCGGAGAAGCTGCACGCGTGCGTTCTGGGGCCTGGACCGGGCCCTTGGCGGGCTGGAGCGGCCTACCCGCACGCAGCAGCTCGCCGCCCGACGACCCGTCGCCGTGGGCGTGTGGACGACAGCGCCGGCGACCGTGCTCCTGGGAGTCGCGAATTACGACAGTGTGGATACGGTCGATGATGTCCTGCCGCTCGTGGGCGGCGGATTGGGGTTCGGCCTCATCTTCGGGCTGACGGCCCTGTGCGAACGCGCCAGACAGCGCCGGCTCCAGCGGCTGGGGCTGTGGGAGCCGCCCGTCAGGGACTGATCACCCCTCTCCGACCACACCGACGCTCCCCCGGAATTCGCCCCCGGACTGGCACAGACCAACCCGCCTCACCCACGAGTGGTCGACGAAAGGCACACCGGGCAACTGAACGCGACCGAGGTTGGCTAGGCGGAGGGGGCGGGAGCTTCGGGGGAGGGCGGCAGGGGGTCGGCGACGAAAGTCCCCAGCCCGACCTCGCCCCGCGTCCACCCCTGCTCCCGTACATGCCGCATCGCCTTCGCCGCTGTCGCATTGACTACGCCGAACTCCTGGGCGATTTCCAGCGTGGAGGGCACGCGGCTTCCCGGCGGATACGTGCCGTTCTTGATGCGCCGGATGATCTCCGCTGCGATCTGCCGCCACAGGGGGCGTGTGCGGTCAAGCTCCATGACATCAGCGTGGGTGACCACGGCATTCCGCGCATCCGTGGTTATCTGCGGTTATCCACGCTACTGTAGTTCGCAACACAGAGCGGCCCCGACGGGAAGCGGCTACTTCCCTACCGGGGCCTCAGCCGACTGCTTGGGAGTCGACCTATGCGCAGCCTACTGGCCGCGATTCTGACCCTTTTCCTACCCGCCCGTGGTGCCCACCGCTCCGCAGCGCCGCCGCCACTGCCCCCTATCTCCTGTCCACCCACTCGGGAACCCTCGTCCGTGATCATGTGTCCGTACCCGTCGGACCCCATCACCGCCGACGGCATGCCCCTGGTCCGGCCGTACGTCGTCGAGTGGGAGCGTGAGCGGGACGAACGTGACCGGCGGCGTCTTCAGCGTGAGCGGCGCAGGGCGGCGGTCCTGGCGACACTGGGCCAGGACTACGTTCCGCGGGAGGCCGCCGCATGAGCACGAGTACGTCGCGTCTGCGCAACCTCGGCCTCGACCCGGCCGCCGGCAAGGAGGCCCTGGCGGTCACACGCCCGGGCGGCCGTCTTGAGGAGCTGGCCGGCGCCCACGCCCTGAAGGCCGCCGCCGTCCTGGTGACGGTCGTCGGCGCAGTGCTGGAGGCGGGGAAGGCGTCGGACGCCGAACTCGCCGCCTTCGTAACTCCGTTGCACGCCGCGCTCGAAGAATGCGTCGGCATCATGGCGGCGGACAGGGAGTGACGGCGTAGAGGCAATTCGGCCGCAGGGCTGGTGGTGCCGTGGGTGCCCGGGGTTCCTCCCGGGCACCCACCCTCCACCGACCGCAGCACGGTGCTGTTCCTGCGGCAGGAGGCCGGCCGCCGCGCCCTCCTGCCCGTCGTCCACCCGCGCCCATGTCACACCGCGAAGCTTCCCAGGAGCCCAGCAGCCGCTGCGTCGACGCCGCGGCCGGGCACCGCTTCTTTGACCACATCCCCCCACGGCGGTCCTGGCGCTTGCCGCCGTGCACGGGGCCGCCCCCTGCGGCCTTCACGGCGCCGACTGCACAACTCCCCCTACCCGCAACCTCGTTGCATGTGGCCCATGTCACAAGAAGCAATAGGGGAACCCCGCACACTCTTTGTGATGATCAAGCCTCTTTGTCTCTTCCGGCGGCAGCTAGGTTTCACATCGACCACATTCTTTACAGCAGCCTTACATTTGGCGGCTCAGAACCGAATACGGGTGGACGTTGAGACCACAGGGGGATTCGTCCTCTCCTTTCCGGAGAAGGACTGTTTGGCATGAGCGCAGCAGATATCTGCGCTGGACGGCGGGTGGCCTCGCCGCCGCCGTGTCCGTGACCCTGCTGCAGGGACCGGCCGCGGCCGTGCCGCAGCAGAAGCCCGCCAAGCCCGAGGCGGCGACCACCGCCGCGGACATCGCGTCCGCGAAGGTCGCGGCGCGGCTGTCGGGCAAGCGGGTGGAGGCGCTGTCGGAGCGCACCGAGACCTCCACGACCTGGGTGAACAAGGACGGCAGCCTCACCACGGAGATGTCGGCCGGACCGGTGCGCTTCGAACGCGACGGCACCTGGGTCGACGTCGACGTGGAGCTGCGCGAGTCCGGTGACGGCGTGGAGCCGGTGGCGCACCCGCGCGGGCTGCGCCTGGCGGGCCGGACCGGTACGCCCGCGAAGTCGCTGGAGGCCGCGCAGCGGTCGAAGGCCGTCGACCTGGTGACGCTGGGCGAGGGCGACGAGCAGATCACGCTGCGCTGGAAGGGCGGACTGCCGGAGCCGAAGCTGCACGGGACACGGGCGGAGTACGTCAACGCCGTGCCGGGCGCCGACGTCGTCGTCGAGGCGACCCGTACCGGCTTCGAGCAGTACGTCGAGATCAAGGAGAAGCCGGCCACCGGCGGGTTCTCCTACACGCTGCCGCTGGAGACCGACGGTCTGA
This sequence comes from Streptomyces sp. NPDC030814, assembly GCF_055572155.1. Lineage (NCBI taxonomy): Bacteria > Bacillati > Actinomycetota > Actinomycetes > Kitasatosporales > Streptomycetaceae > Streptomyces > Streptomyces sp. NPDC030814. The sequence goes on from NZ_JBVIDX010000004.1 coordinate 3,915, forward strand.
AGGTCGAGCAGCTGAAGAACGGTGGCCTGCGGTTCACCGACGAGAAGAACAAGAAGCGGGCCGTCATGCCCGCGCCGGTGATGTGGGACTCCACCGTCGACAAGCGCTCCGGCGAGCACACCCGCCGGGTGCCCGTGTCGATGAAGGTGGTCGAGAGGGACGGGAAGGACTCGGGCGTCGACCTGGTGGTCACTCCCGACCCCGAGTTCCTCGCCGACCCCGAGACCCGGTACCCCGTGACGGTGGACCCGTCGACGTCCTCGCTGTCGAACGTCTTCGACACCTATGTGCAGCAGGGCGAGACGGTCGACTGGTCGTCCGACACCGAGCTGGACTTCGGCAACCCGGGCACCACCAACGCCGACGGGACGCCCCGCACGGCGCAGTCCTTCATCAGCTGGAACACCTCCCCCATCGCCGACGCCCTGGTCACCAGCGCGAAGCTGAGCCTGTGGAACTTCCACTCGGGCAACCATCCGGACTGCGCGGCGCAGTCGTGGGAGGTGTGGTCCGCCGGGGCCGCGTCGACCTCCTCCCGGTGGTCGAACCGCCCCTCGATGACGGCGAAGAAGGCCACCTCCACCGAGACCCGCGGCAACGCCTCGTGCACCTCCCAGCCGGACGGCTGGATCAACGCCGACGTGAGCACACTGGCGCAGGAGTGGGCCTCGGCCAAGGCCACCCGCGGGCACATGGGTCTGCGCGCGACGAACGAGTCGGCCATGGCGCAGTGGAAGCGGGTCAACTCCGCGAACGCGGCGGCCAATCCGCCGAAGCTCGTGCTGAACTACAACTTCCGGCCGAAGACGGGCACCAAGCAGGAGGCCGGTCCGCCGTTCTTCTCCTACGGCGGCGCCTACGTCGTGAACACCACCACGCCGACGCTGCGCGACACCTTCGTCGACGCCGACGGTGACAAGGTCAACGGCACCTTCCAGATCTTCGACAACGCCACCGACGCCCAGGTCGGCGAGGTGATCGTCTCCAAGTACGTGGCCTCCGGGTCCGCGGCGTCGGTGACCGTCCCGTCCGGGGTGCTGAGCAACGGCAAGACGTACAAGTTCCGCACCAACCCCTACGACGGGAAGCACTACAACACCGGCTGGTCGGCGTGGAAGACGTTCACCGTCGACACCTCGGCCCCGTCCGCCCCGACGCGGATCGCATCCACGGACTACCCGGCCGACGAGTGGGTCAAGGGCGCCGGGCAGGCCGGCACGTTCACCGTGACCCCGCCCTCGGCCGACCACAACTGGCTGGAGTGGTCGCTGGACGGCGTGACCTGGACCAGGGTCGCCACCGGCGGCGCCGGCGCGGCCAAGGCGATATCCGTGACCCCGCCCAGGAACGGCACCCACACCCTCCAGGTGCGGTCCGTCGACAAGGCGGACAACAAGTCCGAGGCGAAGGAGTACACCTTCCACGCCGGTTCCGGCGGCTTCCTCCAGCCGGCCGACGGCGAGCGCACCGCGCGCCGGCTGCCGCTGGTCGCCGAGGCCGAGGGCGGCAAGTACGACAAGGTCTCCTTCTCGTGGCGCCGCTCCGAGGCCGACTCCTGGACGAAGATCCCCGTCGGGGACGTCACCTCCGGCGGCACGGCGCTGACCGCCTGGCCGGTCGGGCTCACGAACGGCAGGAACGCGGCGCTGGTCTGGAACGCCACCGGCACCGTCGACCCTGACGGCACGGTCCAGATCAAGGCCGACTTCACCGGCCCGAACTCCGCCGCCAGCAGCACCGAGCCGCTGACCGTGGTCGTGGACCGGGACGCCGACGGCGCGGCAAGCACCGAGGTCGGTCCCGGTTCGCTGAACCTGCTCACCGGTGACTACACGCTGACGGAGACCGATGCGTCGTTCTTCGGCATGGAGATGACGCGGACCGCTTCCTCGCGCGATCCCGACGAGGGCGCGAAGCAGGAGGGGCAGGCCGCGATCTTCGGCAAGGAGTGGGTCGCCGGCACCGTCGCCGACGAGACCACCTCCGAGTACAGCCACATCCGCAGGGTCTCCGACACCGCCGTCGACGTGGTGCTGTCCGAGGGCGACGCGGTGCACTTCACCGCCAACGCGGCGAAGACCGGCTGGGTGCCCGAGCCCGGTGCCGAGGCGCTCACCCTCAAGGGAAGTGTCACCGGCTCGTTCACGCTGTCGGACACCGAGGGCTCGGTGACCACGTTCGCCAAGGCGGGCTCGGCGGCCACCACGTGGCAGGTCTCCACCGCCCTGATCGACGGTCTGACCAACACCACCACCAAGGTGGTCTCCGAGACCGTGACGTCGGGTGGCAGGACGCTGTCCCGTCCCAAGCGGATCATCGCCCCCACCTCGGCCGTCACGGCCGCCGCGTGCGAGGCCGATCCGGCCACCAAGGGCTGCCGGGTGCTGGAGTTCGTCTACGCCACCGCCACGACGGCGACCGGCACCGGGACGGACGCCGACTTCGGTGACTTCACCGGTCAGGTCAAGCAGATCAAGCTGTGGGCCACCGCCCCCGGCGCCGCCGCCGCGACCTCGACGGCCGTCGCCTCCTACCGGTACGACTCCGCCGGCCGGCTGCGCCAGTACTGGGACCCGCGGATCGGTCAGCAGGCCGAGATCCAGTACGCCTACGACGAGGGCCGGGTCACCTGGTACCAGCCGTCGGGCGTGCTGCCGTACACCTTCGACTACGGCAACGCCGGCGGTGGCACCGCGCCCGGCGCCGGGATGCTGCTCAGCGTCTCGCGTCCGACCCTGAAGCAGGGCTCGGCGGACACCACCGACGGCGAGGCGGTCACCAGCGTCGTCTACGGCGTCCCGCTGACCGGCACCAAGGCACCGCACGCCATGGGCGGCGGCGATGTCGCGAAGTGGGGGCAGCTCGACGCCCCGAGCGACGCCACCGCCGTCTTCCCCGCCGACTCCGTGCCCGCGTCCCACGACGGCGCGGACCTGACCGGCGGCGGCTACACCCGCGCCGAGGTGCACTACCTCGACGCCTCGGGCCGTACCGTGAACACGGCGGAGCCCGGCAAGCACATCAGCACCGTCGAGTACGACCGGTTCGGCAACACCGTCCGTGAACTGAGCGCGGCCAACCGGGCGCTGGCGCTCGGCACGACGGACGCGCAGAAGGACACCCTGACGGGTCTGGGCATCATCTCCCGGCCCTCGGCCGAGCGCGCCCACCTGCTGTCGACGACCTCGCTGTTCAACGAGGCCGGCACCCGGGAACTGGAGGAGTTCGGTCCGCTCCACCGGATGGATCTGACCGCGGACCTCAAGGACGGGACCACCGTCCTGGTCAAGGCCGACACCTCCGTGCCCGCCCGCACCTGGACGGTCAACGAGTACGACGAGGGACGGCCCACCGACGGTACGGCCAAGGTCAAGGACCAGGTCACGCTCAAGATCGTCGGCGCCCGGGTCCGCGACTACTACTCGGTCATGGGTGAGAAGCGGGTCACCGAGACCCAGTACGACTGGGCCAAGGGCCTGCCGAAGCTGGTCATCCAGGACTCCGGCGGCCTGAACCTGACGACCACCGCCGCCTACGACGCACAGGGCCGGATCACCGACCTCGTGCCGCCCGGCGGCACGGGCGACGACGCCGCCACCCGGGTCACCGAGTACTGGGCGGCCGACGGCACCGGCTTCTGCAAGGGCCGCCCCGAGTGGGCCGACCAGGTCTGCTGGAGCGGCCCCGCCGGAAAGATCACCGGTGGCGGCAGCCGGCCCGACGAGGTGACCGACTCCACCGTGGAGTACGGCTACTTCGGGCAGCCGACCAAGGTCACCGACACCGCGAACGGCCAGTCACGCACGACCACCCGGTCGTACGACGACGCGGGCCGCCCGCTGAAGACCACGGTGACCGGCGGCCTCGGCCAGGCGGTCCCGGAGTCCACCATGGAGTACGACCCGGCGACGGGGGCGATCACCAAGATCACCTCTCCGACGGCGGGCACCATCACCAAGGCGTACGACAAGCTCGGCCGCCTCATGTCGTACACCGACGCCGACGGGGGCCGGACCACCACCGCCTACGACGCGCTCGACCGCGCGGTCAAGGTCAGCGACTCGGTCCCGTCGACCGTCACCTACACCTACGACCACGGCGCCGAGCCGCGCGGACTGGTCACCAAGGCCAGCGACTCCGTCGCGGGTGACTTCTCCGCCACGTACGACGCGGACGGGTCCGTCACCTCCGAGAAGCTGCCCGGCGGTTACACCCTGAACGTCACCGAGGACGCCACCGGCGCCCCGACGTCCAGGGCCTACACCCGCGACAGCGACGGCACCACCGTCTACACCGACGTGGTGACCCGTTCCGCCCAGGGACGGACCACCAGCCACTCCGGCTGGTCCGACCAGCGCTACGGCTACGACAAGGCCGGGCGTCTGACCACGGTCGAGGACACCGTCGGCGAGGTGTGCACCAAGCGCACGTACGCCTTCGACAAGCGGTCGAACCGCACCGGTCTGACCACCGCCACGGGCGAGGTCTCGGGCGCCTGCCCCACCTCGGGAGGCACCACCACCACCCACGCCTACGACAGCGCGGACCGGCTCGTCGACTCCGGCTACTCCTACGACGCGTTCGGCCGCACCACCGCCCTGCCGGGCGGCACCGTCGACTACTACGCCAACGACCTCGCCTACCGGCAGACCGCGGGAGGCAAGCGGCAGACCTGGCAGCTCGACGCGGCCATGCGCTTCCGCTCCTTCAAGACCGAGACCGGCAGTGGCTCCGCCTGGACCCAGACCGGGTCCAAGGTCAACCACTACGGCGACGACAGCGACAACCCGCGCTGGCTCGTCGAGGACACCGCGAGCGGAGCCGTCAGCCGCAACGTGGCGTCCGTCTCCGGCGACCTGGCCGCGATCACCGGCAAGACCGGTGACACGGAGCTGCAGTTCACGACCGTCCACGGCGACGTGGCGCTCCAGCTCCCGCTGGACGTGAGCCGGGCACCGGTCGCCATCGACACGGACGAGTACGGCAACGCCCGTGAGGGCGGCGGCGCCGACCGCTACGGCTGGCTCGGCGCGAAGCAGCGCTCCGCCGAGACCCCGACCGGTCTCCTCCTCATGGGGGCTCGCCTCTACAACCCCACGACCGGCCGCTTCCTGTCCGTCGACCCCGTCCTGGGCGGCAGCTGCAACAGCTACGAGTACGTCTGCGGCGACCCGGTCAACCTGGTCGACCTCGACGGCAGGATGACGGCGGTCGCCCTGGTCGGCATGGCCGGCCTCGGCGTCAGCGCCGGCACGGTGCTCACCGTGATCGGTGTGGGCGCGGTGGTCGCGATCATCGGCCTGATCTGGTGGAAGGGCAAGAAGTGGGCCATCAACAAGATCAAGATCCTCTGGGCGAAAGCATCCAAGAAGTCAGGGAAAGAAACCGCCAGTGACATTCCCTCCTGGGCCAGAGGAAAGGGAAAGCGGGCCGGAGAATCGATCGACGAAGCGGTGGATCGAATATTCCGCGAGCACTACGGGCGTAATCCAACCCCCAAGGAGCGCCGAAACGGCCACGAATGGAAGAAGATCAAGAAACATTTGACCAGGAAGTAGCGTAGGACCCGGAAGGCAGCCGGTTCACCCCGGCTGCCTTTTGGCTTTTCGGTGACCGTCACGTCCTCGAAATGCACTCTCCGGGGCCGATCGCACCATGGCATACTTCCCTTCATGACTTCACGGAATCGTCGACTGCCTCGAAATCGCTCCTGGCCCTTGACTCTCACGGATATCAGCGAAGCACTCGGCGATCGAATGGCGCACGTCGGCGACATCAGGTTCCTCACCGGGCACGGCGAAGAGGGAAACGTCCTCGGGATTGAGTGGACCGCGACCCAACCCTTCAACTACGGACGCGGAATTCATCCCGAAGCAGCCGGTTTCCGCATCGATGTCCTGTCCGTGCCTGTGGCTGATCGCGCCGACACGCGGACTGCCTTGCGGACGCACGCACTGCCCCAACTGGGCGAGTGGATCAACCAGGCGCTCGACGCCCCTGAGACCTGGCGCTCCAGTGACCACCGTCGGTCCTGGACGCTCGCCGGCGGCCGTCTCACTCACCACGACGAACAGTGAGCACACATCCGGTGGGCCCGGCCGGTCAGAGATTCCACTCGGCGGACGGACGAGGCAGGTTCTCTGCCGCGCCGAGCGGAACCGACGAAGTCCGGTAGGCCCGGTGGACGCTCGCCGACGGCCGTCTCACCCACCACGACGAACAGTGAGCACACATCCGGTGGGCCCGGCCGGTCAGAGATTCCCACTCGGCGGACGGACGAGGCAGGTTCTCTGCCGCGCCGAGCGGGACCGACGAAGTCCGGTAGGCCCGGCTCCGGCCGCCCGTCGTGATCACACGCGTCGCGAGAGACGGGGCGCGGACCGGCATCGGCGGGGTACGGCCTCCGGGCCAGGCATGCCGGCCCGGGCGGAGACCGCCTCCGCGGTCAGCCACCACGGCGACGACAGCGACAATCTCCGCCGAATCGTCGGGGACACCGCGAGCGGAGCCGTCAGCCGCAGCGTGCGGTCCCCCTCCGGCACCCTGGCCGCGATCACCGGCAAGACCGGTGACAAGGAACCGGAGTTCACGACCATCCACGGCATGTGGCGCTCCAGCCCCCGCCGGACGTGAGCAAGGCACCCGTCGTCGTCCGTCGACCCCGTCACGGGCGGCAGCCGCAACAGTGACGAGTACGTCTGCGGCGACCCCATACACCTGATCGACCTCGACGGCAGGACGACGGCGGTCACCCTGGTCGGCATGGCGGCCTCGGCGTCAGCGCCGGCACGGTGCTCACCGTGCTCGGTGTCGGCGCGGTGGTCGCGCTGGTCGCGGTCATCGGCCTGATCTGGTGGAAGGACAAGAAGTGGGCCATCACAAGGTCCGCACCCTGTGGCGGGAGGCCCGCGAATCCGGGAAGGCGAACCTGTCCCACAACTGAGCAGGACCTGAGGGCCCAGGGAAAACGAGAAGCCGCGGCCCGCGCCGACGTACAAACACCGAACGGGCCGCGGCTCCCATGTGAGACACGAGGTGATCACGATGCACGGACCGAGCCGGGCTTATCTGCTGTGGCACGTCAGGCATGCCGAGCCGGCCGACGGATCGGAGGTCCAGCACTTCGCCGCGGCCGACGACTTCTGGGCCGACGAGGAGGAGGGCGACGACGTCAAACTCCTGGGTGTCTACTCGAGCCGCGAAAAGGCCCAGGAACGCATCGTCCGGGCGCGTCCGCTTCCGGGGTTCCGTGACGAGCCCCGGTGCTTTTACATCGAACCGTTCACCGTGGACGCCGACGAGTGGAAGGACGGCTTCGAGACCGTCACGACCGGTGGTGAGGGCTCCGACATGGCGGAGGAGTCGGACTGAACCACCCTGGGCCGGATCCGGCCGCCGGGGCCGCCCGACATGGCGTCCTCTCCCTCGTGGCCTCCCGGAGCCGTCGACTCCCTCGCACTCGCTCCTGGCCCTTGTCGGCCACGGACGTCAGCCAAGCGCTCGGCGACCGGATGGCGCACGTCGGCGACGTCGAATTCCTCACCGGCACAGCGACGAGGGATACGTCCTCGGGATCAAGTGGACCGCGGAGCAACCGTTCAACTGCGGACGCGGAGTCCATCCCGAGGCGGCCGTCTTCCGCATCTCCGTCCTAGCCGTGCCCGCGGCCGACCGCGCCGGCACACGGACCGCCCTGCGGACGTACGCCCTGCCCGAGCTGGGCGAGTGTCTCGACCGGGCACTCGCCGCCCCCGACACCTGGCGCTTCAGCGACCACCGCCGCTACTGGAAGCTCACCGGCGGCCGCCTCACGCACCACGACCAATCATGAACGTGCGGACGGGGCGGACTTGAACAGGCGTCGTCGCGGTTCGGGTCCGGCGCGGATGCCGACGGTGAGCCCGCACGTCCCTCGGCGCAAGGCGGACGCCCTGCACCCCGACGCCACTGCGCAGAGGATGACCCGCCGGCACGACCCGGAGCAGCCGCCCACCTTGTGTCTCGCACCTGGACTCGATGAACGGCTGTCGGCCCCCTCAGCCAGCCCGTATGGCCCTCAGTGACAGGTCTCTGTAGAGCCACATGACAGGTCTCTGTAGAGCTGCACATCAGAAGGCAACCCAGACGCACAAGAGCCCCCGGATGATCTCCGAGGGCTCACACGGGGAAACCGGGCGGGGCAGCCGCAGGTCAGAGCGCTTCCCTGTTCTCCTTGGGCGCCGCTCCGGACTTGTGCACCGGAGGCAGAACACTCCACGGGAAGTTGATCCACTCATCCGTCCGCTTCCACACGTACTCGCACTTCACGAGGGACTGCGACTTCTCATAGATCACGGCGGACCGGACCTCGGCCACGGCGTCGAGGCAGAAGTCGTGGACGAGCTTGAGCGTCTTGCCGGTGTCGGCGACGTCGTCCGTGATCAGGACCTTCTTGTCGGAGAAGTCGATCGCGTTGGGCACGGGCGCGAGCATGACGGGCATATCGAGCGTGGTGCCGACGCCGGTGTAGAACTCCACGTTGACCAGGTGGATGTTCTTGCAGTCGAGGGCGTAAGCGAGGCCGCCGGCGACGAAGACACCGCCACGGGCTATGGAGAGGATGATGTCGGGCTCGTACCCGTCGTCGGCGATGGTCTGCGCGAGTTCGCGCACGGCGGCGCCGAACGCCTCGTACGTGAGGTTCTCCCGGACCTGGGACACGCTCACACCTGTGTCCGGTGGAAGTTGAGGAAGGACCGGGAGGCGGTCGGGCCCCGCTGCCCCTGGTACCGCGACCCGTACCGTTCACTCCCGTACGGGGACTCGGCAGGCGAGCTGAGCCGGAACATGCACAGCTGCCCGATCTTCATACCGGGCCACAGCTTGATCGGGAGCGTCGCGAGATTCGACAGCTCCAGCGTCACGTGCCCGGAGAACCCGGGGTCGATGAACCCGGCGGTGGAGTGCGTGACGAGACCGAGCCGCCCGAGCGAGCTCTTCCCCTCGAGCCGCGAGGCGAGATCATCGGGCAACGTGATGACCTCGTACGTACTGGCGAGGACGAACTCCCCGGGATGCAGGATGAACGGCTCGTCGCCCTCGGGCTCCACGAGCCGGGTGAGGTCCGCCTGCTCGATGGACGGGTCGATGTGGGGGTACCGGTGATTCTCGAACACCCGGAAGAAGCGATCGAGCCGCACGTCGATGCTCGACGGCTGCACCATGGATTCGTCGTACGGATCGATCCGCACCCGTCCCGCGTCGATCTCGGCCCGGATGTCCTTGTCTGAGAGAAGCACGCCCCGAGGATACGCAAGACGCGCGGACCCTCCGCATTCGGGCGGGGAACCGCGCGTCTCACGATCACTGGAGTCGGCGCCGCACCCGTACTGCCCGCGATGCCACTGCCGCACTCCTGCTACTCCTCCTGCCGCTTACCGCTTCTGCAAGGCGACCGGCACAACGCTGCGCAGCCGGGCGCAGCGAGGACAGCGGATGAGCCGGCCGGGACCGAGGCGCTCGGCCTGCTGCATCGGGAACGAAGCGGTGCTGAACACGTGCCCATCGGCACAACGGACGACGGTGCGCTCCATCAAGTCCAAGAGTCCCTTCCCCAAAAGCCGCGTCTGATGGCCGACCTCCCGTCGGCCTGACGACGAAAGCCACATTACGGGATCAATAGGACGACCCTCCAGGCGGCACTCCGATCCAGCGGAGGCCCACACGGACCCTCTGCCGCGCCCCCACCGTACGCCCCAACTCCCGCGCCCCGCAGCCCCATCCCTACCCCGGAAACAGACCCGGGCCCCACGCCATCAACACGCGGAGCCCGACATGAGGTAAAGTAACGAAGCGTTCCGACACCGGCACCGACCGGTGTCTTACGCGGGTGTAGTTTAATGGTAGAACATCAGCTTCCCAAGCTGAGAGCGCGAGTTCGATTCTCGTCACCCGCTCCACAATGAAGCCCCAGGTCAGCAGCCTGGGGTTTGCTTGTTGTCTAGACCAATTTGAGGATGACATGCCCTTCGCGTGCCCTTAAATCCCCTTCCTGAGGCCACTCGGGAATCCCAAAGCGCCACTTCGGCAGCAACAACCCCAAGCTGTCTCGGCCGGCGAGACGCATTCGGCGTGGCCTGCACCACTTGACGGTGGGGCAAGCGCGAAGTCGCTTTAGCAAAAGCGACTTCGCAACGGCTTTACCCGATGGCCGCCGAGTGAGCCTCGTTGAGGTTCACTCGTCGAAAGCTCCGCCTTGGCCGGGGCCCTCACGTTGCCTTCCTCAACGCAGCGAGTCTCCTGGCACTGCCATCAGGGCGGCGTCGTCAACTGGTATGGCCGGGTTGATCATGCAATGCCAAGGGAGGCGAGCGGGCGGTTGGTGTCGCGGGCGCTTCCCTGGCCCAGGGTCCTCTCCGGAGACAGTCGCCTGGTGATCAACCCGACCACCGTGCCCAAGGCCGCCGCTCCTGCGCAGGGGCGGCGGCCGCCGCGCGCCGAGGATGAGCCGGGCCGGCCTTGAGTGCCGTGCGTCCGAGCCGCTGGTACTCACGGCGTGCACGCCAGTCGCGCGGAGCGCGCTCCAGACAAGTAACTCACCCCTTGGGCCTCGACCTTGACGCTAACTACTAGTTAGTGCTTTCCTTTGGTGAGTATCTACTTGAACTTTCAAGATTCCTGGAAAGAGAGCACTGTGACCCCCACCACGCCCGCCCGCAGGACCCTCGTCGCCGCGTTCGCCGCGGCGGCCCTCGCCGTCCCCGTCGCCGCCACCCCCGCCATCGCGGCCACGCCGGGCGCCGCCGCGCACCACGCCGGGTACGGCGACCAGGCGCGCCTCGCCTATCAGAAGTACGTCGCCGCCCGCGTCCTCAAGGGCGTGTTCGAGCAGGGCGACACGGAGGTCGTCGACCGTTACGTCCGCCCGGACTACATCCAGCACAACCCGCTCGCGCCCGATGGCGCCGAGACGCTGAAGAACCTCGGCAAGGCCGTCCATCAGCAGTTCCCGGACGCCGAGTACGGCATCAAGCGGGTCATCTCCGAGGGCGACCTGGTGCTGGTGCACTCGAACGTGGTGCTGACACCGGGCACGCGCGGTCAGGCCGTCTTCGACATCTTCCGCTTCCAGGGCGGGAAGATCGCCGAGCACTGGGACGTGGGGCAGGACGTACCGGAGTCCGCCAACGGGAATGACATGTTCTCCACGGTGAGTTGGCCGCAGACGGAGGAGCCGGGGGCACCGTGGCTGACCGCGCGCAACGAGCGGCTCGTCACGCAGGCCTTCGACCAGCTGATCGTGCGCAAGGACCTGTCTGCCCTCGACCGGTACTGGGGCTCCGAGTACCACCAGCACAACCCGAACATCGCGGATGGTGTGGAGGGCGCGAAGTCGGGGCTGGGCGCGTACTTCAAGGCGTTCCCGCAGCTGAAGGTCACCCCGAAGCGGGTGATCGCCGAGGGTGACCTGGTCGCGGTGCACAGCCACTACGTGAACGCGCCGGGGGAGCGAGGGCAGGCGGTTGTGGATCTCTTCCGGGTGCGGGGCGGGAAGATCGTGGAGCACTGGGATGTGCTTCAGGATGTGCCGGCCACGTCCGCGAATGACAACGGGATGTTCTAGCCTCGCGCTTTCACGAGGGGCCCTGTCCCAGGGCGGCGTCGTTCAGGTGGTGTGGCCGGGTTGATGGAGCCTCAGGAGTCGGGGCAGGGCTGCGGGATGGGCGCCTGGGGCTGAGACGGTGCCCGGCACCACAGGGCACCTGGTCGACCGGCCGTGGCTCACCCGGCTCAGGCGAGCCCTCGCAGTCCACCGAGCGGCCGGGCCGCCGGCGTCCGGTTCGTCACCGGCTCCCTTGACGGCGGCGGTAACACCGTCGCACACTGATAACAGTGTTACCAGCGACGGAGGACCAGCATGGCCGTAGAGGTGACGGCATATCAGCGCGCCCTGCGCAGCGGGCAGGGCGCGTTGCGCAGGGCGTTCCTCGAGGCGGCCAGGCGTCTCCTGGTCGAGGAGGGACCGGGGGCGCTGACGCTGCGGCGTATCGCCGGCGACGTGGGCTGTACCACCAAGGTCGTGTACACGATGTTCGGCGGCAAGGACGGCCTGGCGGAGGCGTTGTTCACGGACGGCTTCGAACGGTTCCGGCAGCGACTGCTGCGCATTCCGGCTCAGGACGACCCGGTCGCCCACCTCCGCGCGCTGGGAGTGGCCTACCGGCAGAACGCGCTCGCCGTACCCGACTACTACCGGGTGATGTTCGAACAGACCATCCCCGGGTTCGTGCCGAGCGAGGAAGCCAGGGGACACAGTCGTGCCGTCTTCGAGATCCTGGTCCGGGCCGTGACCGCCTGCGTGACGTCCGGGCGGTTCTCCGCGGACAGCGACCCGGAACAGGTGGCCCACATGCTGTGGGCCACCCAGCACGGGGTGGTCAGCCTCGAACTCACGGGCTACCTGACCCACGAGGCCGCGGAGAGGCAGCATGCCGCCCTGCTCGACACGGTGATCGAGGCGCACTTGACCGACCACGTTTTCTGACGGCGGCCTTGCCGCCCGGCTCCCGCCCCTGTCCACAGGCAGGCGGTAACGCTGTTACCGTCTGCTGCTGCAGAAAGGAACCCGGCCATGCCGGAAGAACCCCGCCTGACCTTGCTGACGGACAAGGAGTCCACCGTCGCGGCGGCCGACGACTTCGGAAGGGTCGCCCCGACGCAGCCGCCGTATGCCGTGGTACGCCCTAGCGGCGCTGCGGACGTGGCCGAGGCGCTCCGGCTCGCCGCCTCCCTCTCCCTGCCCGTCGCCGTGCGCGGCCGCGGCCGGTCGGTGCACGGCCGGACCCTCGTCGCCGACGGCATCGTGATCGACATGTCCGCCCTGTCGACCGTCCACGAAGTGGGCGAGGACCGGGTCACCGTGGACGCGGGCGCCACCTGGTCCGCCGTGGTGGACGCGACCCTGGAACACGGCCTGACTCCCGCTGTGCTCACCGACTTCCTGAGTGTCTCCGTGGGCGGCACCCTTTCGTTCGCCGGCCTCGGCAGTGCCTCGCACCGCCACGGCGCGCAGACCGACCAGGTGCTGGAGCTCGAAGTGGTCACCGGGGACGGCCGGACGCTCATCTGTTCCCGCGACCGTGAGCCCGAGCTGTTCCACGCGGTGCTGGGCGGCCTCGGCCAGGTCGGGGTCGTCACCAAGGTCACCCTGCGGCTGATTCCCGCCCCGCAGCGGGTCCGCCTGTACCAGACGGCGTTCGACTCGGCGGACGACCTCGTCACCGAGCAGGGGCGGCTCCTGCGCACCGGGGCCTTCGACCATCTGGAGGGATGGATCCCGCCGGGTCCCGACGGCTGGCTGTACGCCGTCGACGCGGCGGTCCAGTACGACCCCGCACGCCGACGCCCCGACGACGAGGCCCTGCTGGCCCTCCTGAACCGTCCTCGCGAGACCGTGCGGATCACCGACACGACCTACCGGAAGTTCCTCTACCGCTTGGGCGCGGAAGACACCTTCCCGTGCGTCACCACCGACACACCGCACGCGCACCCCTGGTTCGCCGTCTTCCTGTCCCCGGGAGCCGTCACCGAGTACATCGAACGACTCACGGCGGAAGTCCCGCCGAGCGACATGGGCGCCATGGGCACGATCGAGGTGTACCCCATCTCCACCGAGCGGTTGACCACTCCCCTGTTCCGGGTGCCCGAGGGGGAACCGGTGGTGTTCATGGTCGCGTTCTTCCCCTGCGGCCCCGAAGACGATCCGGACTGGGCCCGGCGGACGGCCACCGCCAACCGCACCCGATCCGAGCGGGCCCGCGCCCTGGGCGGAACCTCCGACCCGGTCGGCGCCGTCGCCCGCACCGCCGAGGACTGGTCCGCCCATTTCGGCCCGCAGTGGCCGCGGCTGACCGCCGCCATGCGCCGGTACGACCCGGACGGAGTTCTCAGGCGTCTGCCCGTGTCCTGACCCGGTGTCCAGAACCGACCGATCACACCCGAGGGGTAACGGTGTTACCGCCCTCGGGGTCCACCGGAACACGCCAAGGAGTCACCTTCATGAGCGATCCCGCAGCCGGCCCCAACCGTTTTCTGCGCGGCGATTTCACCGCCGTACGCGAAGAGGTCACGGCATTCGACCTCCCGGTCACCGGCACCATCCCGGCCGAACTGAACGGCCGCTATCTGCGCAACGGCCCGAACCCGATCGCCGTCGACGACGCCCGCTACCACCTGTTCCTCGGTGACGGCATGGTGCACGGCGTGCGCCTGCGCGACGGCCGGGCGGAGTGGTACCGCAACCGCTGGGTGCGCCAGAGCGCGGTCAACCGCATGCTCGGCGAACCACCGCGCAAGGCCACGGTCTACGGGGGCGTGGAGGTGGCCGCCAACACCCACGTCATCGGCCACGCGGGCAGGACGCTGGCCCTGGTCGAGGGCGGCACCCTGCCCTACGAACTCGGCGATGACCTCTCCACCCTGTCGACCTGTGACTTCGAGGGCACCCTGCCCGGGGGATTCACCGCCCACCCCAAGCTCGAACGCGCCACCGGTGAACTCCACGCCGTGGCCTACATGGCGGGCCTGCCCTACGTCACCTACCACGTGGTCGGCCCCGAGGGCCGGGTCACCCGCTCCGAGAACATCTCCGTGCCGTCAGGCGCGATGATGCACGACTTCGCCCTGACCCAGAACCACGTCCTCGTCTACGACCTGCCGGTCACCTTCAGCCGCGAGGCCGCCCTGCGCGGCGCACCGGTTCCCTACGAGTGGAACGACGCGCACCAGCCCCGCATAGGGGTGATGCCGCGGGCGGGAACCGCGGCCGACGTGCGGTGGGTCGAGGTGGATCCCGTATGGATCTTCCACACGCTGAACGCCTACGACGACGGGGAGCGCGTGGTTCTGGACGTGGTCACCCACCCGAGGATGATGTCCAACGCCACCAGCTCCATCGAAGGCCACGGCACGCCCGCCCTGGACCGCTACACCCTCGACCCGGCCGCGGGGAAGGCCGCCGTGCAGCGCCTCGACGACCGGCCGCAGGAGTTCCCCCGGATCAACGACCGGCTGATCTCGCTGCCGTACCGCTACGGCTACACGGCGGCCACCACCGATCTGATGGAGTCCTTCGCCGGCATCCGTGAACTCGACCAACTCGGTGACGACGCGTTCTCCAACCGGATCATCAAACACGACCTGCACCGCGGCACCCAGGAGATCCGCACATTCGGCCGGGGGCAGGCCCTCGGCGAGCCGGTCTTCGTGCAGGCGGCAGGCGGCGTGGCCGAGGACGACGGTCACGTGCTGGCGTTCGCGCACAACCCCGAGCGCTCCGCCACGGACCTGGTCATCCTGTCCGCCCAGGACATCACAGGGGATCCCGTGGCCACCGTTCACCTGCCGGCCCGGGTCCCCCTCGGCTTCCACGGCAGCTGGATCCCCGACGCCGGCTGACAAGGAGCCCTGGGTCGGCGCCCGCTTCGGAGGGCCCGAAGCGGGCGCCGATCAGTCGTCCTGCGGGTGGGTCGTGAAGTAGTGCTCCCTGGTCTGCGCGAGCCGGGTGCGCGCGACGGCGAAGTCCAGGACGGCGGGGCGGCCGGCCGCGTTCTCCGCGAGGGCGCGCTTCAGGGCGTCAGGCACGGCGGCCGGGTCGTCGACGCGTTCGCCGTACGCGCCGCAGGCCTCGGCCAGGCGGGCGAAGTCGGGCCGGAAGGGGAACTCGGTGTCCTGGATGCGGTTGCCGTAGGTGTGTTCCTGGAGGTCCCGGATGGAGCCGAGGGCGTCGTCGTTGAGCACGCACCAGGTGACTGCGAGTCCGTACTGGGCGGCCATCGGCACGATGTTCATGACCATTTGGAAGGAGCCGTCGCCGACGAAGCACAGGGCGGGCCGCCGCGGGTGGACCAGGCGGGCGGCGGGCAGGGCTGCGGCCGCGAACCCCATGCCGTAGAAGCTGGACGAAGTGATGACGGAGCGCGGTCGGTAGACGCGGAAGAAGGGGAACGCGCCGCCGATGTGCTGGGCGAGGGCGCCGACGTCGACGCCGAGGACAGTGTCGCGGGGGAAGACGGAGCGGGCGGTGCGGATGACGCGGGCGGGATGGATCGGGGCCCTGTCGTCGAGTGCCATGCGGTCGACGGCGGCGTCGAGGGCGGTGATGTCCTGGAGGAGGCGCTCCGTGCGGCCCGGGGAGGCGTGTGTGTCCTCGGGCAGGGCGGTGAGCAGTTGCTCCAGGACTGTCCTGATGTCGCCGTTGACGGGGACGCGGGCCGGGATGGCGCGGCCCGGTTCGGCCGGTGCTCCATGATCAAGGCCCAGGTCAGAGACCCGGGCCTTTTTGCTGTGTGGGGGTGATCAGCGGTCGCGTTTCCAGGCGGTCTGCAAAGACCAGTCCCTCCCAGCGGTATCGATCAGCACCACTGTCGGCCCTGGGCCGGTGAGTGAGGCTCGTACGAGCCGACCAGCCCGCCCATCTCGCGCAGCCCGCCCATCTCGCGCAGCTCGCCCGGTCTCCGGCGGTACGCGGGGTGGGCGACCGTCACGGGTGGGGTCCAGGACGGTGGGCTTCTCGTGGGGCGGCCAGGTGGTCCGCAAGCGCATCGGGCCCGATCTTGCTCAGGGCCCACAGGCTGCTGGATCGGCGGGCCCACTGCCAGAGCTGGATCGGCGGGCCCACTGCCAGAGTGGGTCATCCCCAGGCGTGGGGAAGGGCAGCGCGGGAATGCCGTGGGCGTCGAAGGGGCCGGCGTCGAGGCAACAGACCACCGGTGCCGCACGGACAGTGGGTGCTACCGGTGGCTGCCGCAAGGTCGGCGAGGCGCTCGGAGCGGCCTTGCCGGGCCGGGATCGCGCTGCTGTCCCCCACCTTCCCCGACCAGCATCAGGCGTTCGCCACCGCCGGCGTCAGGCCTGCCGTGCTGCGCAGCGAACGGGGAGCGGTCAAGGCGAAAAAATCTGTGGATCTTCGCGGCAACCTTTTCGGCCTCTCGGACCACTAAGCGCTGTCCGGCCAAGCGGTCCGGTCAGATGCAACGGCTGAAAGCGAGAGCACAGGCATGTCCCTGGAACGAGAGCACAGACATGTCCCAGGCCCACCCACGTCACCGGTGGCGTCCCGCGTCGGCGGCCACCGCGCCGACGGCGGCGCGCGCGGTGATCGCCCGAAGCATCGTGGCCGTCGGTTGCTCGCGCGGCGGGGTCTCTGGGCGGGTCTCGCCACGGTGGTCGTGGCCGGCTCGGCTGTCGTGGTCAACCAGGCTTCGGCGGAGCAGGAAACCCTGAATCTGAAGAAGTGGTACGTCCTGGTCAACCGCAACAGCGGCAAGGTGCTGGACAACCGTGCCGTGGCCACGAAGGACGGCGCGAAAGTGGAGCAGTGGAGCCGTAAAGGGGGGGCCAACCAGCAGTGGCGGTTCATCGAATCGGGTGACGGGTACTACCGGCTGGAGAACCGCAACTCCGGCAAGGTGCTGGACGACTTCGGCTGGTCGAAGGCCGCCGGCTCCGCCATCGTGCAGTGGAAGGACCTGAACGGCACCAACCAGCAGTTCAAACTGGCCAAGTCCTCGGACGGCTACGTGCGTCTGGTCAATCGCTTCAGTGGCATGGTTGTGGGTGTCGAGAACGCCACCAAGGCCAACGGGGGCGACATCGTCCAGAAGCGCGACCGGGGCCGCGCCAACCAGCAGTGGAAGCTCGTCGCGGCCGGTAGCGTCAGCGGCACCGAGAACCCGGGGAACTCCGGCAGCACGCCCACGCCCAGCGCCAGCACTCCGGCGAGCCAGGCTCCGAGCCCGGCGTCGCCGCCGGCGTCTCCGGCCGCCACCAACGGCACGTCGACGAAGCGTTTCATGGGCAGTGACACGGTGCTCATCGGCGGCTCGATGACTGACGCCTCGGCGAACGCCGCGCCGTTCGACGTGCGATACGCCTATGTGCACAGCCAGCCCGCACCCTCGTCGGACTACTACACGGCAGCGCGCTGCAAGGACGCGTGGTCCGGCTGGTGGGGTTGCTGGAACGGCAGCACCACGGCGCCCGGCACTTACGTGACCTGGCGGGACAGCGTGGCGGCCCAAGCGACGTACAAGGGCAGCCCGCGTCCGCAGAAGATGCTCTGGACCTGGTACTCGTTGCGCGACCTCGGGGATGCGGCAGGCGAGGGCGACGGTCCGGGCGAGGTCAAGGCCATCAACCGGCGTGACCTGCTCACCCGGTACCTGAACGACTATCGTTTCTTCCTCCAGAAGATCGGCAAGTCGCACGACGCGATCGACCTTGAGCCTGACTTCTGGGGCTTCGCCCGGACGCTCGGCAATCTGCACCAGGTTCCCGCACAGGTCTCGGGCGCCAACCCGACGGACTGCGGATCGCAGGAGAACAGCGCCGCCGGACTCGCCCAGTGCCTGATTCAGATGACGCGCAAGTACGCGCCGAACGCCACCGTGGGGCTGCACCTTTCCTGCTTCGACTGGGAGACCGACCTCCAGAAGTGCGTCAAGGACTACGCGGACCTCGGGGCGAAGAACGCCGACTTCCTGGTCACCGATGTGTCGGACCGCGACGCGGGCTGGTACGCGCTGCCGGCCCACGGCAGCCGTGACACCTACTGGACCGACCAGAAGGCCGCCGCGTCGCTGAAGTTCTGGAAGACGATGGCCGAGTCCGTGGGCAAGCCGGTGGTCCTGTGGCAGATCCCCGTGGGCAACATGGCGCAGAACAACACGCCCGACCACTACAAGGACGACAAGGTGGACTGGTTCTTCGCCCACATGGACCAGGTGGCGAACGCCCACATCGCCGGCCTGCTGTTCGGGGCGGGGTGGACGGAGCAGACGACGCCCGAGACCGACGGCGGAAACCTGATCCGCAAGACGATCGCTTATCACAAGTCGGGTGGTACACCACTCAAGTAGGCGAAGCTGACGAATGCGCCCTCATCTCTTCGATGGGGGCGCATTTCGTCGTCTTCGTCGGGCCGAGGACTTATCCCGTCGGCGCCGGCCATCGCCGCCGTCGGTGCGGGCGCCGACAGAGGCGGCCTTGGCGAAGGGGATGATCGCGCTGACAGATGACGGCGGGGAAACCGAGTCGCATCCTCGTACCGCCGGCTGAGAGACCTCGCGAAGGCGTGGACCGCGTCACCTCAGCGGCCCGTCTGTTCAGGACGACCCGGCCGGTGGCGCCGTCCACCTCCGTCAGCAACTGACGCTTCGCGTCTGTGAGTTCGCGGGGCACGGGCCCCGGGGTGGCTGGGGGGCTGCACTCCGGCCGTCCGTAGCCAAGCAGAGCAGGTCGCCCGCGGCACTGCGGGCGGCCTGCTCTGCTCGAGTGGGGTCACTGACTGATCGTCACCTCTCCTCGCTCGTGAGGCGCCTGTGCGCGCAGTAGACCGCGGCGGCACCGACCGCCGTGACCGCGAGACCGGCACCCGCGAGGACGGGAATGCTGCTCGACGCGCCAGTCTCGGCGATCCCGGAGGTGATCCAGCCGACCTGGGTGATTCCGGCTACTCGGCGGCTTCTTCATCCGTCGGTCGTTCCGCCGGGTCGATGCGGGAGACGCTGCCGCGCAGGTCGAGTACGTACAGCTCGCCATTGCCTCCCTGCACGAACGAGACGACCCGGCCGCCGTCGACTCCGAGGTTGCTCACGCCGGTCACCTCGCCGTTCTCCATCCGCAGAGCACGGACGGTGCCGTCGCAGTAGTCGCTGAACACGTACTGGCCCTTGAGGTCCGGGATCGCCTCGCCTCGGTAGACGTATCCGCCGGTCACCGAGCAGCCAGGCCCGCTGCGGTCGTACTCGTAAATCGGCGGTACGTGGTTCGCGGGCTCCGTGCCGCCCCGGAAGGGATGGTTGCCCTCCATCTGGGACCAGCCGTAGTTCTCGCCACCCTTGCTGGTCGCCGGGGCCCGGTCGATCTCCTCCCAGGCACTCTGGCCGACGTCCCCGATCAGCAGATCGCCCGTACCCGCGTCGAAGGAGAACCGCCACGGGTTGCGCAACCCGTACGCCCAGATCTCGTCCTTCGCGTTCGGGTCGTCCACGAACGGGTTGCCCGGCGGGATCGCGTAGGGCTTGCCGCCGCTCGGGTCGATCCGCAGCAGCTTGCCGAGCAGCGTGCCGAGGTTCTGCCCGTTGCCGTGCGGGTCGCCGGCCGAGCCTCCGTCGCCGAGCGCGACGTAGAGGTAGCCGTCGGGGCCGAACGCGATGTCGCCGCCGTTGTGGTTCGCGTAGGGCTGTGGCTGGGTGAGGACGGTGCGCCGGGTGCCCGGCTGGATCTTGCCGTCCCGCACCGCGAACTCGTCCACGGTGCTGGTGCCTTGGAGGTTCGTGAACGAGATGTAGAAGTGCGCGAACTCCTTGTCGAACGCGATGCCCAGCAGGCCACGTTCGCCGTTGGTGGTGGTCTCGCCGGATATGTCGATGACGGGGTCGCCGAGCCCTTCGTCGCCCAAGACCCTTACCTTGCCCGCGCGTTCGGCTATCCAGACCGTGCCACCGGGACCGGCGGTGCCAGCGGATGGATTCCGGGCCGTTGCCACTTTCTTGAGCACGACCTTTGCTGCCTGGCGTGGGGAGCTGATCTCGTCAGCAGACGCCGTGGTCAAAGCGAGGGAAGCGACGAGGCAGAGGGCGCCGATGACCGCCGAGCTTCTGGTGCGAACTTTCACCGTGATCCTCCTAGAGGCGGCGAACGGGGGGAGAGTCACCCGGCTGCCAGGGGCAGAAACAGGCGGGTGTCGTCCACGCCGGCACGCATACCTGGGGGGTGGGGGGATGGTGCGCTACTGGCCACAGGTGAGGCTACCGGGGCAGGGGTTGTTGAAATAGACCACACTCCGCCACCCCTTTACCTCCTCCGCTCCGCTTCCCGTCGCGGCCTGAGCCTCCCCGTTCCCCGGCACACAGACACTCAACGGTGACGGCGCCAAAGCCGGGCAGGCAGTTCCGAGGGAGGCACGACAGTCGATCCCGGAGCGCAGGGGCGTAATGCGTCGGAGCCCAGTGCACTCGCGAAGGCTCCCCGAGCCGGACCGACGAACCAACAGAGCCAGGCGCCACACTCGTTCGTGCACACGCTCGATCCGCCGTTCTTCGAAGCCGTACCCAATCCGTGCCCGTAAGCCCGTAAGCCCGTAAGAGCGGACAGCCACGGTCAACAGCGGTGTGATCCGACCCGCAGGACCGCGCGCCTGAACGGGTCGAGAGCGTGTGGCCGGTGTGACGAAGGCCGTAGAAGCGGAAGCCGTCCGGGAGGCCGGCGACAGTCCGGGCGCGCCGCCACTCCCGGCCGAAGGAGGTGCGCCGGAAGGGAGCGCCCTTTTCCACCAGGTCGGTTCAGGGCTTCTCGCCGTCCCGGTCGACGAGGGACTGGGTCATCTTCATCTCGCAGAATGTGACCTCGCCCTTCTTGTGCGAGCGCCCGGCCGACGAGCCGTCCTCATACTTCTCCTCGTAGTCGCGCACCGCAACCGACTGGTTCCCCTGGTACTGGAAGGTGTCGGGGTCGAGGAGGTACTCCCGACGCTGAACGGCCTTGCTGCCCAGGTCCGGGTATATGGCGATGGCGTCATGCCCCAGGGGGTCCTTCACCAGGTGCGGGACCACCTCGATCCCAGGGTCCGCGGCCAGGGCCCGGTACAGCTTGGCCATCCCCTGCGGATGCACGGGATAGGCCTCGTCGAGGGTCGCCAGGAGCGCGAAGGTCTCGAGCTGCTCACCCGTCAAGCCGGTGTCCTTGCCCATGGGGAACATGTCCGCCGCCTGCTTCCGGATCTCGGCGGGGTCGTCCGGCAGCGAGGCGAGCAGGCGATACAGCCGCCGCTGCGAGGGCTCGTTGTCGCCGTCCTTGTCGTCCTCCCTCACGGGGCTGTCGTACTGGACCCACTCCTCGCTCACCTCGGGCTTGGCGTCGGGCGCCGCGTCCGACGCTCCGAATTGGCACTGCGCGGTCTTCAGGTAGACCCACTGGCCGTCGCGCGGATGCAGATCCGGCTGCTGCGACACCACTTCCGCCGCCTGCTCCAGGAGTGCCGTCGCGGACGTCAGGTCCGGGCCGGCAGGCTGCACGCCGCGCTCGGGTCCATCGCCACCGACGAGCATGGTCACCAGCACCGCGATGGTGACCACCGTCGCGGCGCCCCCCGCAGCCGTCACGCGCCAGTCCAGCCGCATCCTGCGGGCAGAGCCCTGCTGCGCTGCTCCCAGCAGCTTCTGCCTGCCAGGAACCAGCCGCACCCGGTCCGGCGTGGGCGCATCGGCGCGCAACTCGTGCATCTTGGTCATGTCATCCATGGGTTACCGCCCCGTTGTGGTCGTTTACGAGGGTGGGGTCGGCGCCGAGCGCCGTACGCATCCTGCGCCGCGCCCGGTTCAGCCGGGAGCGGACCGTGCCGACCGGCACCCCGAGGGCGTCGGCACACTCCTGGTAGGTGAAGTCCGCCCAGGCGACCAGCAGCAGCACATGCCGGTCCTTGCCGGGCAAGGCCGCGATCGCCCCGGCCAGCGCCTGCTGCGAGGCCTCGGCCGTCACGCGCTCGTCGGCCCGTTCCGACCAGGACTCGGCCACCGGGTCGACGCCGGTACGGGCCAGCGCCCGCAGCGCCCGCACTTCGGAGCGGCGGTGGCTGCCGATGAGGTTGCTGGCGATGCCGTAGAGCCACGGCCGGGCACTGGCGCGCGCGACGTCGTAGCGGGCGCGGTTGCGGAAGGCGATGAGGAAGGTCTGCGCCGTGATGTCGTCGGCGTGACTGTCGCCCAGCCGGCGCATCACATACCGGTGGATCTCGGCGGCGTGTCTGTCGTAGAGCCTGGCGAATATCTCCGGTTGCTCCAGGGATTCCTGGATGACCAGCGCGTCGTCGGTGGGTGGATCCCCCACGAGGCCCTCGCTTCTTCGTGCAGTAGGAGTGGAGTGCATTCCACCCCCTGTTGTCCGAAGCGGCCAGGAGGGTTCACGCGCAGGGATGCGCCAGTTCGTGTGCCCGGACAGCCCACGTGAGCTAGCACTCCGGATGGAGACACGACAACGTCGCAGGTCGCTATGGTCCTTGGACGGAGAGCACTCACGACCTTGCACGGTTTCCCACCCGGCATCACCGGCAGCGGTGGCATCATGCTTCCGGTGACGTGCAAGATTGCCTGTGTCCGCAGCTGGTGTTCACCTATTCGACCGTGTCTCCGGGATGAACGTGCTGCTCGACGAAATGCCTGTTCCCGCTGAGCAGTTCTCCCGTGCTCCGCGGTACTTGTCCGTCGCGCTGACCAACGCCTGCGAGGGGGATGCCTCCGCAAGCCGCCCTCGGCCCATGCATGGCCCACTGGGGAGGGGTTCCTCCACCGCGAGCCTCCTGGCGGCCGCCGGGATCCCGGGCACCGTACCGACCTCTCGCCTCGCGCAAGGCGGGGACTGTCTGATGCCCCATTGTGATTCGCGGGTGTACAACCCCATGCGGATGCTGGCCGTCTGTAAGGCGCTGGAGGAGTGAGCCTTCGGTGGTTTTCCGTAAGGAGATTGGGGATCAGGTGGGGAAGCGGGTCTGGAGAGTCGTCGTAGCCGGTGGTGCGGCGGCGGCGTTCACGGCCGTGGCTGCAGCGCCGGCCGGGGCGGCCGAGGGTGGGGCCTCGTTCACCCGTGTCCAGGTGAACGGCGGCAGGCCGATTGTGATCGGGGTGTCGAAGGAGGTCGCGGTGCCCGCCTCCTTCCGGATGGCGACCACTCACAAGTGGAAGTGGCCGGCGGTGTTCCTGTACCGGGGTGGCGCGGGTGATCGGCTGTGGCACGCCGTCGAGACGAGCGACTGCATCAAGGTGAGCTCGGGCGTCTGCGACTTCAACGAGACGATGTACTTCGACCCGAGCGTGTGGGACATGCGTAACAGCGAGGCCGGGCTCTGGAAGGTCGGGGCCGAGGTGCACTTCGAGGGCGGCGGCGGTGACACCGACGACAAGGATCTGACGGTCCGCGTCAAGCGCAACTCCCGCCTGTCCGTGAACGCCTCGCCCGAACCGGTGTCCAAGGACAGGACCATCACCGTCACCGGGAAGCTCACGCGGGCCAACTGGGAGACCAGGAAGTACGCCTCCTACGGAGGCCGCCTGGTGAGCCTGCAGTTCAAGCCTGCCGGCACCGCCTCCTACACCACGGTGAAGAAGGTATACGCGAACGGCTCGGGTGATCTGAGGACGACCGTGAAGGCCTCCAAGACGGGTACGTGGCGCTGGGTGTACTACGGGAACACCACCACCGGGCCGTCGACGTCGTCCGGGGACAACATCGTGGTGAAGTGATGTCCGCGGTGCCGGCGGGCTGGTGGGGGCCGAGCCGACGGTAACGGCTACCACGGTAAAACGGTAAAGGCGTAGGGTCCGCCGCGATCGTGGCGGACCCGATGCCTTGCGCCGGCCGACCGCGAGCGAAGAGGTCGCGCCAGGCCCGTGCCGGATGTCCAGGGGACCACGGGGAATACCGGGACACACCGGGGAATACCGGGACACACCGGGAAACACCGGGAAACACCGGGAAATGAAATGGCCTCGCACCAGCCAGGCACCTATACCGCTCAGCAGGTAAGCGTCGGATCACCTCAGTTTCCCGAGCTGAGGGGCTCAGGCACCGTCGTTACGGGGCGGCCGTCCCAGCTTGGCCTGGTCGACGACATGGCAGCGGGGCTGAGGCCGGTGGGGGTGCAGCGAGACACACGCCGCGCATGGTCGGTCGCGCACCCGCCGTCGTGGCTGGCTTTCGCCGGCTTGGGCATAGGTGCCTCCGTTCCCCCAGCTGCGGCAGGCGCGGCAGGACTGTGCATCCTGGGCTCCATGACCAATCCCGAAGGCCGGTACGTGAAGGTGCATTTTCGGCTTGAGATCCAGGACGACTGGCCCCCGGCATCGGTGGAGAGCCTGTGGGCCGTCGACCAGGGCGACGGCACCGCGCGGCTCGACAACATCCCGTGGTTCGTCCGAGGCATCGCGTGCGGGGACGTCGTGGCCACCGAGCCCGACGAGGAGGGCCTGCGCTGGGCCGGCGAGGTGGTACAGCGTTCCGAGAACTGCACCATCCGCCTCATCGTGCTCCGTGACGGCGGCTCTGGAGCCGCACGGCAGAGCGTGCTCAATGCCTTTCACGAACTCGGCGTCTGTGGCGAGGGCATCGAGCGGTTCCGCATGGTCGCCCTGGACGTCCCGCCCACCGCCGATCTCGCCAAGGTGCAGCGGCTCCTCAAGCACGGTGTGGCGAGGGAGTGGTGGGACATGGAAGAGGGCTGCATCACCGCCGAATGGCGGGCCGCATCCGTTGGCTGACGCGGTTCATGGGGCCCATGGCTGGGCCGTCCCTGGGCCTGGGCCGTCCGCGGACGCTCAACAGTGGCCGGCAACAACCACTCCTGCCTGCGGGTTGACCCGCTGGTAGGGGGCTCATTGCTGTGCTTGGCCGGCAGGAGCGGTTGCGCGGCTGCTCGAGGCGGGGCTGAGGGGGCGCGGGAACTGGCTCGTCAGGTGGGGCTACGAGCAGGAAGGCGTCTGGGCCTCCCGCAAACAACCCGACCGAATCCACGTCGGCTCCAGTTCCGATGGCCCTCCCATCCCCGCGGACGCCCCGTCGGACCAAGCCGGGCGCCTTGGAGCGCGGCTGACCGCAGGCGATCCCCGTGCCACCGCCGGGGTTGGAGCGACATGGGGTTCTGCTCCCCCGCGGGTGCCTTGACGTTGGCGTTCGCCCGGCTCCCGGAGGCGCCGCCGCGGGACAGTGACCCGGCGTTCCGCGGAGTGCGCGCTCCCCACCGGGCAGTGTCGGCCCCACTGCCCGGTGATGAGGCGACGCCTCAGCCGTTGACGAAGTCGCGCACCTGCCCGTAGACGGTCGGGTCCGAGCCGATGGCGACGTGAGAGAGACAGGCGGTCTGGGTGTTCGTCGCACCGCTCAGGGAGACACTGCTGTCCGGGTTGATGACGGTGTCGCAGGGCGACCACCAGGTGCCGTAGCGCGGGGTGCCCGGGGTCTCGTCCCCGGAGTTCAGCGAGGTGAGGAAGGTGGACCCAATGCGCATCTCGAAGCACGAGGTATAGCCGCATCCGTTGGCCCAGTCGGTGCCGTGGTTGGGGCCGGCCAGCGAGACCCAGGCGTCGATCCTTCCGCTGCCTCCCAGGTTCTTGGCGTAGTACCGGCTGGACAGCCCGCCCATGGAGTGGGTGACGATGTCGACCTGGGATGCGCCGGTGGCAGCGAGCAGGCGATCCACCTCGGCGGCCAGCTGCTGGGCGGTGGTGGCGTTGGACTGTCGCCAGTCGTAGTTCCACTGGTCCAGGTGGGACGACGGCCAGCCGTCGGCGCGGAAGGCGTCGGCCATGGTGTTCCAGTAGGAGCCGGACGAGCTGTACCCGTGGACGAACAGGACAGGGTGGCTGGAGGGGCCGAAAGTCGATGAACCGGCGGCGTGGACCGGAGCGGCGGACGTGAACGCGAGCAGAGTGCTCACGACGGCGGAAAGCACGTACTTCTTCAACGCGTACCTCGGGTGATCGGCTCTGTGGGGGGAGGCCGGGAGGAGGTTACTCCCCAGTAGGTCAGTAGAGTCAAGAGCCGGGCAGGAATCGAAACGGGGTCGATGACCTGCAGTTTCGCTCCATGTCGTAGCGTTTTTGAGCGTGGCCGTCGCTGACCGGCCCCTCACGGCGCGGCCTGCGACGTCGGCGAAGCCGCCGCCATCGCCCCGGACAGCCCGGCGGCCCGGCCCCCGTCTGAGGGGTAGGGGCCGGGCCGCCGGTCGCGGGTTCGTCGGGCGGCGCCTACTTGTTGGCGAACGCGTCCCGCAGTCGGATGTCGTTGAAGCCGTTCATGTCGTAGTCGTCCGAGTACGTCAGGGACAGCCGGCCGTTCGGCGCGAGCGCCACCGCGGCGCCGCCCTGGCCGCCGCCCGTGACCACGTTCATCCGGAGCACCGGCAGACGTGAGGTCGTGGTGCCGTCGAAGTTGAAGCCACGGGCCCAGACGTCGTCGAGGCCGTCGACGAAGGCCTCCTTCCAGGCCACGACGAAGTCACCGTTGTCGGAGATCGTCACGTCGGGGTCGGCCTGGACGCCGATCGGGCGGTCCGAGGGCACGTAGTCCGGGTCGTCCGTGGTGCTGTTGTCCTCCTCGGTGGCGGGTGCCTCGGCGGCGGTGGGCGCGCCGGCGGCCGAGAACATCCGGTGGTGGACCCGGTCCTTGCGTACAACAGTGCCGGAGCCGGTGGTGTACTCGTCCGCCCAGGTGGCCACCATGCGGCCGTCGCCGGCCTGGGCCACCGCGGGCCTGGTCTGCTGGCCGTCGGTGAGGAAGTTGGCCACCTTGCGCGCGACCGCGGAGCCGCCCGTGGTGTTCAGCTTGGCGAGGCCGATGTTGATGCCGCCGTTGCCGTCCGCGTCCTCCTCCCAGACGATCGCCGCGTTGCCGGCGTCGTCGAGGGCCACGTCCGGGCGCCGGTTGGTGCCGGCGGCGCCGGAGTTGATGGTGCTGACCTGGACGTCCTGGTAGCGCAGGGTGCCGGTGCCGGACCAGCCGCTCGCATAGACCTGGTTCAGGGTGGACCCGTCGGCGGTGGACTCCCAGGCCACGGTGTACGCGCCGTCGTCGGCGACGGCGACCGTCGGCCGCAGCTGGTCACCGGAGCCGGAGGCGTGCGGGCGGGCCAGCGTGGTGACGGTTCCGGCGGGGGTCACCTTGCGCACGGCGATGTCACCGAACTTGTTGCCGTCGTCGTCGGCGGTCCACACGACGATCGCGTTGCCGTTGTCGTCGACGCCCACGTCGGGCTTCTGGTTGGACCAGGTGGTGTTGGTGCCGCTGGTGCTGAGCTTCTTCTCGTCCCACAGCGGCACGCCGTCCTTGTACATGCGGATGTACACGTCGGTGCCGAGCTCGGTGTCCGAGGAGTCGTGACGGTCGCCGTCCTCGTACACGACGGCGGTGTACGTGTCTGTGGTACCGCCGGAGGCGACCGCGCTGTAGTGCTGGTCCCCTTCGGGCTTCACGTTGACGCGCGAGTAGTGCTGGGAGGTGGAGCCGTACACATCGGAGTTGATGTCGTAGGTCCCCTGGCGAACCGCGTTGAAGTTGTCGACGTACGCCTGGTAGATCGTCGGGTCGTCGATCCTCAGCAGGGTCTCGTCGTTGCGCTGCAGCGAGCCCTTGGTCCAGTTGTGGGAGCCGGTGTAGACGTGCCGGACCTGGGTGCCGTCGGTCTTCTTCCACTCGGTGAGCAGGTACTTGGAGTGGGTGGTGCCCCGGTTGCAGCTGGCCTCGTCCGTCCGGTAGCGGCAGCCGCCGGGACGGTTGCCGTAGACGGGGATGTTCAGCCCGGTGAGCTCGTTGACGCCCGCGTTGTCACCGTCCTTGTTGGGGTCGCTGTGCTCGCGGCCGTTGATCTCGATGGTGCAGCCGTCGTTCTGCTTGGCCTCCAGGGCCGTGTAGATCGCGGGCCGTGAGGAGCGCTCGTCGAGTTCGGCGGCGGAGATGCGGATGCGGCCGCTGTTCGCGCAGTCGACCTGATCGATGAAGGACGCGACGATGTCGGCGTTGCCGTAGTGCGTCGCGTCGGAGGCGGTGTTCCGCGGGAAGAAGAAGGCCTCGACCGGGGCGGTGGTGTTGCCCGTGGTGTAGTCGTACGTCGTGTGCAGCGCGTCGCCCGCGTGGTTGACCTGGTCGCGGAAGTGCGCGATGTAACGCCCGGCCAGGGTCGCGTTGTTCGAGACGACCAGCGCGTTGTTCAGCTCGCCGGACTGGGTCCGGTAAAGGTTCTCGGAGCTCTGCCACACCACGTTCGCGCGGCCGTCGCTCAGGGCGGTGAAGACGAGGTACTTGTCGTGGTTGATGGCGGTGGTGTCGTCCGAGCCGTTGCCGAGGCAGCCCTGGGAACACCATGTCCACGAGGAGTTGCCCGTCAGTTCCGCGTCGGTGAACTTCAGGGTGCCGGCCTCGTTCGCCTTCTCCGAGACGATCTTGAGCGTGACGCCGCGGTTCTGGGCGGCGAGCAGCTTCGTCTTGAGGTCCGGAGAGTTGAAGTGGTACATCCCCATGTAGATGGTCGAACCGTTCGCCGCCAAGTCGATCAGCTCGGCCAGGTCGCTCAGGATGGCGTGGTCCAGGGTGGTGCTGCCCGGCTTGGTGTAGTTGAACACCGCCTTGTAGTCACCCGAGGTCACGACGGCCGCCTCGGCCGTGGTGGGAGCGAGGAGCGAGAGCCCCAGGAGGGTCGGGACGGCCAGGCCGCCCGCCAACCGTATTCGTCTGCGCACGTGAACCCTTCTTTGACGTGGCATGTCGGAAACGTGAGCACCTTATGGATCACCAAAGTTTTGATCAACACCGGGGGTGCGGACGGCTCGGAAGCCGCGGTCACGCGCGGATGGCTGTGCAGCGGACGCCGCCGCACTGGCCGTTGAAGGACTATTGCGACATCGGCTGGGCGTGAGCGAAGCGGGGAAGCACCCCTCCTCGAGCGATGAAGTCACGCGACGAACCTGGTGACCCCATCGACCGGGGTGTGCGGCCGCCGTGCGGTGGGCCGCCGACTCGGCCGCCGTCGCCGCGAGCGGCCAGACGGAGCCGACGGTGGCGAAGCGACAGCCGGAGGCCGAAGTCCGGATGCCATGCCCGCCTCCCTCAGGCGCGTCCTGTCTCTTCCCGCGGCACTCGACGAGCCCGGCTTCGCGGCGTCACCGATCGGCAGCGTTGCGGGCCAGGAAGCTGCCGCACCCTGCACCAGCAAGTAACGCGAGCCCCGAGCCTTGAACTCGGCCTCACCGCACCGCACCTCAGCCGAACCACGACAGCACAGGTCGGACAGTACGATGCCCCGCAGGCGCCGCCGTCAGAACCTCATGACGGCGGCCGACGCGCCACCGGGGGCCACGTACCCTCCAGCCGCCCGCCTCGGCACGCATCTCGGCTCTGGATGATCGCCCGGTTCAGTGCCACGCTTCCGACAGGCGCCGCGTGACGACCGAGCTGAAAATGCGCACGCCGCGCGTCGAGCCGGGATCGACGCCGGTGAGCTCCCGCACCCGGCGGAGGCGATAGTCCAGGGTGCGGGGGTGGACGTTGAGGGCTGCCGCCGTGGCGCCGCGGTGCATGTCATGGCGATAGTACGCGTCAAGCGTGACAAGGAGGTCCGGACCGGGCTGCAGGCTCCGATCCACGGCGTGGAGCCATTCGTCGACGAACGGCGCGTCGGCAAGCGCGAGCTCGACGAACACGTCCGACACCGTGTGCGGCCGCAGCCGAGCGGACGCCCGTCGCAGCGGCGCCGCCCTGCTGATCCGCCGGGCCAGGTCGAGGGCGTCGGCAACCTCGGACAGCGGTGAGATGGCCGTGCCGGCGGCGCAGGGGCGACCGAGAGCCTGGGCGAAGTCCCGTACGAGATCGGATACGAGGTCGGGTACGGCGTGCGGCTGTACGGTCTCGGCGGTACTGGGCCCCGGAGACGCCGGGGGTGTGGCGGGATGCAGGGGAATCAGGGCGATCAGCTCACCGCTCCTGCTTCCCTTGCCCGGGCACCACGTGATCGGCGCGTGGTGGGTTTTCACCAGCGACTCGATCTCGCCTTCCAGGTCGCGATCGCCGGCGGGACGGTCCGGGACCCGGATCACCGTCACTGCGCAGCGCTCGGGCAGTTCCATGCGCAGGGCCGAAGCGAGTTCCGCCGATATGGGGTCTCCGTTCAGTAACGACCGGGCCAGCAGGCCGGCCTGCTCGACGTACGGGAGACGGTGTCGCAGCGCCGTGACGAATCCCTGACTGTAGGCACGGATACCGCGTTCTCCCTGCGGGGCGAACCAGCTCATCATCCGCATGAGTTCGTCGACGCCGACGCCACGCTGAGCTTCGGTCGCTTCGTTGATCTCGCGCAGCATGAGTGAGGTGTGCAGTCGCAGGACCCGCTGCCGTGCATCCAGCGACATCCCGGCGGTGGCCCGCGACTCGCCGATCGCCGCGATGTAGCCGAGGTCGTCGTCGCTCAATTCGCTGTTGTCCGGGGACAATTCGACCGTACGGCGGCGCAACCACAACGCGTACTCCAGCGTCTCGGCCCGCGCCCGGGAGTTCGTGTCCAGGAACCCGAACTCCGGAATCTCGCGCGCGTACGCCTCGACCTCCCGGCGCGCGTTGGCCGACGCCTGCCGAGCCAGCTCGGCGAAGAAGCTCCCCATGGGCGCGAGCATGCCGTTCCGGTCGAAGAAGCCGTCAGGGGAAAACCGGACGACATTTATCACTCTGCGCACATCGGAGACGACCGCGTCTGGGGCAGATTGTCACAGTGCGCAAAATCCCTGGATCGGGGCATTCCCAACGCCTGTTCCACTTGTGGAGACGCTGTGAACTGGCCTTAATGGGAACCGCGTACCAGCCCGTGGGGGAACATCACAGCATTCATTCCGGACACCACTCGGGATCAGCGCGGGAATCGGTACGTGAATCTCTCATCTGCGCGCCACTCAATGGTGCTTTTTCAAACGGGAGGGAAACGCCGGTGAAAGCAGGAACGAGAAAGAGAATCGCGGCGGCGGTAGCGGTCATGGCCACGTCGACAGCGCTCATGCTGGGCGCGCCGGGCAGTGGCTCGGCCGCTCCCGCCGCCACTCCCAGCCTGCGCGCGTTCGGGATCACAGGTGACGGCACCCAGATGGCCACGTTCACCACCGACCGGCCGAACGTGCTCGACTGGGTCAGGGACGTCATCGGGCTCAGTGGCGACACGGCTCTGATCGGCATCGACTTCCGGGTGCAGAACGGCCTGATGTACGGCGTCGGCAACAAGGGCGGCATCTACACGATCAAGACCCCGCCGGCCACCGCGGACGTCGTGATCACCAAGGTGTCCCAGCTCCAGTACCCGCTGAACGGCACGAACTTCGGCGTCGACTTCAACCCGGCCGCCGACCGGCTGCGCGTGATCAGCGACAACGGCCAGAACCTGCGGCACAACCTCAACGACCACACGACCATCCAGGACCTGAACCTCACCACCCCGCCGATCGAGGGCACGACCAAGGGCGTCTCCGCGGCCGCCTACACGAACAACGACCTCAACGGGACCACCGGGACCACGCTGTTCGACATCAACACGGCCAGCGACCAGGTCGTCATCCAGTCCCCGGCCAACAACGGCACGCTGGCGCCGACCGGCAGCCTCGGCATCGACGCGCAGATCAACGCGGGCATGGACATCTTCAGCACCCTGTCGGGCGGCAAGACGGTCAGCAACGCCGCCTTCGCCGCTCTCACCGCCCCCGGCGCCAACAGGCCCTCCCTCTACAGCATCAACCTCTTCACCGGCGAGGCCACGCTCGTGTCCGACGCCCTCACGTCCAAGTTCCCCCTGAACATCACGGACCTGGCCATCTCCCTCACCGGCAGCTGAGCCCCTCCCGCAGATCACTTGCTCGCCGCGGCCCGGCTGCTCCCGGGCCGCGGCGAGCCCGAACCGGGGTCCTCGACCCGACGACGTGGAACTCTGCTTCACTGACGCGCTGCACGAGGTGACAGCACGGCTGCAGACAACGCGACGAGCCCAACCCCTGACCGTTTCAGTGCCATCGGCTGTCATGACCTCGGTACTCGGTGTCGCGACCATTGCCCGGAGGTGACGGGTGCGACGGATGAGGCACGTGGTGCGATGGAGTCGGCGACGGCGAAGACCTCGGGCACGGTGCGGGTCGGCTGCTCGGGTACGCCGTAGCGGTCCGCCCCCCGGGCGAGCTATGACCGCCGCCTGCTGCGAGTGCGAGCGTGCTGCTGTCCGTCACCGTACGCTGGGCGTGCACGGGGAGCTTCCGGATCCATCAGACCGCCGAGATGCCGCCCCCGGCACTCCGTCCGAGGTCACGGTGAAGACGATCACGTCAACGCGGCGCCACACCCCTTCCCTCACAGGTCTCGCACAGACTAAGTTGCCCTGGCTGCCCCCCGCGCCTTCTTCACTCTCAGACCAAGGAGAGCCATGGGAAGAGCCATGGGCAGAGCGAGGGTCCGCGTACGTGCCGCGAGTTGTCTCGCGGCGGCGGGCCTCGTCGCCGGTTCCTTCGCCGGCGTCGCCCGAGCACATGACGGTGTCTCCGCCGACGACGGCGGTATCGACAACGCCAAGGCCACACACGATCACCACAGCCAACAGCACGGTGGTGACGAGGGCCATCTCCCCGCCGGCAGTGAGAACGTCCGCCTCGTCAGCAAACTGGGCCTGAAGAACGTCGAACCGGAGAAGATCGCCGACGTCGGCGTCTTCAAGGGGTACGCCTACCTGGCCGCCTGGGGCGGCGCGACCTGCAAGTACAACGGCGTGCACGTGGTGGACATCCGCAAGCCCGCCGCGCCGAAGGAGGTCGCCTTCGTCCAGGCGAAGGAGGGCAGTTACCCCGGCGAGGGCATCCAGACCCTGCACATCGACACCCCGTACTTCAACGGGGACGTGCTGGTCAGCAACAACGAGAAGTGCAAGGACACCGCCGGGTTCGGCGGCATGAACATCTACGACGTCAGCGATCCGGCGCATCCCACCCCGCTCGCGGAGGGCGTGGGCGACAAGACGGTCATGGGCCAGGGCAAGAAGGACGCCAACGAGATCCACAGCGTCTACGCCTGGGACGCGGGCAGCAAGGCGTACGCGGTCATCGTCGACAACGAAGAGGGTCCCGACGTCGACATCGTCGACATCACCAACCCGAAGAAGGCGAAGGTCATCGCCGAGTACGACCTCGACGAAACCTTCCCGCAGATCGTCCAGAACGCCCCCGCCAACCTCACCGAGATCTTCCTGCACGACATGGTCGTCAAGGAGATCGGCGGCCGGCAGATCATGCTCGCCTCCTACTGGGACGGCGGCTACGTCACCCTCGACGTGACCGACCCGACCAAGGCGACCTACCTCGGCGACACCGACTTCGCCGCTCTCGACCCCGAGGCGCTGGAGAGCGGATTCGAGGTGGCGCCCGAAGGCAACGCCCACCAGGCCGAGTTCACCCTGGACAACAAGTACGTCGTCGGCGCCGACGAGGACTTCGGGCCGTACGCGCTCACCGCCCGCAACCTCACCGACGGCACCGGGCTGACGGCGAGCCAGGGCAGCAACACCACGCGCCTGGAGGAGGGCCAGAGCATCACCGGCGACTCGGTCTTCGCGGGCCGGGCCTGTCCCGGCGACCCTGCGGTGCCCGCCGGTGACCCGAACGCCGTGGACGTCGCCGTCGTCGAACGGGGCGTGTGCACCTTCAGCGAGAAGGTCGCGAGCGTCATCGCGGCCGGCGGCTACGACGCGGTGCTCGTCTTCAACCGCACCGGCACGGACGCCTGCGACCAGACGCTCGGCATGAGCGTCGAGGGCGACATCCCCACCTTCGGCGTCGCACCACGCGGCCAGGGCTTCGCCCTCTTCGGGCAGGCCTACGACGACGCGGCCTGCATGGCCGGAACCGGCCCCGCGCAGCTGCCGGTTGCGCTCGGCACCAAGGGCGACCGGCTGACCTTCTCGTCGTACTTCGACGGCTGGGGCTACGCGCACCTCTACCGCAATGAGAGCGGCAAGCTCACCGAGCTGGACACCTACGCCGTTCCCGAGGCGCACGACCCCGCCCACGCGTCGGGCTCCGGCGACCTCTCCATCCATGAGGTGGCCGTCTCGGAGAAGCGGGCCGACCTGCTCTACTTCTCGTACTACGCCGCCGGTCTGCGCGTCGCGAAGATCGTCGACGACGAGATCGTCGAGGTGGGCCGGTACATCGACGAGGGCGGCAACAACTTCTGGGGCGCCCAGGTCTTCGAGTCGGGCGGCAAGGAGTACGTCGCCGCCTCGGACCGCGACCACGGGCTCTACATCTTCGAGTACACAGGAGGAATGTGAGCAGCGGTCCCGATCCGGATCGGGACCAGTGACAACGCGGGGCCGGGCCGATGTGAGCGCGGCCCCGCACGTCGCGCTGTGAACGCCTCGGCATCGTGCGCTCGAGAAGGTCCGGCGGCCTGGACCTTCGACCGGCCAGGTCGGATACGGAGTCCCTTCGCCCGCGCTCATGTCGCCCCGTCACCGCCCTTCTCGCTCCTCCTCACGCCGCATCCCTCGGGAGCTTCACCACCCCGATCGCCGCCAGGCCCCCACAGGGAATCCTGTCCATCATTTGTGCAGATGTCCTCCATTGCCATTTATCAGGCAACGAATCCGGGATACCTGATGTCTCATGAGATGAGTGCGATGTCACGCACAACTCACGGGGACACACGGGGACACACGGGGGATTCGTATGAGTGATCGTCGTTTTGCCGCGCGCGACGCGCGGGTCCGGGCCGCCGAGGCGGAGTTCCAGCGCCATGTACCGGTCCACGCCGCCAACGGGGAGGAGACGGACCACCCCTTCGTCGCTAGCTACTCCAAGGCGCTACCGCACAACAAGTTCGGAGAGGTCGACCCGGCCGCGTACCACCTGCTCCGCCGGGCGCTGGCCACGGGCAGCTACGAGGACTTCGAGCGGATCCCGCTCGCAGACACCCGCAAACTGACCAACCCGCAGGCCGGGCTGGCCTTCGACCCGCAGGGCCCGGACGCCCAGGCGCTGTCCATGCCGCCCGCGCCGCGCATCGACAGTGCGCAGAACTCCGCCGAAGCCGTCGAGCTGTACTGGATGGCGCTGTGCCGTGATGTGCTGTTCACCCGCTTCGGTGACAGCGACCTGGTCGCCGAAGCGGCCGGTGAACTGAGCGGGCTGGCGGACTTCCGGGCGCCGAAGCTGGACGGTCAGGTCACCCCGCAGACCATCTTCCGTGGGGACACCCGGGGGGATCTGGCCGGGCCGTACCTGTCTCAGTTCCTGCTCAAGGACATCCCGTACGGCACGCTGCTGATCGACCAGCGGCAGGACACCCTGGTCCGCCCGGTCGACCATCTGACCACCTGGGGCGACTGGCTGGAGGTGCAGAACGGCTCCGAACCCGAGCCTGACGAGCGGGACTTCGCCACCCGGCGCTACATCCAGACCCCGCGCGACCTGGCGCACTACGTCCACTTCGATGCGCTGTACGAGGCGTACCTCAACGCCGCGCTCATCCTGCTGGGCAACAAAGCGCCCGTGGACGCGGGCAATCCGTACAACTTCTCCCGCAACCAGATCAGTTTCGGGACGTACGGCGGACCGCACATCCTCTCGCTGGTGACCGAGGTGGCCACCCGCGCGCTGAAGGCGGTGTGGTTCCAGAAGTGGTACGTGCACCGGCGGTTGCGCCCGGAGGAGTTCGGCGGCCGGGTCCACCAGCAGCTGCGCGGGCAGCGCGAGTACCCGATCGACTCCGGCGTGCTGGACTCCGTCGCCGTGAAGCGGGTCTTCGAGAAGCACGGCAGCTACCTGCTGCCTCAGGCATTCCCGGAGGGCAGCCCGACCCACCCCTCGTACGGTTCCGGACACGCCACGGTC
The DNA here is from genome assembly GCF_055572155.1 of Streptomyces sp. NPDC030814. Classification (NCBI taxonomy): domain Bacteria; kingdom Bacillati; phylum Actinomycetota; class Actinomycetes; order Kitasatosporales; family Streptomycetaceae; genus Streptomyces; species Streptomyces sp. NPDC030814. The sequence continues at coordinate 40,337 of NZ_JBVIDX010000004.1, forward strand.
GCCGGGGCCTGCGTGACCATCCTCAAAGCCTGGTTCGACGAGTCGCACATCCTGGCCGACCCGGTCGTCCCCTCCACGGACGGCACCGCCCTGGAGCCGTACACCGGACCGGACGCCGACCGGCTCACCGTCGGCGGCGAGCTCAACAAGGTCGCCGCCAACATCGCCACCGGCCGCAACATGGCCGGCGTCCACTGGCGCACCGACTACACCCAGGCGGTCCGCCTGGGCGAGGAGATCGCCATCGGTGTCCTGCGCGAGGCCAAGGAGGCCACGCTGGAGGACGCGGCCTTCACTCTCAGCCGCTTCGACGGCACCACCCTCGCCATCTGACCACCTCCGGGCCTGTCGGCCTGGTGCCGCCCGGGTCTCCCGGCGACACCAGGCCGGTCACCGCAGTACGCCGGGGGCGGTGGGCACGTCGGCCGGCTCGGCTCCGGTCGCGGTCGGCGACCAGCACACCGCCCCGCGGCAGACGCGGTCGGGTCGGGCAGTGGCCGAGGAGGGAGCTGCGCCGGGACGCGCTCATCGCGCGCGGCATCGCCGCCGTGGCCCGGCTGATCTACCTCAGCGTGCGGTTCCGCTGGACGTTCGCCGCCGCGACCGTGTCGGCCACGGTGCACGGCGTGCTGCTCGTCATGGGCCTGTTCGCCTGGCTCGGCAAGCCCGTCGACAGCGTCTTCCTGGGGCGGGCGGGCG